>JBGPWL010000119.1:0-11707 GCA_041492185.1 Pyrinomonadaceae bacterium | reverse complement strand
TTACAAGCTTGGTCTTATCAGGAGTAATCATACTATCCTGACCATAAGCAAGCGTAGATGTGCAGCAGAGCACGAATAGAAATGCTAACTTGTGTTTAAGGCACATATGTTGCACCTACCTCTCTTGAAAAATTTAATCAGATACCACCCAAAGCACCTCACGCGCCGAGGGAACAGCTATCAAGTGATCTTAGGATACCTAGCGCGGTCGAACCCAGAACAAGTCCTATACATCTTTCAAGGCTGCCACCGTCGGAATGCGTCGTCGCAGGTTCTGAGGACCAACCGGTTAGTTTCAAGTTTCGGGTTCCGAGTATCGAGTTAGTGGGAACCCCGTTACCCCTTGGGAAGTATTGCGGGCGAACGATAGTACAAAAGAGCTTTGGGTTGCAAGCAAAAAGTGTGGCAAGGGCGGTGGAATTTCGGATTGCGAATTGCGAATTTTTCGAGCGAAGGGCATGGAGCAAAGGGCAAAGGCGTAGAATTTCGAATTGCGGATTGCGAATTGCGGATTCCTTGGCCAAAGAGCGAAGGGCTAAGGGCAAAGGGCCAGAGAGCGGGGGTCAGAGGTCAGGGGTCGGAGAACAGGAGGCAGGAGGCAGGAGGCAGGGAGTTGAAGGCGGGAACGATTTCGCATTGAGGATTGCGGGTTGTTTGAGCAATGAGCTAAAGGCGGCAAAGGGCAGTCAGCACCGTGAGCGATAACGACGTGGTTGATCCGCGGACTCGCAAATGCGTTGTCATATCGAAAGAAATCTGCTTACAATACAGGCGCGAAGCCGAAGGGGTGATGATGGAAACACAATATGTCGAGAAGCGCGATGGCGGGTATTGGATCACGGGCACTCGAGTATCGCTCGATTCGGTTGTTATCGCCTTCCTGGATGGGTTGTCGCCTGAGACTATCGTGGCCGAATGCTTCCCAGTGCTCACACTGGAACAGGTCTACGGAGCGGTCGCCTACTACCTCGCCCATCAAACCGAGATCGACGCCTGCCTGCGAGAGGCCGACACCGAATTTGAAGCGTTGCGACAAGCAGCGCGGAATGCCGATCCTCAGTTCTATGAAAAGCTGATGCAGGCGCGGCGACAACTGCTAACGAGTCAGGTATGAGAGTCCGCTTTCAAGCTGACGCCGACTTCAATCACATAATAATCAAAGCAGCCAACGGCGCGGAATGCGTGGACTCATCTAACCCGACCGGGAGATTTATTTCGCCCCTTCAGGGCTTCGATTATTTTTCCATTAATGGCCCAGGGGCGTTGCCCCTGGCTACTACATCTCACGCCTTCAGCGTGGGGAAGCAGACACTTAACCGGAGACTAGTTAATCGGCGGCGGCGAGCACTTGATCCACGGCATCAACAACGGCCTGTGGACGAGTAAAGGGAATCTGGTGGCCTGTCTTGTCCAACACGATCAACTTAGAGTTAGACAAAGCCTCATGCAAACGATGCGCGTTCTCCTCTGCCGGAACGATCAGATCTGAATCACCGGTTACGATCGCCGTCGGCACGCGAATATCGGAATAGCGTTCACTGAATTCCGGCAAGCTCTGATTCAGCAGAGCGTCATCGACTGAGTACCACTTCACTTTCTTCGGTCGGGTCCATTCAGAAAGTACTGAGCGCAGATAATGCGGCGGGACAGGATCGGGTGCGAAGGCTTTCTTCAAATCACCCCTGACTACGGAGGCCGCGAGCAACGGACTGAGTATGAAGTTCAGGATATCGCCGATGATCGGCAGCGCCGGAAGCTTGGAGACGAACGAAAGGCCATCTTCACTTTCATAAACTGCCGGCGCGAGTAGCACCAGGCCTGATACGTCGCGCGGATAGAGCAACGCGTAAACGAGCGCGAGCGCGCCACCCCATGAATGACCAACCAGAATCGGTCGCTCGATGCGCAACTCGTCGAGCGCGGCGCAGAGCAGACGCGCCTGAACGTCGACGGTGACGTCGCGATGATTCGGACGATCGCTGTGACCGTGGCCGGGACGATCGAAAGCGACGGCCTTGTAGCGTGCGGCGAGGGGGTCATACAGTTTGGCCCAATCCTGAGACGAACCGGGATTGCCGTGAATCAAAACTACGGGACGGCCTGCGCCTTTGATGACAAAGTGAAGATTCGCGCCGTCGACGGTTACAAATTTCGAGATGGCTTGCGGATGATCGTGCGCAACGCGGGAGGCGATGTACGCTTGCTTGAGCCGGCCGGTAACGTTCACGCTTTAGGCACCCCTCGACTGTGCGTGTCCTCAGTGTTCCTCTGCTTCTCAGTAAGTTCACCACAAAGACACAAGGAGCACAAAGATTCACAGAGAAAAACGTTAGGCATCAAATACTGGGGGGCAAAAACTTACGTCCCGCCCGTGCTTCCGCGCGGGCTAACACATCTTACTCACAGGCTTAGACGAGCGGGAAGGGGATTTGGTTTCTTTTTCACGACTACGCCCTCACGGTCGGGCTTCTGCACCGAAGACGAACTGAGCCCCTCGCTGACGGTCGGGCTACTGCCCCCAAATCACGCGCAGCGCCGGGGCGAGTGAGCAGTTAACGCAAAGGTCGCAAAGTTTTGCGCAAAGGTCGCGAAGGATCTTTGCGTTACTTTGCGAATTCCCTTGGCGCACTTTGCGAATTCCCTTAGCGCACTTTGCGTTGATGTTAACCCTTGTCACGTCGGACTCTTGCATCAACTAAACAACAGACCCTGTGCCGACGGTCTGCGAAACGTGTTCGCTTTCGCGTGGCGCTGGCTGCCAACTCGATGTTGATTAAATCCCAGCCGCTCGCAATAAACCTGAAAAAGTTTCTTTTGCGCTTCCCAATATTGTCCTTTGCCGCGCATGCGTTCACCGAAAACAGCGGAGTTCAGCTTCCCTTCCCGCGCGTCGCGAATCCGATTCAGAATTCGATCCGCCTTTGTCGGCAAGTCCTCGCGCAGTCGCTGCTCGAAGTAAGGCGCGACGCTTCCGGGCAAGCGCAGCATGCTCATAAAGGCTTTCGTTGCGCCCGCTTCTTTTGCGCGCTTCAGCAACTCCGGAATGTCAGTAGTCAGACCGGGAATGACGGGTGCGATGCCAATGCCCACTTCGATGCCGGCGTCCGCAAGGTCCGCCATCGCGCGAAAACGCGCGTCCGGCAAAGGCGCGAAAGGCTCAACCGCGCGCGCCGCTTCGCGATCGGTAAATGGAATCGTGAAGAAGACACCCAGACTCGTTTCGCGCGCGAGTTCTCTGAGCACGTCAATGTCGCGGCGAATCAGCGCTGACTTTGTGACTATGCCGACTGGATTGCGAAACTCTAGACAAACTTCGAGACAGCCTCGCGTCAGTTTGTAATGTGCTTCGAGCGGAAGGTATGGATCGGAAGTAAACGAGAAAACGATCTCGTCGCCTTTCCACGACGCGCGCATCAATTCTTTGCGCAGCAGTTCGGGCGCGCGCACCTTCGCTACGATCTTGCGCTCGAAATCAGTGCCCGCGCCGTAGCCGAGATATTCGTGCGTTGGGCGGCTGAAGCAGTAAGTACAACCGTGAATGCAGCCGCGATAACAGTTGACAGAATAATCAAATGCGACGTCAGGACTGTCGTTGTGGCTGATGATCGAACGCGTCTCAGTCTCTTCAAAGACTTCGAGCTGCGCCGCGGGCGGCTCGCCGAGCCACTCAACGGAATGTGTGAGCCAGGGATTTGGTGGATTTTCGAGATAGCGCATGTAACAAAATTCTGGACAGGTTGCCCGCGCGCCTACGTAGCGATACACGAGCCAGCCTTTTACACTTTCGTCTTACGTACCGATCTGCTCCTGTTTCTGAGATCCCTTCATCGTCCATAGACCATTGACCCTTCTCGGCCCGAAACTACCGGGTTCGCCTGGGCCATCGATAGTATTGTTTCCCCATTGTACTCGCGACGCAGAATTCAAGACTCTCGCTATGAGCCTTGTCATAGCCATAGACTTCTACGAACCTCTTTACTATTAACTCACGGTCAAGTTCCTTTTGATCGTTAAGTGCCGCGATCTTGCCAAGAAACTCTCCCGATGATCGGGCAAGTTCCAGCAGGTTTTGGGAAAGAGGAAGCTTTTTGAACTTGATGGTGCGTCCATCTGATCGATTTGGATGTCCCACTGGATAACCGACCGAAGCACCATAATCTTTGTCCGTTTCACTAGCCTCTGCTGTTTGAGGTTGAAAGGCCAGAGAGTCTTTTAGCTTACTCCAATAGCCGTACTTATTTCGTATCTGGTCAAGTTTTTTCAGTTCTTCTTGTGTAAGTACACTCGAGAGTATTGAGGAGTAACTCCTATCATCAATTGCTCCAAAAGGTTGGTCAGGATTCAAAATAGCTTCCTCCATTTTATTACGAAACTCATTAATCGTCATTAACCCTGTTCCCACCACTTCTTTCCCTGTGTCTGATGGTGTGTTCCCTTTTACATATTCAATCTCTTTGGCAAAGATCCAACTGGCTCCCAGGATGCGAGATGCTTGGTTAAGGTCATTCTTGTCCAATGCCTTCTTAATTTCGGGGCGGAATTGTTCTCCGATGCTTTCCATAGCCCAGACATTTCGTCTGTTGTAAAGGTAAGCCGCTGTCCCAATTCCTACAGCAATTGTGCAGAGTATGACGATACCGTACTTCGGGACTCTTATAGAACGAGATCGTGATTCATATTCAAACATTCCTTTTTCTTGCTGCATAACCAGATTCCTCCTTCAGGCAAATGTACCTAACAGTTATTATTCGGACCCTTCCAAAGCCGTGATCGATTCGATGGCGTGGAAAAACAGAAATACCGCCGGCTCGCCATCGCCCTTCGCGGTCAATCCCACAAAATCGTTGGTAATCTCAGTCACGCGTCCTTCATACGTGCCGCCGGAAACGGTCTTGATACTTACCACCTGTCCTTTGAATCTGCGAAACAGATTTTCAGCATGTTGCATAGGCATCGAGCACTCCCTAAACAAGTTCTTCTAGCAGGATTCGCCGCCGCACAAACGGTCCCGTTCGGGACGAAATATTTGTAGATAGAAGTCTACGCTATTTCCGCCAGCTCCGTAGGAGCGACACGTTGACGCTCCTGTGCTTGGCCCTTCTCACGGAATATGTCGCTCCTACGGAGCGGGTGATCCGTTTGACTGACGACAACTATAAATATCCCACTCCTACGGAGTTCGTACTCCCGCCATCTGACCACGTCACAAAAAAGAACCGATACTTGTCCGGATCTTCGAGCGTAAGAAAGCGACCACCCCAACCTTCGTCCGTGGGCGGGGCAAGCTTCAAGCCGCGGTGTTGCAACTGTTCGTAGTATGCATCGACATCGCTGACGCTCAAAAAGAAATGCGCTCCTCGGCCACGGCGCAACATTGTCTCGAGATGCTGCGCGAGCGTGATTTTCAAATTACCCGCGCGCAACGTCGCCATTGGCGGCTCAGCAGTCTGATTGCTGCTCTCGATCTCGAAGCCCAGTTGATCATGATAAAAAGCGAGCGACTCTTCGAGATTATTCACCTCAAGAAACAAAAGATCGAGTCCGCTGACCATGGGTTCGTTGTCCACCTCTTGCCCCCTTCTAAAAGCCTGTGTCAAGACTCACGCCGCTGAGTACAGAACCGGAAGCGGTAGCGACCGGATCCCAGACTCAACTGATGAGAAAGCGTGTCATACCGTTCGTTGAGTGCCACCATCCGATCGCTACCGCTCCCGGTTCTGTATTGACTGGCTCTCTACGCGCTAAGAAGTAAATAAACTCCGTAACCGCTGCCGCCCACGATTGTCCAAAAGATCGCTTCCTGCACAAGCACGTGCCGGCGCATCGGATTCGACGCGGCCAGCGACTCGTTAAATGAGAGCATCGCGCCGTGCGCTAGCAGGATGCCGAAGACAATGACGAACGCCGCCAGAATGGCCAACGGCCACAAAAACCAGATCCATTGAAAGCGAACAAGAAACAACAAGAACAGACCCGCGAGCAAACACAGAAGCGCACTCAATGATTGACCATACGCACCAACATCGCGAGCCGGCGGCGCAGAAACCGGTGTGAATGAAACGTCGCCTGGTTTGCGTCGCTGCGTATCGCAATGCGAATCATAATCGCGGCGCGCCGCGTCGTCTTTGAGTACGGCGTAAGCTTCGTTCAACGATTTCATTTCGTCCTCGTTGCCGCCGCGATCCGGATGGTGGCGCGCCGCCAGACGTTTGTAGCGGCGCTCGATGTCGCGTTGCGACGCGTCCTGGTCACAACCGAGGATGCCGTAATAATCTTTCTGCGAGTCGAACTGATTCATAGCTACGAAACGGGAACTTTCATCAATACTACTAGGCATCTGGAAATTTTTGTAGCGCAAGACTGCGATTTTCTAGAAACCGTTTCACGCAAAGACGCAAAGTTTGAAACGTAAAGCGCAAAGATGAATAGGCCACCAACGCGCAAGAAAAGCGCTGACGATTCATGATAACAGTGTGCTAAGCTGGCGCTTCATTCAATCAGACGAGGCTCTAATCTTATGTCGCAGCCACTGGTTCCGGGAGACGACCTTGTTTTCCAACTCGAAAGCGGGTTTGGAATTCTTCGCGTGCTGGCGGTCGATGGCGAAGGAGCGAATAAGATCTGGCACGTGCTCGCTTACGATGAGTTTTTCCCTGACGTTGAAGCTGCCGAGCGCGCATTGGTCCAACCGCACTCACTTCGGGTTCGAAATTCTCACATGGCTCTAACCGATCGTGCGTTTGAACGCACACCTGCGGCGAAGTTGGGTAACCGTTTTGTGAGCGACGACGAGCTGGCGGCGTACCGACAATGGCAGGAAACTAACGAACGTCGAGTCTGTGATCGCTCGGTGCTCTTGCTGTTGGGAATGAGATAGCGCGAGCCGCGTTAAGAAATGGTTTGGTGCTAGCTAATGCAGTTTCGACTGAGCGAAATCTCATTCACACATGGCTTCAGCCAGGTGACTAAGGGCTGACCATCACGGGCTACGGTTTTCATCGGCTTAACGTGTAAGCCGATGAAAACCAAGTGAGGACTGTCATCAAAGGTCACCTCGCTGAAGCGAGGTGTGAATGAGAGTTCAACTGTATTCATACCGAATACTTTCTTCTTCTTTACATTCCCTTTACATCTCTTTACATTTCTTTTCTTACAACCATAGTATGATGCGTTTTCTCTAAGGCCAGTGTAGGAGTTGGGCCAAGCTGTAGTTTGATTGATTGCGGAGAGGGTATGGACACAAAAGTAGATTCAGCCAGAGCGATTGCTGTGCCTGTTGCCGGACGGATCAGCAAACCGATCGCTTTCGTTAAGGGCCACGTGAAAATTCTCGTAATCATCGCTGTGCTTTTGATCGGCGGGGCTTTGGGTTATTTCTGGTGGAGCCGAAGAGATTCAGCGGCCGATTACGTTACAGACAAAGTCAGTCGTGGCTCGATCGAAGTGGCCGTCAACGCGACCGGCACCGTGCAGGCCGTGACGACAGTGCAAGTCGGTTCCCAGGTATCAGGCGCCGTAGCGTGGCTCGGGGCGGATTTCAAATCACACGTCACGCGCGGACAGATCATTGCAAAACTCGATCCCGCGCTCTTTCAAGCGCAGGTAGACACGGCGCGCGCTAACTTGCTGAACGCGCAAGCAGGCGTGCAGGGCGCAATGACTGAAATCAATAATCAGAAAGCAAATATCGAAGCGGCAAAAGCGAACGACGCGGCGACTAAGGCCTCGCGTGATGATGCCATCGCCATTGCCAAACAGAACGAGAAGTTGCGAGGAATAATTCCGGACCGCGAGATCCAGGCGGCGGAGGCTGCGGCGCAGGTCGCGATCGCGCGGGTCAATCAAGCCACTTCGCAGATCGGACAGGCGCAAGCGCAACTGCAAATCGCGCAGTCGAAACTCAAGCAGGCGCAGGCGGCCGTACAACAGGCGCAGGCGCAACTACAACAAGCAAACGTCAATCTGCAACACAGTATTATCGAATCGCCGATTGATGGCGTGGTCGTATCGCGCAATGTTGACGTCGGTCAGACGGTGGCGGCGAGTCTGCAAGCGCCAACGCTTTTTACTATTGCGAACGATCTGACAAACATGCAGGTGCTCGCGTCCATCGACGAAGCTGACGTTGGTCAGGTGCGCGAGGGCGGGAAAGCCACGTTCGCCGTCGACGCGTTCCCGGGCCAGAGGTTTAACGGCAACATTACGCAGGTGAGACTCAACGCCCAGACGCTACAAAATGTCGTCACCTACACGACCGTCATCACGGTGTCGAACCCGGATCAAAAACTGATGCCGGGAATGACGGCCAACATTACGATTCCAGTGGCGCGGCGCGACGATGTGCTGCGCGTGCCGAACGGAGCGCTCCGCTTCAAACCGGATCTAACGGATCAGCAGCAGAAAGATCTGCAAACGAAGATGGATGCCTTTGCGCAGCAGCAACAAACGCAAGGTGGCAATGAGGGCGAACAGAAACAAGGGGAGAAACCACCGCAAGCTGAGCAGCAACAGCAAGGCGAAAAACAATCGCCCGGCGGGAAACAGAAACCGGGAGCCCAACCCAAGGGCGATAATCAGAGCAAGCCTGCCGGCTCGCCTGGAGGCGCCGGCCGACAACGTCATCAGCAACAGGCGCAAAACGAGAATCAGGCGGACGAGTCAACCGCCGAACCGAAGCCGCAAGGCGAGCGAAAAGCCGGAAGACCACATAACGACAATCAGAGCGCGGACGCTGGTGCTCAAAGCGGCGCCGGCAAAGGGCGACGACCGCAGCAGGGGCAGCAGGCTCAGGCCGGAGCTGAAGGCAACCGACAATCGCGAAGGAGCGGTCAGGGAAATCAGCAAGCGAACCAAAAGCAACAGCCTGCGCAGGGACAACAACAGAGCGCGAATCAACCTGCGGCGGGCGGTCGCGGTGGCTCAAGCCGGCAGCGACAGATCCAAACGGTCTGGGTGCTGACCGCCAATAAAACTTTGGAGCCGCACTTCGTTCGCACTGGTATCACCGATGGCCGCCTTACTGAGATCATCAGTGGCGATCTTAAAGAAGGCGACGTCGTAGTGATCGGACAAACCGGAGGCGCAACCAGCAACAATAATCGTAACGCGCAACCAACCACGCCATTTGGTCAACGACCTCCGGGCGCCGGTGCGGCACCGCGAGGCCGTTAAGCTTCGAGAACCAGATGTTAGAAACTGCTATCAGTTCAGAAATACAGCCGGCCGACTTAGACGAAGGAACGCACGCTCTCGAAGCTCGTCCCTTCCTCGCACGCCAACATGTCGCGGATCTGGATTCGGATCCCCTCATCACGCTCACGCATATTCACAAGATCTACAAGATGGGCGATGTTGAGATCCACGCGCTGCATGGTATCTCACTTCAGATTAGGCGTGGCGAGTTTGTGGCGATCATGGGCGCGTCTGGTTCGGGAAAATCGACCACGATGAACATCATCGGCTGTCTCGATCGGCCGACGCGTGGTCATTACTTTCTGGAGGACCAGGATGTATCGAAACTCTCTAAGGACGAACTTGCCGACATACGCAATCGCAAGATCGGTTTCGTCTTCCAGGGTTTCAATTTGCTCGCGCGCACTTCGGCGCTGGAGAACGTCGAACTGCCGATGCTTTACCTGGGCGTCAAAACTGACGAGCGGTTGAAGCGCGCGAAAGAAGCACTCGATCTGGTCGGCCTGGGTGACCGCGCAGACAATATGCCTAACCAACTTTCGGGCGGACAACAGCAACGTGTCGCCGTCGCGCGCGCGCTCGTGAATCAACCGACAATAATTCTTGCTGACGAACCGACCGGAAACCTCGACAGCCGCACCTCAGTCGAAGTGATGGACGTGTTTCAGTTTCTCAATCGCGAACATAACATCACTATCGCGCTGGTTACACACGAGCATGACATCGCGCAGTACGCCAAGCGCGTAGTTATTTTCAAGGACGGCCGGATCAAGCGCGACGAGCCTGTCGCGAATCCCCGCTCGGCCCGCGAAGAGCTTGAGCGAATGCCGCCCGTTATCGTAGATGACGAGGAGGACGAAGAATGAATTTGTTTCTCACGTTCAGAGTGGCGTTGCGCGCGCTCGCTCGCAACAAGATGCGCTCTATTCTGACGATGCTCGGCATCATCATCGGCGTTGGCGCAGTCATTGCGATGGTAGGCATCGGTCAGGGCGCGTCAGCATCGATTCAGTCCCAGATAGCGAACCTTGGCAACAACATGTTGATTGTCATGGCGGGTTCGGCAAACACTCAGGGCATGCGCGGCGGCGCCGGATCGAATAACACCTTGACCGCTGACGACGTGGACGCGATTCAGCGCGAATGCCCTTCGGTGCAGGCCGCTACTCCGACCGTGCGCGCCAACGGCCAACTCGTGTTCGGCAATCAAAATTGGGCGCCATCCAGCGGAATCTCCGGCGTGAATGAGAAATTTCCGCTGGTCAAAGCGTGGCCCGTTGCCGCTGGAGAGTTTTTTACTGAAGCGGACGTTCGCACGGCGAATCGAGTCGCCGTGCTCGGCAAGACGATCGTCGATAATCTTTTCGCGGGCGGCGATCCCATTGGTCAGATGATCCGTGTTCGCAATCTCCCTTTCAAAGTTGTGGCCGTGCTTTCAGTCAAGGGACAGAACCAGTATGGCCAGGACCAGGACGATACGGTGCTTATTCCCTACACGACGGCGCAGAAGAAACTGCTTACGATTACCTGGGTCAATGCCGCAAACGTTTCGGCAATCAGCGCCAAGGCAACTTTCAGCGCGCAAAAAGAGATCACCGACCTGCTGCGTCAGCGACACAAGCTCGCATCAAATCAGGAAGATGATTTCTTTGTTCGCAATCTTTCGGACGTCGCTGAGGCCGCCGATCAATCGAGCAAGATCATGACAAACCTGCTGGCCTCAATCGCCGGCGTATCGTTGCTGGTGGGCGGCATCGGCATCATGAACATCATGCTCGTCTCAGTCACCGAGCGCACGCGCGAGATTGGCATTCGCATGGCGATCGGCGCGCGCAGCAAAGTCATTCGCCGTCAGTTTTTGATCGAGTCCGTCACGCTCTCGCTCGTCGGTGGCGTGATTGGCGTTCTCTTTGGTATCGCCGCAGCCATTACGATCTCGAAGATGCTGCAATGGAACACACTAATCTCGCCGCTCTCTGTCATCATCGCCGTCGTCTTCTCTGTCCTTGTAGGCGTGGGCTTTGGTTACTATCCGGCGCATAAGGCCGCGGCGCTCGATCCGATCGACGCGCTGCGATACGAATAATCCGCGGGAAATTGCATCGGTATCACGCTACTAGAATCGCAATCAGCGTCACGCGCTGATTGCGATTTCTGCATACATCCTTCCCTTGATATACTCCTCCACTTAGAAAAGCCTGAATACTACTTCCAAAGGAAGAGAAGAAATGAAACGCATATTCGCAATCGCGCTCGTGCTCTCCAGCCTGACCGCATGTAGCCTGCTTCAGAAATCAGCCAATAAGAACGACAACACAAACGTAAACTCAGCTACAACTTCAACCAACAACGGAAACACAAACGCGAGCGCCAGCTCAACACCGGCGAGCAAGGAGGAAGCGGTCAAGACTCGCATCAAAGATCTGTTTGCTTTCTGCAAGGCCGACAACAAAGCCGCGGCCGCTGCCTACATCATGTATCGCGGTCCCGATCAAAGTCGCAGCGGTAAGGACGT
>JBGPWL010000124.1:0-11401 GCA_041492185.1 Pyrinomonadaceae bacterium | reverse complement strand
GCAACGCTACGATGACGCCGAGAAGACTTACACCAGCGCGGTTGACCTGGCGTCGCCGGGCGATCGCCAACAACTCGCGGGCGCTTTTGGTTTCGAGGGCGTTGGCGACGGTTACATGCAAGCCAAACGAAAGAGCGATGCGGCGCGCGCTTATCAACGCGCGCTCGATCTTGATCCCGGCAATCAGCAGTTGGTGAAAAAGCTTTCCAAAGCGCGCGGGTAATTAATCGCGGCAAACCCTGGCAGAAACGAGGCCCCCGGTATGAAGCGTTGTCCGAAGTGCAGTCGTACCTTTCCTGACGAGAACCAGAAGTTTTGCACGGTCGATGGCGGCTTGCTGATGCACGATCCGCCGGCGGCGACATTCGATCCAAACCTGACGGTCAGCACAACGTCGAGAGAGCTTCCGCCTCTCACTGGCGCCATCGATGCGAGCGAAGCGCCGACGAGCGTGCAATTGCCGAACATGGAGGCGACCGTTGCGTCGTTCGGAACCAGTAACGTCACGCCAACGGCGCCAACGGGTGCGCCGACTTCCGCCGATCTCGTTCCGCCAATGCCACCTGCTGCGCAGACTTCCGCCGATCTGGTTGCGCCCGCGATGCCGCCGCCAACCCCGGTGTCGGCGCCGCCGCCCGCGCCGGCAGACATTGCGCCACCCGTTCAGCCGACTTCGCAGCCGCTCGCCGCACCGGTCGCAGTCGCACCACCAGTCGCGTCGGCCGCGCCGCCGAAGAAAAAATCTGCGATGAAGTGGGTGTTAGTCGGCTTGCTGGTGCTGCTGCTGCTCGGCGGTGGCGGCTTGACGGCAGGATACTTCTTTGTGCTTAAGCCCTGGTTGGAAGCTCGTAACGCGCGCACGAACCCGCCCGTCACGAATGAAAAGTCCAACACAAACACCAACGGCACAAACACAAATTCCGCCAGCAATACGAACAACGAACCAAAGAAAGAAATGATCTTCGTGCCGCCGGCAAACGCTCTCAAGTTTGAAAACTCAAAGGCCAATCTCGACGGCAAACTGCTTGAGCACTATCTGGATTTTTCTTTTTATTACCTGAACTCCTGGGCGAAAGATCCAAAGGCCGGCGTGCCTGGTGCCGGCAACTTTGTGAGCGTGGAAAGAAAACTGCCGCCCAGTTTTCCTCAAGAGAGTTTTGCTGTCGGCTGGTACAACAGCAAAGGGACTTTTGCATTGGACAAGGACGACTTTCCAAGATTAGTCGAACAGGTGAGTTCGATCTACGCGAAGAACTTTTCCAATTATCAAAAGGTGTCTGAAGGTGCAACGAAAGTCAATGCGCTCGATGCTTATGAATTCCGTTTTGAAAGTTTGTCGGCGGCAACCGCAAAGGGAGACATTAAGGGTTGGGGCCGAGTGATCTTTTTGCCGACCGGCGTCGACGGCGGGAAGAGCGGAGTGACGCTCTTCTTGTTCACCACGTCGCTCGCGCCGGAGATCCACGGCACCGACGACGTCGGCGTCAAGGGCGAGTTGCCTGTCATTCTCGATTCGTTCAGGTTCGGAGCAAGTCATTAAACTCCATTGATGCGAAAATGAAACTTGTTCTCGTAGAAGAGCGCGCCGGGCAGCCTTACCCCGAACGCGAATTTACTTCAGAAGTTGTGAAGGTTGGCCGCGACCCGATCGAATGCCATCTGGTTTTTGACCAGACGGATTGGCCGATGGTTTCGCGCCGTCATGCTGAATTTCAGTTGCGAGACCGGCGCTGTCTGCTGGTTGATACCAATTCGAAGTTTGGCACTTTCGTTGACAGCCAGCGCATCGCAGGGCCAACCGAACTGCGAGTCGGCGCGCGCGTGCAGTTTGGCGCCAGCGGACCCGTGCTCCGCGTCGTTGCTATCGAACAAACACCATCTTCGCACCCGGCTGCGCCCAAGGCGCTTCCCGACAGAGAGACTGAACGCGACGTTGCTGTTGCGCCGGCCAACGTTCCCAGGGTAATCGCTCCGCCGCCGCCGGCTCCGAGACCTGAATTCAAGCAACCTGCCGCGCCGAAGGTTGACGCGACGCCACCCGCAAGCCTCGAACTCATCGAGTCGGAAGGCGCTCCGCCCCGACGCATTCCGCTGAACAAAGACGTAACGCGAATCGGTCGCGATCCGGATCTGGACGTGGTAATCGATGCCGCCGCCGCCGTCGTGTCGCGTCATCATGTGGAAGTAAGACGCGTGGGCGGCCAATGGATGGTGGTCGATCAGGGCAGCTTTAACGGCACGCTCGTAAACGACTTTCGGATCACGCAGCCAACGCCGGTTTACGATCGCGATCGCATTCAACTGGGGTTGGGTGGACCGTTATTGCGTCTGCACGATCAATCGCGGCCCGCGCCCGGCAGTGGCGAGCTCTATCCACGCTCCGCCGGCGCGGCAGTCGTGCCGCCGGCTGGAGCCACCGGACCGTTTCCGCAACTTCGCGAGATGGCCGGCTCGAGGCCGAAGACGATCGTCGTGCCGCAGGGTTCCGGCTCGTTGCAACCACAGATGCCGGGTCGAGGCGCGACGCAGCCGCAGTTGTTGTTTCAGCGCGCCTTCGATAATGGGTCCGCGCTCTCGGTAGGCCGCGCTCCTGACAGCGACATACACCTCGACGGTCTGACAATCTCCAATAATCACGCGCGCGTACTGCTTGAAGCAGGAACGGTTTTTGTCGAAGACGTCTCGTCCACCAACGGCGTCTACGTCAACGGCGGGCGCATCAGTGGCAAGACACCTCTGCGCGAGAACGACATCGTTCAGATCGGCCCGTTCGTTCTGCAGGTGCATCCGCAGCGTGGCGTCGCTGTGTTTGACACGCGCTCGAAGACGCGCATCGACGCGATCGATATCACTAAAGTAGTGCGGAACCGTTCCGGCGGCGGCGACATCAAGTTGCTTGACGACGTCGATCTCACAATTTTGCCGAACGAGTTTATCGGATTACTCGGTCCGTCGGGCGCGGGCAAATCAACCTTGATGGATTCGCTCAATGGCATGCGGCCGGCGAGCAGCGGATTCGTGCTGATCAATAGTTTGGATCTCTACCGCCATCTCAATTCGCTGAAGCAATCCATAGGCTACGTGCCGCAGGAAGACATCATCCACCGCGAGCTGACGGTTTATCGAACGCTCTATTACGTAGCGCGGCTGCGGTTGTCGAGCGACGTTTCGACCTCTGAGATCGATCAGATTGTCAACGAGGTAATGGACGTAACGGGTTTGTCAGAGCGCCGCGACGTGCCCGTCGCGCAGCTTTCGGGTGGACAGCGCAAGCGTGTCTCGATCGCCGTCGAATTAATCACAAAGCCTTCGGTGATTTTTCTCGACGAGCCGACCTCGGGTCTCGATCCCGCGACTGAAGAAAAAATCATGAAGCTCTTCCGCCAAATCGCGGAGAGCGGCCGCACCGTGATCCTGACCACGCACGCGATGGAGAACGTGAAGCTCTTCGACAAGATCGTCGTCCTGATGCGCGGCAAGCTGGTGTTCTACGGTGAACCGATGGAGGCGCTTACCCACGTCGGCGCGAACAGCTTCAAAGATCTCTACGACAGATTGGAAGCGCCTATAGGCGAACGCATCGCGCAGCTCGGTTCGCAGCCGGCCAACGCGTCAAGAGAACAAAGCCGCGCCTTCAAACTGCGCCGCGAACAGATCGCGGAAGAAGTTGCGGAAGAGTGGCGGCAGCGATTTCAACGAACGGCCATCTACCAACACAACGTCGTGCAACCGACCGTTGGCTTGCGCCCCGATCTGCCGTCGGCCGCGCCCGCCAAGCAACGACGAACAGTGACCGATTCGGTGCGGCAGTGGGGAACGTTGTCGCGACGCTACGCCGAAGTGCTGCGGCGCGACAAGCTTAATTTGCTGATCCTGCTCGGGCAGGCGCCGATCATCGCTTTCCTTACTTATCTGGTGGTCGGCGAAAACAGTCCGCGCGACTTCGCTTACTTTGTGCTGGCGCTGGTCGCTGTGTGGTTCGGCACTTCGGTGGCCGCGCGAGAAATTATTCGCGAGCGCGCAGTTTACAATCGCGAACGCATGGTAAATCTCGGCCTGCTGCCATACGTCGGCTCGAAACTTTTTGTGCTCACTGTAATCGTCGGTATTCAATGCACGATGCTGTACGGCTCACTCAAGCTTTTTCATTACACGGATCTGATGAAGTTTCCGGGCGGTGCGCTCCCGCAGCTTTCGGTGATGATCCTGACCGGCGTGGTCGGCATCGCGCTGGGCTTGCTCGTTTCGGCGATCGTGAAGACTTCCGAGATGGCTACCAGCCTCATTCCCTTGATCTTGATTCCGCAGATCCTTTTCTCAGGTTTGGTTGGCGTCCCGGCAGGCGCGGCAAAGGTCATTGGCGTGGCGATGCCGGCGACGTGGGCATTTGACGAAATGAAACGCCTGTCGGATCTCGATACGTTGAAGCAAGACGGTTCGGATCCGAGCGGAAAGAATCACGGCCGCGGGCTCTACAAAAACGTGGAAGAGCAAAACGATCGGAACATCAAGGACACGACCGACAAGCTCACAAATTACAAAAAGGACGCCGACGCTCAGTTGAAGAAATACAAGGATGACATGAAAGACTATCAACGCGAGGCGCAGACAAATCCCTACGCGAAGCAACCTCCAGTGCCGACGCTCTCGCCGGTTCCCTCACCCTCGCCCGCGGTAAAGTTCAAAGATGAAGAGTTGAGCGATTACATTGACTTCCTGCATTCCTGGGGCAACGTATTTACCGATCCGGCAGTGCTCTTCGTAATGTTTTTTGGACTGCTCTTCGCGACGCTGATAACCCTGCGCGCACAGGATATTGGCTAGCGGACTGAAAATCATAGAACAACGGATCGTCTTGAGGTGAATAATGAAAGTCGAATTCCACGTCCCCAAATCATTTCTTCTCGGAGCGCTGGTTCTCATCACGGCAGCGCTTTCGATCTCCCCGTCCCACTCTCGCACAGCAACAGCAACGACAGGGCTGGCTCCAGCGGATGATGCAGGCGCTATCGTGGGAGTGATTTCTTACGTTGGCGTTCCGCCGAGAAGAATCAGGATCGATACGTCGGCTGATGCTGTGTGCAGTCAGAAGAATCCAAGTCTCGTGACTGAAGATAATGTTGTCCGGCGGGGCAAGCTCGCAAACGTCTTCGTCTATCTCAAAGATGGAATCACTGCTGAAGGAAAACGGCTAAGTGATCTCACTTTCGCCGTGCCGACGAGTGACGTGACTCTGGATCAGAAAGGCTGCCGCTTCGTGCCGCGCGTTCTCGGTATGCAGGTTCGTCAAAGATTGAGGATCACAAACAGCGATCCGACTCAGCACAACATCCATCCGACGCCGAGAAACAATGCTGAGTGGAATCAGACACAGGCGAACGGCGCGCCGCCGCTGTATATGAGTTTCCCTTACCCCGAAGTCTTGGTTCCGGTCAAATGCAATCAGCATCCATGGATGAAAGCTTACGTCGGCGTCTTGCGTCATCCGTTTTTTGCTGTCAGCGATGGGAATGGTTCATTTGAGATCAGGGGCGTGCCTCCCGGAACGTATACGCTGGTCGCGTGGCATGAGGGCGGCGCAAGAGGCACCGAGCAAACAAAACAGATAAAGGTTGATGCTAAGGGCAGCGTCGCTGCTGATTTTGCGTTTGGTGGCTCGGCTGATTCCCGACAGCAGCCTTCACTTAAGGTCCTCACTGCGATTAAACTTCCATGAAATCAGATCCAAGATGTAAATGACTGAAACTTAATTCTTCGACGCTCGATTAATTCACAGGAGACAGAAAACATGAATGCAATAGTCCGGTCATTGGGGTTACTGATTGCGGTTGCTATTTTGCTGGCTGCGGTAATTCTGGTTGGCCCGGCAGCAAGATCGCAAGGTGGTTCCGGCGAGAAGGACTCTAAAGGCAATTCAAATAAATCCACGACCAGGCCGAGACCTCGACCCGGATCGCGGCGATCATCAAACAGAAATATAAATCGGCGCGTCACGCCAACCCCTGTAACCTACGCAGCGAGCCTGGCGGGAACGAGCTGGGCCGGACCTGACTCGACGGGAGACTATCGCCGATTTACCTTCACCTCAAATGGCCGGCTCAACAACGATGCGTCAGACACCTGGCGTCAGGAGGGAAACAAGATCTATTGGGAAATAAACGACGGGTATTCACATTACGAAGGGACTATCAATGGCGACCAGATAGACTACAAAGCGTATAACAAGGTCAACCTCCGCTGGACGGGAACGTTGACCCGAGTGGCGGGGTCGACGACTTCCAACCCAAATGCCGACGCGAACTTCAGCGGCGTAAGCATCCGTATCGTCCACATTCCTCAACGTCTCGCCGACGCGCAGGTCGCTGCTGCAAGACTAAGAAGTCTCGGCGCTGACGTGACCCTGTATGAAACCAGCGACTCGGGTAACGGAGATTGGGTTGGGAGAATCGTGTACTGGGAAGGCCAGGAGGAACTTGCGAATAGAATTGCGAGCAAGGTTTCCGACATCGAGGTTGTGACCCCCAAGTTTTCCGCCGACACGGAAGGCAAGCGAACGTTTTATCTATGGATCGCAAATAAGAAGCAAGGGTCGTCGGTGGCCAACAACGAAACGAACTTCCGAGGAGTAAGCATCCGTGTCGTTCATATTCCTCAGCGTCTCGCCGACGCGCAGGTCGCTGCTGCAAGATTAAGAAGTCTCGGCGCGGAGGTGACCCTGTATGAAACCAGCGACTCTGGTAACGGAGACTGGGTTGGGAGAATCGTGTACTGGGAAGGCCAGGAGGAACTTGCGAGTAGAATTGCGAGCCGCGTTGCCGACATCGAAGTTGTGACTCCCAAGTTTTCCTCCGACACGGAGGGTAAGCGGACGTTTTATCTTTGGATCGCAAGCAAGAAGTGAAGCTTATCGTTTAAGTCAACGACCTCACATTCCCTCCCGCGCAAATTATCTTTGCGTGTGCTGGTTCAGTTTCAACTGTTCGGATGCTTTAGGTCCGAAGGACCGGCTTTTAGTAGCCCCGTCCGTGAGGGCGGGGAACCGGAGACTCTTTCGGTAGCCCGAAGGCCCGTAGGGCCGGCACAAATTGTGGCGCACCTTCGGCGCTCGGGTAATATTCTTCGCTCCCACCCCGCCCTCACGGACGAGGCTACTAACTGCCGGTCCTTCGGACCTAAGAACTTAAAATGAACCAGCTTTGCGTGTTCCCCTTGACAGTCTGGGGAAGGATTGCTAACCTCTGCCCCAGATAATCCAGGGAGGCGCGGGGAATGGCAAACAGCCGAACAGATCTAATGCAAGGCACATTGGAGCTGTTGATTCTGAAGACGCTGGCGCGTGAATCAATGCATGGCTACGGCATCGTCCAGCGAATCCACGAAACCACCGACGACTTGCTCAAGATCGAAGACGGTTCGCTTTATCCTGCGCTCTATCGCATGGAAGAGCGCGGCTGGGTTGCGTCAAAGTGGGGGCTTTCGGAAAATAATCGGCGCGCAAAGTTCTATAAACTGACCGTGGCCGGCCGAAAACAGCTTGACGCTGAATGCGCCAACTGGCAGCGCGTCTCGCAAGCAATCACGCGGATTCTCCAGACTGCCTGACGGGAGACAAATGATGAAAGCGGTATTAAGCGTATTCAAGCGTCGCAGAGAACTCGAGCGCGAGGTTGAAGAAGAGCTGGGCTTTCACCTTGAATTACTGAGGCGAGAGCACGTTCGACAAGGCATGTCCCCGGACGAGGCAAACGCTGCTGCACGAACACGGTTCGGCGATATGGAGCAAATCAAGAAACAGTGCGTCGCAATCAGCAGACGCAGCCGGCCGCTCACTCGCGCCCTGAAGTTTTTTTTCATCCTGATGTTTCTCGCCGGAGTCCTGGTGCGCGTTTTTGCAGTAGAGCTGCACTTCACCCGTGTCGGCGATATGTTGATTATGGTTTCCGTCCTTGGTCAGCTACTACTTTACGCGCGCAGCTTGAGCCCCGCGACTTTTCTCTCAAAACAAACACAATCACCCTTGAGGCTCATTCACGACAAAGCGCCAACTGCGGCGTTTGACGAGAGACAGCGGACGCCTGTCGAGCGCGTTATTTCCGAAGAATAACTGGCGATAAGAATCAATTTTATTAAGCCGGTTCAAATGAAAGTTTGAAGAGTGAGTATCAGTGTGTCTTCGCGAAAGGCTGAAAAAAAGAGATGCTCCGCATAAGGGAATTGAAGAAGACTTACCCGAGTGGCGTTCAAGCGCTGAAGGGAGTCTCCCTCGAAATTCCATCAGGAATGTTCGGCCTGCTCGGGCCGAATGGCGCCGGCAAGACAACGTTGATGAAGATCGTGGCGACCTTGCTCGAACCGGATTCGGGCACAGTGGAGATGAACAGCGTCGACTTGATAAATCGCAAAGATAAGGCGCGGCAAATGCTCGGTTACTTGCCACAGGAGTTTGGTCTTTATCCGACACTCACGGCTGAACAGATGCTCGATTATTTCGCAAAGCTCAAGGGCGTCATTGACAAAAAACAGCGCCGCGCTTTGATCGATGCTTTGCTTGAGCGGGTCAATCTTGCGTCAGCGCGGAAGCAGCGACTCGGCGGATTTTCGGGAGGCATGCGCCAGCGTTTAGGAATCGCGCAGGCTTTGATAGGTGAACCGGAGCTAATCATTGTTGATGAGCCGACGGCAGGGCTGGACCCTGAAGAACGACTCCGTTTTCACAACCTGCTCTCCGAAACCGCCAGCGATAGCGCGGTGGTCATTCTGTCAACTCACATTGTCTCTGACGTTTCGAACCTTTGCAGCCACATGGCCATCATTCGCCAGGGTGAAATCCTCGCCACTTCCACGCCGCGACAAGCAATCGATCAACTTAAGGAATCCGTTTGGGAAGCCACCGTGCCGCGCGAAAAGGTTTCGGCTTTGAAGTCCGAGTGCCAGGTAATCTCTTCGCA
Organism: Pyrinomonadaceae bacterium; assembly: GCA_041492185.1. GTDB lineage: Bacteria > Acidobacteriota > Blastocatellia > Pyrinomonadales > Pyrinomonadaceae > JAOAPY01. The sequence continues at coordinate 2,453 of JBGPWL010000124.1, read as the reverse complement.
GATGTTCGACGGAATGGCACGACTGAGAGTGATTTCAAAAGGCGGGCGGCCGAGTGAAGAATTCACTCCCGCAACTCCGGCGTTGGAAGACTACTATTTTGATCTGGTCAGTCAATCAAAGCCGTGAGTGAGGGTGACGACGAATCAATTATTTAACCGCAAAGGTCGCAGAGTCCTGCGCAAAGGTCGCGGAGGAAGAACCTTCCTGGCGACCCTTTGCGAATTCCTTCGCGCCCTTTGCGTTTAAGTTAACGCCTGATCATGCTTATCGAACGTGATTGAATAGTTGAAATGCGAAGCCCCTTTCAAACTCCGTTCGCCGCAGTCTTTCGTAACGAGGTCCTGCTCAACTCAAGGCGCGTCGCTCCTTATTTGTTGATGATTCTGTTCGCTGCCAATGCGGTGCTTTGGTGGGGCTGGGGGCCCGCCGTCCGTCTGGGCTGGGCGACGAATAGCGATTACTACATCGCGAGGAACATCCAGGGCTTCTCTTTCATTCTCGGACTCCCGATCTTCAACGCGGTCATAATGGGGGACCCGGTGATCAGGGACTTTCGTTTCGGCATTGACCCTCTTGTCTTTTCAAAACCAATTAGCCGCGCGCAATACCTGCTCGGAAAATTCACCGGCAGCTTTTTTGTGCTCGTCTGCTGTCAGGCTGCTTTCCCACTGACGCTACTGGCGCTGCAAGCCTTTCGCACGTCGCGGATGGTGGTTCAGCCGGTGCGAGTGCTTCCCTACTTCAAGCACTTCTTTTTCTTTTTGGTTATCTCGCACCTGGTTCTTGCCGCGTTCTATTTTACAGTCGGCACTCTGACACGCAACGCCAGGATCGTTTACGGCCTCGCCGTCTGTTTTTATCCCGTCTATATCGCCTATCAAGTCTTCTTAGTAAAAGGCCTACCGGAGCGTTGGCAGGTGCTGCTCGATCCGATGCTGCTTAACTCGGGCTTGCGAGGCAACGGATTTTTGCACAGCGCGGATTTTCTCAATCGATATGTCGTCAGGTACAGCTCCGACATGATGACGAACCGCGGGTTGGTAATTCTCGGCGCCGCCGCGTGTCTGTTGATTCTTTACTTTCGTTTCGCAATCACCGAGCGAGCCGGAAATGTAGAGAAGTTCTCAACGCTGAATCTTGCGACTGAAGCCGACAGGGTCTATTACGACTCAGAAAGTTTTCAACAAACACGCACCGGCCAACTCGAAAGACTTGAGTCGGACGACAAAGTGAAGCTTCCTGAAGTCGCCAGAGCGAACGAAGGAACACGCGCAAACGTGAGAGAACTATTGGCGGTCGCAAGCCTTGAGTTGCGCCTGCTGCGGACGGAAAAGAGTCTGGTCGCGATTATCCCCCTCGCCGTGCTCCTTTCTTTTTTGTCGCTGCCTTTTTCTGCAGGTGCTTCTGACGTGTCGTATTCCGCCAGTTTTGCGAGTCACACGGCCAATGGGCTATTGCTATTTTTGTTAGGCGTGGTTGTGTTCTACACGGGCGAAGCAATGCACCGCGATCGAGAAGTGAAAATTGAACCGCTGTTATGGAGCGTGCCTGCGCCTAATAACGTCTTGCTGCTCTCGAAGTGGGTATCAACGCTTTTGCTGGTCCTCTTTCTGCTCGCCCTGGTTGGTCTGACGGCAATGTTGACCCAACTCTTACGCGGCCAGACGCCGATTGAAATTTCGGCCTATCTGATCACCTACTCATTGATTCTGGTTCCGAGCCTCGTCTTTATGGCTGGGGCATCCGTCGCACTGAATGTTTTGCTACGCGATAAATATCTCGCGTACGCGGTGAGCATCGCAACCGGCGCTGGACTGTTTTATCTGTACAGTCAGGGCTATAACCACTGGCTCTATAACCCTGTGCTTTATGGGCTCTGGACTCCTTCTGATTTAACCGGCGCGGGAAGGAATCTGAAACGAATACTTACTCACAGAGTTTATTGTCTGGCAGTTGCGACCTTCTTTCTCTCGCTGGCGCATCTCTTCTTCGCGCGCCAGTCGACAAAGGGATTGCGAACGGATGGCCGTCTGAGCAGCAGCGGATGGTCAATCCTGATCGCAATCGTTTCCTTCGCGGCAGCCGTAGTCGCAGGTCTAATGATACGAGGCTAACAATTGCCGTGGTGGTCGATGCTTGTGTGTTGGCGAATAGCACCACAATCGGTTCGCCACGATTTCAGCCGCGTTCACGCGGCTTGCCCGCCAAGGGTTGCTAGACCGGCCGTTTTACGACCGGGTTAAGACGCAACCGAATATCCGTAGCCCGTTTCAACGGGCTTTCTCATTGTGGCCTTAGCCGTAATGCTAAAGCTGGACTCAGAAGCAAGTCATCTCTCAGATTGAAGCTGGATACAGTCCAGAGAATTTCGGCCATGTTATCCTCGCCCGAGCAAACGAGAATGTAATCTGGTGCAAGCTTCAATTCTTTCTTGGCCCAGGTTCAACTCCTT
>JBGPWL010000103.1:0-14647 GCA_041492185.1 Pyrinomonadaceae bacterium | reverse complement strand
TGAGATCGACCTCGTCGTACTGGGCGCCGAAGCCAGCGAGGTTGGCGGCCTCCTTCATTAGCTTGGTGCGGTTGGAGAACTGGTTCGCGGGGATCTTGCGCGGCCGGAGGACGTCGAACACCTTCTGGTAGTATCTGGTCATCTCCTGGAAAGTAATCTGCGGCGGCCAGCCCGAATCGAAGAGATCTTTCTCGGCGTCGATGACCACGTTCGCGAAGTGCAGCGAGCCGCCACCCACGCCGGCTGCCGCCACGGTGCTGATGTTGCCGAGGAAGCGGAAGTCGAACCAACCGTTGTTTTGTGCGGGGTCGCTTTCGTTCCAGATCCAATCGCTCTTCGAGATACTTGGGTACTCCTCGCGCTTCCAGCGCCGTCCGCGCTCGAGGACCAACACTCGGTAGTTTCCCTCGGCGAGTCTCAAGGCCGCCACAGCGCCGCCAAATCCGCTCCCGATTATCACTGCGTCGAAGTCTGTAGCCACGGCTTAACCTCCTATCGCATTCTTTGCCGGCCAGGATTCAGCTAGACAACAAAAGTGTATCCGGGGTCGATTTTTTGAAATCCCACCAGAATCTCGTGAATGACGTAAGGATTTGTGGGCCCGGAAAACTTGTTGTCAATGACCTCAAACACGTGCTCCAAACCAGACGCCTCGTCCAGGTCGATGTCCACAACGCAATCATCGCCTTTCATAAAAAATGTCAGTTGCAGATTTCCGTGACGATCCGGTGTCTTAAAACTTCCGGCGAGTTCGAACCCTGCGGGAGGGTGATGCAAACTTCCATCGACGGGGTTGAAAAGACGTTCGGCCACACTGTTCTTGGTCTCCTCGCGCAGCTCTTTGGATACGACCGCAAAGAAACGATCGCCCCTTAATTCCTTCAACTCCTGGATATAAGAAAGCACCGTTCTCCCGTTGGTTAGCGGCGTGACTGCCGATTTCGCCACAATATTCAACAGACCCGCCCTGCGAATATCATCGACAGCGTCATAGAGAGCCTTCCCTTTCTTTCCCTCGAAGGACAAGACCTGGCCGCTGTTTTCCAACAACTGACCAACGTCCGTTGGAAGCTTTGCGAAGGCCGGAAAGTTGACCTTCTTGATCTTGCTGGGGTCTATGGGAAACGTGAGTGTCAGCGGAGTGATCCCGCTCGCCTTCAGGTTGACGAACTGGCTCACAGCCTGATACGAGGGTGGGTCCACCTCAATTCGATAGAGGCCCTGTGGGGCGCCGCGCAATCCTAAAATGTCAATCTTGTTTGCGGCGTTAGCGCTTGCTTTGACAACTTCGCTGAGAACCTGGTGCCGAAGAACGATATCGACTTTCTCCGGGATCGGTTTTCCGTAAACATCGAGTACTTCCAAACGAAGCTTTACTTCATTTGCCATTGTCTTCCTCCTTCGTCATTCATTGAGAACGCGCGCTGATCCCGAGCGGTGGATGCGGTGAATTTTGTCGAGCATGCTCAGGTCTCCTTTTGCATAATGCAAGAAAGGTGCAGAACACGCGATGTGTGGTAATAAAGAGGCTGGATTTAGCGAGTGTGCAAGGCTGCAGGCTCGTGAGAATTCAGCCCCTGAAATATCAAAACTACCAGAGATGTCCCTACGAGGTGTGCGAATCGTATATGAAACGTCTTTTACGGATCAACGGTGAATCACTCGAGCGTATTCAAACAGCCCCTGGAATCACACGGGTCGCGCGACTGGCGCAGCATTGGACCGATTCTTCCGCGACGCACGATATTTTCCAATTCCCTGCTTGACGAGCTTAACAATTGGTTTTCGGTTTTGGGCAATTAACATCGCCCAGGTCCGCTTATTCATCTGCGGAATGTAGATGCCGCGGAAAAACAGGCGCATGACAAAGTGCATCAACCGGGCATCAAGGCCTCGGCCCGCGAGCAAGTCAATGACCTCTTCATTGCGCTCCGGGCTGTACGATTTTCTCCAGGCGTTGTCGAGCTCGATCTGCGCCTCCGGAATCGTCATATTCAGAGGCGTGTGCGCCATTCGGTAGAGAGCAAAATTCAGCCAATGTTTGGGGCGCGTCAATCGGCCTTCGGCTCCCAACCTGGCGTATAGCGGCGTTCCCGGCAACGGCGTGAGCGGGCTGAATACCGGCATCACCGGCGGCCACTGCTCTATCTCGTGAAGCGTTCGCTCCGCCACACCCGGCGTGTCGTGGTCCAAACCGATAATGAAGGAAGTGATCGCATAGATGTTGCGCTGAGCGAGCCGGTTGAGCACCCCTGCATATTCACCCGGCTTGTTGAAGCTCTTGTTAACGTCGGCGAGGTTGGCGGGATCGATCGATTCCATGCCGATAAAGATCCACTTGCCGCCGGATTCAGCAATCAGATCAACGAGTTCTTCATCGCGGAGCAGATTCGCGCTGATTTGCGCCGTCCATGGGAGCTGGGCGTTGGCCGCGATGATGGCGCGAAGCAGCGACTTCGTGCGTTTGATATTGATCGCAAAGTTGTCGTCGATAAAAAAGATCGAAACCTGGCCGCGCTCTTTGCGCGCGCGCCGCTTGAGCATCAAGAGTTCGTTGACCACGCTTTCGTCCGAGCGAAACCGAATCGAATCGCCAAAGAAACCTGTGACCGTGCAGAACTCGCAACCGTAGGGACAGCCCCGGCCGGATTCGACCGGCATCATGTTGAAATATTTCCAGCCCGACCCGTGTGGCTCCGTGAAGCGGCGAAACACTTTCGGAATCAGATTAAACTGATCAAGATCGATCTTATCCCAGGGGATCACCGGATAAGGTTGCAGGCTCGGCTTCCGCTCTTTGCCTGCTTCATCGACGGGCTCATAGACTTCTTTGAGCTGGCCGCGCGCGGCATCTTCGACGATCCTCGGCCACGTCTCGTCAGCTTCGCCAAGCGCAACCGCATCCGCGTGGCGCGGTCCACCGTCGCGGCCAAGCGCTTCGTCCAGACATTCGGTCACGTGCGGTCCACCCATCACGACTGGCACTCCCGCGGCGCGCAGCGCGTCACCCATGCGGTAGGCCTTAGCAATCATCCTGGTCATCGCACCGATGCCAACCAACCCGACCTCCTGTTCCTTCGCAAAGCGCACCAGACCCTGTTCGGTCATTGGCTTCGCATTGCCGTCAACCAGCAACACTTCATGTCCGGGAGGAGTCAGCGCCTTCAGCAAAAACATCCAGAGATGCGGCATGAAATTCCTAGTCACGCCATTATCGGGGTTATAAAGTAGAATTCTCATGTTCCGATCTCCTGAGTCTGGTCGGCCGGCAAAATCAAAGTCCGATTTTGAACTTTCCTTAAGCGAAAGAGCAACAAATGGCAAGAGGAGAGAGCCGCAAAGAACTCGATCCCGATGTCACGCAAGCTATTCGGCGGAGGACTATACCACATGTGTGCGGGAGCGTACATAGCGAAACAACCGATAGAACGCGCTTTTCCTGGGAAACAAGGGATTAGGCCTTACGAAGGTCGCCAGGCTCGCGCTCATTTGTAAGGAGTGGCAAGATCTCTTTTACGACTATTCAGAATAATTGCCGGGAACCGGGATCGGACTAATGCGTACAACTGTCGCCAGCTACCTGAACGATTTCATTTTGCGCGGGCGGGAAACTGCTTTCGTGCACCGGCGCGGGTTGAAAGTTGAGCGTTGGTCATATGAAGAGATTGCCACGATCGCTTTTCAAACGGCGCGTGAACTGGAAGCGCGCGGAATTGGAAAAGGGGATCGCGTCCTGTTGTGGGCAAGAAACAGTCCGCAGTGGGTTGCAAGTTTCTTCGGTTGCATCTCGCGGGGTGCGATTGTGGTGCCGCTTGAAGTTCAAACTGATCGCGGATTTGTTACGCGCGTGCAGGAGCAGGTCGGAGCAAAGCTCGCGCTCTGCGATTCAGTAACTCTTCCGATGGCCGATTTGGATCTTCCCGTTCTGGAACTCGATGAACTTAGTTCGCTGGTGGCGCACCATTCACCATTGTCTTACACGCAAGAAGATCTAAATGAGAACGACACGCTCGAGATCGTTTTCACGTCAGGCACGACAGCCGAACCGAAGGGTGTACGCATCACACATCGCAATCTGCTTGCAAACCTTATCCCGCTCGAACAGGAGATCAAACCATATCTGAAATGGGAACGTCTGGTGCATCCGATTCGCTTTCTCAATCTGCTGCCGCTCAGCCACGTGTTTGGACAATTCATGGGCATCCTCGTGCCGCAATTGCTCGGCGGCGAAGTTTTCTTTCAAGAGTCTCTCAGCGCTTCGCAAATCATCGAGACAGTCAGGCGCGAGCGCATCTCCGTGGTCGTCACGGTGCCACGCATTCTCGACGCGCTGCGCGATCGCATCGAGAGAGATTTCGAAGCGCACGGCAATTTGGAGGAGCTTCGACAGTCGATCGCGTCATCCGCGGGCCAGCATTTCACAAGACGCTGGTGGAAATTTCGCGGTATTCACAACATGGTCGGCTGGAAGTTTTGGGCGTTCATTTCGGGCGGCGCAACGCTCAATCCGGAAACAGAAGAGTTTTGGCAGCGTTTGAGCTTTGCCGTGATCCAGGGTTACGGCATGACCGAAACTGCATCGCTTATCAGCGTCAATCATCCGTTCAAAAAAAGCCGGGGCTCGATTGGTCGAGTGATGCCGGGACAGGAAGTGAAGCTCTCTGCAAACGGCGAGATTCTGGTGCGCGGCGAAAATGTCTCGCCCGGATACTGGGGCGGAAGCCCGACGGTCAGGGAGGGCGTTAACTTGGCGGTGAAAGAAACGCAAGAAGAGCGTGACGACGGATGGTTTCGCACCGGCGATGTCGGCGAGTTGGACGCGGAGGGCAATCTTTATTTCAAAGGCCGGCAGAAGGAAGTCATCGTCACGTCGGCAGGCGTGAACATTTATCCGGAAGATCTTGAACTCGTTCTCAATCGCCAGCCGGAAACAAAGGCGAGCGCCGTGATCGAAATCGAAGGCGCCCACGGACCGGAGCCGCTTGCGGTCTTGATCCTGCGCAACGATCGCGCCGATGCCGAAAACGTAATCAAGCGGGCCAACGAGTCGCTGGCACAACATCAGCAACTGCGTCGCTGGTATGTATGGCCTGGCGAAGATTTTCCGCGCACCGCAACACAGAAGGTTCGCAAACAGATCGTCGCTGAGAAAATCAAAGTCACGCAGCGTGGCGCGGTTCCCTCTGCTGCCGACGCCGCCCAAGACCCTCTGGCCGAAATCGTTTCGCGCATTAGCAAGGACGCGCCGGCCAGGCTCGATCCATCGGTGAAACTCGGCGCCGATCTGAAACTCGATTCACTTGGTCGCGTCGAGTTGTTGAGCGCGCTCGAAGATCGCTATCAAGTCGATATCGACGAGGCTGCGTTCACTGATGCGACGACGCTTGGCGACGTCGAGCAAATAGTTCACGCGGGCAAACGCGCAGCGCCGGCGCCTTATCCGTATCCGCGCTGGCAACAGCGTTGGCCCATAAGTTGGTTGCGAATCGCGCTTCTTTACTTGATCGTCCTGCCGGCGACGAGGCTCATGGGCTGGCCTCGAACAAAAGGGAAGGAACACTTGCGCGACCTGCGCGGACCGCTGGTATTTATTTGCAATCACGTGACGATGGTCGATCACGCGCTGGTGCTGCTGGCTCTGCCGGGAAGATTTAGAAGAAACATGTCGATCGCGATGGACGGCGAGCTATTGCGAGAATGGCTGCATCCACCGCCCGAAACAGGCGTGTTCACTCGCCTGCTCTATCTGCTGCAATACGTCTCCGTCGTTTTCTTCTTCAACGTTTTTTCCATGCCGCAAAAGAGCGGCTTCCGCCGGAGCTTCGCGTTTGCCGGCGAGATGTTTGACCGCGGTAACAACCTGCTGGTCTTTCCCGAAGGACAACGCACGAAGCATGGCGCGTTGAATCCTTTCATGTCCGGCACAGGATTATTGATCTCGCAACTGGCAGCGCCGGTGGTGCCGATTCGCCTTGATGGTCTGTATGAACTGAAAATAGCGAATCGGCACTTCGCCTGGCCCGGTCAGGTGACGGTAAGGATTGGCAAGCCGATTAAGTTTTCAGTCGCCGATGCACCGGAAAAGATTGCGGCCTATTTGGAAGAACAGGTAAAGGCGCTATGATTGTTTTGTAAACGTTCGGATGAGCTCGCGCGGCTTTGCCGCCCGATGTGCGGAATGGCTCTGCCTTTCCGGAAAGCTTCTCTTCTGAGAAATGAGAGGCTACGCCTCGAGGTTGATTCGGAGGCATAGCCTCAAGTCAAATGAACCATGCGCCGGAAAGGCAAAGCCTTTCCGCACATCAAGCGGCACAGCCGGTATTACGACCCATGCGAAATGAGACCCGTCAAAGGGAAATGCGGATTCTTCTACTATTGCTTCTTTCTCCGCTCCTGCTCGATGTGTCCAACACGCTAGCGCAAGCTCCGGACAGCAAAGCCGTTGCGGCCGCTGTTCCGTCCGTCGATGAGTTGCACGCAAAGGCCTCTGAGGCTCTGTTCAATCTCGACTATGAAGCAGCGCGCCAGATGTTCAGGGAAATGATTCGGCTCTATCCGGACGATCCCACTGGACCACAAAGTCTGGCTAACACGATCTGGTTGGAAACTCTGAACAAGTCGCGCCTGCTGCAAGCCGCCATCTACAGTTCGGGATCGTTTTATTCGAAGACGGAAGATAAACCCGACCCGCGAGTCGCGCAGGAGTTTCACGATCTAACGCGCCAGGCGACGCAACTCGCGAAAGCAAAATTGAAACTCAATCCGCGTGACGCGCAGTCGCTGTATTTGCTTGGAGCGACTGAAACTTTGAAAGCCACATTCGCCGCCACGCTCGAACGGCGCTTCACCGCCGCCTTGCGTGACGGCTCGAGCGGCGTGGAACGACAACGCGACGTGCTCAAGCTGGATCCGAATTTCCACGACGCCGAGCTTGCCATTGGCATGTACGATTACGTGGTCGGCACGCTGCCATTGCCGGTCAAGTTGGTGGCCAGCCTCGCGGGCGCGCGTGGTTCGAAGAGGCGTGGCATCCAAACGCTCGAGCGCGTGGCCAAAGAAGGACACTGGACGCGCGACGATGCGCGAGTGCTGCTGATTGGCCTCTACAAACGCGAGAAGCGTTATCCGGAAGCGCTCGTCGTGTCGCGCGAGCTGCAACAGAAGTATCCCCGTAATTATTTATTCATGTTGGAGACGGCGGACTCGCTCATCGCGCAAGCTTTCATAGAACGACAGGCAAATAAAACTAAAGAAGCCGCTGCGATGGAGAGTGAAGCGTTGAGCACCTTTGATGCGCTGCTGCGCGAGCGTTCGGCGCCTGGCTCGCCTGCGCGCGCGCTTGATCTAATCCATTTTCGTTATGGCGAAGCGTTTATTCTGTTGGGCCAGCCCGAACGCGCCGCGAAGGAGTTTCTCGCCGCCACCACGGCCAACGGCGCCGAGCCCGGCCTCGTCACGCGCGCCCACCTGCGCGCCGCTCAGTCATTCGATCTGGCCGGCAAACGCAACGAAGCGCTGGCCGAGTATCGCATCGTGTTGTCTCGCCCGAACATCTACGATTCGCTCGACCAGGCCCGCCGCGGACTAAAAGAGCCGTACAAACAACCGCCGAGCAAACGGGATTGATTAACTCTCTGGTCGCTTGGCGCGACGTCTGGCAATGATGAAAGCATTGAACGGTCTCGTTGCTGTCGCTCTTGCTTTTTCGGGAAAACGGTATTATCGTCCCCGCACTGAAAACTTTAGGCGAGTTTGGTTCCGCCACCCTCACATTTTCAAGACTTAGCCCAGAAGCCTTGTGAGAGTGTGCTGCGCGCGGAAGACTCGCTGGCAGCCTCGAAAGCCTTTTGCGCTCACTCGGACTTGCACGCAGACCCGGGCGCCCTAAAGGTTGACTAAGCCGGCGTGATCCCATAATTGGATCGGCTCGGCGCACCCGACTCTTTGAATGCGACGTTGATCGAAAACAAGTTAGTTCGATAAGTTGACTTATCGCGCTACACAAAAGGAGAAACTACAATGGCAACAAAAAAGAAAGAGACCGTACCGACAGGCCCGCATACGCCAATCTCGAGTCTGTCCAAAGAAGCCGCCGAAGCTACAACTCCTGAGGAGTCAGTTTCCAAGCCACCTGCCGAGGGTAAAGATCCCAAGACTCCCAAACCGAGAGCAGACGGTGCGGAGTCGGTCAAGGGATTCAAGACCAAAGTCGGCCCGGAGTCTGCGATGGCCGCAGTTTACAAGGCGCCCAATACCAGTAAGCTAAAAGACATTGGCGAAGCATCTTTCGGACCTCCGCCGCCAAAAGCAGAAACCGTCCATGGTCCCGATGACCGAATCAAGATTACGACTACGTCCATTTATCCGTGGCGCGCGCACGCATCACTGCTGATCACGGCGGCCGACGGATCGCAATGGATCGGCACCGGTTGGTTCATTGGCCCGCACACTCTAATGACTGCCGGGCACGTCGTCTATATCAAGAACAGCGGTGTCGCGGGGCGCGATGGCTGGGTCAGAAGCATTGATGTCATGCCCGGTCGCAACGGCAGCTCGCTGCCCTACGGAAAAGTGACGAGCAGAAATTTCCGCAGCGTAGTCGGTTGGGCCAATAGCGGCGACGAGAACTTTGACTATGGCGCGATCATCCTCTCGACGAATCTTGGCAACACGACCGGTTGGTTTGGCTTCGGAGTATTTTCTGATGCGGACCTGCTCGCTTCCGTCGGCAACATCTCCGGTTATCCGGGAGACAAACCCGCGGGCACGCAGTGGTACGACGCACGACGCATTGCCAATGTTAATGCGCGAAAGGTGTACTACGACATCGACACCTTTGGCGGACAAAGCGGCAGCGCGGTATACCGAATCATCAACGGTGGCCGCTATGGCATCGCCGTTCACGCTTATGGTGGCGCGACTACCAACTCAGGCACGCGCATCGTTAGACCGGTTTTCGATAACATGGTTAACTGGAAGGCCTGACGAATCGGTTGTGAATTGTTTGCCGCCATGCGATAGCCGGCTTTATCATTTCCGCAAAGGAGGTGACAGATGGCCCTGTCACCAAGCGTAATTTCCGGCGTGGTGCATGGTCCGCGCGGCGAAGCGGTGGCGAATGCGCGCGTCTATTTCACCGACGGTCCCGTTCCGTTGCCTGATATTGCCGCGCTCACAGACCGTGATGGCGCATTCTCTTTGACTGCCCCTGCGCCGGGTAAATACGTTATTGAGTGTGCCACCGACGAGTTCGCCGTTAGATCGCAAGCTGTCTCAGTCTCAGGCGGGCAGCCGGCCCGTCTCGAGATTCGGCTGAAGAAATAGGGCGCGCAGCCGAGTAGTTCTTCTGCAAGCCTGCTTCACCAATTTCGCAATCAAGATCAGGGACCGTCTGCTTGTAAACGCAGTACTTGGAAATTTCATCTTCTTCAACCTCAAAGGAGAAACAAAAGATGGCCTCAGAGAAAAGCATTGAACGCGTGCTTGATCTGTTGACGAAGGCTCCGCCGGCACGGATCGAATCGCTCAGGGCCGGCGCGAGAGCCCCCGCTGCTTCAATGCGCCGTATCATTGATACAAAGAACATCGTCGCGGTAGGAATCAGTGAGAAGATCTCAAAGCGCAAGCGTACGGGAAAGCTGGCGCTGACTTTTTACGTGCAGCGCAAAGTGTCACTCAAAAAGCTTCGCGCAGACCAGGTGGTTCCCTCCACCGTGCCGCAAGCGTTGGGCGGACCGGAATCCATTCCCACGGATGTGATCGTTCTTGGCAAGATACGCCCCGAAGTAAACGCGATCAGGAATCCCGTGCAACCTGGCCACAGCATCGGCCACGTTGACATTACCGCCGGCACGCTCGGGGCAATCGTGACCAGGGGCGGCGCGATCCATATTCTGAGCAACAGCCACGTGCTGGCGCTCAGCGGGATGGCGAAAAAGGGAGATGCGATTGTCTACCCGGGCAAAATCGACAAAGGCGCGATGCCGAAAGATTTTGTAGCTAAACTATCGGGCTTCAAGAAATTTGTCACCGGCGGTGACTTCGTCAACCGCGTGGACTGCGCTATTGCTCAACCAACGGCAGATCGCCTCGCCGATCTCGTCTCGGAGATCAAAGGAGTGGGAATTCCGAAAGGAACGATCAAGCCGGAGCGCGGGATGAAAGTTGTAAAGGTTGGCCGCACGACGGGCAAGACCACCGGAGAAGTCCGCGATGTGCACTTTCGTTTTGTCCTCGACTATGAAGGAGAGGTCGGCGAAGTGGGATTTCTGGATCAGGTGCTCTGCACGCGTTACACCGACGACGGTGATTCTGGCTCGCTCGTTATCGACAAGAAAACCGGACGCGCTGTTGGCCTGCATTTCGCGGGCGCCAACGGCGGCAGCGTCTTCAACCCAATCGACGAAGTGCTGAAGGCACTCGGCGTCACACTTGTTACGAAATCGATCGGCGGACCGCAAACGAAGAAGCCGGCAAAGAAATCAGGCGCGAAGGGCGCGCCCAAGAAGAAGCGATAAACCGATTACTTTTCATGGCCAACGAAAAGGAAGCTAATCTGGCGCGCGAGCAGCACTCCGATTTCCTCCGCGATCTCGGAGCGCACGGCATCACGGTCGACGAAGTCAAACGCAAAGGGGAAAAGTCGTTCGCCGTCGTCGCCCTTTTCTCGGAGCAGCCTGACAGTGTGCCCGAAACGCTTGCAGTCAAGAGCGGCGCGAAAACTCTGGCGGTCCCGCTGGTCGCTCGCGTAGCGGAAAAATTCAAACCCGAATAATCTCAACTCAAAAAAGGAGAAAAAGACAGGTGCCCTATTCTCGTGACCGAAAGTGCCGGCGCGGCCTGCCCTCCGCTCTTTGCTCACTGCCCACCGCTGTGCAGTGATAGAATGACACCATGCTAATCACCACAGGCAAAGTTAATGAGGGCATGATTCGAGTCGACACTCAAAGCCTGCCTGAGGGCGCTACGGTCACAGTGCTGGCTCACGAAGGCGACGAAACCTTTGAACTCAACGCGGCACAAGAGGCCCAACTCCTGGCGGCCATTGCGGAAGCCGAACGAGGTGAGCTTGTCAACGCATCAGAGGTTCTTCAGCAGATTCGTAATTCATGAACAACCCGCTCCCCGTTCGCATTGTCAGCAGTGCGGCTCGAGCTATTGCAAAAGCGGCGGAGTGGTGGGCGGCGAACAGGCCCAAGGCGCCCGACGCTTTTGTCGAAGACTTTGAACGCGCACTGCAACTCATCGCATCACACTCTGCCATTGGCGCGCGGGCAAGAAACGTAAAGCTGGAAGGTGTGCGACGCGTCCATCTGGCGCGGGTTCATTATTACTTGTACTACCGCGTTACATCCGAGCCGGCAATCGAAGTGCTGGCTCTTTGGCACACTAGTCGTAGCACATCTCCTGAACTGTAGCTGCTGGTCGCGACTGCTTCCTGCCGTCTGCCTCCTGTTCTTCACAGTCCGCAATCCGCAATCCGAAATTCCTTCCCTGCCCTTTGCTCTTGGCGCTTTGCGCGCTCTCTTCGCATTCCGCAATTCGCAATCCGAAATCTTTGCTGTTGCCCTCCCACTGTCCTAAGCGGGCTGGAAGTGATGCTCTTAGCGTGTAAGACTTCTGATCTAGCAGCACTTCATGGCGATTAGCGAAGCAGCAAAGTGGCGCAAATGTAGGTCCGCAGATTACCGAAATAGAATCGAAGGCATCTTCAGTGGTGTTCGCATTGATACCAAGTATCTAGAATTCGATCAGATCAAGGAACTCTTTGATGAGATCGAATCGTGAATTGCCGGTCTGTTTTTGGGCGAACAGCGTAAGGGGTCCTCACACTGCGCAGACAACCGATTCAGATCTGGCATTTCTCAAGGATCCAAAGCAACTCCGCACTCTGGCTCTGGCGCCTCACTTCTAATACGTCGGCACGGTCGGATCGACATCGTTCGACCAGGCGGTGATGCCGCCCTTCAGGTTGATCAAGCGTCCGGGAAAGCCGGCGCGGTTTAGTGCGTCAATCGCTTTTGCGCTGCGCACGCCGCCCTTGCAATGGCAGATCGTTTCGCGTGAAGGATCGATTTCGTTCAGGCGATTGACTATCTGGCTGAGCGGAATCAACTTTGTCCCCGGAATGCGCGCGATCTCGTACTCATGCGGCTCGCGCACGTCGATGATCTGAATGTCGTCGCCGCGATCGATGCGTCGCTTCAGTTCCGTCGCGGTAATCTCTTCCAGCCTGGATTCCCGCGCCTGAGGCTCGGCTCGCAGGCCGCAAAACTCTTCGTAATCGATCAGCTCTTTGATGGTCGGATTTTCGCCGCAGACCGGACAGCGCGGATCTTTACGCAGCTTCAACTCGCGAAACTTCATCTGCCACGCGTCGAACAACAACAAACGATTCACCAGAATGTCTTCGGCGCCGAGAATGATCTTGATCGTCTCGTTCGCCTGAATCGCGCCTACTATGCCGGGCAACACGCCGAGGACGCCGCCTTCGGCGCACGAGGGCACGAGCCCGGGCGGCGGCGGCTCAGGATACAAGCATCGATAACAAGCCCCACTGGCATTTTTAGCACTGGGCCAAAAAACACTCGCTTGTCCTTCAAAGCGAAAGATCGATCCGTAGACATTCGGCTTACCCGTGAGAACGCACGCGTCGTTCACCAGGTAGCGCGTCGGAAAGTTGTCCGTGCCGTCAACTATGATGTTGTAGTTCTCGAAGAGTCGCAGCGCATTCTCGCTCGTCAAACGCGTCTCGTGGGTTTCAATCTCGATGTGCGGATTGATGTCGCGGAGGCGATCGCGCGCCGAGTCGGTCTTGCGACGGCCGACGTCGCGCGTGCCGTGGATAATCTGGCGCTGTAGATTTGACGCTTCGACAACGTCGAAGTCAACAATGCCGAGCCGGCCAACGCCCGCCGCCGCGAGATACATGCCCGTTGGCGCGCCCAATCCGCCCGTACCGATCATCAGCACGCTCGCGGCTTTCAACTTCCGCTGGCCATGCATGCCAACCTCCGGCATGATCAGATGCCGCGAGTAGCGCGCGATCTCTTCGCGCGAAAGCATGGGCAGTTCTTCGACGACTTCCTGCTCGGCCGCGGCGCCGCCGGCAATCGACGGCACGATCATTATTGTGTCGCCGTCTTTCAACTGGGTGTCCGCGCCCGCGGCATGGCGAATGTCTTCGTCGTTGACATAAACGTTGACGAAATTGCGCAGCGCGTTTTGGTCGCTGAAAAGGTGCCGCCGCAATTCGATATGCGTCGCAGTGAGCTGTTCCAGAGCCTCGCCCGCGGTGCGCGCCTCAACCTGAATCTGAGATTGTCCGCCGGCGAACTGTCTCAGCGCGCTGGGAATGGAAATCATGATGGTCATTGCCTGCTTCCTTTCTACAAATCGGCTCCGACAAATTCTTCAATCTCTTCTTTATTAAATCGTGAACGATCCGGTTGCATTTCCCAGGACCACAAATCTTCGGCGCGGCTATTACTGACCGAAACGATGATGTACGAGTAAGTCGGCCACGCATGTTCGAGATCGTATTGCGATGGCACGGCCTGATGATCCGGATGCGAATGATAAAAGCCAATCACTTCGAGTTTCTTCTCGCGCGCGTAACGCTCGCCGCGCAAAAGCTCTTCGGGTCGGATTAGAAATCGATTGCGCTTCGCTGCTTCCTCGCGCGCATTTGAAATCGGATAAGTTTCAAGCACAAGTTTGGTCCCATCCCGCGCGAAGCGCCCGATCAGCAGTCCACAGCATTCGTAAGGATAATCGCGCTCGCCGTGCGCGCGGATTTCCGTCAGGTGTTGTTGGCCCAGCGCGATCAAATGGTTCTCCTTCGGAACAACACTGCTACCAAGACTCGATGAGTTCACGAAGCGTCAGCTAGAGCTTAGGCTTCGCTCACGTATCGCTCACCGCCGTCGCAAATAACTGTGATGACCAACGATCCCGCGGGTAATGTGCGCGCCAGACGCAGCGCCGCAAAAACGTTCGCGCCTGAGCTCGTCCCCACCAACAGCCCTTCTTCGCGGGCCAGGCGATGAACTGTCGCCTGCGCAGCTTCAGTCGACACCTCGACGTTGTCGTCCGCAAGAGTCGGATCGTAAATGCCCGGCGTCAGCGCCGTCGCCATGTGCTTCAATCCTTCAAGCCCGTGCAAAGGTGAATCCGGTTGCATCGAGACGGCGCGAATCGACGAATTGAATTCCTTCAGCCGGCGCGTCACCCCGACAAAAGTGCCTGAGGTGCCAAGCCCTGCAAGAAAATGCGTGACGCGTCCTTCGCTCTGCTCCCAAATCTCCGGCGCAGTCGTTTCATAATGCGCGCGCCAGTTGGCAGGGTTGTTGTATTGATCCGGATAGAAATATTTTTCGGGCGCGTTCTCAAACATTTCCCGCGCGACAAGTTGCGCGCCGTCCGTGGACATCAGCGGATCAGTTTCAATGATCTTAACACCGAAACTCTTGAGAATCCGTTTGCGTTGCGCGCCGGCATTTTTCGGCAGGCAAAGCGTTACCGGGTAACCGCGCGCGGCGCCAATCATCGCGTAAGCAATCCCGGTGTTGCCGCTGGTGGCGTCGAGAATCGTTTTGCCCGGATAAAGCTGGCCGCTGCGCTCGCCCTCAAGAATCATCGCCAGCGC
>JBGPWL010000058.1:0-29194 GCA_041492185.1 Pyrinomonadaceae bacterium | reverse complement strand
GCGGGACCTCAGTTCGGAACATATCTCTCAGTTTCTAACTCATCTGGCCGTTGATGGACAGGTCGCCGCACCGACTCAAAATCAAGCCCTTAACGCCTTAATTTTTCTCTATCGTCAAGTCTTGAAGATCGAATTGCCGCAGATCGAGGGGATCGTGCGCGCGCGCCAGAAACGCAGGCTACCGGTGGTTCTGACGCGCGAAGAGACTGAGGCGGTCATCGCTCGTTTGAGCCACATCAATCGTTTGCTTGCCAGCCTGCTCTACGGTGCGGGATTGCGTGTAATGGAGTCGGTGCGTTTGCGCGTAAAGGATATAGACTTCGCTCGTGGTGAAATCATCGTGCGCGATGGTAAGGGCGAGCAGGACAGGATAACGATGCTGCCGCAATCGATCGGCAAAGCACTCGAAGCGCATCTTAATGGTGTAAAGCGCTTGCACGAGCGCTCAAAGATCACAAATTTAAGATTTAAGATTTAAGATCGAAGACCGAAGATCGAAGACCTCAGATCGACAGGCTACTTCACTTGAACTGTTTCATCTGGAGCGGGCTCAGGCATCTTCAGAACGTCTTGCCAGCCGGAACTGTCCGCGAGCATTGCCGCGGTGAGGTCATCGCGCAGCTTCTCAAGTCTTTCGCTGAGCGTGCAAGGATAGTTTTCGATATCGGGAAAACGCCGGCGTTGGTCTTCGACAATGGCCTTCTGCTTTTCGATTGAAGGAATCGAGGCCTGCTGGCCGTTTTCCCAGAAGGGAACCAGCAAGCGCTCGACTTTGACTGCTCCGGGAATCTCGATCTCTTCGTCGTTGAGGCCGGTCACGTCGCCGACGAAATAACCGTTCTTGTCGATCCCGCGAAACAGTTGCAGCCTGCCGGGAAGCGTCGTCTTGTCGGCGGAGTTTGAAGCCTTGAGAGTCGGAAGATCGTCGATCAGACATTGCTTGAAGATCACACCTGCTACGGAACGGACTTCGCTCGACAGTTTGGTGCCGATGCCAAAGCCGGCCACTTCGGGAAACTCTTTGACGATCTGCCGCACCTTTTGCACATCAAGATCGCCGGTAAGATTTGTCCGCAGATTGCGCAACCCATTTGCCTCAAAGAAACGCAGACACCACTTGCCGAGTTCCGCCAGATCGCCTGAGTCAACGCGGAATCCTTTGAAGGCTTTGCGACGCGCCTCCGTTGAAGTCGCAGCCATCGCCGCATGCACCGCGCCCATGTAGACATCGATGGTGTCGACCAACAGCGTGGTGCCGTTCGGATTCGCATCGAGCCATCTTTCAAACGCGACTTGCTCGAAATGTTTTGGCTTGCCGGTGCGTGGCTCGATCTCCGGGTCGTGCATGAACTCGAGATAGGATTGCTGCCAGTAATGCGCTTCAGTGCCGACGGCGGGAATGTCGAGACGATGCGCGGCTTCCATGTTTGAAGTGTCGTTGAAGCCACCGATGAAAGCGTAAACGGCAATGTCGACGGCGCGCTCGATGTCGCCATTGCGGCGTAAAGAAAAATCCGACAACCAGCGATCGCCGGCGGCCATGCGAAACTGCATCGCGGTGCTCGCAGTAGTCATAGGCAGATCGAACGCGTGCTCAAACTTGATCTCCTGCGCCTGTGTCAAACCAAAAGCGCCGGCGATGTCTGCGAAAGGTTGCTGCGCGAAAACGATTGTGCCGGGACGCACCGCACGAATCGCGCCGACGAATTGCATGTCCTCGATCGCTTTGGCGAATAACTTAAGACCGCCGCGATCCTGTTCGAGAAAGCGCAAACGCGGACGATCGATCTGGCTGTCGATCAGTAATCTGACTAAACGCTCATGGCCCAACACCGGCGCGAACGGCAGCTTGCGCTGCGTCACATAAAAGGTTGCTTGCGCATCGCTGAGTGGTTTGTCATGCAGCCGCGCGACGTCTTTGTAAGACGCGTCGCCCATCGCGGCGTGATAGCGATCGAAGTTTAATGTGCCCATGACTCAAGAAAAGGAGGCAGGAGGCAGGAGCAGTAGGCAGGAAGGAAAAAAATCTAGCTGCCGCCCGCCGTCTGCCCCTGCGTCCTGTCTTCAATTATCTCCGCTCCTGCCGCGCGCATCTCGTCGATGGCGCGCTGGCCGTCGCCCGGTTGCAGATCAACGGCGCGCATCGCGTCTTTGATTGCTTTGACCTTGAAGCCTTGTTGTAGAGCATCCAACACCGTGCTCTTTACGCAGTAGTCGGTGGCGAGTCCGCCAACCCAAACCTCTTCGACGCCGAGTCGCTCGAGCTGCAACGCGAGATCGGTTTCGTCAAACGCGGAATAGCAGTCAGTGTCGCCCAGCCCCTTCGAGACGACGCGAATATGAATGTCGTCGAGCAAGTCTGGATGAAATTCGGCGCCGTTTGTTTCCTGCACACAATGCACTGGCCACGTGCCACCGTATGCGGCGAAATGTTTCGTGGTGGGCGGGTGCCAATCGCGACTCTTGAAGACTGGCTCGCCGCGTGCGAGAAACTCTTCCATCAATCGGTTGAGCGGCGCAACGACTTCGTCACCGTGCGTCACGGCCAGCGCGCCGCCCGGACAAAAATCGTTCTGCACATCTACGACAATCAGCGCCCGCTTCTTTTCGCTCGGCATAACCATTACCACTGTCATTCAATAGATTAGATCATGACGGGAGTAATTGAAAGTGGGACTCAATTACCGCCGAAAGCCTCAATTACAGGACCGAGAGCGGTAGCGACTGTGTGAAAACTCAGGTTATGCCACGGTTTTGTACCGTGGTGATTAACGCTGGCTGCTACAACGAAGAGCTTGGCCTTTTTGAAGGATGCCACCCGCCTGCCGGGTGGAGGTTCACGTTGCGCACCGATTCGTGAGCAAATCAACGTGAGACTCCGACGGGGAAAGCCCGTGGCATCTCCTCAAAGAACCGAAAAGCCTTCTTGTTTAGCTGCCAACATGAAGCTCCACAGGGCAAGCCTGTGGTATCCGCAAGGAGTTTCACACAGTCTCTGTCGTCGGTGGCAGCTTGATCAGCAGCATGAAGTCCAACTTCTAATTGCACTCGATTACGGCTCGATATCAGTGGTGTCCTACTTTGCCTTTTTCTCTGTGCAACCCTCTGCGATCTCTGTGACTCTGTGGTGGAGAAGCCAGAAGAAGCACTCACCGCAGAGACACGGAGGACACTGAGGGCGCACAGAGATTTCAAATTAGGACACGACCCGGTGATCCACCGATGACAAGTCGAGCCGCCGGTCGTGATAAACTTTCCCGTAGACCGTAACACCAAGGGACGATAACTGCGCGAACGAGCGGGGTTCCAATGGAGCTGCCTGGCAACATTGTCGTTCTCGAAGATCCGGAAGACGTAGCGCACGCGGCCGCTGACCGGTTCGCCGATCTGGCGGCAGCAGCAATCACCGCGCACGGACGCTTTGGCATAGCGCTGGCCGGCGGGTCGACACCACAGCGAACCTACGAGTTACTGTCCAGCGAGGACTACCGGAACCGAGTCGTGTGGTCCCGGGTGCATGTCTTCTTTGGTGACGAGCGCTGTGTGCCACCGGAGGATTTGGAGAGCAACTATCGCATGGCCAACCGCGCAATGTTCTCGCGTCTGCCGATTCCGGCGCAGAATATTCACCGGATGATTGGCGAAGGCGATCCGGCGGCGAGTGCGCGCCTCTATGAAGATGAGCTGCAATCCTTTTTCGAAGGCGTTTCATGGCCGCGGTTCGATCTCGTTTTTTTGGGAATGGGTGACGATGGGCACACGGCCTCACTCTTTCCCGGCACGATCGCGTTGAAGGAAGAGCGCGCGTGGGTGGTGGCAAACTGGGTCGAGAAGTTCAAGACATTTCGCATTACGTTGAGCGCGCCGGCCATAAATCACGCGGCGCACATTCTGTTTCTGGTAACGGGCGAAAGCAAAGCGCGGCGACTCGCGGAAGTCATGCGCGGACCGCGCGATCCGGCGCGACTGCCTTCGCAAGCGATTCGGCCAGTTGACGGATCGCTCGAATGGTTAGTCGACAAAGCCGCCGCTACTTATCTCTAAGTTTTGTCAGAACCACCTGCGGTAGCGGATGGTTGAACTTTCTTCAAGGTCGAAGACCGGCAGAATACAAGGGTGAACAGCAAATGAATACCAGAGCAACAGGCGATTTGACGCCGGAGCGACCAGAGCAACCAGACTCGTGCGTCATGGTGATCTTTGGCGCGTCAGGCGATTTAACTAAGCGCAAACTGATTCCGGCGCTTTTCAATCTTGCGAAAGAAAATTATTTGCCGAACGACTTTGCGCTTGTTGGGGTCGCGCGCACGCCGATGAGTTCCGAAGAATTCCGCGAGAAGATAACCGAAGATGTAAAAGTCTTGTACCCGGACGATTTTGAATCGGACAAGTGGCAGAACTTCGTCAGCCGGCTTCACTATCTGCCCGGCAGCGGCACCGAAGAAAATACCTTCCAC
This sequence comes from Pyrinomonadaceae bacterium, assembly GCA_041492185.1. Classification (GTDB taxonomy): domain Bacteria; phylum Acidobacteriota; class Blastocatellia; order Pyrinomonadales; family Pyrinomonadaceae; genus JAOAPY01. The sequence goes on along the minus strand of JBGPWL010000058.1, from coordinate 24,737 downwards.
GAATTAAAAGACTTGTTGGCAACGATCGATAGTACGGACAAAACCGGTGGTAACTACTTTTACTATTTGGCGACTGCACCGGAACTGTTCTCGCCGATCGTCCAGCAACTTGGCAACGTTGGACTTGCTCGCGAAGAAGCTGGACGCTGGCGCCGCATCATCATCGAAAAACCGTTCGGTCACGATCTGGAATCGGCCCGCGCGCTAAACCGAGAGCTGCGCGAGGTGCTGAAAGAGAACCAGATCTATCGCATCGATCACTACCTCGGTAAAGAGACGGTGCAGAACCTTTTAGTTTTTCGTTTTGGCAACGGCATTTTCGAGCCGGTCTGGAATCGCAACTACATCGATCATGTGCAGATTACCGCAGCGGAAGAAATCGGCGTCGAAAAGCGCGGCGCGTATTACGAAGGCGCGGGCGCGCTGCGCGACATGGTGCCCAATCACATCCTGCAGTTGATCACATTGACGGCGATGGAGCCGCCGGTTTCGTTCGCCGCCGATGCAGTGCGCAATGAACAGGCAAAGATTCTGCAAGCGATTCAGCCGCTGTCGCCGGAGAGTGTGCTCACCGATACAGTGCGCGGGCAGTATGGGCCCGGGGCAATAGATGGCGAGAAAGCAGTTGGCTATCGCGCTGAAGAAAAAGTTGCTCCGAATTCCAATACGGAAACATTCGTGGCGATGAAACTCTCGGTGGACAACTGGCGCTGGAACGATGTGCCATTTTATTTGCGCACGGGCAAGCATCTGAAGAAACGCGTTACCGAGATTGTGATTCAATTCAAGCGCGCGCCGTTCATGCTGTTTCGCAAAACGTCGGTCGATCAATTGACGAGAAACCGTTTGATTGTTCACGTCCAGCCGAATGAGGGAATCTCTCTGCGCTTTGGCGCGAAGATTCCGGGGCCCGTGGTGTCGATGGGCGCCGTGAACATGGACTTTCGTTATGCGGATTATTTTGGCGTGTCGACGAGCACGGGCTACGAACGATTGCTTTACGACTGCATGATCGGCGACGCGACTCTGTTCCAACGCACTGATATGGTCGAGGCCGGCTGGTGCGTTGTCGAGCCTGTAATTGACGTCTGGAAAGCACTGCCGCCGCGAAATTTTCCAAACTATGCTGCCGGCACCTGGGGACCAGAGGACGCCGATGAGTTGATCGCACGCGATGGCCGGCAGTGGCGCAAGATTGATTGAGAGTGTTCCAGCGAAAGCCAGCCGCCAAGAAAGGGTAAGTAAGAAACGAAACGGCGTTTAGAGTACCAACTTTAGTTGGGTAGTTTATTCATACGTCATATATGCGGCGACACCGACAATACCCAACTAAAGTTGGTACTCTAAACGCCTGATCCGCTATGGTCGGCGCTCGTTCAGCGGAAAACTTTCATGCGACCGGTTCTGGTTATTCTCGCTGCGTATCTGCTCGGTTCAATTCCGTTCGGATATTTGATTGTGCGCTCCGTAGCAGGCGCGGATGTGCGCGAGAGTGGATCGGGCGGCACCGGCGCAACCAATGTTTCGCGGCGCGCGGGAAAAGCGGCGGGTGTGGTCACGCTGCTGCTTGATGCGGCGAAGGGAGCCGCGGCGGTTGCGCTGGCTCGATTGGTGTTGACGTCGAACTACGCAGTCAATTGGTTTGTCGTGGTCGCGGCGGTCATGGTGATTATCGGTCATTGTTTCCCGGTATGGCTGCGTTTTCGCGGCGGTAAGGGAGTTGCGACAGGCGTCGGCGTTTTCATCACCTTAGTTCCATTGGCAGTGGCGTTCTCAGGAGTGCTGTTCATTTTGATTGTTTGGCTGACGCGCTACGTTTCGCTCGGTTCGATCATTGCCGCAGCGACAGTTCCCCTGTTCGTTTGGTTGCAACACGCACTGATCCGGCCGGTGACAGGATTTCAATACGTGATGGTGATCGCAATCGCCGGTGGTCTGCTGATCATTTTCATGCATCGAGCAAATATCGCAAGATTGATCCGCGGTACTGAGAGCAAGTTCGGGTAAGTGCAGACGATGGACGATGGACGATGGACGATAGAAAAGGAGCGATAGACGGTTTTGCGATGGTCTATGGTCTGTCGTCAATCGTCTGCTTATGAAACGTATCGCGATCATCGGAGCGGGAAGCTGGGGCACGGCGTTGGCGATCGTTGCCGCGCGCAAGGGTCACCAGGTCCGCCTGTGGTCACGGAATGCGGCAGTAGTTGATTCAATCAACGACTCGCATGCGAACAGCGCGTATCTGCCGGACGTCGCGGTTCCGGCCAGCGTTTTGGCTACAATGTCGGGAGACGAATGTCTCGCCGGCGCCGAACTGGTGATACTCGCGGCGCCTTCGCACGCGACGCGCGAAATTCTGACGAGCATGGCCGGCAGTCTGCGATCTGAAATGATCTTTGTCAGCGCGACGAAAGGAATCGAGGTCGAAACCGGCAAGCGTATCTCGGAAGTTCTGAATGATATAGTCGCGAAAGAGTTTCAGCCGCGGCTTGTTTGCCTTACGGGACCGTCCTTTGCGAAAGAGGTTGTCGCGGGGCACCCGACCGCGATCGTCGCTGCGAGTTCAAGTGCCGAAGATCGCCGTTCGGTTCAGTCGGAGCTTAGTTTCGAGAACCTGCGCATCTACGCAAACGATGATCTAGTGGGCGCCGAACTCGGCGGTTCGGTGAAAAACGTGATGGCGATTGCGGCGGGAATGGTAGCGGGTCTCGGCTTCGGTTCGAATAGCGTTGCGGCGCTCGTCACACGCGGGCTGGCCGAAATGTCGCGGCTCGCGTTGCGCGAAGGCGCGAGAATTGAAACGATGATGGGCCTGGCAGGACTCGGCGATCTCGTGCTTACCTGCGCCGGCCGTTTGTCGCGCAATCGATATGTGGGTCAGGAGTTGGGTAAGGGCCGAACGCTGGCGGAAATCACGAGCGGCATGAGTGAAGTCGCCGAGGGAGTGAAGACTACGTTGGCTGTTCGGCGCCTCGCTGCACGGGTTGGAGTTGAAATGCCGATTACTGATCAAGTTCATGCGGTACTCTATGAAGGCAGGAGCGCGAGCGAAGCCGCAACTGAATTGATGACGCGACCGTTGCGAGACGAAGTTGAAAGGGATTTCTGATTTCAGATCTCCGATTCAAAAATCTAAGATCAGAAATCGACAATTCAAATCATGGTTGCATCAAGTGCAGAAAAACCTCTCGCGGCCAATCGCGCGGCTTTTCATAACTATCACATTTCGGATAAATACGAGGCTGGAATTGCTTTGACTGGAACTGAAGTGAAGAGCGTGATGGCCGGCCGCATTCAGTTGAAAGAGTCTTATGTCGGTGTGCGCGATGGCGAGGCGTGGTTGTTTAATGCACACATTTCGCCTTATTCTCATGGCAACCGGGAAAACCACGAACCGCTGAGAACGCGCAAGCTGCTGCTGCACCGGCGCGAGATCGACAAGCTGGACGAGGCGTCGGTCAAACAGGGAATGACGTTGGTGGCGACGCGTGTTTACATGAAAAACCGGCACATCAAGTTGGAAGTTGGAGTGGCGCGAGGCAAGAAGCTCTACGACAAACGCGAGACCGAAATGCGTCGCACCGCCGACCGCGAGGCGCGCGCGCAGCTTAAAGAGCGTTCGCGCGAACGATATTAAATTCTAAGAATGGGAGACGGAATAATAATGCGAGTTGAAGGAACTCCGGAACGTTATGAGGAGTTAGACGTGCAGGCCGTGGCGATCGCGGTCTTCAAAGATGAAAAAGCCGATGATGGTTTTTTGAAGGAGTTGGACACGCTTACCGGCGGCATGGTCAAGTCGGTGATCGATTCCGAAGAACTGAAAGGCAAAGAGGCTGAGACGGTTTACCTGCACCTTTTGGGAAACCAAAAGTTGAAAGCTCAGCGTTTGCTCTTAGTGGGTGTTGGCGACAAAGCCGAATATGGGGCCGCGCAGATCGCGCAGATGGCCGGCACAGCAGCGCGATTTCTTCGCGGCAAGAGTCTTAAATCGCTGGCCCTGGTTCCTCGTGCCGAGGGTGAAGCGCAAAAGGTTGTTTCGACCGCGGTTGAAGGCGCAATCATGGGGCTGTTCGAACCGGACAAGTATCGCACTGTCGACAAAGAGAAGCGGGAAATCGATCAACTGGTGGTTGTAGTTGAAGGCGCAGACGGAAATGCGCTGAAGCGCGGCGCCGAACGCGGACGCATTGTCGGAGAGTCCGTGAACTTTACCCGCGATCTTGCGAATGAGCCGGGCGCTTACATGACTCCCACGAACATGGCGGAACGCGCGCGCGAGATCGCCAACGAATTCGGCCTCAGTATCGACGTGCTCGACGAAGCACGCATGGAGCAGGAAGGAATGGGTTCATTGCTGAGTGTTAGCCATGGCTCAGAGGAACCGGCAAAACTGATCATCCTGAAATACACGCCGCCGGATGCTGCCGGAAAACCCGACAAGGACCTGCTTGCTTTTGTCGGGAAGGGAATCACTTTCGATTCGGGTGGCATTTCGTTGAAGCCCGGCGAGAATATGGAGTTGATGAAGTACGACATGACGGGTGGCGCTACAGTGATGGGAGCGATGCGCGCAATAGCCCAACTAAAACCGAGCATACCTGTTCTTGGAGTGGCGCCTTGCTCGGAGAACTTGCCATCGGGGAAGGCCACCAAGCCCGGCGACGTTGTCAGAGCGATGACTGGAAAGACCATTGAGGTTATCAATACCGACGCTGAAGGAAGGTTGGTACTGGCAGACGCGATCGCTTACGCAAAAAAATTGGGTGCGAAGAGGATCATCGATCTCGCAACGCTAACCGGCGCAGTTTCGGTTGCGCTTGGTGACGTAAATGCAGCCATTCTCGGCACCGACCAGCAGTTGATCGATGAAGTGATCGAAGCAGGCAAACAGGTGGGAGAAAAGTTTTGGCAGTTGCCGCTCGACAAAGAGTATTCCAAGCAGATCAAGTCGGACATTGCTGACATCAAGAACGTCGGCGGGCGCAAGGCCGGAACAATAACGGCGGCGGCGTTCCTCAAAGAATTTGCTGAAGACGTCTCGTGGGCACACCTGGACATCGCCGGTACCGCCTGGGCAGACGAAGCAAAGCCCTATCGCGCAAAAGGTCCTACGGGGATAGCGGTTCGCACATTGATCAATATCGTCGATCGGGCAGCACAGGCTTAGTACCCGGCCGTCGAGTCAACCGAAGGCCCAGGCTAATTTCCTTTCTTTCCATCTGGCAGATTAAGAAGAGCAAATCCGATTGTTTGGAGATGTGTACTAAACTGTGGACAGCAGTGTGCTCAATTGTGAACAGATAGCGTTTTGAGAATCACGCAATTTGGGCATTTCTCTTGTATCTTCGTCTACATGACTCATGGCACAAGAGTTGATAAACGTCTGGCAACAGCCAGAGGGTGCAGGTAACTGTAAAACGAACGTCCTCGCCCCCCTCGAAGGCCGCTCGAGGAGTCATGAGCTGCCCCTCTGGCCCCTCAATCTCTAAGAAATCCTTTCCCAGTTTCTTCGCGCAGAGACAAACGGCTCCGGGCCTCGCTCCAACGGCAGGCGGTAATCTCCAGCAAAAAGGTGCTATAATTCGCTCGACTGTTCTCCGCAGTGGTCTGGAATTATCTCTCCGGATAGCTCTTGAAGGAGTTGAAAAGCGCGGTGATCGACTATTACGCGATTCTGGGTGTGAAGCAGACCGCTCCTACCGCTGAAATAAGATCCGCCTATCGCAAACTCGCCCGGCTGCATCACCCCGATGTCAACCGCTCGCCGAAAGCCGCTCGCGAATTCGCGCTGCTTTCAAAGGCTTATCATGTCCTGAGCGACCCGCAGGAACGGGCCCACTACGACGATCGGTTACAGGCACAAAAGAACAGGAGTTATTCGATTCTTCATTCTGATAACCCGCACGCCCGTCGCGCGAGGAATGTCGCAGTCCAGGCTCGTTGGGACCGGATCGTCGATGAAGTCCTCGAAAGGGATCGGCGGGAAAACAGGGAACGACAACGCGCGGTGTTCACGACGGTCTCGCTTTTCCTCTCAACTTTTTTTCTCGCGATGATCAAACCCCATCTTTGGGATTTCTTTAACTTTGCCGGACGGGCTATCGTGATCACACTGTTTGTGATTGGCGTCTGGCACCTGGCCTCCAGGTTACGTGAGTACCTGGCGCACTACACGTACACACCGAAGTCGATTCAGGACTCGATCATGCGTGAAGAGGAAGAGCCGGAGCAGCCATACACTCGCTCGTCAGCTTATGCATTTCTGATCTTGGGCTACATGGTCAGCGTCGGGATTGGACTCTTTATAGGCTGGCACGCGGAAGATTTTTTTTCTGATCTGAACATGCTGTTCCGGCACCAGGTTCAGGTCGTGCATTCCAACATGCTTATGTCGTCCGCGGCGACGCTTTTGATTCCGGACCTTATCCTCTATCCACCGATCGCGGTCTTGATAGTCGACTCGATGCACGCCATTGCCTCGCGGATTGACTAGACCACGAACTCGTTTCGTCGGAAGCAAAGTATTGCTTGCGTCTTAGGTCGTCGTGTATAGTTCCGCGCGCCGCAGATCCAAAATTGGCTTGGATGGATTGATCCGGCTTACGCAATGACTTCCGTCACCTATCCGACAACTCGTTTGCGCAGTTGCGGCATTTTATTGTTGGTGATCGCAGCTTCGATTGATGGCCTGGCGCACGTAAGCGTCGCCGTACTGCGTTCAATTCCTCAATCGCAAAGATCCCTTACGCCACTTCAGCTCGAAATCGAGAAACAGAGTCATCGTTTGAGTTCCACAGAAGTTGAAGAGCGGCGCGATGCGGTAATGCGTCTGGGAGTAATGCGCCGGCCGGAGGCTTCAAAGGCGGCGCTTGTGGCGCTAAGCGATCCGGTTCCGATTGTGCGAGCTACGGCCGCAGCTGCGGTCTTGTCACTACCGGCGAACGAGAGCGCGGCCGTTCTCATTCCGCTTTTGAATGACAAGGACGAGTTTGTGCGGCAGGAAGCAAGTTACGCGCTCGGCAAAACGAAAAGTCGAAGCGCGGTCAGTCCCCTAATCGAGCGGCTAACAATGGACAAGGCAATCGGAGTGCGTGGCGCGGCAGCGACCGCTCTGGGCCAGATTGGCGATGAAGCTGCCGTTATCTCGTTGGCTCAAATCCTCTCAGGCGGTCCTGCACAAGCATCCGGCAAGGGACGCAAGCGAAAAGCAAAAGAGAACCAGTTTGTTCTCAAGGCTGTCGCGCGTTCGCTCGGGCAGATAGGAAGTCGGGCTGGCGTGCCTGCGCTGATCGATGCACTCTCGAACGATTTGTTTCCTGCAGAGGTCAAGCGAGAGGCGGCGCGCTCTCTGGGTTTGATTGGCGACCCGATGGCGGCCCCGGCATTGCGAGCGGCTATCGGCGCGCACGATCCTTATCTTTCTCGTATTGCGCATGAAGCCCTGCGCAAGATCGCACCAAAAGAGGCAAGGAATCCATCGTAGCCGCGAGAGTACTCTACGGAAAACAAAAACGCCGGACATCGTTAAGATGCCGGCGTTTTGCATTTCATGGTTACGCGAAGGTCGTTAGCTCTCGGTCTTTTCGCCGCGGCTCCCTTTGCGTGCGGCCTTGGTGGCCGGAGGAATTGGCAGACCAACCCCGCCGGAAAAACTCTCAGCGATCGGTGGCTCATCCTTTGGTTGCGCAATCTCGTGAACCAACGCGCCGCCAGAGTGCTTCGAAAAGATCAGCTTGTAAGAAAGGTCATCGAGATCGACATGGACGAGGTCGCCAAGGCCAACTTGATTCGTCGCTACCAGATTCGACAGCGGGTAAACGAGGAAGCGTTCAACCGAGCGCTTTAAGTGTCGCGCGCCGTATTTGAAATCGAGGCCTTCCCGCAAAAGCATGTCCTTGGCAGTGTCCGAACACTGAAAAACAAACTTCGTGCCAGCGGAAGCCATGATGCGATCCTGGACCGCTTGTAGCTCGAGATCCAAAATCAGTCGCAAGTGGTGTTCTTTCAAGGAACGAAAAACCACAACCTTGTCGATGCGGTTCATAAACTCCGGCGAAAACTTGCGGCGGGCCGCCTCGACGGCCGTTCGGTAAATCTTCTGATCCACATCCGTGTCGTTTATGTTCCTAGTGCCCTTGCCGGGCGCGAAGCCTATACCGCCCGAAATTAGCTCCGCCATGTCGCGGGCACCCAAGTTCGACGTCATAATGACCATCGAGTGTGAAAAATCGACGCGCCTGTTGTCGCCCAGCGTTAGCGTGGCTTTGTCCAGAATACCTAGCAGCAATTGCCACAGACTGTCCGACGCCTTCTCGATTTCGTCAAAGAGTATCAGCGAAAGCTTCAAGTCATCGGTGTGCATGCGATCCAGATTCTCCTGGGTCAGCATCGGCGAAGTTTCTCGGTGACCAAGGTAACCTGGAGGCGAGCCGATCAGTTTCGCGATCTCGTGGGAATGCTGAAACTCGGCGCAGTCGATCTTGACGACCGCGTTGGCATCGCCGTAAAGGACCTCCGCCGCGGCTTCAATGACGCGTGTTTTTCCGGAGCCGGTTGGTCCCAGAAACAGCATCGTGCCAATCGGGCGGTTGGGCGGATTCATTCCCGCCAGAAAGATTTGATAAAGACCGCTCATGCGGCGCACGGCGCGCTCCTGACCAACAATGCGGGCCGTCAGCCGTTCTTCAAATTCCTGAGCGTGCTGGCTCTTTTGATCCGGGTCGAGGAAGACTGTACCCATTGTCTCGTTAAGTTCTTCTATTTCCATTTCGCTAATCATGGCCGTTCTCCTTGCCCTGGCGGTCCTTCTGGATGCGTCGTTTCTTAAAACCTGGCCTTTCTGCGAATCATCGTTTCGGCCTCTCGGCGCCACATCCGCCTCCTTCATAAGCAAGGAACGATCCGCTGGTTGAATTGATGCGATCACCTTGCGGTTAGTTCGCTTACGAGCCTTCTTGCGAGTTCGGGTCGTGTGCATCACCGATGCTATATATACGACACCGGGTGATTTGTCATCACAAAATATTGGAGAAGATTGATTATCGCCGGGCAAGATGAGCTTCAGGGCGTCGACGACGATGACAATTCACGGCAGCGAGAATCTGACAATTATTGGTGGTGTAAAGCGGGCATGTCTTTTGTAAAGAAGTGTGAAGCACCTTTTCAATCACATGAGTGACGAAAAGCCGCAGCGAAGGCCGCTATTAGATCTTCTGAACAGATTCCTCTTCGCAACTGACGTGGCCCGACAAGATCATGGCAGACTCAATCGTAGTACTCGAGCCCAAGGTGCGTGATTAAATCTTCGCCGCGCAAGTGCCGCAAAGTATTCTTAAGCTTCATCAGTTGGATGAAGACATCGTGTTCCGGATAGAGACCGGGCGCCGTCTGCGGCGACTTGAAATAGAACGAGAGCCATTCCTGGATCCCCCTCATGCCCGTCCGCTGAGCGAGATCCAGAAACAGTGCGAGGTCCAAAACAATCGGCGCCGCCAGGATTGAATCGCGACAGAGGAAATCGATCTTAATCTGCATCTTGTATCCAAGCCAGCCAAAGATATCGATGTTGTCCCAGCCCTCTTTGTTGTAGCCTCGCGGCGGGTAGTAGTTGATGCGCACTACGTGAGAGAAATCCTTGTAGAGCCGCGGATAGACCTCCGGCTGCAGGATGTATTCGAGCACCGACAGCTTCGACTCCTCTTTCGTTTTGAATGAGCCCGGGTCATCGAGGACTTCGCCGTCCCGATTGCCGAGGATGTTTGTCGAATACCATCCATGCAATCCAAGCATGCGTGATTTTAGACCGGGAGCAATAATCGTTTTCATCAAGGTCTGCCCGGTTTTGAAATCTTTGCCGCAAATAGGCAGACGGTTTTTCTCAGCGAGCATTCTAAGTGCGGGAATGTCGACGGTCAGATTCGGCGCTCCGTTCGCGAAAGGGATGCCAGATTTCAGCGCCGCGTACGCGTAGATCATCGAAGGCGCGATGCTTTTGTGGTTCTCTCGCATCGCCTTTTCAAATGATTCAAGCGTCTTGTGCACGGCGTGCTGCTTGATAAAGACTTCAGTCGAGGCTGCCCAGATCATTACGACGCGAGCACATCTGTTTTTCTTTCTCCAGGCAGCGATCTCGTCGATGAGTTGTTCGGCAAGCGCCATCTTAGTCTTGCCCTTCTTGACATTGGTCCCGTGTAACCGTTTGACGTACGACTGATCGAAGACTGCTTTCATGGGCTTGATCTTTTGCAGTGAAGCCTTGACTCGCGCCAGCAGATCTTTCTCCAATACGCCGGCGTGCATTGCCGCTTCGTACGCCGAGTCAGGGAAAATATCCCACGCTCCAAAGACGAGGTCCTCCAGTCTTGCCAGCGGGACAAAATCCTTAATCAGCGGAACGCGATTGTCTGTTCGCTTTCCGAGCCGAATCGCTCCCATCTGTGTGAGGCTGCCGATCGGCTCGGCGATACCCTTTTTGATTGCTTCGACGCCGGCAATGAATGTCGTGCTAACCGCACCCAGCCCGACCAATAACACCCCAAGCTTGCCCTTTGCGGGAGCGATTTCCGCTCCCTTTTGCACTACCATTATTTAGTTTTCCCTCCGAAGATTCGTGACGGTAATAATGCAGAATTCGTGCGTCGCCAAAAGAAACCTATGTGCAACACATTGTCGGTGTATTCCAGTTTTTTCGCAAATCAGCAGGCTGCACTAATTGCTCATTGCGCGAAGCAGGCGAGCCGGATCGTTGGTAATCAAGGCCTTGAGCCCCAGCGATCGCGCGCGCTCGATCCATTTCGGATCATCAACTGTCCAAACAACTATGTTCAGACCATGCTCGCCTGCTTTGCCGACAACGCGACGGCTTACCAGGGAATGATGAAGCGCTATCTCTTCGGCGCCACAGCGCGTAGCAAGATCCACCATCTTCATGCTTCTGAGCAGCGAAACGGGGCGATCGAGTCGGGGCTCGAAGAGCGCCGCCGTGCGAATATGCGAGTCGATGCGCTTGACCGTCTCGAGCGATGAAAGGTTGAAGCTGGCGACAATGATTCGGTCAGCAAGAGAGTAATTACGAACCAGCTTCACAACCTCAGCCGCCAGCAATTCGCTTTCGTCGCCATCGGCTTTCATCTCAAGATAAACAAGCGCGCGAGTGTCGGCCAGAAGCTCGAACACCTGTTGGAGCGTCGGTATGGTTTCTCGCGCATACTCTACCGAGGCGACTTCCGGGTGCTCGCGATTGAACCAGGTTCCAACATCAGTCCTTCTCAGTTGCGGAGAAGGGAGGTCAGAAACGGCGCCGTCGGTCAAAGCGGTCCGTTGCAATGTCGCATCGTGAATTACTACTGGAACGCGATCGCTCGCGAGCCTGACATCAAACTCAATTCCATCCGCGCCATCATCGAGTGCGCGAGCGAAGGCAGCGATCGTATTCTCCGGCGCGACGACGGACGCTCCGCGATGGCCAATGATCAATGGTTGCGCGCTCATTTGTGAATTGGGTAGCGGACGCCGGGCGAGAGATGCGGCAATGGAGTGTTTCTAAACTATTTCAGTGTGAAAATTTCTTCAGCGTAATTTCAAACGTTCCGTATTCGCTCTTCAGCACTGCCTTGACTGGAATGTGCCGCTTGTCATCAGTCAGCCAGATAGAAAACTGGCCCTTCAAGTTCACCAGTGCTCGTTGACCAAACAGTTCCGGATCGATACGCACCACCGTCACGCGCCCGAGCGCTGTCTTCATCCGTGTCTTTTCCACGACGCGTACGGGAATGCGAACAACCCTGCCGGAATCGCTGATTGAAACGTCGAAGCTCTTGCCAATGTCAAGTTGCTGCGTCCTCACATAATAAATTGCAGACAGAACGTCCTGGACCGGTCCAGCAAAATCAGAACTCACCGTGCGCACGGGACGCGTTGGGTCCTTTGGATCGCGCTCCGTCCAGGTGACCTTTCCGGCTTTGCGATCAAAGATCGCTTCGCTGCTGCGCACGCGCTTCCCCTGTTCGTCCAGCTTGACGGTCCTTTGCACTGCCAGTGATTCCGGATCCACGATCGATTCGACGTGTTGGTGAAAGTGAATATTGAACAGTTTGACAAAAAAACCTTCGCTCGCAACGTCGCTGGTGAACCTTAGCGCCGTTGCGGAATCCGTTGCCCCGCCGTTTGCGGAATTTGCCTCTGGCAGCGCCGATGTTTTGCCTGCGCTGAACTTAAAAGTCGCAACATCGAGTTTCCGCAACAAGGACCTTGAGATTTCAGCTTTGTAGATCAGCTCCTCACCTTGCTCAAAGGGCTTGGCCACTACTTTGAGAGCAGGTTCCTGGCCAAACGCCGACACGCCGCCAAGCGCAGCAAAGATCAAAATCAACCTAACAAAGACAATTACGAAATTGGGTTTTCTCAATCTCATTTCAAAAGATAACTCTTAAGCACAAGCACAACCCAGGCAATCAAAAGTCCCAGGAGCGCCCGATACTCACGATAACGCATGTACAAACTCGCGTCGAACCTGCCTCTAGCGACGTCTTGATCTCGATACGGCGTCAACCGCGGGAGAAACAGGGGCACTTCGCGCGCATAGTGCTGATACTTGTCACCAAACAACTGCGACAGAGTCGCGGATTCGACGCGCATCACGGGAAAATAGATGCCAAGAAACAGCGCGACAAACAGGAGTGCCAACGGCCACCAACCCGACGCGATGGTGAAGCCTAAACCGAGAACGAAGCTGCCAAGATAGAGCGGATTGCGCGAGTATGCGTACGGCCCTGATGTGGCCAACGCATCGTTCTTGCGAATATGGCCCGCAGCCCACGCGCGCAAGGCGACGCCGAGCACTGACACAATGCCCCCCGCCGCTAATGTTGCCGGTCTTGGTCGCGCTAAGAAAATGAACAGTGCCGCGCAAACAAAACCGAGCGGCACACGCCAACGCTGAATCCAAGTGCCGCCTCTGCGCAATTGTACTTGTTCCGTCATTCAGTGTTAGCGAGAAAATGGTTTGCGGGCCCGACAAGTCCAATCTCTAAACAGTAATGCTGACAGTTTCCACCTGCGGAATTCTATTCGCTCGTTTCAGTCTCTCGGTCACGGCCTGGAACACTCGTTCGACGTCGATGTCCATGCAGATCCATTGCGAGCACGAACGGCGATGGCAGTCTGTGCGGCAGCCGATATCGTTTCGCTCAATGCAAATATCTTCGTCGCGCGGACTGCCGTTGCGCCACCACTCAGTCGGACCAAACAGTCCGACTACCGGCGTGCCGGCGGCGATGGCGAGATGCGTTGGACCCGTGTCGCCGCCAACATATGCCTGCGCTCCTTTCGCGAGCGCGTAAAATCCTTTCAACGAAAGCGTGACCGCGCGCGCCTTGCCGGATCGACTCGCTTGCAAAGCCTGTTCGGCAAGTTCCACTTCACCCGGACCGTAGGCAATCAAAGATGTCACGCCATAGTGTGACCACAATTCGTCGGCGAGCAGACCAAATTTCTCGGCGCTCCAGAGCTTGGTGGGCCAGCCGCCACCCGGATTCAGAATGACATACTTGCCATCGGTCCCAGCCGCAACTTCCTCCGCTTCGATCTGATTAACTCCATTGACAGCAATTGGAAACTCGAAATCTGTGGCTTCAGTCGGAACTGCAATGCCCAGCGCGCCTGTCACCAGACCTAATCCTTTGCGAATGACGTGTGTCTGTTTGGGAACTGAAATTGTCCGCGAGAGCAGCAAACGACTGGGAGGCTCGCGCAATCCCTCGCGCGAGAAGCCGTAGATGCGCCGCGCGCCCGAAAGTCGCGCGATTGATGCGGATTTTAATAGACCCTGGAAATCTAAGGCGAGATCGAAGGCCGAGGCGCGTAACCGACGTAACTGCTGGCGCGGTGCCCGCAGCGTCTCCCCAGACATCAGCCCGCGCCTCAGCGCCTTCGTGTCGACTTCGATGAGGCGATCTATAATCGGGTTGTCTCTTAAAATTTCCGCCGAGCCTCGCTCGACGACCCAGGAGATCTCCGCGTTTGGCAGCCCGCGTCTAATTGCAGCGAGCGAAGGGAGAGTATGAACGATATCCCCGATGCTACCTAGTTTGACGATTAGAATGCGCACATGGGAATGGTAAATGGTAATCAGCGATTAGGCAAAACTACCGACCAACCAGGCGGTCAATCATCTGCGAGGTAGAATGCCCCTTAGGATCGCCGACAATGGCAACGCGCCCGCCGTAAGCTCGCACCACCTCGCCTTCAGGCACTGTTTCTTCGGTGTAATCAGTTCCTTTTGCGTGGATGTCGGGCTTCAAGATTAGTAAGAGGGTCTCAACCGTGGGTTCATCGAAGATCGTCACTAGATCGACCGCTGCGAGCGACGCCACGATCTCAGCTCGCTCACCTTCTGCCATTATCGGCCGACCAGCGCCTTTAAGAACCGCCACTTGCTTATCTGAATTGATTCCGACGATTAACAGATCGCCGAGGGCGCGCGCGCCTTCAAGATAGCGCACATGCCCTACATGCAAGACGTCGAAGCAGCCGTTAGCCAGCACGATTCGCGCGCCTGACTGCCGAGCACTTTGAACGCATTCGGCTAAAGCGTCGCGGTCAAGAATTCTGGAGGTGACGTCAGATTCTTCGCCTGTGGACATTTTCACGTCAGCTTTGAATGCAAGATCGAATGTTCAAGTTCATCGGTGCTGATAGTCGCCGTGCCGCGCTTCATTACCACGAGACCGCCGGCGTAATTTGCCAACCGCGCCGCATCAGGAAATGAAGCATCGGAGGCGAGCGCAAGAGTGTAAGTCGCGATTACGGTGTCGCCGGCGCCGGTGACATCGACCGGCTCGCGCGCGCCGACCGCGTCGATGTGAAGCGGAGCGACTCCGTCTTCAAAGAGCACCATCCCCTGGCCGCCGCGCGTAACCAGCAGCGCGCGATATCCCAATCGCTCGCGCATTTGTTCGCCCGCGGATTCCAATTCGCCGGCGTCGGTGATCTCCTTGCCGTGAATGAACTCGACCTCGTCTTCGTTTGGTGTCGCGGAAGTGAATCCCGGAAAATTGGAGAGCTGAAAGCGCGAGTCAACCAGCACGGGAGTGTTGCGAGAGCGCGCCGCTTTCCCTATGACTGCAGCCATCTGCGCTTCAGCGACGCCATAGTTGTAGTCAGAAATAATTACGGCCTCAGCCTCCTGCGTCTGTTCGAGCGCGTGCTGTTGAAGCAGCTTTCTGGTGTCAACGTTATCGATCGGCGCGCCATCGTAATCGATGCGAATCACTTGCTGGCGAGTTGAGTGAAGCTGGCCGGCAAGAATGCGCACTTTCTTCGTAGTCCTGACCGCGGCCTCTCTCAAGATACCTGCGCAGTCAACTCCCGCGGCTTCCAGCGTCTCGATGAGCGCGCGACCCGCTTCGTCTTCTCCGACAATGCTGACGAGGGCAACACGCCCGCCGAGCGAAGCGAGATTCATCGCGCAGTTGGCCGCGCCACCCGGCGTCGTCTCGGTATGTTCGTGACGCAGAATGAACACGGGCGCTTCGCGGGACACTCGACTGATCGCGCCATAAACAAATTGGTCGGCGACCGAATCGCCAACGACCAGGATTCGTTGCAGCGGAAAGCGTCGAATGACACTGATCAATCGCTCCTGCATTAATGTGCGTTCAACCGTCAAAATTTTCTCCCTGGGAGCGCGGACATCCTGTCCGCATTTCTCTCTAATTCTTGTCTTTGCTTCTCTCGACTATCGTTTGGACGGCTCCCAACAGATCTCCCGAAACAAGATCCGGCTCCTCTTTCCATTCAGCGCGTTGATGCTCCCACTCGCCGCGACCATAACCACTTAAGACAAATGCCGAGTTAACACCCGCATTGCGCGCGAGCTCGATGTCGCTGTAGCGATCGCCGATCATCCAGCTTTGCGCAAGATCGATATCGAATTCTCTGGCGGCTTTTAGAATAAGCCCCGGCTTCGGTTTGCGGCAATCGCAGTCCTGGCGATACGGCGGTTCGCCGACTGAAGGATGATGTGCGCAATAATAGATCGCGTCGAGCCGCGCGCCCGCGTTCTCCAAATCACGCTTTAGTTGATCGTGGATCTCGTGGATCATCTCTTCGGAAAAATAACCGCGTGCCACTCCCGCTTGATTCGTTACCACAATCGCGAGCCAGCCTTGCTCATTTAACAAACGTACGGCATCGGCAGAGTGCGGAAAGACGCGAAATCGCGAAGGGTGGTTTATGTACCCAACCTCTTCGGAGATCGTGCCATCGCGGTCCATGAAAACAGCGCGCTTCATGCGTATGTCCGACAAACTTCAGTTTGTCGCCGGGTCACCCAACCCGCTCCTTTCACCAACCGCGACAAACTGACGTTTGTCGGACATCAGAAGTTTACACGCCCGCGCGAACACGTCATCCGGCGCAATCGCGGTCATGCAGCGATGATCGATCGGACAATCGCGCAACATGCACGGCGCGCAGTCAGGCGGATGCCGCACGATCTCGGCGACTGGAGACAACGGCCGCGTCGTCAACGGATTTGTTGGACCAAAGATCACCAGCGTCGGACGGCCCAGAGCCGAGGCAATGTGCGCCGGTCCAGTGTCGTTTGTTACCAGCAGATCGACAATACTCAGAATCGCTACCGCCTGCGCCAGGTCCGTTTTTCCGGTAAGCATCAAAGGCTCGTTCCGCATGTGCTGGCGCACTTCCTGCGAGACATCAAGCTCTTCGGCGGTACCGATCAGCAAAAGGTCTGCGCCCATTTCTTCAATAAAGCGATCGGCAAGCGCGGCGTAACGTTCAGCGGGCCAGCGTTTGGCGCGGCTGTTTATCGATCCCGGACAAAGCGCGACGATAGGATGACCTTCACTTCCACCGCTCGCGCGAAGAAACTCAAAAGCTTTCGCTCTTCGATCATCCCTGACACTTAAGTTAAAAACTGGTTCACGATCCAAGATCTTTGACGAGCCATCCAGCAACGTTTCCAAGTGCGCGATGATATTAAGGTAATAAAAACTCTCGTGTCGGGAGTTGTGCCATTGCGGCAACGACAAAGAATGCGTCAACAGGAAGCCGCGATGTTGAGTTGCATAACCCAGGCGAAGAGGAACGCGAGCGACGCGGGCAATCAGCGCCGCCTCGAACGCATTCTGAAAAAGTATTGCGAGATCAAAGCTGCGGCGTCGCCACTCGCGAGCTTGCCGCAGCGGAGCCATAAACACTCCCGGCTTGCGATCGTATATCAGCAGGTCATCGAGAAAATCCGCGCCGTCGAAAAGCCCCGTCGACCACGAGCGCGTCGCGAGCGTGATGTGCGCGTTTGGCAACAGTTGACGAAGCGCCCGCAAAGCCGGCACGGTCATCACCGCGTCGCCGACCCAGTTGGTGCCGCGAACTACGACGCGCTTGATGTCTTTAGACTTTGGTTGCGTCATGTTTCAAAAGAACGGCGGACAGGCTGTCCGCGCTCCCGCGGTCACACAAGGCTGCGCAATCCGTCTCCCATGCTTATCTCCGGCTGCCAACCAAGCTCTTCCCGAACCCGCGACAGATCTGAAATGTAATTCAAAGGCACCGGCGCCGGCAGCGATGTTTCATTATCGATCACAGCGTTGCATTGAATAAGCCTGGCGACCGTGTCGATCATCTCGCGCAGCGTCGCCGAATTCGATTTGCCGCCACCAAGATTATACAGCCCATAGGAGCGGGACGAATCAATGAACGCTTTGCAGGCGCGCGAGAAGTCGTCCACATGCAGGATGTCGCGGATCGGCTGCCCCTCAAGCGGCAGCAAGATAGGCCAGCCGCGCTTGACCGATTCGACGTAATGAGTCACAAAACCATTTTCATTTCCGTCCGATGGTCGCGCATAAACCGTCGACAGCCGAAAGATGCAGGCGCGAATGCCTCGTTGACGCGCGTAGTAATCGACATAACGTTCCCCAATCAGTTTGGACCACTCGAGCGCTGTCTGGCCGCAGTAATCAGTTGAACAAGTTTCGGGGACTTCATCAAATGCGCTGGCGTGCTGACCATAGACATCTTTGGTCGAGGCGTAGATGAAAACCGAATTGGGTTGCATGTACTTGAGCAAATTCGCTGTGCCTTCGGCATTCGTGCGAAAGCAAAGTTCAGCCGCGGTGGAATCTTTGTCGAGATGGGCAGCGAGGTGTATGACCGCATCGTAATCAGTGACGCGCGCGATATCGACTGGATCGAGTAGGTCGAGGCCCGAGCGGCGCGAGAAATCATCCGCCTCAAAAAAGCGACGTACGTGAACGCCGAGATAACCACTGCCGCCCGTAACCAGGATCTTCATAACGACCAGTTAGGCTCTCGACTCAGCGCGCGGCCCTTTCACCAGAACATTCAGTTTGATCAGCGACTCGGGATGTCCAATCGCGATCAGCATGTCACCGCTTTCAATGGTGGTTTCGCCACTCGGATTGAAGAGCATTTGGCCGTCGCCGCGCCGGATGCTGACGATGACAATATCAAGCTCGGAACGTATGTTTGTGTCGCGCAGCTTGCTACCGGCAAGAGCTGAAGTGGGATCAATTTCAACCTGCTCGAAGGCCAGCTCGAGTTGGCTGGCGGTGATCGAATCGATGAAATCAGCGACCGCCGGCTTGATCAGTGCGGTGGCCATTCGATGTCCGCCGATGATCGTGGGCGCGACGACGCGATTTGCGCCGGCGCGAACGAGTTTCACTTCCGCTTGCTCTTCGGCAGCGCGCGCGACGATGTGCAGCTTCGCATTCAAATCGCGCGCGGTCAGCACGACATAGACATTGTCTGCATCATTGGGAAGGCACGCCGCCAGTCCACGCGCGTGCTCTACTCCGGCTTCGCGCAAACTCTCTTCAAGAGTAGCGTCCCTAACCAAAACGGCGACGCCCTGATCGGTCAACTCGGCAACTTTCTGCGGATCTCGCTCGATGACGATAAAAAGCTCTCTGGTTTGAAGCAGGTCGCGTATCAGGTGCGAGCCGACGCGTCCCGCCCCACAGATGATGAAATGGTTTCTCAGTTTGCTCATTTTGCGTGATCGGCGCCGCTGTCCAAACGCCGCCACCAGTTCTGATTGAACGATCGATTGAACCGTGCTCGTCAGCGCGTAAAGCACCACGCCGACCCCAAAGAGCATGAAGAAGATAGCAAAAATGCGCCCATGAGTGTTTTTCGGAGTGACGTCGCCAAACCCGACTGTCGTAACGGTCTGCACGGTCACGTAAAGACTGTCCAAAAGCGACCAGCCTTCAATCAAGTGGAAGGCAACGGTCCCCAGAGAGATCGCGACGACGACTGCGATAATGGCATGGCGGATGCGAAACTTTCCCGCCAAAGACCTCGACCCAGGCGCTGTAAGACTCATAGATCAATTGTCGCATCAAATTCGTATCGTTAGAGCCTGTCACGTTAACGAAAGAGCAGGGGAGTGTCAATTGCTTCCCAGGGAATCGCGCTTATTGATCGTTATACGGCAATGCCGTAGAATGCAAGGGTGTTCAGCTTCATTGAGACAAAGCTGTTCTCTCGACTGATTGGCAGATATCTTTCGGATGAAGAGTACGCATCACTTCAAAACACTTTGATTGCCAATCCCGAGTCAGGATCGTTGATTGTAGTATCCGGTGGCGTACGAAAACTGAGATGGTCTGCGCCGGGACGCGGAAAGCGTGGTGGTGTTCGGGTGGTTTATTATGCCAGAGTTCGCGAGGGCGTTATTTGGATGCTGACGATCTACGCAAAGAATGTTGCCGAAAATATCCCGGCCGGCGTCTTGCGAAAGATCAAGGAGGAGATCGATGGCTAAGTCAAATCGAAATATCGCGATGGAGATTCTCGAAGGCATTCGCGAAATCAAACGTGGAGAGCATGGGCGCGTAATTAATGTCCCCAACGTGACGTCCATTCGCGAGCGCACCGGTCTCTCCCAGGCGCGGTTTGCCCAGTTGCTCGGGGTATCGGTGCGCACTCTGCAGGAATGGGAGCAGGGAAGACGCGCTCCGTCAGGAGCCGCCAGAACGTTGCTCATGATCGCCGCAAAGAATCCCCGTGCTCTTCTGGAAGTTGCCTGATTGCGATGTTGGGCGATGAGAGCCCGACACTAGTCGAAAGGCAGCCAGTGAGTTCGTCCGTTATTTTATGCCCATACGTTACCCCCCAGAAAATGATCAGATACCGCCCGTGGTGAAAGGCGGCAAATACCCATCTCGACCGGGGCGCCTGGTTTATTACGAAGAGCCGCAACGGAGTTTCATTCGTCGTTTGCTGCGACGCTTATTCACTCTGCCCGTAATCATCCCGCTGGTTGTCGTCTTAGCGGTCGTATTTGGCGTGCTCATCTATTACTGGACGGTCTTTTCCGGACGCATCGACAATCTTCTGAAAGGGGAAGTTTACACTCGCTCAGCCGGCATCTACGCCGCGCCGAAACAAATTCGCGCAGGTGAAACGCTGTCGGTAGACCAACTCATCGCTTATCTGAAGCGCGCCGGCTACGTGGAGAAAGGTCAGCAAGCGGACGCGGCCAGAGGTCGCTATTCGATGAGCGGAACAAGCGTGGATCTTGAGCCGAGCCAGGCTGCCACAGTCGATGGCCAGCATCAATACCAGCGCCTCCATCTTCAATTCTCGCGCAACCTGAAAACGATCAGCGCCATCTCGAACGCCGAGAGCAATGCACACCTTGACAGGGTCTTCTTAGAGCCTGAATTGATCAGTTCGGTAACCGGGCACGATCGCGCGAAGCGTCGAATCGTCGGGTTCAACGATCTGCCGCCGCACCTTGTCAAAGCAATAGTAGTGACGGAAGACCGCTCCTTCTTCGAACATTACGGCGTCAATGTGCGCGGCATTCTGCGCGCGTTCATCCGGCGTTACGACTCTGATCCCAACTCGCCGATTGCACGGCAAGGCGGCTCGAGCATCACGCAGCAGTTAGTAAAGAATCTGCTCTTGTCGCCTGAGCGAACGTGGCGACGCAAACTTTCCGAAGCGTACATGTCTGTGATTCTCGAGACGCGGCTGTCGAAGGAACAGATTTTTGCGCTCTATTGTAATCAGGTCTACCTGGGTCAGCAGGCCGGTTTTTCGATCAATGGTTTCGGCGAAGCCTCGGGCGCCTATTTCAACAAGGACGTGACCACGCTAACGCTGCCCGAAGCAGCTTTTCTTGCGGCGCTGATTCGTAGTCCCAATCGCTACAATCCGTATCACGATGTCAACACGGCCACCGCGCGGCGCAATCAAGTGCTCGATTCGATGGCCGAAGCCGAAGTGATCACGCGCGACGAAGCAGAAAAAGCAAAAGCAACACCTTTGCAGGTCGCGCCGCTGAAGGGTCGCATCGACATTTCGGATGCGCCTTACTTTTCCGACTACGTGCAGAATCAACTTGGCGACATGATCGCGGGTTCGGGGACTGGCTCAGCGGAACATCTCCGGATCTATACCACCATCGACATGGAGCTTCAGCGCGCTGCTTATGCGGCGGTGACAAAACAACTCGCCGCACTGGACAAGATCGAGCGGAAACGATTCGAGCCAGGCACGCTCCAGGCGGCGCTGGTGGCGATGAATGCGAAGACTGGAGAGATTGTCGCGATGGTCGGCGGACGCGACTATTCCAAGAGTCAACTCAATCGCGCGGCGGAAGCGATGCGCCAGCCTGGATCGGTTTTCAAGCCATTTGTTTACGCCACGGCCTTGAATACTGCTTACGATCCCGTGCCGCGCGTGATTACCGCCGCGACGACGTACATGGACGAGCCAAAGACATTTAATTTTGATAACCAGGAATACTCGCCTGGCAATTTTGGCGACGTCTACTCTCATCAACCGGTAACTTTGCGCGATGGACTGGTCCACAGCTTGAACGTTGTCACGGTTAACGTGGCGATGGATGTAACGATTGGCCGGGTGATGAATCTCGCGGCGAAGGCTGGATTACCGAAACCGCCGCGAGCCTATCCGGCGATGGCGCTCGGCACGAGCGAAGCGACACCTCTGCAAGTTACATCCGCATATTCCGCCTTTGCGAATCTCGGAACACGAACGACGCCAGTGGCCATCAATCGCATTACGACTGGCGAAGGGGTGACGATTGCCGCGCCGACCACTCAAAAAAGTGAAGTAATGAAACCTGACGTGGCTTACGTGATGGATTCATTTCTCAAAGACGTGATCAATCGCGGCACGGGCGCGTCGGTGCGCCAGCGCGGCTTGAAGGCGAACGTCGCCGGCAAAACCGGAACGTCCCGCGATGGTTGGTTCGCGGGATTTACGCCGAACTTGGTTTGCGTTGTTTGGGTTGGCTTTGACGACGGCTCGCAACTTGGTCTGACGGGCGCGGCATCCGCTCTTCCAATTTGGAGCGATTTTATGACCGTCGCGCTGGCGGAACATCCTGAATGGGAAGGCGACTGGCAAATGCCGCAAGGCATTCAGCAGGCAGACATCGATCCGAAGACTGGTCAGCCCGCCAAGCCCGACGACCCGAACAAGCGAACGGAACTGTTCATCAACGGCAGCGGCCAGAATGCCGAGACGGCAAGAGCTACTGGAGGCACGACACCGGAAGGAGATGGACAACCCGCGTCGGCCGGCAGTGCTGAACCAGGCGCGCCAGCGGATGCATCAGCCACTCCCGCCCCAAAACCCAAACCGACGCCGCGCGCCGAGATGCAACCTGCTTACCCTGAAGAAACCGGTCGGCTCAAGGGCACCATCACGATTGATATCGATCCGACTACCGGACTGATTGCGGTGGAGACTTGTCCTGTGATTCGCACGAAGACTTTTGTGCTCGGCACCGAACCTAAGAAGTATTGCGGACCGGAATATCACAAGGGCAAACCTGATGAGGCCGGCGCAACGCGACCGCGAGTAGTTAAGCCGTAACGACTCGACATCACTTATTATTTAACAATTCACTACAGCCTGCCTCTAATGCAACCCGCAGAGTTTCAATTGCCAGCGCCGCAGCGTGTTGTTTGCGCGAAGGCAGTCCGCCGATGGCGTCAAGAAGATCTTTGCGCGTCAGGCCCATCGCTTCAGCAACAGTTTTTCCTTCAAGTTGCTCTGTGAGAACAGAACCACAGACGAGCGTCGGCGCGCATCCGTACGCGAGAAAACGCACGGCCTCGATGCGGCCATCACGCACACGCAGCGAAAGACGCAAGCGATCGCCGCAGACAGGATTGGTTTCTTCAGCGACAGCGTTTGCGTCCGCGAGTTCACCACCGTTGCGTGGATGAGCGAGATGATCTTTGAACGTGTTCGAGTACGGCAAGTCAGCCTTAAACGGTTTCGAGAATCGCCTTCCGAGAAAGAGGTGAAAGCCGCCGCAGATTCTCAACTGCACGCGTCAGCACGTCCATTACGTAATCGACATCCGCGTCGGTATTATCTTTCCCGAAGCTGAAACGGATCGAGCCGCGCGCGAGCTCGTCGTTGCGACCAAGAGCGCGGATCACCGGCGAAGGCTCGAGCGTACCGGACGAACAGGCCGAGCCGGTGGACACAGCGACGCCTTGCAAATCGAGATTGATCAGCAAGCCTTCGCCTTCAATAAAGCGAAAAGAAATATTTGAAATATGTGGGAGTCGCTGATTGGGATTTCCATTGAACACGATGTCGTCGATCGATTCCTTGACTCGCATTTCAAATCTGTCGCGCAATTGACGCACGTGTTCGGCGTGTCGGCTCAACTCTTCGCGCGCGATCTTTGCCGCCGCGCCGAAGGCGACAATGTTCGGAACTGCTTCAGTGCCCGCGCGTCGCTCGCGTTCCTGGTGTCCGCCAACATTCTGACTAACAAGCCTCACGCCGCGGCGTACAAACAGCGCGCCTATTCCTTTCGGCGCGTAAACTTTGTGTGCCGAAAGCGAAAGCAGATCGCAGCCGAGCGTTTCAACATCAATTGGAATTCGCCCGGCGGCTTGCACTGCATCAGTGTGCAACCACAAGTGACGATGTCCGCGCCCGCGTTCCTCACGAACCATCGCTCCAGTTTCGGCAATCGGCTGAATCGTTCCAATTTCGTTGTTGGCGAGCATCACTGTGATCAGAACTGTCTCCGGTCGGATCGCTGCTCGCACGTCTTCCGCGCGCACTATGCCGTCGTCATAGACTGGCAAGCGCGTCACCTCCCAACCACGCTTTGCCAACGCTTCGCAAATGCCGCGAACCGATGAGTGTTCAAGGTCCGAAGTGATGATGTGACGACCGTAGCGCTCCGCCGCTTCGCACAGTCCACGTATTGCGAGGTTGTTAGCTTCTGTACCGCCCGAAAGAAACACAATCTCATTTGCCCGCGCGCCAATCAGCGCCGCCACTTCGCGCCGCGCGCGATCGACAGCCGCGCGAGCTTCCTGGCCAAACCAGTGCACGCTCGACGCGTTGCCAAACTTTTCCGTGAGCCAGGGCAGCATTGCCTCCAGCACGCGCGGGTCGACCGGCGTGGTCGCGCTGTGATCGAGATAGACTCTGCGAAAATTGGACACGGAAAATGTTCCTATTGCGCCAACGGAAACTCAGTATTGAGCATCTGAAACCATCAGATGACGCGCATCAGTACTCTGCAACCACGATTTGTTCTAACTCTCCCGGAGATGTCCGACAAACATCAGTTTGTCGCGGGTTACAAAAAAGACAAACAGAAGTTTTTCGGACAACAGCGAGTCTATGGTGGGCAATGGGTCCCCTCCAGCACACCCATGTTTTCCGCG
>JBGPWL010000029.1:0-47696 GCA_041492185.1 Pyrinomonadaceae bacterium | reverse complement strand
TACGCCTTTTGATCATGTTATCAAGATCTAATTCGCGCGATCTTGCTTTGCGCGAAAGCATGCCGTGGACGGTATTCGAATAACGTTACCGGTCACGATCTTCAGCCTCAACTAATCGTAATCGGAAACGGCCAGAATGAAAGTATGAAAACGATCAGCGTGATCATCGCGACAATCGTGCGCGCGGTGCCCAGCGGTTCCATCGACTGCGGTTGAGGGTGGCGAAACTTCAACATGACGGCGAGCAGAATAGTGTAGAGAAAGCCGCTCGGGCTGCCGTGCCAGTACCAACCGAGCACCGCAATCACCGCCATCGTCACAAACGCGACGCGCCCGATCCAGCGATGCGCCCGCGGTCCGAAGATCGAAAACGTTCCATGCCCACCGTCGAGCTGGCCCACCGGCATCAGATTCAAACTCGTAACCAACAATCCAATCCACGCGGCCATGTAGTAAGGATTCGGCGTCGCGTCATCGAGTCTTGAATGAAACGCGCGCGCCAGCAGACGAAACAACAACGGGTCATTGAAAGTGATCGAGTGATCCAGCAAGGCTGGTCCGGCTTTTAATGAAACGATGCCGGCCACGGCAATCGGCAGCAGCGCAACGAAACCTGCGATTGGTCCAGCCAGTCCGATATCAAACAGCGCGCGTCGCGTCGGAATCGGCGATTTGATCTTGATAAACGCTCCAAACGTGCCGGCAATAAACATTGGCGGCGCGGGAATGAAGAATGGCAAGGTAGCGCTCACGCCATAGAGTCGGCAGGCAATGTAGTGTCCCATCTCGTGAGACAAAAGAATTGTCAGCAACGATGCGGAGAAGATCAGGCCTTGGGCGAGGATGTGCGGATTCAGCAGCGCGAATGAAAGATAATCGATGACCGTTTGCACATAGTATTGCGGAACGTAAAGCAAGTAGCCCACGACCGTCGAAGGCGCGGGGATTGAAACATCCAGATTCGGAGCGGCAATGAAGATGCCGGCAAAAGTCGTCGAAACAATAGTGATTAGAAATAACAACGAATGCCGAATCCATTCGGCCGTTGTCGGGCGCAAAGCTTTGCTGTAGGAAAGCGCCGGCGCATCGACAAACGGTGGAATTGTCTGGACTGATTCTGACATTAGTCTGTCGCTTAGAGAGTTGAGGCTAGAGCCTGGATGCCCGTCGGCATTTCAGCCTCTAGCCTCAATCGATCTTCCAATTAGTTCCTGATCTAAACTTCTGAACCTGTTTCATCGCCCGGCCGCGGCCTGTCCTCGTTGGCCTGCAACTCTTTGCCGGGTTTGAAGCGAATCGTCTTGCCTGAAGGGATGGCGACCTCTTCACCCGTGCGAGGATTGCGGCCGACGCCGCGCTTCCGCGGCTTGACGACAAATACGCCGAAGCCGCGCAACTCGATCCGCTCGCCTCGCGTAAGCGCCGCTTTCATCGAGTGAAATAGAGCATCCACGGCCTGCTCGGCTTTCATCTTGGGAACGCCGGTCTTATCCGCCACGCGGTTGATAATGTCTAACTTGATCACGGCTTCAGCCCTCCATTTGCCGACCGAACGCTAACGGCTTCAATTCGCAGGGTGCGATGATAGAGAGCCGCAACGAATGCTGTCAACTAAAGTGGCGCAAGTTGCCAGATTCCTGCGACGGTCAGCGTCTATAAGCTGGTTTGACAAGCGCGCAGGTGAAAGTTAACCTCAAATCTTGCGACAGGCTTGTCGCTTTTCCCGATTCGATGACCAGCGGCAGATCATTTCTATGTTTGGAATAAAAGACAATCAAGCACCTCCCTTTGGCAGTCTGCACGTCGACGACGACAAAGATATTCAGGTGCAAAGGCCGAACGAGAGCGCGCAGGGACACTTATGGGCTGAGGGGCGTTTGCTTTTGCGCGATCTGGCTTTTGCTTTGATGCTCGCGGCGCTGCTGGTCGTTTTCATCGTGCAACCGGTGAAGGTGGAAGGCACTTCAATGTTGCCGCGGCTGCATGATGGTGAACGGATTTTTGTAAATAAGCTTGTTTACTACGACGAGTATCGTTGGGCGCCCAAGATCGAGCGCGGCGACATCGTCGTTTTCTGGTTTCCCGACGATCCTTCGAAGAGCTACATCAAACGCGTTATCGGGCTGCCCGGCGAAACGGTGGAAATGCGCGACGGCACCGTGCGCATCAATGGCCACGAGCTGCAAGAGAAGTATCTCGATCCCCAGCTCAACGTCTCGCGCCACAGCCAGCCACCCGTAGTCGTGAAAGCCAACTACTACTTCGTAATGGGCGACAACCGCGACAACTCCAGCGACTCGCGCGCCTGGGGACTGGTGCCGAAGAAGTATATCTATGGCAAAGCGTTGTTCCGTTACTGGCCACTGTCGAACGCCAGTGTGATTCATCATGAAAATATCGCGCCTGTGCCTCCATCGCCGGCTTATCGACCTGAGGTGGGGGAGCCGCCGAGCAACGAACAGTAGTTGAGATCTTTGATCCGAAAGTCACAAAACTCGTGAGAGTATCAGTAAGGAATGCTTGATTGGTTGCGTCTGTTGTCGATGATCTTTTACGCGCCCACGCGCGCGATGCAACAAGTGCGCGATCGCGCCTCACTTGCGCCGGTGGCTTTGGTTGCCTTGCTGACGCAAATAGCTTACCTGCTCGTCACCGGATGGCTGGGCGGCGATCCCGCCGGGGTCCTTGGTGGTTTGCCGGCGGCACCGAGAGTTCTTTTCCAATCAGCTATTTCGGTTTTTCTGTTGGGCGGAATCCTGGTGCCGATGGTCGCTTTTGTCGGCAACTTGTTTGAGCGACGCGGCAGCTTCACCCTGTTTTTTCAGCAGGAATATGTTTCGCTCGCCTCAGTTTTCCTGTTTGCCTTCACCGCCGCCAATTTGATCGTGATCCTGATCGTCGTGTTTCTGCATTTTAGCGGCATCCAGGCAGCGTATGTGGCCAGTTCGCTGGCGACTGCCCCTGAGGTGCAAAAGCGGGTAGTGACGTGGCTGAAGCTGCCGCCTGAAGTTAGTGCGGAGTTGCAAATGATGCTCACCAACCCGCGCATCATCGCCGCCAATCTTTTTCGAACGATCAAGTGGTTCTTCATCGTCGGTGGCGCGATCGTCGCCGTGCGCACTGTCCTTCGAGTCTCGGTGCTACGGGCGGTTGCGATTCTATTTGTCAGCCTCGCGTTCATGTTGCTGACGTCGCGTTTGTGGATGATGCTGTTAACCAGAGTGCTGGTCTCGCCCTTTCTGTTGTTGATGCTCTTCTTTTTGTTGCGCGGTTACTTTCAGGGGATCATGCAATCACAGCGAGCACGGGCGTCTTTCAAACAGAACCTCAAGGCCGCGACGCTTAATCCTGCCGATGCTTCCGCCCATTTAAACCTGGGATTGATCCATGAACAACGCGGCGAGCTTGAGGCCGCGCGCGAGCGCTTTGAACGCGCCGTGCAAATCGACGCCGACGAGATTGACGCGCACTACCAGTTGGGAAGAATTGCGCGGCAACAGAAACGGTTTGCGGACGCGATCAAGCATTTCGAGCAAGTGGTCGCGCGCGATCCTTCGCATTCGCAGTATGAAATCTGGCGCGAAGTGGGCGCGACGTATCTTGCCGCCGATCAGTTTGAAGACGCACGCGCCGCGCTCGAACGATTTTTGGATCAGCGCGAGTCGAATCCGGAAGGGCTCTACTTGATGGGTCGCGCGCACGCCGGTCTCGGCCACCGCAGCGAAGCAGCCAGCCTGATGGAAGCCTGCATCAACGCCGTCAAGAGCGCGCCGGCGTACAAATATCGATTGGAGAAGCGTTGGCTGAACGAGGCGCAGCAGTTTTTAAGATCACAGGTTTGACTAGAATCAACGTGTGAGAACGATCCACGAAATCACACGAACCCGAAACGAAATGCGCAGGTTTCGTGTTGTTTCGTGTGAATTAGTGGATCGTGTCTGCTTGTTGTACGTCTGACCATTGAGTTTTAAGCACATGGTTTCGAATAATCGCAAACCAGCTCTACTCGCTCTCGAAGACGGCCGCGTGTTTCGTGGCCGGTCGTGGGCCGCTGACGGCGAGAGCGTTGGCGAGATGGTCTTCAACACTTCGATGACCGGCTATCAGGAAGTGCTCACCGATCCTTCCTACGCCGGGCAGATCGTCTGCATGACTTATCCGCTGATTGGCAATTACGGTGTCAATGACGCCGATGCGGAATCATCGCGGCCGTGGGTCGAAGGCTTTGTGGTGCGTGAGGCCAGTCGCATTGCTTCGAATTGGCGCGCGCAGGAGTCGCTGGATAATTACTTGAGGCGCTGGAACATCGTGGCCATCGAAGGCCTCGACACCCGCGCGCTCGTGCGTCACATTCGCGACAAAGGCGCGATGCGCGCCTGCATTTCGACAATCGATCTGGATGAAAAGAGTCTGATTGAAAAAGCCCGCAACTCGCCGTCGATGGAAAACCGCGAACTCGCCAGTGTAGTCACTACGAAAGCACCTTACGAAGTCGCCGCTGAAGGTCAGGAGCGCTTTCACGTCGTCTGCTACGATTTCGGTGTGAAGCGAAACTCACTGCGCGAACTCGCGCGCGCCGGTTGCCGCATCACTGTTGTTCCCGCTTCCATGCCGGCGGACGAGGCTTTCCGGATGAAACCCGACGGCGTGTTCCTTTCGAATGGTCCCGGCGATCCGGCCTCGATGACAAAGGAAGTCGAGGAGGTGCGGCGCATCGCGCAATCAGGAACGCCGACGTTCGGTATCTGCTTTGGACATCAACTGCTGGGCCGCGCGCTTGGCGGTGAAACCCTCAAGCTGGTCTTCGGACATCGAGGTGGCAATCAGCCGGTGAAAGATTTGCAAGAGGGCGGCGTCGAGATCACGTCACACAATCACGGCTTCGCGGTGTTGGCCGACAGCCTGCCGCCCGAAGTAGAAGTAACGCACATCAATCTCAACGACCGTTGCGTTGAAGGCATGCGCCACAAGACGCTGCCAATTATCTCGGTTCAATATCATCCTGAAGGCGCTCCGGGCCCGCACGATGCGGCACATCACTTCCGAAGATTCATTGAACTGATGGAGCGTTCGCGATCGGCGAGTGCCGCGGTAGCTTAAGACGGAAAACCGCTACAAAAGAGAATACAGACTTTAAGAAAGTGTTCAGGTCTTGGCGTCTGTCTTGGACTGCGGCTGCGTAGGGGTCTATCACAAATACTCAACGTGATTCGCCATGTCAGCGGGCGTTAACACGTCCGAGATTAACATCAGCGCTCCAATCAGATCGCCTATCAATCGTCTTGGGTTGGCGTAAGCAATTCCTGCGTGTGCTGCGCCTTTCTCAGCGATGGAGAGGAAGTCAGAATCCATCGTCACGATAACCCGCTGCTCAGCCTGCGCAAAGCTCAGTTGCTCAGCATCGGATAGCCCAGTCCTTCCGGCTTCCTGCACCGTCAAGACATTTGCCCCTCGACGCCGCAGACCCTCAGCGACCGCACCGTGGATATGCTCATCAAGGTAGAAGCTAATCTGCTCCATGGAGCAGTTTCTCTTTTAGTTTGGAAGGAAAGCGAGCCCGCAACTGATCGGCGAGCTCGTCGTTACAGCGGATGTCGTTACGGATCTCGTCAATGTTATCAAAGTAATAAGCGAGGGCCGCATGAACATCGCTCAGGCGTAGTTGCGGGTAAGCTGCGACTATTTCATCCGGACTCAAATTCAAATCCTCGTTCCAGATGACAATATCCATCACGCGTATTCGATGACCGGCAAGACAAGCTTTTCCACCCTGAATCCCCGGGCTCTTTGTGATGCGGTCTGTGATAACGTTTGCCATTCGGGTTACCTGCAAGAATAAATCTTGCTAAGAATTCTACCACGAAGCGGTACAAAGGCCGTGGATGAAGTTCAGCCCTTACCCTTAATCTTCCACGGGCAACTTCAATTCACCCGTAGTGAGATCCGGACGCGCGCGGGCCATCTCTTCCGCAGTGGTGTGGGAGGTAGGATGGTCGGGCAAAGGCTTTGACGAAGCATCGGTTTGCGCAGCGTCTGAAATTCCATCGCCAGACGTTTCTAAACCCAAAACATCCATTGCCACGTCTCCCAAATCGTCCTCCAGCAGATCAGCCAGTCCTTCGCTGCCGCGGTGTTCCAACCAGTGGCGATAGCTCACCGTCACCACTGCCACCAGCGGAATCGCCAGGAAGATTCCGGCGACGCCAGCCAGTTCCGCGCCGGAAAGAATCGCGATTATCACCGCCAATGGATGCAAGTGAATCCCATGACCTATCAGCCTAGGATAGATTACGTAGTCCTGGATTATGCGCAGCACTGCAAGGAAGATCAGAACAACCAGGGCTGAACCGAACCCGGCGTGGAGAAGGGCTGCCAGGGCGGCGATGATGGCAATCAGCAGCGGCCCAACCAGCGGCACAAATTCAAACAGACCGGCAATCAAACCCAGCACGAGCGGGCTGGGCATCCCGATCATCGCAAAGCCAGTGGCGCAGACGGCGCCGATGAACAGACAGGCAGTAAGCTGCGCGCGCGTGTAAGCAGCCAGGGCGCTGTTGACGTCCTGAAAAAATTCGTCGCCGCGCCAGCGCCAACGTCCGCGCGGCAGCATGTGCAGCGCCGAGCGTCGAAAAGTGTCGGCATCCTTCAAGAGAAAAAAGCTCAGGATGGGAATCAACACCAGCCAGGGAACATAAACCACCCATCCTGCGACGCTCGTGAGCACGACGCTCGCAGACGCGCCGACCTTTTCGATGACGCCCGGTACCGTGTTGTTAACCGCGCGCACCACGCTTTCAGGCATGCGATGCTGCTTGAAGTATTCATTCAGACTCTGAGTCTTCGCGCTGATCGTTCTGCCATAACTCTGCGCCTGTTGTGAAAACTGCGGAAACTGATTGGCCAGTTGAGGCACCACAAAGTAGATAGCGAGAAAGATGCCGGCAAATATGAGCAGATACGCAATCGCGATCGCCACCACGCGCGGCATGGCAAACGTGCGCCCTGCGATGTCGCGCGGCTCGCTTAAGAATTCAACCAGGGGCGAAACGAGATAAGCAAAGAAGACGGAAAGCACCAGCAGCAGAATTACCGTCGTGAGTTTGAAGAGCACCCACAGAGCGCCTGCCACGATCAGAATAATAAAGATCACGCGAAGGACGACCCGCACGGGCGGCCACGACGCTTCGACAGCAGCGCGCGCTGCGATCTCTGCCACTTCTTTTTCTTCCTGTTTGCGCACGCTTATGGTTGGGCTACGCGGTACATTCGCTCGATCATGCCGGTCACGCCTTGTTGTTCCGCCAGGGACAGATTGCGAAACTCAACACCGAACGTGTCGGGCGTGCCGTGATGTACCACCTCGCCATGCAGGGTTAACGCGTCTTCTCGATCAAGCAACAGCATATCAAGTCGGTCGCCCACTCTGACGTCGGGACAAGCGGGCAGATTGCAAACGCGAACTCCGCCGAGGCTGATGTCGCCGGGTTCACCGAGTCCGATGGATTCTTTCAAACTCGCGTCTTCGATGGCCATCGTCAGACCCGAGCTAACGTAGTAGCGTGGATACCTGCGCCTGTCTTGCCATGATGTGCTTTCTGTACTTTGGGGAGTTGACACCAGTAGTTATCCTTCGCTTTGTTACTTAATCGCCCTCGTCGTCATCTTCGTCCTCGTCCTCCTCACTCTCTGAGGCGGGAACTCCCAACCGCGGTGCGGATGGTTCCCAGATAAGTCCGCGCCACTCGTCGGTCTGGTCCAGTAACTGAAGCGCCGCCAGCGGATGTCCCGGATTGCGCTCGATGCGCAGCACCTCGGTAACGACCAGCAGCTTTTGGCCTGACTGGTCCTGCACCTCGAGCTGCACGCGGCCGCCAACTTCAGGCAGCCGGCGTGGCAAATGCACCAGCGTGCCCTCCGGACCAATGTTCTCCGTCATGCCTTCCGTCACTACGTGAGCGCCGTCGGACTCGTCCCATTCAACGCGCACTTCAAGGGCCGCCAGATAACGCGGTCCCGATCGATTCTCGATTTCAGTGTGGTCGAGCATGTCTTCCATTTCTGGATCTTCTGAAAGTGTCAACGCCCTGGACCAGATCAGACAGAAAACGATAAAGCCAAAATGTTCGTAGCAGTCTATATCTTTTTTCCTAAATGCGGCAGTGGTTTTCTGCCTTGTGGTACACCAGAATCCCGATACCTGCTAAACCGACGCTTATTCCTACTCTTCTTCGGCTCTTAGTTTTTCCAGCACCGAGAAATCTTCAAGCGTAGTTACGTCACCTGCGACTGAACCGCTGGTGGCAATCTCGCGCAACAACCGCCGCATGATCTTTCCCGATCTTGTCTTTGGCAGCGCGTCGGAAAATCGTATCTCGTCGGGCCGCGCCAGCGCGCCGATCTCTTTTGCTACGTGCGCGCGCAGTTCCTCTTTGAGTTGATCGGAAGCGTGATGGGTTCCTTCGAGCGTTACGAATGCCACAATCGCTGATCCTTTCAGATCGTCAGGTCGTGCGACCACCGCCGCTTCGGCAACGGCCTCGTGCGATACGAGCGCGCTTTCGACTTCGGCGGTGCCCAGCCGGTGACCACTGACGTTGATTACGTCGTCGATGCGGCCCATGATCCAGAAGTAACCGTCCGCGTCTCGGCGCGCGCCGTCACCGGCAAAATAAACGCCATCGATCTGTGACCAGTACTGTTGTCGGTAGCGCTCGTCATCGCCCCAGATCGTTCTGAGCATCGCAGGCCAGGGACGGGTGATCACCAGATAGCCGCCTTCGTTCGCCCCAACTGGTTTGCCGTCGCGCGACATCACATCGGCTTCGATACCCGGAAACGGTTTCGTTGCCGAACCGGGCTTTGTCGGTGTCGCGCCCGGCAGTGGCGTGATCATGATCGCGCCGGTCTCCGTCTGCCACCACGTATCGACGATCGGGCAACGACCCTTGCCGATGATCTCGCGATACCACATCCACGCTTCCGGATTGATCGGCTCGCCGACCGTACCCAGCAAACGCAGACTCGATAGATCGTGTTTCAGCGGCCAATGCTCACCCCACTTGATGAATGCTCTGATGGCTGTCGGCGCCGTGTAGAGAATGTTGACCCGATGACGCTCGATGATGCTCCAGAAGCGATCGGGTTCCGGATGATTTGGCGCACCTTCATACATTAAAACCGTCGCGCCGTTCGAGAGTGGGCCATAGACCACGTAGCTGTGGCCCGTTACCCAACCGATGTCCGCGGTGCACCAGTAGATGTCTTCGTCCTTCAGATCGAAAATCCATTTCGCGGTCAGATGCGACTGCAAAAGATAGCCGGCCGTGGTGTGCAGAATGCCTTTCGGTTTTCCGGTCGTGCCTGAGGTGTAAAGAATGTAGAGCGGATGCTCGCTGTCCAACTCTTCTGCCGGACAAGTGGCATCAACAGTCTCCATCAACTCATGCCACCAATAATCGCGGCCCGCCTCCATATGAAGCGGAGCGCTGGTGCGACGCACGACGATGCAAGCTTTTACTGACGGCGTTTCCTTCAATGCCTCATCAACCGCGGCCTTTAGTTTTACTTCGGTGCCGCGTCGCCAGCCGCCGTCGGCGGTCACCACGACTTTGCAACTCGCGTCATTGATCCGATCAATTAACGCTGCGCTCGAAAAGCCGCCGAAGATCACCGAGTGAGTTGCGCCGATGCGCGCGCATGCCAGCATGGAAATAGCCAGCTCTGGAATCAGCGGCAGGTAAAGCGCGACGCGATCGCCTTTTTGAATCCCGGCGCGCTTCAAGACATTGGCGAATTTGCAGACCTCGGTATGAAGTTGCTGGTAAGTGAGCGTCCGGCTGTCGCCGGGCTCGCCTTCCCAGATGAGCGCGGCCTTGTTGCGTCGCCAGGTCGACAGATGCCGGTCGAGACAGTTGTAAGAAATATTGATCTTGCCGCCAACAAACCATTGGGCGTGTGGCGGCTCCCACTGCAACACGCTGTCCCACCGCTTGAACCAATGAAGCTCTTCCGCCATGCGTGCCCAAAAGCCTTCGGGGTCGGCCGTTGCATCCGCGCGCAAACGCTCTAACTCGCTCATCGATTTGACGTGCGCGTGTTCGGAAAAAGACGGCGGCGGCGGAAAGAGACGTTCTTCCTGTTGCAGTGATTCAATGTTTGTCGAGGCGGTGGACATGTCTATATTGAGACGACTCCTGCGAAGAATTTGTTCGGCCTGTGTGTACCATAGAATCGCTTGACTCGACAACAAGTTGCTTGCAGTATAAGCGGGGGATTCTCTTAGAATTCACACGCCGGAAAGGACATAGGAAGGATTTCAAGATGACAGCAGCCACACGACCTGAGATACCACAAGAGATGATCGAAGGCTTCTGTAGCAGGTGGAAGATTAAGGAGCTTGCGGTTTTTGGATCGATCCTGCGTGTTGATTTTGGAGCTGGCAGTGATGTTGACGTGCTTGTCACATTCAGGCCTGAGGCTAACTGGAGCGTTTTTGACCTTTCCCGTATGCGCGGAGAGCTATCGGACTTGCTCGGCCGCGAGGCTGACATAGTCGAGCCGGACAACCTTCGCAATCCGTTTCGGCGCCGCGAGATCCTGGCAACCCGCAAGGTTATTTATGCTGCCTGACGAGAGCGACGCCAGCTACCTCTGGGACATGCGCGAAGCAGCTCACGACTGTGTTGAGTTTGTCAGGGACGTGACTTATGACCAGTTCTGCGCTAACAAGATGATTTACTCCGCCGTTGAGCGACGGCTTGAGATTCTTGGTGAAGCAGCCGGGCGAGTATCTGAGGCGTTTCAAGCTAAACCATCCCGAAATATTCTGGAAAGAGATCAAAGGCATTCGCGTCATCCTCGCTCACCGGTATGGCGACGTTGATCTGCATCAACTTTGGCGAGCGGTACAGAAAGACTTGCCTGCTCTATTGCCAAAATTGGAAGTCCTGATACCGCCAATTGAAAGATAGTGAGCCAGCCAAGTGAGAGTCTGGTGGCAGGTCATGCAACTAATGAATCTCCACGTCGGTACCAGCGGCTACAGCTACAAAGAATGGAAGGGTAACTTTTATCCGGAAAAGCTTCCGGCGAAAGAGATGCTCACGTATTACGCGTCGCGCCTGCTCGCGGTTGAACTAAACAACACGTTCTATCGGCTGCCGCAGAAGAGCATGGTGGAGAATTGGCAACGACAGGTTCCCGCCAACTTTCGCTTCTCAGTAAAAGCCTCGCAGCGCATCACTCATTTCAAGAGATTGAAAGACGTGGAAGATGAGACGAAGTATTTACTAGACACAGTGTCTGCGCTCGAGGATCGTCTCGGCGTGATTCTGTTTCAACTTCCGCCTAACATGAAAAAGGATCTGCCGCGCCTGGGAACATTCCTGCAATGTTTACCCGCCACGACAAAAGCCGCTTTTGAGTTTCGTCATCAGACGTGGTTCGAAGATGATGTGCTCGAACTGCTTTCGACTAAGAATCACGCGCTGTGCATCTCTGACACCGACGACTTGCCCGTAACCCACATCGATCGCACGGCGGACTGGGGCTATCTGCGACTGCGCCGCGTCGAATACTCTGAAACAAATCTCAACGAGTGGCTCCAGCGCATTCGCGAGCAAAAATGGAAAGAAGCATTCGTCTTTTTCAAGCACGAAGACGAAGGCACAGGGCCAAAGCTTGCCGGACAGTTCCTGGAGTTGGCAGGAAGAGCGTCTGAATGAACCATTCAAACGCAAATGCTGGTTCTTCACAACAACATGGAATGGAATGCGACTTTACGACCGACGCGCTTGAGGCTTCCAGGTTGGGGACTGAAGTTTGGTCATGGGAATGATTAAGTTCTCTTAACAGGCTGCTGAAAAACTCCCTCTCCCTTTGGGAGAGGGCCGGGGAGAGGGTTTGAGACGACGTGGCTCGTAAATATTTTTGGTTTTCTGCCGCACTCACGCCCTCTCCCTAACCCTCTCCCAGTGGGAGAGGGGACTTTTTCAGCAGCCTCTTAGAAATTGCCCTGGCACCCATCGTGCGCGCAATCACAATCGAGTTCGATGGTCTTGCCGGCGCCTTCACACGACGCGCTGCAATATTTGCCGTCAGGCTGCGGCGGACAGGTACAAACCGGATTCTTACACTGGGCTGGCTCTTGTTCGTCTGCCATTTTGTTCTCCTTAAATATTCGAAGGTCTGGAGCGCATAGAGTAGCACACTCCGCGTGCGCATCAAGTCTCACCGGACCACAATTCTGACGTCATTTGGCGGCGCAAACCTCGATGAGTGTAGACAAACCCCGTTCGTTCCTCTCTGCGGACCTCCTCACTCCGGAGCACCGCGAGCCATTAGTAGTGTCGTGACCTCGGGCCGCTCGCGCTCGCGCGAGAGATCCAGCGCGGTCTTACCGTCCTTGTCACGCAACTTGAAATCCGCGCCGGCATTTATCAAGAGCTGCGCGCTCTCGGCGTCTCCCGCGATGGCTGCTCGCATTAGTGCAGTCTGCCCATCTTTGTCGCGCAGGTCGAGCTTGGCGCCCGCCTCAATCAACAGCTTCACCAACCCAACTGGCGCCTCAGAGGCGGCGGCCATCAGAGCTGTCTGGCCGTCATTGTCGTGAGCATCGAGGTCAGCACCCGCGTCGATGAGAAGCTTGAGCACCTCTTCATCTTCTTCGGTTGCTGCAGCCATCAAAGGTGTCTTTCCTTCCTTATCCTGGACGTTTGCATTTGCACCCGCTTTAAGCAGCAACTTGATCATGTCGGGCTTGTTGCTCGAGGCCGCAAGCAGCAACGCTGTCTCCCCATCGCTGTCATGAGCGTTCACATCAGCGCCAAGTTCAAGCAGCAATTTGACAACGTTTGGATCGTCGTTGGCCGCTGCCTTCAGTAGCGGGGTTGCGCCGTCGTTATTTGAGATATTGACCCTTGCTCCCATCCTGATCAGCGTCTTGACTGCGAGCAGATTGCTGGTCGACGCCGCATTCATCAGGGGAGTATCGCCACTTTCGTCCTGCTGATTCACGAACGCGCCGGCGGCAATCAGATCAAGCACCAACTCAGGCGTGGCATTGTCACGCAACGACATCAATGGGCTACGCCCGCTTGCGTTACCGTTTACCCTCGCCTTGAAAGAGAGCAGCAGTTGCACCATTTCACGATTACTGTTTTCCACCGCGTGGTCCAGGGCGTTTGTTTGGGTTGTGTCGTCAGAGACGTTCGCATCGGTGCCCTGAAAGAGCAATTCCTTCACTGCCGCCAGGTCGTCGCGGTTCGCCGCTGCGACCAAGGGGCTCTGCGGTATAACGACGGCGATAGCGCCCCCGATCGCCCTGAACCGCACAGGGATTTCGATTTCCTGGCTTGCTGCGAAGAGTATCACGTCGCGGTGTTCGATCGAGTTGTTATGCAGAGTGATTTCCTCGGTGTTTGCATCCGCATACCCATCGGCGCGCACACTAAGCGTATAGGTTCCGGGACAGACATACGGAAACGAGTAGGCTCCGTCTTCGGTGGTTGAAGTGATCAGCTCAGCGCCGCCGACCTTATTCGTAAGTTTCACGCTTGCCCCCGCTACAGGCTTTAGTTTACCCACTCCTATTGTTTTTATCGTTCCGCTAATCGATGCGCTCAGGGCCTGCGCCTCAACGGGTTTCTGTTCGGGGGCGGGCACACTCTGCTCGGCGTCGGGCCGGGTCGGAGTTGTCTGGGAACCCGATTGTGCGGTGGCGCTCGAAAGACTGAGCGCGGCCGTAAATACACCGGCCGTAAATCGCGAGACGCGTCTACCGATGTTGTGTAACTTGAGCGGCAGATTTGTGATTGGCCGGCCATCGACACCCGGAACAAAGCGCACGCAGAGCCGCCCACGGGAATTTACAACCAAACGCAACGCCCTTTCTCTGGTCATGGCGGAGAGACTGTGAACGCTGAGATTGCAATGCTCGCAGAAACGAACCTGGTTGTTGCCAACCATCGTGTCCCAATCAGCAGTACATGGTGACGGAATCTGAATTTGATCGAGTTGGTTCTTGGATGACATCAAAGTGCTCCTTCTTTTTGATTAGAGAGCCTGGGGAGCAAACTCGGATTGTTGCCGGAACGGTGCAAGTACGATCGACGGGCTTGCCAGTCTCCCTTGCATAGACAACGAGCGCGCCGAAAAGTTCCGGCGATCATCTGACCGTAAACGTCGTCGGCGCGACGACTGCCCGCGCTTCCGGGTTATAGTAATCGTAAATAACCGATGGCGCCGTCTTGGCCGTCAACGCAAAGCGCGGTCGGAACTTAAAGTTGAAATCAACCCCGCCGGCGCGTGGCCACAGATAGACCACAACGCGATCCGGCAGCACGTCGTATTGACTAAGGCCCCAGTCAGAACTCTTCATCGCGTTTTCCAGCGAGGCACGATCGACTTCCGCGCCTGGCGGCAGGCCAATCTCCGCGAGCATCATTCCATAGCCGCGAAAGCCGACACGCTCTGCTTTGACGTGGCAAACGATCTCGTCGTTGATCTTTGCTTCGTTCTTATCGAACATCGCTGTCAGACGCAGCGCACTGGCTTCTTCGGTTCTCGTGCCAGAGTTCTGCGTAGCACTCGACGCAGACCAGGGCACGTAATAGTTTGTGACCATCTGTACGGATGCGAACGGTGAACCGGCAGCGCGTCGCAACTCGATCCGGTTCGCGCCATCGCGCAAAAAGCGTGAGAGTTTCGCGCGGATCAGGGCCGCTGTTTGATCGCCGGGCGGCAGCTTGACGCTCGTGGCAAACTGGCCGTTGACAATGATCTCCACGGAAGTTTCCGTACCTGGGTTCTGCTGATCCGGAGTTGTAGCCAGCAAGGTCACCAACGTGTCGAGCACATTGATCGTCGCCTGCGTCGAGTACCAAACGCCGTAGCGATCTTTCTGCTTGAGTAAAAAGAGCAAACCACCGCGAACCAACGGATCGTTTGTCGGGGCAGTCACCTCGATTCGCGCCAGTGCTTGCACGACCAAAGCAGTTGTCTCGACGCGCCCCGCGAGACCCCAGCCATAAAAAGGCGTATTTGTTTCCAGCGACCAATAGGTCATGTCGCCTTCGGTGTGGGCCAGAGCGCGCAGCCTGACGATCGCCGGCATCGCGCGAGACACATCGCCGGCTTCGATTGCCGCCAGCGCATACGAGGCGATCAAATACGGTTCGTCGATCTCTTCGATCTTCGTCGAGAGATACGCGAGCGCGCGTTGCAGTTCGAGCGAGACAGATTTCAGCGGTTGTTGTTTAGCCGAGGCTGTGCCATCAATCTTGATTAAGGGATCAGTCATCGCCAGCACCCGAGCAACGAACGCAGTCAACAGAGCAGTGCGCCGCTGGTTCTCGGTTTGCTTCGAATAATATTCGTAAGCCGCCCAACTGCCGTCGGCCTTCTGCTGTTTGACCAACCATTGACGCGCAGCTTTGACTACGTCTTCATCAACTGAAACAAACTCGCCGGCGTCGTGCAGGAACCTCAGCGCATAAGCAGTCAGTGCCAGATCTGCTTCACCACGTCCCCAATAAGTAAAGCCGCCATCCTCCGCGCGATAATTTAGCAGCCGCTGATAACCCAATTGCGCGTAGCGTTGCGCCCGCGCGCGCAGGTTTGAAGCGTTAGCACTCAGCGACTGAGCATCCGCCAGTTTGTAATGATGCAGCAAGAGCAGACTCGGATAGGTTGAGGAGATTGTTTGTTCGCCGCAGCCATAAGGCCGTTCGAGAATGCCTTCGATGCTTTCGACAACGTGCGCCATTAGGCTTGGATAGAACTTCAATTCTGCTTCAACTGAGCCGGGAATCGTAAAGCCTGGAAGATTCACGTCGAGCGTCGTGGCGTCGCCGAACACCTCGCTGGCGGTTTGCGTCTTCTGCTCGCCATCAGGATGAACGGTCACAGGCTTCTCAATCGCATCGCTGGCTTCCGAGCCGGTCGCCGTCACGCGTTGTTTGCCGTCCTTCACTGAAGCAACCGCCTTCAGATCAAACGTCTCGCGCGCTGACTCACCGGCGGCAACATTGGCGCGCTGGTGTGCCGGACCCAGCAGCGTGAACCAGCTTTCCGGTTTCAATTCGAGATCGACGGTCTGCGATCGCTCGAGATAGTTTCGCAGCACGACCGGCAGCGAGATCACATCGCCCTCGGTCAACACGCGCGGCGGATCGTGTTCGACAAAGAATGGCTGGAACGCTTTGATTTCCGTTTCCGCTGTCCCGATCTCGCCATCCTCGGTCGAACCAATCACCGACATCTTCCAGGTCGTGATGTTGTCAGCGAGTTTGAACTTCAACTGCGCGCGACCTTTGGCGTCCGTTTCAAGGGAGGGCTGCCAAACGAGTGTTTCGGGAAAATATTCGCGCAAACGGGGCGTAATGGTTTGAATCGGATTGTTAACGAAGACTCTGGTCCTGCCTTCAACGATATTAGACGCCACGGCTGTAGACGAGACATCCAAGTGCGAGTCCTGTCCACCCGACACCGTAACAGTTTCACTGATCGTGCCCGGCTCCACGGTGAGATTGACGGTAGTGATATTCGACGAGCTGACTGGAACGTTAGTCACAACCGTCTTCTTGAATCCAGGAGCTTCGCAGCGCACTTCATAAAAGCCAACCGGAAGGTTTTGCAGAATGAATTTTCCCTCGTCGTCGGTTTTGGCTTCGAACACGCGTGACGTATCTTTAGTCGTTGCCGTTACTTTAGCGCCGGGCACTGCGGCGCCATTTCGATCCGTAACTACGCCTTTAATCGCACCCTTGGCCCCCGAAAAGAAGACTTGGTTTGCCGGCTGCACCGGCATTTGATCGTGGCTTGATTGTTCGGCAGTGAGCCGCGAAAAATCTGCGACCTCGAAATCGTCCGACGTTCCTTCCTTGCCATCCTCACCGCTGCTGTGGAGGTAAATGAAGTTAACTTGTTGCGTAACCGGCGTGATCTCTGTGCGTTCTTTCGGCTTCTGGCCGTAGCTTGAGTAATCCTGAATCGTCACGCGGTCGGCATAACGCGACTCGGTTTTGTAGACGGCGTAGTAGCGTTGGCCCCACGGATCTTGCAGACCGTTTTGATCGATGCCTGATCGAGCGAGCGCTTCATTCAACTCGGTGTCGTTGTGCGGCAGGTCACTAGTTGTTCTGAAGTATTCGCTGAGCGCCTTTTCAATTCGGGCGCGCGTTTCCGCCAGGTAATCGATGCTCGTCATCCAAAGCATAAAGTCGTCATTTTTGGGACCGGGCTCTTCGAAATGTTTGTCGGGACCACTGCTGCTAACGATCAAGGTGAATCTGGTCTTGTTAATCGTGAAACCAAGGTCGTAAGGTTGGCCCCAGGGATCGCGCAGCGCGTCGAAGTTGATTCCTTCACGTTGCAATTCGCTCTTTAGCGTGGCGGCATCGCGAATGAAACCGCCGGTGCGCGAGTGAAAGCGCTGGACGGCGCGGTCAATTGCCTCGCCCGTAAAGCGAAAGTATTGCCGCGCGATGCGCGCAACTGAAAAGTCGTCGCGTGTGCCGAATTGTTTGTCCGGCCCCGCGCTGATGAGGTCGAGAAAGTCATCTTCTCGACTTGTCGAGAAGGCGTCACGATAGGGTGTGTCCCAGGGATCCTTCAGCCGGCCAAAATCCAGGCCCGACTCAAACAGCAGCCGGCGAAACGTCTCGTCGTTAACCGGATAGACACCGCTGCTTTTGTATTGCGTGTTAAGAAGATCCTCGACTGGCTTGATCTGTCGCGAGATCATGCCGGCAAAGACCGTTGCATGATTAGTTTCGAAATTATTCGCGCTGAAAAACTGAGGACGAGAAGAGTTGGCGCCCAGAATAAGTTCAGCGACTAATTCCATTCCTTCAGGCAGTGGTTTTGTGAGATCAATTCGCTCCAGGTCTTTGCGCGTGACGCCCCCGACTTGATCGTCGTACCGGCGCCATCGGCTGTATGAACCATAGAAGCCAAAGCTACCGCCAAACTCCTGATCGGTGCGCGCCCTTTCCTCGACTGCGCGGTCGAAGACGACGACGCCAAGCGCGCTCGTCGCAGGCCGGCCATTGGAAGTCAAAATACGAAAGTCCGCCAACGCGTCCTCGCCCGGTTTATAAGTCGAATGGTCCAGGCGCACGCTGAGTTGCAGATCGCGGTCGCGCGGGTAAAGCACCGTACGCGAGCCAAACGGGAAGTCATAGCGATCCGAATCATCCGGACTCTTCGAATAAGCGGAAATCGTTACTTCATCCTGCAACTCTGATCTGTAGGGCAACGTGAAAGTCGCCACGCCACCATGTACTTGTACCAGCCGCGACTCGACGATGTTTGATTCGCGCGCCACGTCTACGATCATGTTCATCTCGGGCTTGCTCGTGGCGATGCTTACCTTAATCGGCTCGCCCGGGCCATAGAGCGCCTTGTCGGTCTCGACGCGGACCACGGGACTGTCGGAGTAGGAGTAATAGAACGATTCGGTGTGGTGACCAACCTTGCCCGAGCTGTCGCGTGCGGTGAAATAAAGCGAAGCACTGCCCTCGTACTCATTTGAAGTGGGCACTTTCAGTCCCGTCACCTTCGCGACGCCGTACTTGTTTGTGCTAATGGTTTGCAGTGCGGGCGGCAAAGCTTTGGGAGTCTCCTCATCGTCATCGTCGGAAGGCGGTTGACTGATTTGCAATTCGCACGAGGCGGGCGTGCCATCGGCGTAAGAGGTCGCTATGTAGAATTCGAACGGAAACCCGCGGGCCTGGCGATGGTGCCCTTCAGCAACATAAATGTGAATCGCGTCTTTCGTTACGCGCAAATCAAAGCGCCGTTGTTCAGTGCGATTGGTAGTGGGGTCAGTGAAATAAGCTGCGTAGTGAAGATCGGTAAAGCGCGAGTAATCTTCATCGGCGAGTTCCTGGTGATCCTTTTTCAAATCAATATGGGCGACGAAGCGCCCGGCGTCGTCGGTCTCTCCTTCATACTTATCGCCGTCCTCTGTTTCCCATTTCTGTTCGCGAAAGTTCCAGTGACGTTGTTCTTCGCGCACCACGCGGACGTGCCCGCGCTTGACTGGCTGGCCAAACAAGTAATCAGCGCGGACCTCGACCTCGGCGTTTTGTTGGGGCAGATAGCAAGAACGATCGGGTTTGACGGCTACCGCAAAGTTGGGAAGATCGTAACGGCTGATCTTTACGTACCCATAGCCGCTCGACCTGCCGTAGTTCTGAT
Organism: Pyrinomonadaceae bacterium; assembly: GCA_041492185.1. Lineage (GTDB taxonomy): Bacteria > Acidobacteriota > Blastocatellia > Pyrinomonadales > Pyrinomonadaceae > JAOAPY01. The sequence continues at coordinate 28,496 of JBGPWL010000029.1, read as the reverse complement.
CGTCCATCTCGACGTTGATGGAATAATCCCCGAGCCGCGTATTCTCTGGAATTGTCCAATCAGCATTGGCAACACCGAAACGCGAAGTGTGCAGCGTTGTTTGGAAAACGTTTGTGCTCTCAGGGTCGGTGATTTTCAGCGTCGCATCGGCATTTGCTGCGGCATGATTGGCGGCATTGAAGACGAGCGCGCGGACGTGCAGCGCCTGGCCCGGTTGATAGATGGGCTTGTCGGTCGTAACCATGATCTGCGCCGCCGCGTCGTTCAGATCGATGTCGTGACTTGCTTCCTGAACATAGCCGCCATGTCGCGCGACAATTTTAAGCTCGCCTTCATCCGCGCTGAGCCTGGCGGGAATGTTCAGGGCTACAAGCGCGTAGCCATCGGCGTCGGTGACGCCTGAAGCCTTGAGCGTTTTCTGTTTGGCATCATCGTCAAACGTGAACTCGACGCTCACGTTTACATCGTTGACAGGCTTGGCAGTAATTGGATGAAGCGTCCGAATGTGCGTGAAATAGCGAGCGCCACGGTGAGACTGGCGGGGAGCGCTTACTTCCAACGCAAAGACGTCAGGTAAATCGATCTCGGAAAGCGAAATCACCCCCGTCGCTGCGTCAGGCGCCGGTCGAATGTCCGCGGCCGGCTCGACGGAATAACGCAAGCGGTACCAGGGCAATTGCCGGTCATCGTTTTCACTCAGACCCGCGCCGGTTAGCATCAGCGGAACGGATAACTTGTTCGCACCCGGCTTGAGTGTTTCATCGCGGGCAGCGCGCCCGCGAGTTGCATCGCCGGGATCGAGCAGTTCCAGTTTCAAGTGGACCGAAACGTTTCTGCTCGCGGGATTAATGACTTCGAGCGAGACGATCGTCTGCTCCTGAATCAGGAATCTCGTGGCTGATTCATTGACGCGCAGGCCAGTGTTGGCCGTTGAGAGTTGCACGAACGCAACGGCGAGCAAAAGGCACAAGGGGAAGAGAAGCCATCTGCGGCTCATAGTAGCCTCCTGAAAAGTTTTTCCGGAACGACACACTGCGAGCCTGGGGAGAAACTCTGATCGTTTCACCGCTTGTTCTTACTGCTTAACCTTTGATTGGAATCGCTAGCCTGGGGAGGAGCTTGTCGGATTTCGACGTTGTGATGCGCGTTGGTTGCTGGTTGGTTGTTACTCGCTGAAAATTTTTTCGTAGAGAGCTTCTGAATTTTGGATCGAGGAGCAAAGAGACAATACGGTTTCCCGCGAAGACGCAAAGCAGAACCGTAAGAGAAATCGAAACAAATAAGCAAACGGCTCGTCTACGAAGGAACCTGAAACGACGTGGTTCGCAATACCAATTCTGCTTTGCGTCTTTGCGCCTTTGCGGGAAACTCTTTATTGCCTTTCCACCTTACTGACCTCGCTGGCAATCTCTGCTGCGACCCGCGCGTTGTTTTCGAGCAAAGCGATGTTGGCCCGCAGCGTCGCGCCTTCGCTTTGCTGCGACATGTGAGATAGAAGAAACGGCGTCAACTCGCGCCCGGCGATTTGTTGGCGTTTTGCTTCCGCGAGGGCTTCATTGAGAATTGTTTCTAGTGCGTCTGCCGGCACTTCCGCATCTGCCGGCACCGGCACGGTCACCAGCAAAGCGCTCTTAATTCCGAGTGAGCGCTGCGCTTTGACGAGCTGGGCCACTTCGTCGGGTGAATCGACGCGCGTATCAATCGGCAAACCACTCCGGCGCGAGTAGAACGCAGGCATTTCGTCACATTGATAACCGACGACGGTGATACCCTGCGTCTCGAGCCATTCACGCGTGGCCGGTAGATCCAAAACGATCTTTGCTCCTGAACAAACAACTACCATCGGTGTGCGCGCAAGCTCCGGCAAGTCCGCGGACACGTCCGGGAGCGCACCGCGATGCACGCCGCCGATGCCCCCAGTCGTGAAGACCTGAATGCCGGCGCGATGCGCGATCCAGATCGTCGAGGCGACCGTCGTCGCTCCGTGCCACTTGTTCGCCCAGGCGACGGCAAGATCGCGCGTGCTGATCTTCCTGATGTCGTCACTCTCGGCAATCTGTTTGAGCTGATCTTGATCCAAACCGACACAAAGCCGGCCATCGAGGATCGCGATCGTGGCCGGAGTCGCACGCGCGTCGCGCACAATCTGTTCGAGCCGCTGCGCGGTCTCAAGGTTCTGAGGCCGCGGCAGGCCGTGAGCAATCACGGTCGACTCCAGCGCGACGACTGGGCGGTGTCCCGCAATTGCAGATTCGACTTCCGTGTTCACGCGGAAGATGGTTGAATCGAACATCATTTCAGTTTAGAGGCCTTACGCTTGTAAGAAGTAGTTTCCCGCAAAGGCGCAAAGGCGCAAAGAAAACAAGACCAACAGGCCGCGCTATTTCGTCTGACTTCGTGGGTCAAGTGCGTTGTCCCAACCTTTGCGTCTTTGCGCCTTTGCGGGAAACTGCCTATTCGTTTTTCCGCAACGTAAACACCGTCCCGCCACCATCACGTTCGATCCACGAGACTTCTGCGCCGATCAAGCTGGCGCGAGCGTTTATGTTTGCGAGGCCCCGACCCTGCGCCAGAGTATTATTCGGCGCGAAAAATTCTCCGTCGTCCTCAATAGTCAAAATCAAATTCCCCTGATCGGTTGCTTTGAGCGAAAGCCACACGTGCGTTGCTTCGGCGTGGCGGCAGATGTTGTTGATAACTTCCTGCGCGATGCGATAGATCTGAATGCGCTCGCCTGACTCGAGTTTGATCCGCTCCTCGATCTCTTCGCCATCGATTACCTCGTACTCAAACTTTTTCTTAGCGGGTAGATAAGCCACCGCATTCCCCAGCGCCCACTCAAGCGCCGCCGCCAGTCCGACATTATCGAGCACTGACGGACTAAGGTCTTCGCAGATGCGCCGGATCTCGTTTGAGACGGATTCGATTTCCTTGCGAAAAGCCGCCGCGTCGAATGGAACATCGTTGACGGGCCGGTCGCTATCGCTCCCGGTTCTGTAATTGCCCGCGCCGCCGCCGGGAATTCTGTCCGCGACGAGCAGCAAGCGGCGCAGATCCGCCAACGTCTGATCGTGCAGATCGCGCGCAATGCGGCGTCGTTCGCGTTCTGCTTCGTTAGCCAGATCCAGTCGCGCTCCGGCCAACTCGCGATTCGCGTCAACCAGGGCCGCGCTCGTGCGCGCGATTCTTCTGTGCTCGAGAATTGCCCACAACAAAGCCAGCAACGCCAGCGCCAACAACACCGCGAGCGCAGTCGAGGTCCACGGAAACGGCGCGCCCGCGACGGTGAACTCAAACGAAAGTGGACTCGAGGGAATCAGGTCCTTTGTGAAGGCGCGCGCGGTGACTTTGTATTTTCCCGGCTTCAATCCTTCCATCGCGAACTGGGATTCGTGCGAAAGTCTCTGCTTGATTGTCTTGCCTTTGTCGTCCGTGAGCACAAACGCGTATTGAAACTGCTCCGGGAAAGTGCGGCTGCTCGTCGCCGTGACGTCAATCAAAAGACTGTTTTGCGGATATTCCAGCTTGAGGCCCGCACGCAATTCATCTGCGGTGTGCACGCGCTTACTGATGATTCGCGTGGGCGAAAGCGAAGGCGCCACGTGGCCGGGATCGTAGCGAGCGACTCCACGACTCGTGCCGATGAGCAGCAACTCGTTGCCTCGCGCGTCCTGTTGCGTCAGTAAAGCGAAAACATTCTGTGAAGGCAGTCCCTGTTCGACATCCAGTTGGGAGACAACCGGTCCAAGATGTTCATCGACTAGAATTCTTAATAACCCGCTGCCGGTAGTTGCGCACAGAGCACGGTCCGCGTTTGCGCCCGGCTGCGCCACGACGAGGCGGGCGTCATAGCCCGGCGCGATGTTCACACAATCGGCGCCGGGCTTGCACAGATAGACGCCCCGGCCGGTCGCAAACCACACTGCGCCGTCGCGCGTTCGATCGATCGATCTAACTGCGGTGCCTTTCAATATCGCGAACGCCGGATCACTCTTTACCTGCTGTCCGTCGAAAACGAACACGCCTTCGTTCGTGGTGCCAATCAGCAGTCGCGCCTCGTCTGCAAACAGACTAATAACCTCGCGCGTCGCCGCTGCATCGGCGGGCGAAACGAGCCGCGTGCGCGTGTCCTCGACTCGTTCAACTCCACGACCAAAACTTGCGATGTACGTGGCGCCCTTAAATTGAATTATGGACCGCACGCTGCCGTTCGCATCGGCGTTGCCCGCTCCCGCCTCGATGCGCGTGAACGTTTGCTCCTCGAGTTTCGCGCCGCGCGCGGGTTTTGGCGCAACATAAAGTCCACCCGCTGAGCCAATCAGCAAACGACCGTTCTTGTCTTCCGCGATCGCGTAAATAATGCTGCGCACAAGATCGCGCACCGGTTGCCACGCCCGCGTGACATCGCTGTAAACAAACAGTCCGCGATTTGTGCCCGCCAGCACGCGGCTGTCCGAAAGTTGATACAGCGTGCGCACGAAGTTGCTTTCAGGATTGTCTCCGGTCATTTCAATCCGTGGTGCGTGCGGGTCGTAGCGGCTGACACCGCGATCCGTGCCGAACCAAACAACTTCTTCGCGATCGACGAAAATCGAATAGACATGATCCGAACGCAAGCCGCCCAGCGTGCCGTCAAAAGTGAAACGCTCGATCTTTTTTGCGCCGCCGAAGTGAAACACGCCGCGCCCATCCGTGCCGGCCCACACATCGTTGTCCGCGCCCGCGCGCAGGGCCATCACGGTTCCTGTCGCAGCATCCAACCGTGTAATACGCGTCGCATCGTCGCCCTCATAGAAACCGCTCTCGTCTTTTCTGCCTCTTGCTCCGACCCACAATCGGCCTTTTGCGTCGGTTTCCAACGCGCGAACGAAATATACCTGCGGTTTAGCTTGCACTACACTCGCGGCGCCGTTTTCGACGACCAGCACACCGCGACTTGAAGAGCCTGCCAGGAGTTTGTCACGTGCGATCGTGAGACTGGTCAACGGCAATAGCCCGGGGTGTTCCGCATCGGCGCTTTGCAGTGGATGATCCAAAAGTGGTTTGACGTCCACTCCGCCGTCAGGCTTTGCACGGCACTCGAAGATCATTCCCTGTTCGGTGGCCATGAGCGCGAGTCCGCGTTGCGGTGTGATGATCGCATTAATGCTCTTGCCGGCCAGCTCTTTGATCTGTGCGAACTTTCCGTTTGCCAGACGCGCCGCGCTGTTGTCCGTGCCAATCCAGAGCGAACCATCTTGATCCGCCTGCAGCGCTAACACTCTCGCCGTTGGTAATTCCGAATCAGTCACCGCCTGCGTGCGCCGGCCATCAAACTTTGCCAGTCCGCCTTCGGTACCAAACCACATCGTGCCGTCGGACGCTTGCGCGATCGCATGAACGCGATCCGAAGGTAGTCCATGAAACAACGTCACCGCGCCCCATTGATGCAAGCCCGTCATGGGCGTCGGCGACGGCGAAGGCGATGGTGATGGTGAAGGGGAAGCTGGAGGCGTTTCGTTTTGCGCGAAAGAGCGGGGCAGAAGCCCGACCGTGAGGGAGGGCGTAGGCAGTAGGCAGTAGGCAGCGAGCAGAAAGCAGAAAACAGCAACCAGTCCCGATGAGCCGTTTGCGGCTTTGCCGCCCCGCAGTGTGGAAAGGCTATGCCTTCCCGTGGCATGCAGATCAAATTCGTCGCGTCGAGGCTGAGCCTCGACGCGCAGAGTTCTTGACTGTCCGCGCCGGTGAGGCCAAGCCTCACCGCACTGTTGAACGCCAGAGCCGCAGGTGCGATTGAATGGCAGCTTCACAGCAATTTGAAAAACGGAAGCTTTCGAACGGTCAGGTAGATTGGAATCGGCTCATCTTGGAAATCCGGGTGCTTCGTCGGCTTCTGCGTTTGCAAATCCAGATACCTCGTGGTCGCCCGCAACCGTTTTCCGTTTGAACTGTAGTACTTGTCCCGAACCACGCTAGTGTCGCCATAGAAAGTGTTGAGCTGGGAGTGAATCTTCGCCAACGTTCCATCGGCGCGAAAGTAGTAAGTCACGTAGTGATACCAATCACCTGACTGGCTGGTGAAACTGAAGTAAGCTACTACTGTCTTGCCGTCTTTCAACCACACGTACGCGCTCTCGTCGAGGTTTTCATCCTCCAATTTTTTGGCGCTCTTGAACTCTTGCCACTTGTCCCCTTTGTCTTCCTCGCCGGCGACATTCCCAAACATTCGCTTCTTCCGGGGATTGCGCTTCGTGAATTGCTCGATCTCTTTAGCATATAAAGCGATAGCCGCGATCTCTGCATTCCTGGGTTTTGTTGGTGTCTGACCTTGCGCGACGACGGGCGCGAGGAGAACGATCAGAAACACAACGAGGCCCGAAGGGCCGCCATTCAATAGCCGCGACCGTAAGGTCGTGGATCGCAAAGCAAGATCACGGCGAGGCAGGAAGGGCCGCCACTGATTCGTGCCGCACCTGCGGCGCTCAATTTGAAAAACGTCCGATCCAATCCACGCCCTGACGGACGTGGCTATTGACTGCCGGCCCTTCGGGCCTTCATGAGCATTGCGTCTCACTCTTTTCTATCGCCGCGTCTCCGCATCTCACCGTCTCCGCGTCCCCGCTTCCTTCTTCTGCTCTTCAATGAACTTCTTCCGATCGCGCTCGATCCAAACGTCCAACTCCGCCGCCGCCTTCTCCAACTCATCGTTGTTCAGCAGTCCGCGGCGCAGAGCTTCAAAGAACGCGCGCGTGCGGATGTTGTAGGCGAGCTTGTCGTACGCTTCATGCTCGGTGCCTTCAGACATCGAGACGAAAAGTTTTTCATAGAGCGTGGCGAGACGACTCTCGACGCCGCGCAAGCTCAAGCTGCACTTGCGCGCGATGGCCCAATTCGACAGACCGAGCGCAAGATAGTAAAGCGCTTCGGCTTCAAACTCGGTGAGCAGCGGCCGCTTGAAAGAATCCTTGAACGCCGGATCGATCATGTCGGCACCGTCTTCGAGCACTGCGGCGACGAAACGCAGGAAGCGCGACTCAGGATTGTTCTTGTGAATGAAACCGTAAGCGGGCGGCGGATCGACTGACTTAACGATCTTGCGAATCTCGTTGATGTAGATCTCGTGCGGAAACTGCGTCCAGAAGATTATTCGCGCCGTGGGGAACTCGCGCCAAATCGCGCGCGCGGCCTTGACGCCCGAAAGCTTGGGCATCTGAATGTCGAGGATGCTCAGCGACGGTTTGTGCTCGATAGCGAGCTTGACCGTTTCCTCGCCGTCACCAGCTTCGATGACGGGCGCATGCGCGGCAAACTCGCGCTCAAGAATCTCGCGCAGGTAATGCCGCTGCGCCACGTTGTCTTCGGCGATTAGGATGGACATAAGTTAGTCGCTGGTGATAATAGCTCGAAACCCACCGTTTTCGTAGATATACGAAGTGCCGCCTTTCTCGAAGTGGCCGGCGAAGATCGCATCGTGCGCGTAATGGAAGTACCGGTCGGCTTCGTAGTTATGATCGCGATCACCCTTCTTCATTAAGCTGAGATATTCTACGCCTTCCCCTATACGAGACATTTCATATCCTGATGGCCTATTAAGAAGGGCAACAAGATAGAAATCATGGCCGGGAGGACGCGGGGGTTCTTGAGTCTTTGCCACCTCTCCATACTCGATCAGCACGGCGTAGTCGAGCTGTCCATCACCATCAAAGTCACCTGTAATGACTTCCGGGCGAGCATCTGTTGAAACACGTTCCTTCAAGAACCTGCGAATGTCGTTACTGACGAATGGAAACTGCCAACCCGGAAAGTTCTTATCAAGCGAAGCCTTCACCGCTGTCGGAAGCTCAGGCGGTACTTCGCAAGGAAGCTTCGTTAATGATATCGGCGTGGAATCGAACTCACTGTTGCTGGCACTTGCGTGAGGCGATTTGGTTTCACCGAGTGACAGAATTCTGGCGACGGCCACGCCGCAGACAAAAGTTAATAAGGCGCATGCAATGTTCGGTAGAAGTTTTCGCACGGGCTAAGTCTCACCCGCCGCACTTTGATCGTCAATGTGGCTTGCCACAGTTGCGCGTGCGGCTTCGCCGCCTGATGTGCGGAAAGCCCTGTGCCCCGTAGGGGCCGAATGTTTATAGCTCCAGGTCAATTCCAAAATTCAATAAGCTCCTTTAGGAGCGGAATGTGACTCATGAAACGATGGACATGTCGCTCCTAAAGGAGCTTTGGATTATTTTAGGATGACGGGTGCTATAAACATCTCGCTCCTAGCGGAGCGAAAGCAAAAGGACCTTTCGCACCTCGGGCGGCGAAGCCGCGATTGGGAGGCGCGTTGCAATACCGGCGGGCAGGATGGCCGCGCTCCCAGCCGGGCGTCACGGTTTGCACTATGACGGTGCTACAATTCGTTTTCGTTTCGATCTCATTTCCGAGAATGAAAGGCGCGCTGATGCACTGGCAAAAACTTTCGCAGGTCACCGCGGTCGCTTCAATCCTGTTGTCGTTTGCGACCCCCTTGCTGGCTGACGGCGTACACACGCACAAGACTATGCAAACTTCGAACACTCCTCCGCGCGATGAAAAACTTTGGCAGAAAGCGCTGGAGATTCATCGCAAAGCGATCGTCATTGACACGCACAACGACATCACCACGCCGATGACGAATGACGATTACGATCTCGGCGGCGCTCCGCCCGTGCCGTATCGCACCAGCATCGAGCGCATGAAGCAGGGCGGCATGACGGCGGAATTCTTTTCGCTTTACGTGCGGCCTTGGTACGTCACGCATGGTGGCGCGGCGCGGCGCACGCTCGATATGATCGATTCGGTTTATCGCGCGGTTGAGCGGCATCCGAACGATCTGATGCTTGCAATTTCCGCCGCGGACATTCGCCGGGCGAAGAAGCAGGGGAAGATCGCGTGCCTGATGGGCATCGAAGGCGGACACGCGATCGAGAATTCGCTTGCGACGCTGCGCGAGTTTCATCGTCTCGGTGTGCGCTACATCACGCTTACCTGGAACAACACAAATGATTGGGCCGACGCGGGCCGCGGCGAGAAGAAACACAACGGCTTGAGCGATTTCGGCAGGGAAGTCGTGCGCGAGATGAACCGGCTCGGAATGCTCATTGACGTTTCGCATGTGTCGGACAAGACGATGAGCGACGCCCTCGATGTTTCGCAGGCGCCGGTCATCGCTTCGCATTCTTCGGCGCGCGCGCTCAGCAATGTGCCGCGCAACATTCCCGACGATCTTTTGCGGCGGATTGCGAAAAACGGCGGCGTGGTGCAGGTCAACTTTTACAGCGCCTTTGTTGACACGGCCACGGTTTCGCCGCAGAGCGAAGCGCGCGACCGTCGTTTGAAAGCGCAGCAGGATGCGCTGAACCTAAAATACAAGGACGACCCCGAACGATTAGCCGAAGAGGGCGACAAGCTCGAAGCTGCAAATCCCCTTCCGCCGCTGTCGATCTCAAAGCTGATCGATCACATCGATCACATTGTGAAAGTTGCGGGCATCGATCATGTCGGCATTGGCGCGGACTTTGACGGCGCGAATGACTTTCCCGAAGGGGCGAGCGACGTTTCGATGCTGCCGAACATTACGTATGAACTGCTGAAGCGTGGCTATAGCGAAAAAGATATTCGCAAGATTCTGGGCGAGAATCTGCTGCGCGTGTTAGCGGAAAGTGAACGCGTGTCGCGGACGATGAGCAAGACGATTAGCGGCGATGGCAGCACGAAACGAATTGGAAAGAATTAGTCCGCAGATTACACAGATTACGCCGACAGAAGAAACCAGAAATCGTGAGCCGTGACCGCAACATCGTCAAATGAATCCGTGTAATCCGCGTAATCTGAGGATAACGACGTGAGTCACGCAGGTGTTTACATTCACATCCCGTTCTGTCGCTCGCGCTGCTCTTACTGCGACTTTGCGACGGGAATGTACGAGTCTGCGCTGGCAACAAGATATGTCGGCGCGGTTGCGCAAGAGATTCGCCAGTGGCGCGAGGTCGAACTGCCCGCGAGGGTTGATACGATTTATTTTGGCGGCGGCACGCCTTCGCTACTTTCGCCTGCGCAAGTTGAACAGATTCTGCTGGCGGTTCATGATCGCTTCGACGTTTTGTCAGGCGCGGAAGTGACACTGGAGATGAACCCGGCGAGTGCGAACGAAAACCTTCACCACAGGGACACGGAGAACACGGAGGTTGCACAGAGAAACCTAGCCCAAACTGCCGAATTACCCAGGCAAAAGCTGAACGAGCTTCGGAGTTTGGGGATCAATCGCGCGAGCTTTGGCGCGCAGACGTTCGATGACGATCAACTGCGCCGCCTCGGCCGCACTCACACATCAAATGACATTCGCTCGACGTTCCGTCATCTGCGTGAAGCCGGGTTCGACAACATCAACTTTGATCTGATCGCCGGATTGCCGCGTCAGACGCTTGCTGACTGGTCGAGAAATCTTGAAGAGGCGCTCGCGCTGCGTCCGGAACACCTTTCACTTTATTTGCTCGACGTTCATGAAGGCACACCGCTCGCCGATCAGATCACACGCGGAACGCAACCAGCGCCGGACGATGATCTGGCCGCTGAGATGTACACGCGGATGATCGACAGAGTATGCGCGGCCGGCTACGAGCATTACGAAATCTCAAACTTCTGTCTGGCGGGTTTCGAGTCGCGCCACAACACCAAATACTGGACCGGCGCACCCTACTATGGTTTCGGTTGTTCGGCGCATTCTTATGACGGCGCGTTTCGCCGCTGGGCTAATGAGCGCGAGGCGATGGCTTACGTTGAAGCAATCGAATCAGGGCGGTCGCCAGTCGTTGAGCGTGTCCAATTGAGTGAGGGCGAGTTACGCGCGGAATCGATGTTTCTTGGCTTGCGAATGATGAGCGGCGTGGATATGAGAACTTATCACAATCGCTTTGGCGCTGATCCGCGCGAGGAATATTCAGACGAGATGTCGCGATTTCAGGACGCAGGCCTAATCGAAATCAACGACGACCTGATAAAGCTGACGCGGACAGGCGCGTTGTTGTCGAACGAAGTATTTGCGGCTTTCGTGTCAGAACCACCTGCGGTAGCGGGTGGTTGATCGAACGTTAACCGATCAAGATCAACCGCCCGCTACCGCAGGCGGTTCTGACTAGTCGATAATGATCATTGCTATTGACGGCCCATCCGGAGCAGGCAAATCGACGCTCGGGCGGATGCTCGCGCGCGAGCTCGGCTTGCTTTACATCGACACGGGCTCGATGTATCGCGCGGTGGCGCTGGCCGTGCTTGAATCAAGCGTGAATGCGACAGACGACGTCGCGGTTGGATCGCTCGCCGCGCGTGTGGACATTGATCTCAAAGGCGATCCTGATTCGTTGACAGTCACTCTCGGTGGCCGCGACGTGACCGAAGAGATTCGCAGTGAGGAAGTGACGCACCTGTCATCGATCGTATCGACGATACCCGCAGTACGGCGCGCGATGGTCGAGCGTCAGCGCGAGATGGGCCGGCGCGGCGCTGTGCTCAATGGCCGCGACATCGGCACGGTCGTCTTTCCTGATGCTGGCGTGAAATTCTTTTTGACGGCCGCGCCTGAAGAGCGTGCGCACAGACGTTTTGCGGAAGAGCAAACGCAAGGTCCGAACATCAGTTTTGCAGAGACGTTTGCTGAGATGAACGAACGCGACCGACGCGATTCGACGCGCGCGGATTCGCCGCTCAAGGCTGCTGAAGACGCTATCGTGGTTGACTCCACCGGCTCAACTATCCAGGAAGTTTTCGAACGAATGGCGGCGGCGGTGCGTGAAAAGACAGGAATTAGCCACAGAGGAACAGAGACACAGAGATGAAAGCCACAGACCTGATCAGGTTCTCGTTTAAGTCTGAAGCGATCTGGATGCTGATCTTCAATCTTGCTCCGGCGGTTGTGGGTTTGCTCATACTTTTCGTAGCTGTGCTGCTGCGCTGAACAAATTCGCAATCCGCAATTACGATCGTAACGCAGCTTTAACCACCCGCTACCGCAGGTGGTTCTGACAGGATATGTTCACCGGCATCATCGAGGAACTCGGTCGCGTGCGCAGCGTTGAGCGGCGCGGCGAAGGAGCGCGGATTGTGATTGAAGCGCGCACCGTGACCGAAGGTTCGCACGAAGGCGATTCGATCGCGGTCAATGGTGTGTGTCTGACCGCGCTTGATCTGAGAAAAGATTCGTTTGCTGCTGACTGCTCGCGCGAGACGCTCGATCGCTCGACGCTCGGACGTTTGCATCCGGGATCACCCGTAAATCTTGAAAGAGCAGTCACACCATCAACGCGTCTTGGCGGTCACATCGTTCAGGGCCACGTGGATGCGCGCGGACGATTTCTGAGTGCGACGGATCACGGCGGCTCATGGACTGTGCGCATCGCGTATCCACCGGAGATCGCGCGCTATCTGGTTTTCAAAGGCTCAACTTCAGTCGAAGGCATCAGCCTCACGATCGCCGGTCTCAGTGATAATTACTTCGAAGTCGCGATCATTCCCAAGACGTGGGACGTGACAAACCTGGCGCACCTCCGGCCCAACGACGAAGTAAATCTCGAAGTGGACATCATCGCGAAGTACGTCGAGCGGATTCTTAGCTTCACCGGGTCAGAGAACAAGCCAGAATCACTTACCATGGCAAAACTAAGCGAATTGGGCTATAAATAGCTGGCAAGCGTAGATGCTTCAACCAGACTAGCTGCAGCAGTGGAGAGTCGATATGCTAGACATAAAGCACCTTGAGATTCAGTATGTCACGAACGAAGGTGGTGACAAGACGGCGGTGCTCGTGCCAATAGACGAGTTTGAGGAGCTGATGGAGGATATCGAAGACCTAGCAGCAGTAGCCGAGCGCCGTGAGGAGCCCACCATCTCTCATCAGCAGTTGCTTGCCGAGTTAAAACAAGATGGCCTTATATAGCATCGAATGGAAACGTTCCGCTGCTAAAGACTTCAAGGACCTTCCGAAAGACGTTATCTCAAGAATCCTCGATGCGGTTGAACAGTTAGCGGCTGACCCATCCCCGCACGGCGCCAAAAAACTGCTCGGTTCCGAACATACTTACCGAATTCGTCAAGGTTCTTATCGGATCGTTTACACCGTTAGTAAAGCAACGCTGGTGGTAGAAATAACGAGAATCGGGCATCGGAAGGATGTCTACGATAGGTGAACAACGCGCGTCAATCGTCGCGCATTCATCCGGGACATCCGTCGGTAGAGAACTGCTCTAGCTATCTGGTCGAAAAAATGATGGCTTTCGGTTAACATAAAGCAGGCCCGATTCAAGATCTCAGATTTAAGAGTTCAGATTCAAAATGTCATTCGCTTCCATCCAAGACGCCGCCGCCGACATACGCGAAGGGCGCATGATCATCATCGTCGACGACGAGGACCGAGAGAACGAGGGCGACCTCGTGTGTGCGGCGGAAAAAGTCACGCCGGAGATCATCAACTTCATGGCCACGCACGCGCGCGGATTGATCTGCTTGCCGTTGACCGAAGAGCGTTGCGACGAGTTGCACCTGACGACGCAGGTGGCAGACAACACTTCGTTTCACGGGACCGCGTTTACAGTTTCGATCGATGCGCGCAGAGGCGTGACGACCGGCATCTCCGCGAGCGATCGCGCGATGACGATCCTTGCGGCGGTCGATTCACAAACTGGTCCGCGCGATCTGGCGCGTCCCGGCCATGTCTTTCCCTTGCGCGCAAAGAAAGGCGGCGTGCTCGTTCGTCCGGGACAGACGGAAGCCAGCGTCGACATCGCGCGCATCGCAGATTTGTATCCTGCGGGTGTCATCTGCGAGATCATGAATGAAGACGGAACGATGGCGCGGCTGCCGGAATTGAAAGAGTTTGCGCGCGCGCATGGCTTGAAGATGATTCGCGTCGCGGATCTGGTGCGCTATCGCATCAGCAAAGAAGCGCTGGTGCGACGCGTGGCAGAAACCGATCTGCCGACAATCTACGGACGATTTTGCGCCATCGCTTACGAAAATATTATTAACGCCGACGTACACCTCGCGATGGTGATGGGCGACGTCACCACGAACGAGCCGGTGTTGGTGCGCGTTCATACTGAAAACGTCACCTGCGACATGTTCGGATCGCTGGTCGACGACACGGGGTTTCAACTCCACACGGCGCTGGAAAAAATTGCCGCCGCCGGCCAGGGAGTTGTGCTCTATTTGCGCCAGCGCGAGCACAGTCTCGATCTTGTACACCAACTGCGCACGTATGCCTTGATGCAGGAACGCGGCCTGCGCAAGAGAGAAGCGAGCGCCGAGACTGGTTACGGGTTGAACCGAGACTATGGCATCGGCGCGCAGATCCTTCACGATCTGGGCCTGCGTCGCATCCTGCTGCTGACTAATCATCCGCCAAAAGTCGCCGCGCTCGAAGGGTTCGAACTCGAAGTCGTCGGCAATGTTTACCTCGGCAAGCCCGCGCACCTGGGCGAAAGCGAAGCGGAGCAATCTGTGACCAGAGACTGAACGGCGAAAGTGAACTTTGGCGATAGCAAATGCAGACAGGATGTCTGCGTTCCCAGCGAGCAACCGGCGAGCAACGAACCTGAGCTTCGGACCATCAGTCGTCTTTGAATTTCTGTTGACGAGTCTTTAAGATATAAGCCCCCTTATGTTTTTGTACGGCTGGTTTTAGTATTTCCCGGCTCTCCCTTCTTAAAGTTTGATTTTCGGGAGCCGCGTTGGCGGCTGTGAGCTATGTCTGGAAACAACCGCGACGACCGTTCAACCAAATCGGCAAACGAGCAAGATAAGCCCGACGACGTTCGTCAATCAGAAATTGCTTCGTCCCGGCGACGGCGTCGCGTCTTCACGCGCCGCAATGCGATCATCAGCGGCGTGGCGATTGTGGCCGGAGTGTCGCTGCTGGTTTTGCTGCTCGCGCTCGTTTACCGGTTGGGCTACCTCGACTCCTATGTCGCGAAACAGATCAAAGACGACTTCGCAAAATATGGCATCCGGGCTGAGATCAAAAACTTTCATACCACGCTGCCGCCGCAGACAGTCGAGATGCAGGGCATCGAGCTGTACGATGCGCTGACAGGCGAGAAGCTGGGAAAGATCGATCGCATGCTCGCCACGGTGCGCATCCAGGATCTCTACGCGCTAAACCTAAAACGCCACGTTGATCTGAAGGACCTTAAACTTGAAGGGCTCGAGGTGTGGGTGAAGTTTGACGAGCAGGGTCGATCCAACTTTCGCAACATTCACATTCCGCCGCCTGAGCCGAACAAGGCGATCCTCTTTGCTTATTCAACCGCGCACATCGAGATCAAGAATTCTGTGATTCATTACGGCAACGTGCAACATTCGCTTTCGGGCGAAGCGAACAACGTGCGCGCTACCATCGAGCCCGACGACGGAAACGCGCCGGCGGCAAGCGCGATGAATCGCGTTAATTTCGCGGCCTCGAAATCAACCTTCGTTTACGACGGCCGCGCCGTCAACAACATCGATATCGAAGCGCGCGCGCGTGTGAACGAAACACGCGCCGAGATCCAGGAACTGGTCCTCAAGTCGCCGCTCGGCGAGGCGCATCTGCAGGGGACGATGGACGATTGGCGCGCGCTGCATTATCAGATGGACATTACTTCGTCGGTCGATCTGACGCAGCTTTCAGATGTGCTGCAACCCGGCACTGCGTTGCGAGGCGATGGAAACTTTGTCGGCACAGTTTCAGGCGAAGGCGATCACTACAAAGTTCAGGGCGCGATCAAATCAAATTCGCTGGCGGCCGACGGCGTGCGCTTGCAGGGATTGAATGTGACAGCCGCCGGCTCGGGCCAGGGCAAGAGTTACGAATTGAACGGTCGCGCGGTTGCGGCGTTGCTGAACGCCGGTGATTTTCAATTGAACGCGGTGCAACTGGCCGGCCAGGTGATGGGAACGGGATCGGACTTTCGCTGGATTGGCGAATTGCGCGCCGCGGCGGAAAAGAGTTATGGCGCCGCCACGATTACCGGCTTGATTTTGTCCGACGCTCGCGCCGAGATGAAAGATGAGGTGCTGAATGCGTCTTCCGCCCGCTTTACCGCCAACGAAGTCACCTCGTCGGGCGCGAAAGCCAGTGGCATCAGCGCGGCAAACCTGCGCGTGCGCAACGAAAAGCACGCGTTCGCGGGCTCGATCGCCAGCGTCGATGCGCGCGAAGCCTCGGTGGGTGAGGCGCACGCAAAAGACATCAAGGCGAACGACATCGATTTCGCGGCCACGCCCGCGGGCACGAATGTCAACATAAAGGAAGTTACGGTGGGCGGAGTAACCGTTGCCGGCGCCGAGATGGCGAGCATTAATATTGCCGGCGTTCGTCTGTCAGTGCATGAAGGAAGGATCGAAGGCGCGACAGGCGACATCAATCCCGGCGTGGTGCGCTTGGCTGACGGACAATTGAACGACGTGAAATTAGCAAAGCCGGTTTTCGTCGTCGAACCTTCGGGGCGTTATCGGGCGAGCGCCGACTTGAGCATCGGCGGCGGCGTGCTGGGCCAGATGAACATGGGCCAGGCCAGAGCCGCGGTCGTGGCGACGAGCAGCGAAATTCAACTGAATAATTTTACGGCGGACATTTTTGGCGGCAACGCGAGCGGCAATGCCACGATTAGCCTGACGAGCAAAGGCGCTTCTCACGTTGTCGCAGCATTTTCAAACCTTGAAGTAGCAGCGCCGATCGTCGCATTTTCTGGTAGAGCGCTACCACTGGCGGGAAAAGCCAGCGGCAAAGTTGATCTCACGTTTCCCGATAATGATTTCAAGAGAGCTTCAGGAAACATCAACACTCAGTTTGTCGCCGGAGCGGTGGATGCGAAAGGCGATCGCGCGCCCATCTCCGGCGAAGTTGCGGTGCGTGCCACCAACGGACTCTTTCAAATCGATCGGCTCGATCTGCAAACCACCGCGAGCCATTTGAAAGCCGCGGGCCAATTCTCTTTCGCAGGCGATTCGAATCTACAAGTCGATCTGAATTCAACGGACGCTGCCGAGTTGCAGAGCGTATTTGTCTCTTCAGGTTTCTTGAGCGACGCGGAAGATCGAATGAGCGAATACGGCATCGAACTCACCGGCCAACTGGCGTTCAACGGAACACTGCGCGGGAAGTTGACCGATCCGGATATCGATGGACGCGTGTCGCTTTCAGCGCTCGTCGTAAACGGGCGCGATGTTGGATCGCTCGTGGCGTCTTTCGTCAGCACGCCGGTGGAGTTTCGCGTCACGAATGGGCAACTCACAGAAACAAGCGGCGGCGGCATGCGGTTCACGCTCAACGCTCCGCGCGTGGGCGAAAACAACATCGCGTTTTCAGCTACGCTGAATCGCGTCGATGCCGGCGCGTTGCTGGCGCTTCCGTTCCTCAGTGCAAATACTCCCGGACTTGGTAAACTCGGCGCCTCAAAATTGGAAATTGAATCCGAGCTGTCCGGCAAGATCGATATTACGGGCATACCGGGCGCGATGAGCGGCAGCGCCGATCTCCAATTCAGCAAAGGGCGGCTCAAGGGCGAGGCGTTTGACAGCATCGTTGCGCGCGCGACGTTCAATGGCCCAAACGTCAATCTTGAAAATGTCGACGCGCGGTTCGTCGCCGGCCACATCACCGCGAAGGGAACGTTCAACACTGAGACACACCTCGGCGATTTGCAATTGACGGGTCAGGCGATTCAGCTTGGACGACTCGCGGCGCTCACTGGCAAGCCGGCGCTGAAGAATCTGACGGGCACGGCCGATGTTACTGCGCACGTATCGGGGAATTTTCTCGAGCAGGATTTTTCTTCTTACCAGATCACTTTCGACGGAAAAGCCCCCGACGTCACCATCGATGGCCACGCTCTGGGAACGCTGGTCCTGACTGGCCGCACGGAAAACAAGAAACTGAACATCACGTTCTCAACTAACGCGCTGGGCCAATCGCAAATCGCCAACCTCGTCAACGCGCGCATTGATTTGGCGAACGAAAAACTGCCGGCAACTATTGATGCCACGCTCGAAGGCGCGGACCTGACGAAGCTGCTGGCGATCGCTCTGCCCAGCGCTGGGGTGAAATTGTCAGGGCGCGCGAGCGCGACCATCAAGGCGAGCGGCAATCTCATCGATGAGGACGGCGACTTCTCGCTCCAGGGTTTGCAGGGCACGGCCGAATTCAAGGAACTGAGTTTTCGCTTTGAGGACGTTCAATTGGCCGCCGTCACGCCTTTCACCCTGCGCCTCACGCCAAATGAAGTTGTTTTTGACTCAACCAAGTTTACGGGCGTAGGGACAAACGTGGTGCTCGATGGAGCGGTGGCCATTCGAGAAGGAGGAAAAGAGAGTCTCGGTGTTGAGGGCCGCCTGAATCTGCGAGTTTTGAACGGCCTGCCGGGGATTGCCTCGCCAGACGTGTTTTGGGCTGGCACCGGTGACTTGTTCATGCGCGTCACGGGCAACTACGACCAACCGCTGATTAACGGAACCGTTTCGCTCAACGGCGCCTCGTTGGCCGTGCTGGTCGGCAACGACCGCTGGCAGTTTTCCAATTTGAAATCGGTGGTGCGATTCAGCGCCGATCAGGCGCAGATCGAGTCGCTGACGGGCACACTCGGCGGCGGACGCATCAACATTGCCGGTGGCGCGCTGCTGGATGGCTTCAAGATTTCAAGGTTTTCGCTGAACGTGCGCGGCGACAACGTCACTGTTCCGTTCCCCGAAGATTTTCGCTCGACGCTCGATGCGGATCTGAAGTTTGAAGGCGATTCGCAGGCGCAGGCGATCAGCGGCACGGTCAATCTGCGCCGATCCGAATATACGAAAGACATCGAACTAACCGACGTGATCAATCGGCGGCGCGAAGAATCGATCGAAGAAGGCGGCGAGATCCCTTTGGTGCATACGACCCAGTTTTATGATCTGCGAGTTGAGGGACGAAACGCGCTGGTGGTCAGAAACAATCTCGCTGATTTGGTGGGATCGGTTTCGTTGCAGATCAACGGGCCCGTAAAAGATCCGGTCATCGCCGGACGAATCACAGCGACGAGCGGCACGATGAACTTCCGTAACGATCGCTACGAAATCTCGCGCGCATTTATGGACTTGCCCGCCCGCCGCGACGCCGATCCTTTAATTAATATTCAGGGCGAATCGCAGATTCGCGGTTACCGCATTATCGTCACGCTGAACGGACCACTCTCGCAGCCGCAGGCCTCGGTGCGCTCGGAACCGGCATTACCGCAAGCTGATGTTGTTTCCCTGATCACCACCGGCACGCTTTCGGCGGGCGACACGGGCACTTCGGTGCTGGCGCAATCCGGAATCGGGACGGCCACGAGTTTGTTGACCGACGCGCTGCTAAACGCGCCCGCTCAGCGCGCCACCAACAAACTTTTCGGGTTGAGCCGTTTTGAAATCAATCCGGTGATTGGCGGACGCTCGGGCTCGAGTCCCGGCGCGCGCCTGACTATCGGAAAGCGAATCAGCAAGGAACTGTCGGTCACTTATTCGACCAACGTTACTTCCGACCCCAATCAGATCCTTTCGTTTGAGTATCGCGTTTCCGATCGGCTTTCATTCGTGGCGCTATACGAACAAGCTTCGACCCGACAACTCAGCTCGCGCAATAACAGCTTCAGCTTCGAGATCAGGTTCAGGAAAAGATTTTGAGAATGGAAAAGAGCGAGCCGACAGGAAGCAGACTGAAAGGGCGAAGCGGAATGCATTGGTTGTTCTTCGCGCCTTACGTCTTTCAGTTCTTTGCGTCTTTGCGTGAAACTCTTTTGCCAGATCCTGTAAATACTCTCGCGCAAAGTCGCAAAGGAGAGAAGAGCAAAAGGCGCAAAGGAAAGATTGCCCGACGACCAATCTACGCGCTCGGCCGTCTATTTAGTCCGCTGATCTTGTTGGCGATTACCGCAACCGCGCTTGCCGCGCCGGATCTCGGCGACTACGAAGGGCGGCCGATAGCAGCAGTCGAAGTCGTATTCGAGGGGTCGCCGCCTGACGAAAGAGCGCAAGCAGAATTTCTGGGGATGTTAAAGGTGGCGGCCGGCGCCGAATACTCCGCAGCCCGCATTCGCGATTCTTTGCAAGCGCTTTTTGATTCGAACCGGGTCGCCGCAGCGCGCGTCGAAGTGAGCGAAACGGGTGGTGGCAGTCCCAAGCCCCTGCGAGTGAAGTTTATCGTCAAACGTCAGGTGATTGTTGGTGACATTCGGTTCGATCTTGGCACCGTAACGGGCACACCCATCTCGACTGACGAGCTGCGCGCGACGCTCAACATGATCAAGCCGGGCGTGCGAGTCTCGCGGCAATCGGTGTTGCGCAATGTTGACGAGATCCAGAATTATTTGCGCGAACGCGGCTACTTCAACGCCACCGTCGAGGCGCAGGAACTGCCCGACGCCAGCGGCACGCGCGCGACGATCACCTATCGCATCAATCCCGGCGAACAGTCGCGCGTGGCGGCTTTCATCATCGCCATCAAGGACTTCGATTCGGCAACCGTAAGCGCTACCCTCACGCTGCAACCCGGTGCGCCGTTTACGCGTCAGGCGCTGATGGGAGACGTGACCCGCATCCGGCAGGCGCTCATCGCGCACAATTATCTGGCGCCGCAGCTCGAAGATCCGCCACGAGTCGAGCGCGATCCGGAGAAAAATCAGATCACGATAACTCTCTCAGGTGTGGTTGGGCCGAAAGCCAACGTTGCAATTCAGGAGTACAAGATCAGCGAAAAGATCGCGCGCGACCTCCTGCCCGTGAAGCGCGAAGGCAACATCGATCAGTCGGCAATCGTTGAAGGCACGCGCCGCCTGCGAAACAAATTGCAGGAAGGCGGATACTTTTTTGCCGAGGCCCCGGCGGTGTGTACCGTGACGCCGGCGCCGGCCGATCTTGCGGCAAATGGCACGCAGGAAACTTGCGAGAATCTCAACCCAGACGAATTGGGTGGCCGTACTGTTGACATCACCTATCAAGTGGATCGGGGCCGGCGCTTCAAGCTCAAAGACATTAGTATCGAGGGCACCAACAAACTAACGTACGCGGACGTGGCTGACGAGTTGAGATCGCAAAAGGCAAACGCTCTCGGCTTCATTCCTTTGCTCGGCTATGGTCGTGGCTACACGAGCAAGGCGCTGTTGGAGCAGGACCAGCGCACCATCAGGGCGCACCTGCGCGACTTTGGTTATCCGCACGCCAGTGTTGAGGTATTGCAGGCAGTTGGTCTCAACGGCGTAGACTTGTTCATCACCTTCAAAGTTACCGAAGGTGTGCTAATGCGGGTCGCTGGTATCGAGATCCGCGGCAGCAACGCGATCTCCGAAGCTCGGCTGCGCCGTGAGTTAAGAACCATTGTCGGGGCGCCCTACTCGCCATCGCAAAGAAGGCTTGATGTCGATCGCCTGCTGAATTTGTACGCGCGCGAGGGTTATGTGGACGCTGAAGTGATCGCTTCAGTGGTCGAGTTGCCGAAAGTAGGCGATGACGAACAAGTGCGCGTCGTTTTCAGCGTCACAAAAGAAGGAGACAAAGTTTTTATCGGAAGGATTATCGTTAACGGCGTGACCGGCGACGCCAAAACGCAGCACGCAAAGCGCGACGCGATTATCCGGACGACGACGCTTGCCGAAGGCGACCTGCTGCGCGCCGATCGCATAACCGACGCCGAGCGCGCCTTGTTTGCGACAGATGCTTTCAGCAATGTGCTCATTCATCGCGAGCCCGCGGGCGAAACGGCTACGGGCGCAAAGCGAGAGGATTTGATCATCGACGTTGAGGAGAAGAAGCCCCGCGTGATGGACTACGGCGGCGGCTACTCGACCGACACCGGGCCGCTCGGTCTTTTTGAGTTAAGCAATGTCAACTTAATGAACAAGCTGCGCCAGGGCACCGTGCGTCTGCGCGTCAGCCGGCGCCAACAGTTGCTGCAGTTTCAGTATATCGATCCGCACTTCGCGCGTTATGGTGAGCGGCAATTTTCGCCCCTGGCTCTGTCGATACAGTACCAGCGCGATTCGACGGTGACGCGCTTCTTCCGTTCGACTATTGATCGCGGCACTTTCGGCATCGTGCAGCGGCTGGATGCGAAAGGAAATCCTATTGATCAGTTAGGCGCCAAAACCGGCGAGCCAACTATCAACCGCTTCACCGTCAGCGCTGAAACGCAGCGTGTCCTCAGTCAAAAGACACGGACGATTCTGTTTGCTCGTTATGTTTATGAAGATGTGCGCCTCTACAACCTTGAGAGCCTTTTGATCAAGGATATTCTGCAACCAGACCGAGCGATCCGGCTTTCTCGCCTGGGCGCGACGCTGGTGCGCGATACCAGAGAGCGATGCGAACGTGGCTTTCCGACCTTCGCCGCCGAAGCCTCGCCCGGCGCGGATGAGATTTGCCGCTACAATCAACTCGACCCGACGCGCGGTGACTTTTTCACCGTTGACTATGCTCTGGCGCTGCGCCAGTTGGGCGGCAACGTGTCTTTCAACAGATTTCAGACTTCGTATCGCCGCTATTATCGCGTTGACAGGTTTCGTCGCACAGTGCTGGCCGGCAACGTCACCCTCGGCCTGGCAAACATGATCAATCCGCGCGACCGCGACGGCAACGGGATTGGCGAGATCGATCGCACCTTGCCGATTAGCGAAAGATTTTTTTCCGGCGGCTCGACCACTATTCGCGGCTTCAACTTTGAAGAGGCGGGACCGCGCCAGGCGATTATCCCCGAAGGTTTTTTCCGCGATCAGAACAAGAAGTTCATCCAGCTTAATCCTTTTACGGTTCCCGTCGGCGGCAACGCCCTGGCGGTGCTGAATCTGGAAGCGCGCGTGCCGCTGACGAAGGACTTTCAGATGGTCCCGTTCTACGACGGCGGCAACGTGTTTCGCCGCGTTGGCGATCTGTTTGGCAAACGCAAGCCGTTGGTCACCACGGATCTGATTCAGCGCATCAATGACGAGAATCTGCGGGCGCACTGGACTAACACCGTGGGCCTGGGCTTCCGGATTCAGACTCCGTTTGGCGGCGCGCTGGCTGTAGATTATGGGTTTCTCTTGAATCTGCCACAATTTCTGGTGCCGCAAAGAGGCACGGGCGCAAATTTTGACGGCCCGCCGGCAGTCTATCGTTTGGGTCGCGGTCAATTGCACTTCAGATTCACGCAGACGTTCTAGAATGCAGGAAGCAGACGGCAGGAGCAGGAGGCAGGAGTCTAGTAATGAATCTACTTTATCTATTTAAGCCAAAGACCCTGCGCTTTGCTTCCTGCCTCCTGGTTTTCTGCCTCCTGCCTTCTACGATCCTCGCCCAGCAAGTCGTGGACAAGATGGTCGTGACCGTGAACGCCGGCGTGCAGCCAGACTGCAAATCCTGCTTGATCACTTATTCGGACCTGCTCTGGCAGTTGGCGTTACAGCCCGACACGCCGCTCGACAACCCGACCTCGGACGCGCTGAACAGCGCCTTGCGGCTGGTCGAGGATCAACGATTGATATTGCAGGAGGCGGAGAAACTGCCGGCGATTGCGCCAAAGCCGGACGAGATCACCAAGGCGCGAGATTACTATGTCCGGAAGTTTGCCTCGCCAGCTGAACTGCAAAACCGTATGATGCGCGTCGGATTGACGAGTGAGAAGTTTGAAGAGATCGTCGAGCAGCGAGTCAGAACTGAGAAATATCTCGATTTCCGTTTTCGCAATTTCATTGTAAACACGCGCAAAGAGATCGAAGATTATTACCGCGACGATTTTGTACTCGACTATCGCAACCGTTTTCCTCAACGCATCGTGCCCACGCTTGAGGAAGCACGCCTTGGTATCGAGCAGGCGCTGACCGAAGGCAAGATCGAAACGGCGATAGATAATTTTCTGGACAACGCCCGCGATCACGCGGAGATCGTAGTATTGAATCCGGTGTGATCTCATGCCTCCAAAACCGATAACGACGGTGCGCCCACGCATCGGCCTCGCGCTCTCGGGGGGCGCGGCGCGGGGCATCGCCCACATCGGCGTGCTGAAGGCGCTTTTGGAGCATGAGATCCCGATCGATTGCATCGCCGGCACCTCCGCCGGTGCCATCGTTGGCGGCGCGTTGGCAGCAGGGATGCCATTTTCTGAGATCGAGGAATTTGGCCGGACCCTCGGCTGGCGCGGCATCGGCCGCATGACGATGTCGCGGCTGGGCATCCAAAGCAACGATCGATTGGAAGAATACCTGCGAACGCACCTGCCGGTAACGCGCTTTGAAGATTTGTTAATTCCGTTTGCCGCCGTGGCCACTGATCTTAGTTCAGGCGACGCCGTAGTGATGCGCGATGAAGGCGACGTGCCTTTTGCGATTCGCGCAAGTTGCGCGATTCCCGGCTGGTATGTGCCGGTGATCGACGAACACGGGCGGCAACTAGTCGATGGCGGGTTGGTCGCTAACATTCCCTCGGCAGGGGTGCGCGCGCTCGGCGCGGACCTGGTGATCGCGGTCGATGTTAACGCGGAGGGCGCAAAATTCCTTGAGAACTCTCAGTCCGTTATCGGAATTCTGCTGCAAGCGATGTTGCTTGTTCAGCGCACCGCTTCGTTGCAACAGATTCTGGAGTCGGACCTGGTAATAAGACCGCGCGTGGGCCACATCCGCTGGGACGAGACGGCGCGGGCTGAGGAATTGCTCACGGCTGGCTATGAAGCGGGAATTGAGAACATTGAAGCAATCAGGGCGCTAATCGAATCGGCCACCGAGCGCGCGCGAAGATGGTATCAGCCTCGCCGCCGGAATGCGCTGGACCCCGCCGCAAGCGCGCGATAAGAAGTATTTTCCCTTAACTACTCCGCCGGCAAAGAATCTCGACCCGATTAGGCATTTATCTAGAAACACACAGCTAATTCGCGGTTCGAAGCACTGAAGCGGGGTGGGGGGCGGTGTGCCTGTCGGTCTGCTATTGCTTTCATGACAATTGAAGTCACATCAATCGCTGAACCCAACTCATTTGTTAAGAGAATCTTCCGGCCCACGCGCGCAATCCTGGCCGTCTTCAGGGTAGGTCGGCGCCGAAATCTCTTCCGCATCGTCGCGCTTACGCTCCTGGCCGCGTCAGCCGTCGCGGTTGTCAGTCTCGTTCAGTCCTACCGTTTCTACGCGCGCATCATCGACGCACGGCTCGCGAGTGGTTATCTGACCAGCCGGCCGGGAATCTATGCGGCCTCGCATTCGATCAGCGTCGGCCAAAAAATATCGAGCGATGGATTGGTGGCGGCGCTGCGTCGCGCGGGCTACGTCGGCACTGAGGCCGGCGATGTCTGGAGCGGCAGCTTCCGCGTCGAAGGAAACACGGTCGAGATTCGTACCCATAAAGCGCAGGCGTCTGGGCCTTCGGTCGTCAAAGTTGCATTCGATGGTAGTCGCATCAGTGAACTAACTGGCGATGAAGTCACGCTCGAGTCGTTCGCTTTAGAGCCTGAAGTACTGACTAACGATCTCTCCGCGAAAACCGGCCAGCGAACGCAGTTGACCTACAAGCAAATCCCGCCGGTGCTGGTCCACGCCATCCTTTCGATCGAAGACCGGCGCTTCTTTGAGCATTCGGGTTTGGACGTATTCGGAGTTGCACGCGCGCTGTTGCGGAACGCAGGCGACGAACGCATCGGCCAGGGCGGCTCGACAATCACGCAGCAGCTTGTGAAGAACACTTACCTCTCTTCCAAACGCACGCTGCGACGCAAGTTCGCCGAAGCGATGCTCTCGGTCGCGCTCGAGCGACGGCTTTCGAAAGAAGACATCTTGGCGCTTTATTGCAACGAGGTGTACCTGGGCCAGCGTGGCGGCGTCGCGATCCGCGGTGTCGAACAAGGAGCGCGCCTCTATTTCGGCAAGGATGTAAAAGATCTGTCGCTCGGCGAAGCCGCGACACTTGCGGGAATGATCCAGGGACCAACCCACTATTCGCCGGAGCGTCATGCTGACGCGGCAAAAGCCAGACGCGATACCGTGCTGGGGACAATGGCGCGCGATGGCTGGATCGATCTCGAACAAGCAGCCGCAGCGGCGAGAGAGCCGATCGCGGTTGTTCCCGTTACGGGCGCGAGTCATGCGGTAGCACCGTACTTCATCGACTATGTAAACCGAGTAGCGGAATCGCAAATCGATAATACGGGCAAGACGGGCCGAAGAATCTACACGACCATCGATCTGGATCTGCAGCAATTGGCTGAAGCGGCAATCAAACGCCAGTTGGAACGATTGGATCAGGTCTACAAAAATCGCGATGCAAAGCCACAGGCGGCGCTGGTCGCGCTTGATCCGCAAACCGGCAGAGTGCTGGCGATGGTTGGCGGTCGCAATTACTCCGAATCGCAATTGAACCGCGCGGTTGATGCGCGACGCCAACCCGGTTCCACTTTCAAACCTTTCGTTTATGCCGCAGCGCTCGAAAGCAGCATCTCGCCGGTGCAAATGTTTGCGGACGCGCCGCGCGAGTTTGTTTACGATCGCAAGCGCATTTATCGACCCGCGAATTATGGTGGCGGCTACTCGATGCGCGATGTGACCATGCGCACCGGCCTCGTGAAATCGCTGAACGTCGTCACCGTCGATGTGGCCATGCAAACCGGTCTGGCGCGAATCGCAAACCTGACGGAGAGGTTTGGCTTGCCGAAGCCCGAACGCTATCCGGCGTTGGCGCTGGGCACGACTGAAGTTACGCCCTTGCAACTTGCGGCGGCTTACGCGACCTTCGTCAACGGCGGGCGGCGCGTCGAGCCGCGCGTGATCGAAAGTGAAGATGAATTGCCGGGCGCGCACACGCTGGATTCTGATTCAAGAGGCGCACAAGTGATCAACCCCACGACTGCTTACATGATCACAAACATGCTGGCCGCAGTGATCGATCATGGCACCGCTCGCGCGGCACGCGGTGCGGTAAAGGGAACCGCCATCGCGGGAAAGACCGGGACCTCACGCGATGGTTGGTTTGTCGGTTTCACACCGAATTTGGTTTGCGCAGTTTGGATCGGATTTGACGATAATCAGCAGCTTGGCCTCACGGGCGCTGCAGCCGCACTGCCCGCCTGGACCGAGTTTATGAATGGCGCCGTGCAATTGCGACCGGAACTGGGCGGCAGAAATTTCCTCTGTCCGGAAGGAATCAAGTTTGTCGAGATTGATAACGAAACGGGGATGCTCTCAACTCTCACCTGTCCGAACCGCGAACTGATCGCCGTTACGGATCAACTCGCGCCGAATGCAGAATGCTTCAAACACGGAAATATTCGTGAGACTCTCGAGGCAAGGCAGGAAGCCGATGACCCTTCAGCATTGGGGCATCGTGCCAAGACGAAGCAAAATCAAAACTCAAATCTAAATCCTTACAGTCCGCTAATGACCACACGTGTTGATGTGGACGCGCGCGGCCGACGAACGCTCGTCAACGAGATGCGTTAGTCTTACTCAGAGATACCGAGCGGCTTTGGCTGCGCATAGTGAGCGCCGCAAAGCCGCAGAGCTGGAGCTCGCGGACCCGAGCCCGCCCACAAATGCCTAATGATTATGGTGGAGCCACTTTCTTGACTCACCAGTGCAACGGCCCGCTCCAGTTGCTCATCTCGTCTTTCCGTAACGCCGCGGATGGTTCGTGAGACTGGCACAGTCGGCTGAATGCCGATTCCGTGATGTTGCGATCCATCGTTCTTGAGCACTTTCATCCCGGTCCAGGACACGCTGTAATTACCTGGCAGAGAAAACGGATTGACATTGCCGTTGGTGCCTGCCGTAGGCTCTCCGACAATCTGCGCCAGCTTATACGCTTCGACTATACCCAGGTAGGACTCGGCTGCACTGATTGCCCGCCCATCGGTGAGAAAGATCAGCTTTCCTTTTAGACGCGGCGCAATGGGCCGCAAGGTCCAGCGACCGGAGGTATCGTAGTCTAACGGCGGCTGATGATTAGGAACCGTGACGATGGGAACCAGCCAGCGCGCCGATTGAACGGGGCTGTCTATCAAATGCGAAATAATCACTGGTGAGACCCTTGGATAGCCTCGCAGATCGAAAATGATGCCCTTCGCTTTCTCGAGTTGGGGCAAGGCGGATTGGAAGTCTTCATCGGTGATGCGATCGAGATCCAGATAGAAGATGCCGGGCTTGATCTCGTTCATTGTGGGCGGTCTGGCTTCACGCATGTTTTGCGAGTCTATAGTTCTCCGCAGCACCACCGAACGAGTCTCGCCCGCTCGTGATAATACGTCGAGCTTGAGTTCGGAATAAAATGCTCCCAGTCTCAGCCTGAAGAGGGCCTGATAATGCCGCCACTGGGGGGTCGCTCCGGAAACGAGTCCCTCTTTTTCGGCCAGGGCCTCGGCCGCGGGCAGACCATCGATTGCGAGGACGAGGTCACCAGGCTGCAGACCATTTCCACCCTCGCTCGCTACATCGGTAATAATTACGCGTCCCTCGATCCAGGCAAAAATCACTGGCGCCGAGTAAGACCACGAGTCAAGAGGATGATAT
>JBGPWL010000081.1:0-20840 GCA_041492185.1 Pyrinomonadaceae bacterium | reverse complement strand
TCTCTCCTTCCGTTCCAATTTGCGCGCGTCGCCAAGCGGCTAAGGCGCCGGATTGCAAATCCGGTATTCGTGAGTTCGAGTCTCACCGCGCGCTCCAATTCGTGTCAGAACCACCTGCGGTAGCGGGTGGTTGATCTCCCTATTCTCAGAATTCGGATTGGCTACGTTCAACCGCCCGCTACCGCAGGCGGTTCTGATTTGAATCAACGAAAGGAGGTGCCGAGCAATGACACTCAACGGCAGAGTTCTGCTACTCAATCAAACTTACGAGCCGCTCGGCACCGTCAGTGTCGCGCGCGCGATCATCATGACCTTCAAGAACAGCGTCTTCGTCGAAGAGTGGGACGGCGATCGCGTGCTTCGTTCGGCGCATGATGAGTTTCCCGTGCCGTCGGTAATTCGCCGCCGCACCTACATCAACGTTCGCCGCCGTCGTGCGCAGTCGGGCATGAAGCGCTTGCGAATTTACATGCGCGACAAGTTCCGTTGTCAGTACTGTGGTGACAAGAAAGCAGCCACGGCGCTGACGCTCGATCACATCATGCCGCGTTCGCGTGGTGGTGATAACTCGCCGGTGAACATCGTCACTGCCTGCATCGCGTGCAACAACCGGAAAAGCAACCGCACACCGGGAGAAGCACGCATGCCTTTGCTGACTTCACAGTCGGCGCTGCGCGTGAAGCTCGAACGCGTCGTGCTTTGCCACTATGCAGAAGCAAGAGCTGAATGGCGCAAGTACCTGTTCATGGAAGAAGTGGTTGACGCTTCTCGGCGCGCATAAACCAGGTCTCACCACAAAGACACGAAGACACCAAGAGTTCCGGGCATGGCTATTTGGAACCTTTGTGCTCTTTGTGTCTTAGTGGTGAATATCATACCCGGTCGGATAGCTGAGACGGATTAGCGTGGGTTTGAAAAACCCGAGAGGTTGGTTCGATTCCAACTCCGACCACCAAAGGCAAGGATGAATTAGGAAGGATGAAGGATGAACGCGAGAACCGAACCCGTCTTCTTCATCCTTCATCCTTCATCCCTCATCCTTTGATTCTCGCCCGAGTAGCTCAACTGATAGCAGCGCTGGTCCTACAAACCAGAGGTTGAAGGTTTAAGTCCTTCCTCGGGCACCAAACTGTCAGAACCGCCTGCGGTAGCGGGTGGTTGAACCTTGAATCTGCCTGTCGTCGGTAATGCTAGTTAAACCGCCCGCTACCGCAGGCGGTTCTGACACGGGCCTGTAGCTCAGCGGAATCAGAGCGTCTGTCTTCTAAACAGAATGTCGCAGGTTCAAATCCTGCCAGGCTCACCACTTCATTGCGGAGTAGCTCAAGCTGGAAAGAGCGTTCGTCTCATAAACGAGAGGCTGCGGGTTCGAATCCCGCCTCCGCAACCAATTTTTCGGGGCTATGATCTAACGGGATGATGCCTGCCTTGCAAGCAGGACGTAGAGGTTCGACTCCTCTTAGCTCCACCAAAACTTTCGGCGATGTAGCTCAATTGGATATTAGAGCGTCGGTCTTGTAAACCGAACGATAAGGGTTCGACTCCCTTCATCGCCTCCAGTTCGAAAGGATGAAGGATGAAGGCGGAAGGATGAAAGGGCGACGCGGAGAAAGAACTTCTGCTTTGTCTCCGTGTCCGGTTATTTCATCCTTCATCCTTCCTACTTCATCCTTGCGCTTTTGTGGCGTAGCCAAGTTGGTAAGGCACCGCACTGTTAATGCGGCCATGCGAAGGTTCGAATCCTTCCGCCACAGCCAGTTTGAAAGGATGAAGGCGGAAGGATGAAGTGAAAGCTTGAACTGCGACTTCGTCCTTCATCCCTCCGCCTTCATCCTTACGTTTTTGGCCCGGAGCTCGAGTGACAGAGCGGCGGCCTTTTAAGCCGTGAGGTGCGGGTTTGAGCCCCGTCGGGTCAACCAATTTTGGAGTGCGGCGGCAAGCGTAGCGCGACGCCGCTTTGGATTGCGCTTTCAATCTCGAATGGGCGCTGTCCGAAGAAGTGATCCAAAGCGCCGTCGCTGCCGGCGCACTCCAAATCGCGGTGTAGCTCAATGGCAGAGCACTCGATCGATAATCGAGCGATGTCGGTTCAATTCCTTCCGCCGCGACCAACACTCAACAAATTTGGAGTGCGTCGGCAACGACGGCGCTTTGGATCGAGCTGCAATACAGGCATCTTGAAGTCAACCTCGAATCCAAAGCGGTGTCGCGCTGCGCTTGCCACCGCGCTCCAAAATCGGGGCATAGCTCAATCGGTAGAGCGGCCGCCTTATAAGCGGTGTTAGCGCCAGATTAGCGCAAGGTTCTGGGTTCGAATCCCAGTGCCCCGACCAATAAAAGGATGAAGGATGAGGGATGAAGGATGAAGCGGCGCTCGGTTCTGATTCATCCTTCATCCTTCATAATTCATCCTTGCTCTTGCGGGATGGTGTAACTGGCAACACGCTGCGCTTTGAACGCAGAGATTGAAGGTTCGATTCCTTCTCCCGCAGCCAAACATTTCTCGCTCAAAGGTACTTCTTCGGAATGCCGAAAGTAACAACTCGCCCGCGATGTTGCTTGTGAGGATCATCAGTCTTTATAGTATGCAAGAAGCGAAGCGTCAGCAACGGAAGCGATTTCGTGAACCTATCGAGCCAGACAAGTATCTCCGCGGGCCAGGTGGTCCAGCGCTGCATCGAACCAAAATGCGGCGCGAGTTATGGAATCAACGAACGACGTTACGTTTGCTCGCGCTGTGGTGGATTGCTCGATGTCGAGAAGCGTCCGGAAAGCATCGGCGAAGCGAGTGTTCTGAGAGAGTTATGGCTGAAGCGGCTGGGCTCACTCGATCCAAGAGATCGCAGCGGCGTCTGGCGTTATCGTGAGCTGTTACCATTTGCTGATGATGCGCCGATTGTTTCGCTCGCTGAAGGCAATACGCCACTCTACGACGCGCCGCGTTCTTCCAACTATTGCGGCCTCGACGCTCTCAAACTAAAACACCAGGGCTGCAATCCTACCGGCTCATTCAAAGATACCGGCATGACAACTGCCGTGACGCAGGCGCTCATTTTGGGCGCGCGCACAGTCGTCTGCGCCAGCACCGGCAACACTGCGGCGAGTCTTGCCGCCTATGCCGCGCGTGCGAATCTCGATTGCGCGATCCTCGTGCCGCACGGGCAAGTCAGCCATGCAAAACTGGCGCAGAGTTTGGACTACGGCGCGCAGGTGCTGGAGCTTGACGGCAACTTTGATGATGCAATGCGCGTGATTCGCGAGCTCGCCGAAGATGCGCGCGTCTATCTCGTTAACTCGATCAATCCGTTTCGCATTGAAGGACAGAAGACCGTCGCCGCCGAGCTGCTGCAACAACTCGATTGGCAAGTTCCCGATCACGTTGTAGTGCCGGGTGGCAATCTCGGCAACAGTTCGGCGTTTGGCAAAGGGTTTCTGGAGTTGTTTGAACTCGGCCTGATTGATCGCCTGCCCCAGTTGACCGTGGTCCAGGCCGAGGGCGCGGCGCCATTCGCGCATCTTTTCGCGCGTCATGAAAAGGATCTGCTCGATGAGGAAACGCCGTCAGACTTTGCAGCGGTAGATGATCCTCACACGCTCGCTTCGGCAATCAAAATCGGCGTGCCGGTTTCGTGGCAGAAAGCCTGGCGCGCGGTGAGATGGACCAATGGCCGGGTCCTGAGCGTGAGCGAACAGGAAATCGCGGACGCCAAAGCGATCATCGGACGCGACGGCATTGGCTGCGAGCCGGCTTCCGCAACCACGGTCGCCGGCCTCAAACGATTGGTCGCGCGCGGTGTGATTCGTAATGACGAATTCGTGGTCGCGGTGTTGACCGGCCACCTATTGAAAGACACGGACTACGTGATCAAATATCACGGCGAGACTCTTAGCGAGAGCGGCAAGGAAGAAGGCGAGAGGATTATTGGCACGTACAGCAATCGTCCCGTGCAAGTGAAGCCGACGAAGGACGCCATCCTCGCGGCACTGTCAGGTTGATCCCTTAAATCGATGAGTGAACGAATTAACAGGGCGAAGCAAAGTCAATCGCGAATGACCAGTGGCCGCACGTTTGAGGTGCGCGTGCCTGCTTCGACGTCGAATCTGGGCGCAGGCTTCGATTGTTTTGGGCTGGCGCTAAAACTTTATCTAACCGTAAGCGCAACCGTGGTCGATTCCAATATCAAGTGCAACATTCGACTCAGTCCCGGCAAAGAGAATGTGAATCTTCCGCAGACGGCGGAGAACTTAATCTATCGAGCCATGTCTTACGCTGCGGGCCGCGAGGGATTGAAGTTGCCGCCGGTGGATCTTTTGGTAGACAACGAGATTCCAATCAGTCGCGGTCTCGGCAGTAGCGCGGCGGCGATTGTCGCGGGCATCAAACTATTCGAACTGGTCTGCGGCCGTCCACTATCGAACGATAAGGTGCTGCACTACGCAACGGAGTTTGAAGGTCATGCGGACAATGTCGCGGCATCTTTGCTCGGCGGCTTTGTCGTGACTTGCATCGCCAGACAGGGAGATATCGTCGTCGTGAAACGAGATTGGCCTTCGGAGATCAAGATAGTAATAGTTGCGCCCGACTCGCCGCTCGAAACGCGGTTGGCGCGCGCGGCACTGCCGCGACACGTCAATCACGTCGATGCAGTTTTCAACTTGCAGCGCACTGGCTTATTCAACGCCGCGCTCTCGGAGCATCGTTACGATCTTTTGTGGGAAGCGATGCAGGACCGGCTGCACCAGGAAAAGCGTCAGACGTTGGTGGCCGGCCTTGCCGAGGCGCTGGCCACACCGCAGATGCCCGGCCTGCTCGGTCTTGCCCTGAGCGGCGCTGGACCAAGCGTGCTTGCTTTGGTGCAGGAGGATTCGGCGGATATTGGGGAGACGATTGCGCAATGCTTCAAGCGCCACGGCATCGAGACAACAGTGCGGCAGTTAGAAATCGATAACTACGGCTGCCGCTTCTAAATTTCCGTCCGCAGCAATCTGATCACGCGATATACCGGATAGCTCGCCGCCAACAACAACAAGGCATAGATGCTGTCTCGCGATCCACTTTTCAGATCGCTCGCCACTCCTCCGATCAAGAATGTCACCGAGCCAATTAACGCGAGCCCAGTAGTAAACGGATGACCCCAGGCGCGATACGGCCGCGACTTATCGGGTTCGCGGCGCCGCAATACGAAAACGGAAATGAAAGATAGCGTGTAGTTGGCGACGAAGAAAAACGTGACGACCGAAATCACTTTGGCGAACGTCTTGCCAAATACGATAAAAAGAAAAGAGACCACGGCGCTCATCAGCAATGCGACCGTGGGCGTGCCGCCTTTGTTTACCGTCGCCGCTTGCCGCGAGAAGAGACCGTCCCGGCCAACCGCAAACAGCACGCGCGACGCCATCAACATACAGGCGTTGACGCCGCTAAGCATCGACAGGATTGTGAGTGAACGAAAGATCGTGTCGCCGTGCTTGCCGAAGATCGTTTGCGCCGCGACACCGGCGGCAAATTCCTGGCCAGCGATCTTTGAAATCGGCAACACGTAAAGCAGCGCGAGATTCACGAGCAGGTAGATTCCAATGATCAGAAATACGCCGCCGAACAATGATCGCGGAATGTCGCGAGCCGGATCTTTTACTTCTTCGGAGAAATAGATCACGCCGGTCCAGCCGTCATACGTGTAGATCACCGACTGCAGCGAGAGCATGATCGCCGCGAGCAGCAACGAGCCATGCGCAATGGTCGCGGCAGCTTCAGGCGCGGCGGGACCTTTGCCGCCGAGAATGAAAGCCGCGGCGATGAGCACGAGAAAAGCCAGCGTCTTAAGCAAGCTGGTTACGTTTTGGACCTGACTGCCCAGGACGATCCCGCGCCATTGCAAGATAGCGAAAAAGATCGCCACTACGGCGGCAGTCGTCGCCGACTTGCCCGCCAGCGCGGGAAACAGGCCGCCCGAAAAATCACCAATGACGATCGCTATCAACGACACACTGCCGCAGGTGGAGATCCAGTCGCTCCAACCAACAATGAAGCCGGCATATTCGCCCAACGCGTAACGCGCGAAGATGTATTGGCCACCCGAGCGTGGGAGCATCGTGCCGAGTTCCGCGATCGAAATCGCGCCGAGCAGCGCGTACAGGCCACCTACAACCCAAACGCCGAGAAAGAGCCAGGCGTTTGGCAAGTGTCCGGCGATCTCACCGGGCGCGCGAAAGATGCCCGCGCCAATAGTGTTGCCAATGATCACGGCGAGACCAAAGCCAACGCCGAGCACTTTCAACAAGCGGCCGCGCCGTTCAGCACGAGAGACAGGTTCAGGTGCGGTTTGCAAAAGATTTAGCCTCGAAGAGGCGTCATTTAATAGCCCCGTGCGTAAGCGCGGGGAAAGCGGACGTGTTCTGATTCACGAGGCCCGAAGGGCCGGCACGATTCCACTACTGATCCACCCGTGCCGCGCCTTCGGCGCTCACAACTCTTCTCTCACAGTGACCACGACCTGACGGTCGTGGCTATTGACTGCCGGCCCTGCGGGCCTATCGGCTTCTCTGCGCTAAGCCTCGACGCCGGCTTTCAGATCGGCATAAAGCAATCGATGAAATAGATGCTCGCCGGCTTCGCGGCGCACAGACAATCGCCCCGCGTGATACGCGCGCGAATTCAAACCACGCTGCACCGACTTGCAGATTGCTTCGTCTTCATCCTGAATGCGCTGGCCCACGTCGATACTCGCGCGATTGCGTTCGCGCGCGCTTTCGGAAATGTCCGAAAAGTAAAAATCGAAGATGACTTCCGTTTTGTCAACGCCGTGCGGGATCACGAGGTTCGTATCCATCGCGCCGTCGTACCAGTTGATCATGAAGTTGGGATAGATCCAGTAATAGAGCGCGCGCTCGCCTTTGCGCACAGCGCCCGTCTGCGCCTCCGCGCCCTCAGTTACCATCGGGCTCCACTGCAAACAAAACCGCTCGCCGTTTTCAATCATGTACTTGCTGTAGTCGAGCACGCTGTCGAGCCCTTGGTGCAGATGCGGCACGTGATAGCCGCCATCGAGATAGTTGTCGACAAAAACTTTCCAGTTGCAGTCAAACGTGTAGTGGCGCCGTTCGAGCCAGTGAAGTTTGGCCAGTTCGAGTGGACGAATCTGATTGATCAATTCAGCCCCAGGAGAGTCTTCGAGTGTGGCATGAGCATCCTGCTCATGAGCAA
This sequence comes from Pyrinomonadaceae bacterium, assembly GCA_041492185.1. Classification (GTDB taxonomy): domain Bacteria; phylum Acidobacteriota; class Blastocatellia; order Pyrinomonadales; family Pyrinomonadaceae; genus JAOAPY01. Next base: position 13,636 of record JBGPWL010000081.1, on the reverse strand, counting down.
TCACGGGCGAGACGCCGGTATCACGGTCGAGTTTAATAAACACCCACTTTTCCCACACCGCAATCTCAACCGGCGCCAGACCATTTGCCGCACGATCAAAATTGCAAACACCGGCGAAATCCGGAGTACCTTTCAGTTCTCCTTCAAGCGAATACGTCCAGCCGTGATAGGGACAACGAAGTTGGTGTGCAAGTCCTTCCGGCTCGGTCATCACCGCGGCGGCGTGATGCCGACAGACGTTAAAAAATCCGCGCAACACATTGTCATTGCCGCGAACGACAGCAATCGGCTCGCCCGCGATCTCGGTCGCGACGTATTGGCCCGGCTTGCAAACTTGATCGACGCGAGCGACGAGTTGCCACGAACGCGCGAAGACCGTGCGCAATTCGAGATCCATGACTCCTGGATCGACGTACCACGGCGCCGGAATCGTCCACGCGTTTTCGAGCGACGCGTTTGAGTCATAGCTCTCGATGATTTCGCGAAGGGAATTCATGCTTTGTAGGGGCAACCCTTGTGGTTGCCCGCGGGCAGGGACAAGCCCTGCCCCTACACAATCGGCGTCGCTGTCTTTCGCTTCGGATTGAAGAACGGCGTCTTCACCACCATCGCTCCGACGCGATGGCGCACCGACTCGACGGTGATTTCAAACTGCAGCTTCGTTCCCGCTTTAGCAACCGCGCGCTTTACCGTCGCCAGCGCAATCATCTTCTTCAACGTCGGTGACCAGGTGCTCGATGTAGCCTTGCCTACCTGAGTTCCATCTTTGTAAACCGGCACCGCGACGCGCGAAGCAATCGGCGAGACCGACGGCGGCAACCCCACGTCCTCGTAAAGTTTTTCTACTTCAGTCCAGTCGATCTCCAGTCCAATAATCTCGCGCGCGTGCCCGCGTTTCCGTTCTTCGATCAATGCTTTCTGGCCAACAAAGCGATTCTTGTCCGTGTTGACCAGGCGACCCAAACCCATTTCGAAAGGCGAGTACTTCTGCTCTTCAATCAGCGACTTCTTGCTGCTGTTAAAATCGATATCGATTAGCAAGAGTCCGGCTTCAATCCGCGCGACATCCAGCGCCAGCATGCCCGCAGGATGAATATCAAACGCGGGCCCCGCTTGCATCAATGCGTCCCACACCTTCAACGCCTGATCTGACGTGACCCAGATCTCATAACCAAGATCGCCGGTGTAACCCGTGCGCGAAATCTCTACCGGAACGCCGGCGATTGTTCCAGTCGTCACGCGAAAGTATTTCAGATTTTCGATAGCCGCATTTTGCGCAAGGCTCTTCAGCAGTCGTCCGGATGTTGGTCCCTGTAAAGCGAGTGCGGCGACGGTTTCTGAGATGTCTTCGATCTTAACATCGAGCCCAACGGCATTCTGGGTGAACCAGCGCAGGCTGGGATCGGCCGCGGTCCAGCGATAAGTGTTTTCTTCCAAGCGCGAAACCGTGCCGTCGTCGATCACTTTGCCGCGCTCGTCGCACCACGGCGTGTAGATCACCTGGCCCACTGAAACCTTGCGCATGTCGCGCGTGATAATTCGGTCGACAAGCCGGGTCGCATCTTTACCCGTGAGACGGTATTTGAACAGCGGCGAAATATCTATGAGCGCTGCCGCATTGCGAATCGCGTTGTACTCGTGTTCGTGATGCGCTTCGTAGGCGCTGACGGCGTAATAGCCCGACCACTCGCGATAGTTCAGACTCTCGCACAGCGCAAACGTTCTTTCGTGAAACGCAGTTCCGATGGGCATGAATTCAGAGTTTGCCGGCTTGTGATCTCAAGCGAGCGATTATAGGTATGTCCAGCGCTGCGCAGCAATAGCGTGGCGCTCAATCAATCGTTCAATCAAACTCGTCGTCGTCGTTTGGTGGGATTATCTCCTGAGCCACAAGCTCATGCCACGTATTCATTTCTTCTGCGGTTGCGCCAAGCGTTTTTAGAACGTCATGAACTGCGCCTGATTCCCTTCTCAGCTCGGGAAAGGTCAAGAACAACATCGCCAAATCGCGCATGTCAGTGCCCGCTTTAGGTTGATTGCGGTGCGCTCTGTAAGCGATAACTTTGCGGGCGATCAATTCAACTGGAGATAAAACCAGAATCCCTTCGATTCGTTGCGCAGCTGGTAGTGACCTGATCGAGCGGACGTCTGCAAGGTGACGATCGCCTGTCTCTTTCTCCTGGAACAAACGATAACCTTTATCCTCCCCAACTATCCGGACACAAATTGTGATGCGGAAGCGTTCGCTGAGATGCTGGCGCAACTCTTCCGCGAGTTCGCGAGCGCGCGTAGACATTATGTCGATGTCTTGCGTCATGCGCGGTTCAGAGACGTACGCATTAACGGCGGTGGCGCCGAACACAACCGCGTCATCGCGCCCGCGCAAGAATTCGAGCACGGCTTCGTGAATAGTCGCCAGCGGCAGCGGTTCGCGCATGGCAAACTCCTTGAATGTGAGCGCTCCAGCATTCAGCATCGCTCGGATGATACACCTTCTCCTGATAAAGGTTCACATGGTTAGATTAACTGCTGATTGTCAGGGCGAGCGATTATAAGTATGCTAGCGAGTCTTCAGCAAGCGCAATACCGAACAACGCATGAATAACAAATACGACGTCGTCGTTATTGGCGGCGGCCACAACGGATTAGTTAACGCTGCGTATCTCGCGCAAGCGGGCAAACGTGTGCTGGTGCTCGAGCGCCGGCACGTGCTCGGCGGCGCCGCCGTGACGGAAGAAGTTTTTCCCGGTTTCAAGTTCTCGGTCTGTTCTTATGTTGTTTCGCTGCTGCGCCCGGAAATTATTCGCGAGCTTGATTTGCCGCGGCATGGTCTGGAGATTCTTCCGCTGGACGGCACGTTCACGCCGATGCCCAACGGTGATTATCTCTGGCGCGTAAACGATCACGCGAAGACGCGGCGCGAGATTGCTCGCCATTCGAGACTCGATGCCGAAGCTTACGACGAATACGGCAAGGCGATGGTCGAGATGGCCCACTTCGTCAAGCCCATCATGAGCATGACGCCGCCCGATCCGACTTCGCTAAATCCAAAAGGTCTGATGGATCTGTTGTTTCTCGGTCGCAGGTTTCAGCGACTTCCGGCGGAAGACAAATACAATCAGGTGCAGTTGATGACGATGAGCGCGGTCGATTTTCTCGATCAATGGTTCGAGACCGACGTGCTGAAAGCGACGATGTCGGCATCAGGCATCATCGGCACTTTCTTAGGCGTGCGTAGCCCAGGCACTGCGTACGTTCTGTTGCATCACTACATGGGTGAGATCGACGGCGCGTTTCGTTCGTGGGGCTTGTCGCGCGGCGGCACCGGAGCGATTTCGGACGCCATCGGTGATGCGGCGCGTGAAGCGGGCGCGGAGATTCGCACCGAAGCGCCAATTGCAAAAATCATTTTGAAAAATGGACAAGCAAAGGGCGTCGTGCTCACAAACGGCGACGAGATTTATGCCGACGTCGTTTCTTCGAGCGTCGATCCGCGACTGACCTTCATGAAGATGGTCGGCGAAGAACATTTGCCCGAAGACTTTGCCGACGATCTCAAACGCTACAAGTATCGCGGCTCCTCCGGAAAAGTTAATCTCGCGCTGGATGGCTTGCCAAACTTCAAGGCTCTGCCTGGTCCGGGCCGGCATCTGCGAGGCGCAGTCTCCATTTCGCCGAGCGTCGACTACATGGAGCGCGCTTATGACGAGGCAAAGTATGGCCGCTTCTCGCGCCGCCCGTACATCGACATCGTCATTCCGAGTCTGACCGATCCGTCAGTCGCGCCTCCGGGCAAACACGTCATGTCGTGCTTCGTTCAGTACGCGCCTTACAATTTGAAGGAAGGAACGTGGGACGAGAAGCGCGAAGAGTTTGGCGACACAGTGATCGAAACGATCGCTGAGCACGCACCGAACATCAAGGACTTGATCTTACATAGACAAGTGGTGACGCCGCTCGATCTCGAACGCGATTTTGGTCTTTCGGAAGGGAACATTTTTCAGGGTGAACTAACGCTCGAGCAACTCTTCTTTCTGCGGCCCGCGCCGGGCTGGGCGCAATATCGCACGCCCATTCGCAACCTCTACATGTGCGGCTCGGCGACGCATCCGGGTGGCGGCATCATGGGCGCGAGCGGCCGCAATGGAGCGATGGCAATTCTGAAGGACCATAACTGAAAGATGCACGACGTCATCATCATTGGCGCCGGCCACAACGGCCTCGTTGCCGCGTGTTATCTGGCCAAGGCTGGACTGAAGACGCTGGTGCTCGAGCGACGCGAGATTGTCGGTGGTATCGCCGTCACGGAAGAAATCCATCCCGGCTTTCGCTGCTCGACAGTCGCCCACGCGAACGGTCCATTGCTGCCTCACATAATCAAAGATTTGCAATTGCATCGGCACGGGCTCGAATTGATTGAACCTGAAGTTCAGGTAACTGCTCTCGATCGAGACGGAAGATCAATCTCGATTTACAAAGACGCGGCGCGGACGGCGCAGGAGTTGGAAAAGATCTCCGCGGCTGACGCGAAAAGTTATCCGGAGTTCGAAGCTTGCTTTTCACGAATCGGTCGAGTGCTGGCGCCGTTGATGACGATGACGCCGCCGGCAATCGAAAAGCCTTCAGCGGCCGACCTATGGAACCTCGGAAAACTAGGCCTCTCTTTCCACGGGCTGGGTAAGAAAGACGCCTTTCGATTGTTGCGCTGGGGGCCGATGGCTGTTGCCGATCTGGCCGCTGAATGGTTTGAAAATGAAATGCTCCGATCAATCGTCGCGGCGCGCGGAATCTTTGGCGCGTTTGCCGGGCCGTGGTCGGCAGGAACGAGCGCGGCGCTGTTGATGCAGGCGGCTCTCGATGGGCACGCGATCTTGCCGGCGTCGTTGGTGAAAGGCGGCATGGGAGCGCTAACGCAGATGCTCGCAAAAGCGGCGACGGAGGCCGGAGCGGAAATTCGCACTAATGCCGCAGTGGTAAGCGTCAGAGTTGCTGACGGCAAAGCCACCGGCGTGGTACTCGCGGACGGCGAAGAGGTTCCTGCCTGGACCAACGTCTCGGCGCACGATCCCGGCACCACGCTTTTGCAACTTTTGGCTTTCGAAGAACTCGAGCCAAGTTTCCGCAACAAGATTCAGCAGTTTCGCGCGCACGGAACGGTAGCAAAACTAAACCTCGCGCTTTCGGCGCTGCCGAAGTTCGCGGGGCTCGACTGCGAGAATTCCGTCGACAAGATCTCTGGTCGCATTCACATCGGGCCTGAGATTGATTATCTCGAGCGCGCGTTCGACGCGGCGAAATACGGAGACTATTCGCCGCAACCCTACATGGACATCACGATTCCTTCGCTCACCGACTCCTCACTCGCTCCAAAGGGCGCGCACGTGATGTCGATTCACGTTCAATTCGCGCCATACAAATTGAAAAATGGCGATTGGCATTCGCGCTCGCAGGAATTTTCGGATAACGTTATCGAGCAACTTTCGGAGTACGCGCCAAACTTAAAAGAGTTGATCGTGGGGGGCCAATTGATTACGCCGCTCGATCTTGAAGAGACATATGGGCTGCGCGGCGGCCATATCTTTCACGGCGAGCAGACGCTCGATCAGATGTTTGCTTTTCGGCCGGTGATTGGCTGGGCGCAGTATCGCACGCCCATCAAAGGGCTGTATCTTTGCGGCTCGGGCACGCATCCCGGCGGCGGCATAACCGGCGGACCCGGCGCGAATGCGAGCCGCGAGATTCTGAAGGACTTGAAAAAACGTTAACTCCCGATGACGAAGCAAACAAAACCACGCCGCAGTTTCGCGAGCGACAATAATGCCGGCGTTCATCCGAAGATCTCTAAGGCGATCGTTGCCGCAAATGACGGTCACGTTGTCGCATACGGCGACGACCCACACACGGCAGCAGCTATCAAGACCTTTCGCGAGCACCTGGGCAGGAATGTCGAGGTGTTCTTCGTCTTCGGCGGCACCGGCGCGAATGTGCTGGGATTGAAAGCCGTAACTGAGCCCTTCCACGCGGTCATCTGTGCTGAGACCGCGCACATAAATGTCGACGAATGTGGTGCGCCGGAAAAGTTTACCGGTTGCAAGTTGCTTTCGGTGCCAACGAAGGACGGAAAGATCACTGTCGATCAGATCAAGCCGTTTCTGCACGGCGTTGGTTTTGAGCATCACGTGCAGCCGCGCGTGATCTCGATCTCGCAATCAACCGAGATGGGAACGGTATATACGCCGCAGGAGATCAAAACGCTGGCGGATTTTGCGCACGCGCACGACATGGTGCTACACGTCGACGGCGCGCGCATCGCGAATGCCGCGGTCAGTCTCAAAGCCGAGCTGCGCGAGATCACAACGGATGTTGGCGTCGACATTCTTTCCTTTGGCGGCGCGAAGAACGGCATGATGTATGGCGAGGCAGTCGTTTTCTTTGATAAGAGTCTGGCGAAAGATTTCAAGTACATTCGCAAACAGGGAGCACAACTCGCCTCGAAGATGCGTTTTATCTCGGCGCAATTCTCAGCGTTGCTTTCGAACGATCTCTGGCGCAGGAACGCCGCGCACGCCAACCGCATGGCTCGCATTCTGGGGCGAGAGCTCGCGAAGGTTCCTCGCATCACGATCACTCAGAAAGTTGAGGCCAACGGCGTGTTTGCGATTGTGCCGAAGAAGTATGTGCCGCAGTTGCAAAAACAATACTTCTTCTACGTTTGGAATGAAGAAACGTCAGAGGTACGTTTTATGACTTCATTCGACACAACGGAAGATGACATCAGGGACTTTGTCGACTTGGTCAAGAAGACAGTGAAGTGATCCGGTTTCAGAATCGCAAGACGAAACCCAGCCGCGCAGCGGCGGCATATTTATAGAACATTTTCAGCAAAGAACGTCACTAGCTCCGTAAGCGACGCGGCATTGCGTCAATCCAGCAACAACTTCAACAACCCTCGCGCCGACGCGATTCCGGTGCCGCGATCATCTTCCGCGTCATCAATTCCGAGGATTGAAGAGCGGTGCATATCGGCGGCACGTTGTTCCTGTTGCAACTGCCGGCGCGCCTCGTTAATTTCCGCTTTCTCTCTTGAACGGGACACGTCGAGTCCGCCGCCGCGCACGAATTCCACGATCTGGCTCAACTCGTCGCGGTCGAACCAAATTCCGTGACCTTTGCAGATATCCACAATAACGCCTGAGCACTTCGCGAAATTGATCCGATTCATCAACTGCGAACATTCCGGACACGGCACATAGCTGATCTTGTTCGTCGTCGCGCGCACAGCGTGCGCAGGTGCTGATGATGCTGCACCCAGCACCGCCGCCTGTTGTTCGCGGTCGGCGCAGATCTTTTCAAACGACGCGACATCAACCCACAAACCTTCACATTGCGCACACTCGCGCACCTGCGTCGCGCCGATCGAAAGCGACTGCATCTCGACACGGCAGCGCGGACACTTGCGCGGAGCCAAGTCCGCAGCTTCCGGCCGTGCGGCCATGGCGCCGCAGCGCGGGCAATGCTTGCTGCCAATAAACATCAACGCGAAACATGAAGGACACGCCACCGTTGCGAGACGCGAGTTGCAATACTGGCATTGCGGCGCATCGCTCGAAACAGCCGCGCCGCAGTTGGGACAGTTAAGAGTTTCGGCTTGCACGTGTGACATTCTACCAGCTTCTGAAACAAGCTGGACTATGGGGCGCTTGCTGTGCGATGCTGGCGCTCTACAAACAACAACGAGGGGAGTTAGTTTATGTACAAGCGCTTCGGGGTATTGTTTCTTCTGGCAGCGGCGTTTTCTGTTCCAGTGTTGATCTCGCCGGTTGTGACTGCTGTCAATCTCTTTCAGGATCAAAATCAAAACAAGCGGGTCATGAACACGTCGCACCGACGCCGGCGGCGCGGGACTGATCGGCGACGGCGTCGCGGCATCAAGCACGCTTACAAAAACGCCGGCAAGAGCGCCGGACACGGCGGGAAACATTTTGCTAAACACATGCGGCATGGCCGACCGATCAAAGCCGGAAAGTCACTCGGCAGGGGCATGGGCGGCTTTGGCAGAGGCGTAGGCCACGGCACGGCCCGCACCGGGAAAAAGGTCGGCAAAAAGGTCAAGCACGCAGTAACGCCCTAACAATTCGGAGCACTCGCATGAGCAGCGTGCTCGACGAGGTTTTCGAAACATTCGAACCATCGCCGGAACTTGTCTCGGTGATGCTTGGTTCAGAACCTGCGGTCGCGCTCAGTCTGGACATCGGCACGTCAGGCGTGCGCGCGGCGTTGTTTGACGAACGCGGCCGTGAGCTCGACGGCGGCAGCGCGCGCGCGAATTGGATCCTGCCAGCCACCAGCTTCGATGAGCTGGATGCGGACGAGTTGGTTAATGAAGTCGCGCGCGCTATCGATGCGCTCCTCGCCAAACCGAATCACCTAAACAAGACGATCGAGTTGGTGGCTATTTCGTGTTTCTGGCACAGCCTGGTTGGCGTTGATGCTGAAGGCCGGGCGACGACGCCTGTCTTTGGTTGGGCGGAAACGCGCGCGGCCCAGGCCGCGGAGGAGTTGCGTGCGCGTTTCAATGAAGCAGAGATTCATGCGCGGACGGGTTGCCGCTTTCATCCGAGTTACTGGCCCGCCAAGTTACTGTGGTTGAGAAAAGAACGCCCCGACGTTTACAAGTCAACCGCCCGCTGGCTCTCTTTCGCCGACTATCTCATGCTCCGCTTCTTCGGCGAGATCGCGACCAGTCTGTCGATTGCTTCCGGCACTGGATTGTTGGACCAACGCGCCCGCGCGTGGGATGGGGATCTGGCTCAGGCTTTGGATATTCCAGCCGACGCGCTGCCGAAGATTGCGTCGTCCGATCATAGATTCATCGGACTCGCTAACGACTACGCCGAGCGTTGGCCGCAGTTGAGTTTCGCGCGATTCTTTCCCGCCATCGCCGACGGCGCGGCCAACAACATCGGCGCCGGCTGCGTCAGTGCGGATAAAGCCGCGCTGATGATCGGAACCTCAGGCGCGATGCGCGTGCTTTACGAAGGCGAGCCGCCGGCTAAGTTGCCTTCGGAACTGTGGTGCTATCGCGCCGACCGCACGCGCGTGGTTGTGGGTGGCGCGCTGTCAGACGGCGGCGGACTGTTTGCATGGATGAAAGAGTCGCTGGCGCTTAACGACGATGATGAATCGATCGAGCGCGCGCTGGATCTGATCGAGCCCGATTCTCACGGTCTGACTGTGTTGCCTTTTTGGGCCGGTGAACGCAGCACAGGCTGGTCCACCACAGCGCGCGGAGCAATTCTGGGATTGACGCCGCGCACGCAGCCTGTAGAGATCCTGCGCGCGTCGATGGAAGCCGTCGCTTATAGATTCACTTTGATCGCCGACGCTCTTGAAGCAATAGCGCCCCGCGCCGAGATCGTTGCTTCCGGCAATGCGTTGCGCGCATCGCCCGTCTGGACGCAGATCCTTGCGGACGTACTTGGTCGGCCGGTGAGTCTCTGTGGTTTACCGGAAGCGTCGACGCGCGGCGCCGCCTTGATCGCGCTCGAAGCAGCAGGCAAGATAGAGAGCATCGAAGCCGTTGCGATTCCGTGTGAACGGGTTTACGAACCCGACGCGCGGCGCCACACGCGCTATCGTGAGGGACTCGAACGGCAACAAGAGATTTACGAACGCTTGATCAGACACTAAGTGAATTCAAAAGGGGACACTCGAGAGCATGAGCGCGCCAATGCAAAAGGACCCGGACAGCATAATCACCACCGACCTCGATCAGCTTTGCATCAACACGATTCGCGCACTCGCCATTGACGCCGTTCAGAAAGCAGAATCCGGTCACCCCGGTCTGCCGCTGGGGACGGCGCCGCTGGCTTACCTGCTGTGGACGCGCTTTCTTCGTCACAATCCGAAGAATCCGAAATGGGAGAATCGCGATCGGTTTCTGCTTTCCGCCGGTCACGGCTCGATGCTGCTTTACGCGCTGCTTTATTTGACTGGTTACGATCTTTCGCTCGATGAGATCAAACGCTTTCGCCAGTGGGGCTCGAAGACGCCGGGCCACCCGGAATATGGAATGACGCCGGGAGTGGAAATAACGACGGGACCACTCGGTCAGGGTTTTGCCAATGGGGTCGGCATGGCCATCGGCGCCGCGCATCTCGCCGCGCGCTTCAACAAGGAAGACTTTCCCGTCATCGATCATTACGTCTATGCGATCGTTTCAGACGGCGATTTGATGGAAGGCGTCGCGTCAGAAGCCGCCTCGCTGGCCGGACATTTGAAACTCGGCAAGCTGATCTATTTCTACGACGATAATCACGTCACGATCGAAGGTTTTACCGATCTGGCTTTCAGCGAGAATGTGCCGCAGCGTTTTGAAAGCTACGGCTGGCACACATTGACCGTCGACGATGGCAACGATCTCAACGCGATCGAGGCCGCGATTCGCGAGGCACAGTCAGTTGGCTCCAAACCTTCTCTGATTTCCGTAAAGACGACGATCGGTTACGGCATGCCAACCGCGGGCACGCGCAAAGCTCACAGCGACGCACCCGGCGAAGAAGCAGTGCGTGAAACCAAACGCCAACTCGGCTGGCCCGAAGACAAACAGTTTTACGTGCCCGACGAAGCGCTCGCCCATTTTCGCCAGTGCTTAGCACGCGGCGCGCAACAGGAAACGGAATGGAATGCGCTCGTCGACAAATATCAAGCCAAGCATCCGGAGCTGGGTGAGCAATGGCGCGCAATGATGAGCGGCGGGCTGCCGGCAGGATGGGAAGACCATCTGCCAACGTTCGAGAACGCGAAACCGATGGCCACACGCGCCGCCAGTGGCGAAGTGATCAACGCGCTCGCGCCGCACTTGCCGATGCTGATTGGCGGCTCGGCTGATCTCGGACCATCGAACAACACCGACATCAAAGACAGCGGCAGTTTTGAAGCGGACACATACGGCGGGCGCATTTTGCACTGGGGCATACGCGAGCACGCGATGGGCTCAACGTTGACGGGAATCAGTTTGAATGGCGGCTTGATTCCTTTTGGCGGCACCTTCATGTGCTTCTCTGATTACATGCGCCCGGCGATCCGTCTCGCCGCGCTTTCGGAAGTGCAGGTGATCTACATTTTCACCCACGACTCGATCGGGTTGGGTGAAGATGGACCCACGCATCAACCCGTCGAACATCTCGCCGCGTTGCGCGCAATCCCTCATCTGTTTGTAATCCGTCCCGCTGATTCCCATGAAGTGCGCGAGGCCTGGCGCATCGCGATTCTGCGCCGCAGTGGCCCAACCGCGCTCGCATTGACGCGACAAAAAGTTCCATTGATCGATCGCAAGACTTACGCCTCCGCAGACGGGCTGCGCCGCGGCGCCTATGTTCTTGCCGAAGCCGACGGTGCAGAAGCCCGACCCCGGGGTCCCCAGACGGGCAGCCCGGCTGGGGTGGGTGTGTTAGGGAGGGCTCAGTTGATCCTGATCGCCACCGGCTCAGAAGTCTCGCTGGCACTCGACGCGCGCGAGAAATTGCAAAGCGAAGGCATTCCCACCCGCGTCGTCTCCATGCCCTGTTGGGAACTCTTTGAAGAACAGCCTGAAGACTATCGCAACGAAGTATTCCCGCCGGCGGTGACTGCGCGTCTGGCCATCGAAGCCGGCGTGCGGCAAGGCTGGGAGCGCTACGTCGGCGCTAACGGTGACGTGATTTGTCTCGATCGTTTTGGCGCCTCAGCGCCCGGCGACGTGGCGATGAAAAGTCTGGGATTCAACGTTGATAATGTGGTGAGTCGCGCGCGTGCGCTCATTTAACGATCGACACAATCCGCAGAGCCGCCGGCATAATCGTATAATCCGCCGGCGTGCGGCCGCTCACGTTGCCGTCGACTTCGATCAACAACGCGTCTTCCGGCTTCGCAGTTTCAATGCTCACCTTGCGCCCCTGAATTATCTTGACCTTCAGATTCGCGACATGCCCGCCTTTGTGAATGCGAGTCAGTTCGCGCACGATCCCGGCACGGTTCAATCCCGACGCAGTAACCAGATCGAGTTTGCCGTCGTCAATTTCCGCTGCGGGCGAGAGCATCATGCCGCCGCCCGCGAAACGCGCGTTTGCGACTGCCAGTAGATTCATCGGCCCTTCGATCGTTTCGTCGTCGAGCCGAACTTTGACAGCTCGTTCGCGCCAGGCGGCGAGCGCGCCCATCGCGGCCACAACAAAGCGCGTCTCGCCGGAAAAGCGGCGCAATAGTTTTCCCTGAGCCGCAACGCGCGCGGCCGTCTCGCCGCCGAGACCCAAAGTTGAAGCGTTGATACAAATAAGCTGGCGGCGATAATTATCCGTGCGCACTCGAATCACATCGACCAGGCGCGTCGTCTTTTCGCGCGTGGCCTTGCAGTGGGCGATGAAGGCTTCGATCCAGTGATCGAGCGGTGCGCGTTGGCCCATCAAGTTACGCGCGAAGTCGTCGCCCGTGCCCGCAGGCAAAATGGCCAGTGCGGCAGGATTGATCGGCAATGGCTGGTCAATTGATTCGCCGAACTCGAAAAACCCGGCCGCCGCTTCGCTCAACGTGCCGTCACCGCCAACAACGGCAACAAGTCGGCAGCCAGCCTCAAGCGCGGCGCGCGTTTGCGTGGTCGCGTCGCCAGCAAATTGTGTTTCGTGCAGACGATAAGTAATGTCGCTTTGCTTTAATCGCGCCTGAATGATGGGCCAGGCGCGCCGCGCACGCGCGGCCACGTTGTTGATAATGATCAGCGTGCGGTCTGGCATGCGGACGCCTAATCTAGCACATCAACGCGCGTTAAGGATTCGATGATGCGCTTTCCTTCTTCGACTCTGCGGTTTATTTCTTAAGCTCCGCGCCTTTGCGTGATAATGTTTCTCGCAAAGACGCAAAGGAACTAAGGACAATAGGCGCAAAGAACAGGAAGGGCGCTTGTTAGATAAGAATGAAAGCCGTAACAATTGTTTCCCACGGCGGTGTTGAAGGCCTCGAGGTGCGCGAAGTTGAAACGCCGCCGAGCCCGACGGCCGATCGCGTCCGCGTGCGCGTACATGCGGCAGCTTTGAACCGCGCCGACATTCTGCAACGGCAGGGCCGCTATCCTGCGCCGGCGGGTGTGCCGCAGAATATCCCCGGGCTTGAATTCGCCGGTGAGGTGGACCAGGTCGGCGAGAGCGTGCGCGCGTGGCAACCGGGTCAGCGCGTCTTCGGTATCACGGGAGGCGGCGCGCAGGCCGAATATGTCGTGACGCCGCAAAACGCGCTGGCGGAAATTCCCGCGAATCTAAATTGGACCGAAGCCGCTGCCGTTCCCGAAGCATTCATCACCGCGCACGACGCGTTGTTCACTCAAGCTAAACTGCGCATGGGCGAAAACGTGCTCATTCACGCGGCTGGTTCGGGCGTAGGCACGGCCGCGATCCAACTGGCCCGCGCGACTGGCGCGCGAGCATTTGGCACGTCACGCACCGCCGACAGACTTGAAGAGACAAACCGCTTGGATTAGTCGGCTCGGCGGTGTTTAATGACCCGTGTGTTGACGATGCATTGAGCTGTTTAAGAATCGCGTGACAGTTTAGGCCTTTGAATTGAACACTTTGGTTGACCGAACACGGGGCCATCATAAGGTGTG
>JBGPWL010000095.1:0-17215 GCA_041492185.1 Pyrinomonadaceae bacterium | reverse complement strand
CAGTACGATGAAACGGGTTCGGCGCAGTACCAGGGCTCGCCGGTGCAGCACGACGATACGAACTACGGTTCAGGTTTCTTGGCAGGCCGCGCGAACCTTTCCAGCACTCGGCGTTACGATGTGCTTAACAGTGGGCAGCCGACCGTGAGCAGTGTGCAGTACAATACGGCGGGCTCGGTGATCACGGCCACTGATCCCCTCGGTCATCAGAGTTCGCTCAGTTATTCAGATTCATTCTCCGCAGACGGCGTTAACCCAACGAGTCTGTCGTTTCTGACTCTCGCGTATCCCACCTCGGTAACCGATGCTGACGGCTTCAGCTCTTCGGTCAAGTACCATTACGATTTCGGCGCGAAGACTCGCGTGCAAGGGCCGCCGCCTGCGAATTACGATAAAGGGATCATCATCATCGTCTCAGAAGGGCTGGTGAGAAACTTTGAATACCAGCCTTCGGCGAAACACAAAGACCTAGACTGTGCAGAGGTGAATAAGAGAAGGTAGCTCCCCCCAAGGTATTCAAGGTGATATGAAATTAACGCACAGACGAATATTAAATGTGATTTCGCATGTCGGGCTCGTCGCGATTATCGGCGTCTTCAGCATACTCATAGCGCAAACTAGAAGTCTGCCGCAGCGCCCCGATGTACTTATGCCGTTTCTTGAATTTCGGTGTCCGACTTATGTCGTCCCCTCCAGTCGATCGATGAGCTTGGAAGCCGATGTTGTGGGTGTTAAAGAGATTTACGGTGAAGGCAAAGCAAGGCGAGTTGCGTACAGTTGGGAAGTTTCCCGCGGCAAGATCATGGCCGGACAAGGAACCCCTAAAATCACCTTCGATCCTTCCGAACTTTTGACCAGCGGCGTCAACTCCATTGATGTCAGATTGAGGCTAGTTGGCGGCCCGCCAGAGCTTGAAAATGAGAGAACCTGTACACTAAAGATGAGTCCCACATGCACTCCGCCTCACTTGTTCGACCAGTACGGCGGCGTTTCTGCGACGGATGAACAGATGCATTTGGATCGTTTAGTCGAGTATTTGAACGAAACTCCTGGATCGATTGCCTATGTAGTCGCATATGCCGGGCGAAGATCCTGTGTCCGGGAGGCGGAGTGGCGCGCAAATAGAGCCCAGAAGTATTTGGTTGAAGGAAAGAAGATCAAAGCTGATCGAATCGTTGCAGTTGATGGAGGATATCGCGACGAGTTAACCATTGATCTTTTCATTGCATCCGATTGTTGTGGCCCCTTGCCAACGCCCAGTCTGGCGCGCAGCAGTGCGCAGGTTAAGGGATTTTGCGAAAACAAATACAAAGAGACTGTTAGCCAATAGATTGATCCGCCATGGAAAGATCTTCGCCGGCAATCGCACTTCGATGAATGACGGGACGGGCTGGTGCAATTACAGCTACGATCAGCTTTCACGAATGACTTCCGAGACTCATCACTTCAATGATCTAAACACTTCATCGACGGGCGGCAATTACGCTTTGAATTATCAATACAATCTGGCGAATCAACTAACCAGCATCGCTGATCCATTCAGCACGCAAGTTGGCTACACTCACGATCAAGCGGGTCGATTGAGCGGCGTCACCAATTCTGGAGCGACCAACTTTTCCGCGCAGTACTTATCCAATATTCAGTATCGCGCGTGGGGCGCGATGAAGAATGTGGACTACGGCAACGGCGTGCATCAGCACGTCGATTACAATGCTCGCTTGCAGCCCTCGGCTTCCTCAGTCAGCAACAGTGGACAGCCGACCTAGCCAGCTTCTTGGCAGGAGGGTTACCGCCTCCGACGGAGACCATTCGGATTGACTCGCGCGCAAGCTATGGCTTATTGTTGCAAACCATAAGTTTCAATTCGGACTGGCGTCAGGGCTTAATGTCGATCCCGGGGCAGGGCTTGCAATCGTAACCTCGCGACTGCAATTTCGGGTTTCTCTCTTTCAGAGGTGGCACGACGCTTTCGGTCCGCACCAGGCAACTTCAAAAGAATTCCACTGGCAATCTCCAACGTGAGATTTGAAAAAGGAGCAACGCATGCGAATGCCATCCCGGTCTGTCTCGGTCTCGACCTTAGTTCTCTTGTTCGCCATCTCGTTCGCGGTTTTCACCGCGCGAACGCATTCCCAGGAACCACAAACTCCGCCGGCGGGTCCGCCCGCGGGCGCCGGCCAGGATCGGCCGGGCCGGCCTGATCAATCAACTGAGCCAAAGCCTTACGACAAGGTGATCACCAAGGATGCGAAGTCTGACGACGGCGTTTTCACGGTGCATACGATCAAGGAAAAGATCTATTACGAGATTCCTAAAAAGGAACTCGGCAGAGAGTTTCTATGGGTCAGCCAGATCGCGCGGACGACTTTGGGCGCCGGTTATGGCGGAC
This sequence comes from Pyrinomonadaceae bacterium, assembly GCA_041492185.1. Taxonomy (GTDB): domain Bacteria; phylum Acidobacteriota; class Blastocatellia; order Pyrinomonadales; family Pyrinomonadaceae; genus JAOAPY01. The sequence continues at coordinate 14,826 of JBGPWL010000095.1, read as the reverse complement.
AGGCGGCAGGCAATCGCGTCGTGAAATGGGAGCGCAAGGGTAATCACGTGCTGCTGCGCAACGTATCGCACGAAGTGGTGGCCGATCCTGGGTTACCTGTCTCGCGCGCCGTTCAGGCTTCGAACAACGACACGATCATTATGGCTTTCAACGTCGAGGCTTTCGGCAAAGACGAGTCGTGCGTGATTGAGGTCACCAAACTCTTCACGACTGAAGTGACGGAGTTTAGCGCGCGCACGCGACTGCGCGCACGCGGCTTCGATCCCACTCGTTCGTTCATTGAGAAGACAAAATCGTTTCCGACGAACATCGAAGTCGAAGTTTCGCAGACGTACACTTCTCCGCCAGACGTAACTCCGACTGCCGGTGGTCCCCAGCCGGCGCCGAATCCGTTTGCTGGAGGGATGCGCTCGGGCACGAACGCCACCGTCGTGATGCATTACAGCATGGTCAAGCTGCCGGAGCAGCCAATGATGCCGCGTCTGTTCGACGAGCGCGTGGGCTACTTTACGATCCAGCAGATGGACTACGGGGTCGACGAACAGCGCGCACCGAAGCGCACCTACATCACCCGTTGGCGGCTGGAAAAAAAGGATCCGAACGCGGAACTTTCCGAGCCCGTCAAGCCGATCGTTTATTACGTCGATCCCGCCACGCCGGCAAAGTGGGTGAAGTGGATCATGCGCGGGATCGAAGACTGGCAACCGGCATTTGAGATGGCCGGTTTCAAGAACGCGATCATTGCGAAAGAAGCGCCCTCGAAAGCAGAAGATCCGAATTGGGATCCGGAAGACGCCAGATACTCTTGCATTCGCTACCTGCCGTCTACAATTGAAAACGCTTCGGGCCCGCACGTTTCCGATCCGCGCACCGGCGAGATTCTCGAATCGGACATTCAGTATTACCACAACGTAATGAACCTGCAGCGTGACTGGTACTTCCTGCAAGTTGGTCCGTTGGATCCGCGCGCGAAGAAACTTCCGCTGCCCGACGATCTGATGGGTCGCTTAGTAGAATATGTCGTCGCGCATGAGGTGGGACACACGCTCGGTTTTCAACACAACATGAAAGCGAGCGCGCTCTACCCCGCAGAGAAGATGCACGATCCTGCCTGGCTCAAAACGATGAGCAGCACGCCAACTTTGATGGACTACTCGCGTTTTAATTATGTCGCGCAGCCCGAAGATAATATTCCGCCCGAAGATCTGATTCCGAAGGTCGGACCTTATGACAAGTGGGCGACGATGTGGGGCTACAAACCGATTCCGGGCGCAAAGACTCCGGATGAAGAAAAGAAAACGCTCGACGAGTGGGCGCGTGAACAGGACACGAAGCCCTGGTTGCGTTTCTCGACCGCGGATTCGCGCGGCTCCGATCCGGGCGAGAATACGGAAGCGGTCGGCGACGCCGACGCAATCACCTCAACCGGTTTCGGGATCAAGAACCTGAAGCGCGTTGCCGACATGTTGTTGCCGGCGACCACGCAGAAGGGCGAACCGTGGGACGACCTCGAGGAACTCTACGGGCGCATGCTCGGCCAGTGGGCCACGGAGTTGAATCATGTCACGCAGATCGTGGGCGGCTTTGACTCGCAACAGAAACATGCGGGACAGGAAGGCGTGCGCTTTACACCCGTGCCGCGCGAGCGACAGGCTGCTGCCGTGCGCTTTCTTAACGACAACGCCTTCGCAACACCCACATGGGCCATTAAGCCTGAGATACTGAGACGCATTGAGCCGACCGGTGTGCTGGCCCGCGTGAACTCCGCGCAGGAACGGGTGCTGAATTCCCTGCTGAGCAATGCTCGCTTCTCGCGTCTGGTCGAGCAGGAAGCTATGGATGGAGCCGCGTCTTATCGACCCGCTGATTTTCTTGCGGACGTTCGTCGTGGGATCTGGCGCGAGATCGAAGCAGGTCCGGTGCGCATAGATGCGTATCGGCGCAACTTGCAGCGGGATTATGTCGACATCCTTGCCGGAAAATTGAACGGAAGAACTCCGGTGACCGATGATTATCGTGGATTGATCCGCGCCGAGCTGCGCGACTTGAGCGCGGCGATTGGTTTGGCTTCGGCGCGCGCTACAGATCGAGAAACGCGCGCGCATTTGGCAGACGCACGCGATCAGATCGCGAAAGCGCTCGATCCGAAATTTGCGCCGCCTGCACCTGCAACGACGACGTTCTTCCCGTTTGGATTTGACGAAGAAAGAAATCCAAATTCATTCGAGAACTTTAGTTTTGCGGATTGCTGGCCGGATTACGCGATCAGAAGGACGAAGGAATAATCTCGCTGGCAGACTGTCAAGTCTGGCCTCTAGCTCTTCACGCCAACGGCGTGAAATGCAATAGCCCAGGGCAACGCCCTGGGAAACAAATCAAGAAAGACATTCTGCGTGCGACCCTTTCAGGGTCGCACGTTGTTCCCTTAGGTCTATCGCTTCTTCGGCAGCGGCAGCACCATCGACACCTGTCGTTGGTATTCCTTGTACGTTTCGCCGTGTATGCTCGCCAGATCCCGCTCCTCAAGCTGAATGGCAATGAGAATGTACGCGGTCGTGGCAACCGCAAAAAGCAGATGACCGCCGGTCATTCGCGGCGTGGCCCAAAAGGCAATGATGAAACCCAGCATGATCGGGTGGCGAACTAACCTATAAAGAAAGTTCGTTTTGAATTCCAGGTCGGCGCGCGGCAGGCTGCGCAGATTCAGATAGACTTGCCTCAGCCCGAAGAGATCGAAGTGATTGATAAGATAGGTTGACAACAGCACAAGAAACCAACCGATTGCGAAGAGCGCTAGCAGAATAATTCGCCCAACCGGATTCTCGACGTTCCAAATCACCTTCGTAATCGGCTGCCATTGCCAGAAGAGCAGGGCCAGCAAGAGACTCGCCAGCAAAACGTAAGTGCTGCGTTCAATCACCTCCGGAACGATCTTCGTCCACCATCGTTTGAAGCCGGGTCGGGCCATCACGCTGTGCTGAACCGCGAACAAGCCCAGCAACACTGTGTCGATGATCAGCGCCTGGCTAAGAGCAGTCGGTGCGCCGGAATCAATTGTCTTCGGCACAAATATGTTTCCCACAAAGCCGATGGCGTAGAGAAACGTGACGAGAAAGATCAGGTAACTTATCACGCCGTAAACGAAAGCAACTATTCGACCCATGATCCAAAATCTCCTTTCGTGTTGAGCGATCCGGAAAACGACGAACGATAGCGGGATTGTTCCGTGGATTATGCCGGGAGCTTAAGCGCGACGGACTGCTATGTCAATCAGAATGGTGAACCGAAGCTCCCCCGCAGGGTATGAGAGCATAAATTGAGCGCGCGCCCGCCCGCTGGCGCGCGCGATTCTGGCGGACATCACAACCTTTTCAGACGATGTCGCATCCATTCTCGCGACGGTCGTGCCCTCTCCCACTTGCAAAAGCATTCGAGTCTTGCTAAACCTCGTCCTTGGAAACGAGCTTTGCTCTCTGGAGAAAACCATGAAGAAGATTTTCCATCTCGTATTTGCCCTAACATTGATCCTGACGCTGTTTGTTCCTTCTTTTGCAGACACGATCAAATTAAAGGATGGCAGCGTGATTCGCGGACAAGTCGTCGGGTTCAAAGACGGCCAGTTCACCGTGCTGATCGGCAGTGGCGCGAAGGGACGACGCAGCCGCACGATCATCTACGTTGAAGACGTGGATTCGATCGAGTTCGATGCCGCGACGACTGGCGGCGCAGCGACGCCATCTAATGAAGAGAGCAACGTTCCAAACAATCCGCCGGAACCATCCGCGCAACCAACGCCACGCCCAACTCCGACGCCAGACGTTACGGACACTAATCCGCCGGCGCAGCCCACGCCGGGAGTTCCGCCAACGTTTTTCACAATCAAGGTCAGCGTGCGCGCGGACAATACGAATAACGGCTGGACCAATACCGGCCTGGTAGTGCGCCGCGGACAACGGCTACGCATCTCGGCGACTGGCCGCGTCTCGCTGGGGAAAGGGCGCTTTTCAACACCGGCCGGAATCACCGGTGTGGCTGACAACGACAAGCTGATGCGCACCGAGATGACGGGCGGCCTTATTGCGGTTATTGGCGATGATAACGATGAATTCATCTTCGTCGGCGCGCGGCGTGAATTCATCGCCCAGCGCGACGGCGTGCTGTTTCTCGGTGTCAACGAGGGCGACCTCACGGATAACAATGGCTCTTACGACATTGTGATCGAGGCGGAGGCCGGCAGCACCCCGCGATAAACGGCGAACGCGTTACGGACTTTCGAGCATCAGAACAGGTGTTTAGAGTTCGACGTTTAGCGGGCTGCTGAAAAACTCCCTCTCCCTTTGGGAGAGGGCCGGGGAGAGGGTTTGAGACGACGTAGCTAGTAAATATTTTTAGTTTTCTGCCGCACTCACGCCCTCTCCCTAACCCTCTCCCAATGGGAGAGGGGACTTCCTGAGCATCTTGTTAGATTGCTGGCGATCAAAAGCTAAAGCTTGTACTCTAAACACCTGTAAGGTCGCTTGCCATGTTCGAGTTCGCAGCCTATATTTATCATCGTTACAGCCCCTCCTTTTCCGTTCGCACAGGATCTATGCCATGAAACTTCTCAATCGCCGTCGTCGCTTTGTCGCTTTCACCATTTTGCTTGCTCTAATCCTGGGAATGAGCGGCGGCCTAAACGTCTTCGGTCAGGCCCGTCCGCAACGTCCACAGTCCAACGAAAAGAAAAACAAACGACCCGGCGATAAAGAAGAGCAGAAGCAAGAACCGACTCCGGCAGATATCGTCAACAAGGCGCAGGAAGCTGAGAAGCTGACTATTTCGACGAACCTCGTCAGCGTTGACGCGGTTGTCTATCAGAAAAAGGGAGGCCAGATTGTCACCGGTCTCAAGAGAGGTAACTTTGCGATTTTTGTCGATGGCTTGGAACAGCCGATTACGAATTTTGCGACTCCCGAAGCACCCATCACAATCGCGATGATTATCGAATACAGCAAGTGGACGGAAATCTTCGGCTCATGGGGCAACGGAGGTTTCGATCCGGGAACATACGAAGTAATACGTCCCGCTGCGATGTTCCTTTCGCAATTCATCAAGCCGCCGGACGATTACGCTTCGGTTGTCGCCTTTGACATCCGCCCAACGCCGCTAACGGATTTCACGAACAACCCGGCACGCATTAATCAAGTGATCACTCTGCTATTGCGAAACTCCCCTGCTTTCCGAGAGAACAGTCTGTTCGATGCGCTTAAGTTCACGCTCGTCGGCGGCCGCGGCGATTCTGTCGTGTTGGAAGATTCCAAATCTGAGAAATCAGACTATTCGGGATTTGTGAGCGTGCAGGGACGGCGCAAGGCCATCATCCTGATCGCCTCGGGGATTGATACTTTCAGCAAGATCAACTATGACCAGGCGCGCAAAGTCACGCGCAGCGCGGGCATTCCGATTTACATCATCGGTACGGGCAATCTTTTTTTTAAGAAGTATGGTGACCGTCTCGAGGCGACGGACTCGCTCACCGGCATGCCCGGCAGAATGACTTTTCTACAAGCCGACAACCAACTAAAAACTTTTGCCGCGGAAACCGGCGGCATGTACTGGCCCGTTACGTTTGAAGGTGAACTGCCAAGAGTGCTCTCGTCGATTAATAGTATGTTGCGCAGCCAATACAGCCTGGGTTTCAAACCGCCCGACATTCATGACGGCAAGCAACACAAGATCGTCGTGAAAGTTGACGTAGACGGCGACGGCGTCTATGACGAGAAGGAATACATAGTGCAAGCGCGGCAATATTACATCGCACCGAAAGAGCAGGAGGCGGGAGGCGGTAAGCACTAACCGTCAGTGTTTAGAGTTCAAGCTCTAGCTTGCGCTTTCAAACGCGAACAACCTAAAGGTTGAACTCTAAACACCTGTTCCGTTCGCTCTTTGCCCTTTGCCCTCTGCCCTCAGACACCGTGCATCCTTAGCCGAAACTCATCGTTGAACGCAACCAGATCAACTCTGCGGTTGGAAAACTCTCGCGCCGCGCGCAAAAGCATCGGCAAGCCACCTTCAACAAGCTGCAAGCCGTAAGCGGGACTGGAAAACATGGCGCACAACTGTGGATTCAATCGCTGCGGCACGCCGTAACGTATTGCCCTTTGCGCCACCGGCGAAAAACCTGCCGAGCGACGAGGATTAACGAACTCGAGCGCGCGATCAAAAATGTGCAGCCGCGTAGTTTGATCTCGCAAAGCAAGATCGCGATGCACCAGCATGTTCGCTACCGCTTCGCCGACTGCGCCGCGATGATAATTTGCGCGCGCGGGCACCGGGCTGTCCGAAATATCGGTGCCGTGAAGATTGCGCGGCCGCGTCTCCCATAGATCGCAATAGCGGCCAATGAAACGCATCGTGGCTTCGTAAAGTGTCAGCAGACTGCCGGTCAGGGCAACGCGCTCGACCACCGGGGCTTGATTCGAGTCGCCGGCAAATCTCGTAGCAGTAATCACGGAGCGAGGCAGAAACTCCGCCACGCGGCTATCGTGTCCAAACAACAGCAGACCTGCAACCGTCGGCACTGTTTCACCGTTGATGTTGGTTGCCAGCAGCAGATCGCGCTCGAGAATCTCGCCGGTCGGATAGCCATTGGCGCGTTTTTCATCAAAAGCGTCGCCTTCGAATGCGCGCACGAAACTCCACAGATGCGCCTCATCAATGTCCGTTACATTTGCGCCGACGCAGGGAATGTTTTCGTAGCCCACGGGGCGCGCTTCGTCCAGCAGAGCGGAGAGTTCTTCACGGGTCGCCTCGCGCTTCTCAGAACCTACCCGCAGGTAGAAGCGCCCGTCCCGCGTGCGATACGGCCGGCGTTTGCCATCGACATCGAGCGCCACAATGCGCCGCCCATTATCGAACGCAATGCGATCGATAAAAGGAATGATCGACGGTTGAATCTCGTCGCGACAGATGCGCACTAACTCTTCCTGCACGCTCTCCGCGTCGTCAACGCCTTCGACGCGCATCTGATCACTGACGCCAAAGACCATGACGCCGCCGCCGGTGTTGGCCAGCGCGACTATCTCCTGCGCGATTCTTTCTGAATTGGAAAGTTTGACCTTGAGTTCGAGAAACGTGTCTTCGCCGCCGCGAATCAGACGCAATATTTCAACTCGGGAAGTTTGGGGCGCGGGCGTGGAAAGGATGTATTCCTGGAAGGAACGTTCCGTCGTCGGTTCGTGTCGCTGGTTGCTGCGAAATCTTCGTCGAGCCATTTGTGTATTGACTGTCGCTCGGCAGAAGCGGCCCGCCCGGACGTCACGCGCCGCCGCGCGGCATCACTGGAATAATTTCAAATCAGCTTTCGGCCTCTTTGCTGACAGCTTCGAGGACCTCGCGTTCGTGTCGCTCAAGCGAACGGCCCTGCACCTTGATCAGCGGAAAATAGAGCGCCAATGAAAGCCCTGCGAACAGCGCCAGTGTAACATACTCGACAGGCAGGCTCCGGTTGAAATACCCGATGCCAACCGCCGCCAATGGAGGGAGCGCCATCACGAGCATAATCGGAATCAGAAGGAAGCCTGCTACACCTGAAACGTTCATGCGCTTGCCAAATTTCATGCGCTTGGGAAACCGAATCGAGAACCAATTGCCGGTCAAGGTCATCATCGCGGCAAACACGACAAAGCTGAGCGCGACAAAAAGGATCGTGCGCAGATTGAGATCGCGAAACAGAATTTCGTTGAGTATCAGGAGAACTGTCGAAAAGAAGAGCGCGATCAAGGTCACCACGATGTTCTTCCCGATCAAGATCTTTCGCCGATCAATCGGCGAAAGAATCAGCGTGCGCATTCCGCCTTCTTCAAAAGCAAACTCATTGCAGGCAACACCGGCAAGAATCAGAAAGACGTAGAGTACGCCGCCGGTCACCATTAATGCTTCGCCGTAGCGCAGGAATCCGCTTACCTGCAACGCTGCGTCAGGCGACAAGCCACGCGATCGGCCGATCCGTCTCGTGTTCATGTATCGAACGGCCAACAGGATCATCGGCATCAGGGCCATCATCCGCAGTTGTGCATTGCGCAACGCATAGCGCAACTCTTTCTCAATCACTGCTGAAAGATCCGCCGGCAAAAACGGAATGCCCCAACCTGTGTAAATCTCGCGCGCTACTGTTTTCGTAATCGCAGGCTTGCGGCGCTTCCGTTCTCCTTTTCCGAGCACGGAACGTTGCGCCATCCAGTAAGTGGCTACGATCAACGCGGACGCGTACGCGCTCAAGATCAGCAACGCGAGAATGTAGGTCGGCCCTCCCTTGTCGCCGAGCCCTCCAGAGAAAGCAAGCGCGGCGGCGCCCGGTGGCGTCCAGCGCAATCCGCGAAAGGAACCGGCATGACGCATCACAATCGGCGCGAGTTGGCCCATAAATGCGCCGCTCAATCCGGCCAGCGCGCCAATCAGGGCAAGGATTGTCTCGCCGCGCGTGCGACGTCTCCGCACCAGCGAGCCGATTGAGGTCGCGAGCCACTTCGCGAGCGCGATGCCGAAAATAATTGCCGGCACCGCTGCCACGAGCGCGCGCAGCATCGATCCCGTTGCCAGTCCGGCGCCGATGGCCATCGCGAGAATCGCGGGCACAGCAAATAAAGATGAAAGACTAGTCAGCTCGCTGACGAGATCTATAGCAAAGAGTTTGCGCAGACTAACCGGATACATCAGCAAGCGGCCCGGATCAAACTGGCTGCCGCCACCGATGCTCAGCGGGAGCGTCGCCCAGATCATAAAGAGAAAGGAAAAGATTAAGAAGAATATGAAATCGGCCGGAGGAATTTCCGCCGCGTTTCTTGACGCTGCTCTCGCCTGCGCCAGGTGCGCCATGCCAAACTTTGAAGTGATTACATAAGCAGCGATCCCCAAACCGAGCGCGATGAGCAAGGCAAACGCAAGCGAGACGAGCGTGCCCAGTAGCGAAAAGATCTGATTGACCGCCGCCTTGCGCGTGCTGATCGTGTTACGAAACAGTCTCCACTTCAGCCAGATTAGGGTGACGAGTTGAGACATTGGTCAGTAATGGACTCGGTTTCAGGGGTTGAATCTTACCCACAAGTTCTTGACGCTGTTTCGTCCTTTGGCTATTGCCCTTCGTGGCTTCATTCTATACTCTGTTCAACTCGCTGGCTGCTTAACTTTACGCCATTTTGTCGCTGGATCGCCAAGCGAAATCAAGGGACGCTAAGGACGAAGTTCAAAGGCCAAAGATCAAAGGCCTGCAATTGACCCTAATGTTCTCTCATCACCCCCACATTACCAACGCTTACGTCAGTCTCGGGTCAAACCTCGGTGACCGCGCGGGAAATCTTCTGCTGGCCTTGCGCGGAATGATTGAAGCAAACCTCGAGGTCGTTCGCCTGTCGGCCATCTACGAAACAACCGCCGTCGAGACATTCGCGCAGCCGGCTTTTCTGAATATGGTGGCCGAACTGCGCGGCTCGACGCTGCCTGCGCCCGAGCAGGTGATGGCCCGGCTGCTGCGCATCGAATATGCGCTCGGCCGCACGCGCGAAGTTTCCATGGGTCCGCGCACAATCGATCTCGATCTGCTGCTTTACAAAGACGAATTGCGTTCGACGCAGTTCCTGACTCTCCCGCACCCGCGGCTGCACCAGCGCCGGTTCGTGCTCGTGCCGCTGGCCGAGTTGGCCGCCAGGTTGATACATCCAACGCTGCAACAATCAATCAACGAGTTGCTGGCAAATGTAGCTGATCAGTCGGAAGTGCGCCGCTGGCGATCGTGAACCTATCCGGTTCTTCTGGTCTTATTTTCCCCTTTGAGCCTATTTTCCTTATAATGTGGTCGCCTGTGAACACACGGTACGAGCACATAGTTGGCGAACCGACAGACCAGGCAACGGACAGAGAGGCTGGATCATGCCATATCTAAAACCTGAACGCCCAGAAAAAGTTTCCGCGCCGTCTTTGCGCGCCAGCAAGGAACGTGGCGAGCGTCTCGTTTGCCTGACGGCTTACGATTATCCGACGGCGCGCATCATCGATGAGGCCGGCATCGACATCATCCTGGTCGGCGACAGTCTTGGCAACGTCGTGCTCGGTTATGGCAATACGGTGCCGGTCACGCTCGACGAGGTCTTGATTCACGTCAAGGCCGTGCGCCGTGCGGTCCAGCGCGCGCTGCTGGTTGCCGACATGCCCTACGGTTCGTTTCACGTTGGCGCCGATGAAGCGGTGAAGAATGCGTTGCGCTTGATCAAGGAAGGCGGCGCCGAAGCAATCAAGCTTGAGGGCGGCCATAAGCGCGTGCCGCTGGTGAAGCGTATGGTTGATGAAGAGATCGCGGTGATGGGCCATATCGGCTTGACGCCGCAATCGATCAATAAGCTCGGCGCTTATCGCGTGCAGGGAAAGACAGCCGAGGCGGCGCGCCAGTTGATCGATGACGCGCGCGCGTTGGAAGACGCCGGTGCCTTCGCGGTGGTATTGGAAGTCGTACCGCGCGAGATTGCGCAGAGAATTACGGAAAGCCTCAGCATTCCCACGATTGGGATCGGGGCAGGCGCGCATTGCGATATTCAAGTGCTGGTCTTGCACGACATGCTCGGCCTTTCGTTTGGCAAGCAGGCGCGCTTCGTGCGGCCTTATGCAAACTTGCGTGAGACAATCACAGACGCCGTCAGCCGCTTTGCCGACGACGTGCGCAATGGAACCTATCCTTCCGAAGCAGAGTCCTACGCACTGCCAGCGGAGGCGGCAGACAAATTGAGAATCAATGTAACGGGGGAAGAAAAGAAAGTAAGAAACTGACCAACGCCAGGAGCCAGCAGTCGGGATTGGGAATTCCATTGGTTCTACTGACTTCTGGCTCCTGAATTCTGCCTCCTGTTTTTATGGAAATTATTAATCGCCGCCAACGTATGGTTTCCGTCGCGCGCAAGATCCGGCGCGAACAAAACAAAACCATCGGGCTGGTGCCAACGATGGGAGCGCTGCACGAAGGACATCTCAGTCTGGTGCGAGAGGCGCGTCAGATGTGCGACATTGTTGTTGTTTCTGTCTTCGTCAATCCGGCACAGTTTGGACCGCAGGAAGATTTTGCTCACTACCCGCGCGACCTGACAAAAGACACCGCGGTACTCACGGATTACAACGTCGACTACATCTTCGCGCCAACGGTTGAAGAGATCTATCCGCCAGACTTTGCCACCTACGTAAACGTGAAAGGGCTTTCCAAGCAGCTTGAAGGAGAATCGCGGCCCGGCCACTTTCGTGGTGTGGCTACCATCGTCTCGATCCTGCTGAACATTATTCGACCTGACTTTGCTTTCTTCGGACAGAAAGACGCGCAGCAGTCCGTGATCATCAAGCGCATGGTGCGCGATTTGGCGTTTGAGACAGAGATCGTAGTACTGCCAACCGTGCGTGAGGACTCGGGTGTGGCAATGTCGTCGCGGAATCTTTACCTCAACTCCGAGGAGCGGCAGGCAGCCACGGTAATTTATCGCGCGCTGAAGAAAGGAAAAGAAGCTTACAAAGCGGGCGAGCACAACGCCGCCAAAGTCGCGGAGCTGGTGCGTTCGGTGATTGAATCAGAGCCGCGCGCGCGCGTCGATTACGTTCGTCTAAACGACGCGGAGACTCTCGATGAGTTAGACAAGCTGGACGAGCGGGCCATTCTGATTTCCGTCGGGGTTTACCTCGGCAAGACGCGGCTGATCGACAACATCGTTTTGAACAGCGGCGCCAAGAGGGATGCGGTGACGGCGAAAGCGTAGTCTTGATCAGGGAATGAAACAAAAGGCCCATATCAGATTCTCGCTCAACGGAGAAGAAACCGAGGTCGCCTTTGCGCCGCACAAGACGCTGCTCGAGGTCCTGCGCGAAGATCTTAATCTCACGGGAACAAAACACGGCTGCGAACTCGGTGAATGCGGCACGTGCACGGTGTTGGTCGATGGCCGCGCGATCCTGTCATGCCTTTTTCTCGGTCTCGATGCCAAAGGTCGCGAAGTCAAAACGATCGAAGGCATGGCGGACGGCGCGACGCTTCATCCGTTGCAGGAAACATTTGCCGATCTCGGCGCGGCCCAGTGCGGCTATTGCTCGCCGGGCTTCCTGCTGGTCGCCGAGGAACTGTTGCAGAAAAATGCAAAGCCAACCCGCGACGAGATCAAAGAAGCTCTGTCCGGCAATCTCTGCCGCTGCACTGGCTACATAAAGATCTACGAAGCGGTTGAACTCGCCGCGGCGCAAATGCGCGGTGAGGTGTATGAGTTACCACGCGAAAGCTTCTATGGCTGCGAATGACTGTAGGGGCGGGGCTCGTCCCTGCCCGCACGCCCGAAATCCAAGACAATCGGGCGGGGACAAGCCCCGCCCCTACAATCATGGCGAAGAACAGCAATAACGGTAGACCACTCAATGTTGTCGGCAAACCCTTCCGCAAGGTCGATGCGCGCGCGAAGTGCACCGGCCAAACGAAGTTTGCCGACGACATCGTGCTGCCGCGCATGCTCTACTGCAAAATCCTGCGCAGTCACGAGCCTCACGCGATTATCAAAAGCATTGATGTTTCCAAAGCGCGCGCGTTACCCGGCGTTTTTGCGGTGATTACCGGCCGTGACCTGCCCATTCCCTACGGCATTCTTCCCGTCAGCCAGGACGAGCACGCGCTCTCGATCGACAAGGTGCGCTTCATCGGCGATCCGGTTGCCGCCGTTGCCGCCATTGACGAAGACGTCGCGTTCGATGCGATGAACTTGATCGAAGTTGAGTATGAACGGCTGAACACGATCTCGTCGATCGAAGAAGCTGTAATGATCGATGAGCCGCGCATTCACGAATACGGCGATGGCGGGAATATTCACAAGAAAGTTTCGCTCGAATTCGGCGATGTCGAAGCAGGTTTCGCCGAAGCGGATCTCATTCGCGAAGACACTTTCTTCTACGAAGGAAGCACGCACCTGCCGATGGAGCAACACGCCGCGGTTGGTTATTTCGATCCGGATAACAAGCTCACGTTGTGGAGCGCGACGCAGACGCCGCATTACGTCCATCGCGCATTGGCAAAAGTTCTGGGGCTGCGCGCAAGTCACATTCGCGTCATCGCGACGCCAAACGGCGGCGGCTTTGGCGGCAAGAGCGATCCGTTCAATCACGAAGTCATCGTCTGCAAACTCGCGATGATGACCGGCCGGCCGGTTAAGTGCACGCTCACGCGCGAAGAAGTTTTCTATTGTCATCGCGGACGCCATCCGGTGCTGATGCACGTCAAGACCGGCGTGAAGAAAGACGGCGCGATCACCGCGATGCATTTTCAGTCGTTTCTCGACGGCGGCGCTTATGGCAGTTACGGAGTCGCGAGCACTTTCTACACCGGCGCGTTGCAAACGGTCACGTATGAGGTGCCGCGTTACAAGTTCCAGGGCCTGCGCGCCTTTACGAATAAACCACCGTGCGGACCGAAACGTGGACACGGAACGCCACAGCCGCGTTACGCACTCGAAGTTCATCTCGACAAGATCGCCGAACAACTCAATCTCGATCCGGCGGAAATGCGCAAGCGCCATCTCGTCAAACCGAATTCGGTAACTGCGAACTATCTGCGCGTCGGCAGCATGGGTTTGGGTCAGTGCATCGACAAGGTTGTGGCAGGTGCGGACTGGAAGAACAAGTTTTCGGGGTGGAATGGTAACAGTCGCAGACTTCCCGCAGGCAAGGGCATTGGTATCGCTTGCAGTTCATACATCTGCGGCGCAGGTCTACCGATTTACTGGAACAACATGCCGCAATCGGGTGTGCAGCTTCGCCTCGATCGCCAGGGCGGCGTCTGCGTCATGTGCGGCTCGGTTGACATCGGCCAGGGTTCGGATTCGATTCTCGCTTACATCGTCGCGGAAATTCTTGGAATCGATCCTTTCGACATCCGCGTTATTACTGCCGACACGGATCTGACGCCCGTTGATCTCGGGAGCTATTCCAGCCGCGTAACGTTGATGACCGGCAACGCTGCGATCCAGGCCGCAGAACGCGCGCGAGAATTATTGGTAATGGCCGTGGCAGAAAAACTAAAGGTTCCGATTGAAAATATCTCGCTGGCCGAGCGTCGCGCGTTCGACGTCGAGAATCCCGAGGTTGGCGTCTCATTTGCCGAAGCTGTCGTGCTGGCTGAATCCAAGTTTGGCACGATCGGAACCGTCGGCTCCTACACGCCGCCGGCATCTCCGGGAAAATATAAAGGCGCGGGCGTTGGCCCGTCTCCGGCGTACAGCTACTCAGCGGCAGTTGCCGAAGTCGATGTCGATCCGAACACGGGCATCGTGGTTGTAGAGCGCATCTGGATCGCGCACGACATCGGCAAGTCGATCAATCCGGTGCTGGTAATGGGTCAGGTCGAGGGCAGCGTCTACATGGGCCTCGGCGAAATCCTGATGGAAGAGATGGCCTATCGCGGCAATCGCAACGTCGTGCACAAGTTTCCTTCGATGCTCGAATACAAGAGCCCGACGACGATGGAGATGTGCGACGTCAAAACGTATCTGATCGAAGACCCCGATCCCAACGGTCCGTTTGGCGCGAAGGAAGTCGGACAAGGCCCGCTGCTTCCCGTTCCACCCGCAGTCGCGAATGCCGTCTACGACGCCGTCGGCGTGCGCATCGACGAAGTGCCAATCACGCCGGAGAAAGTTTTGAAAGCCTTGCGTGAAAAATCCCGCGGCCGCGACGCCCGCTTCGGCCCGACTTCGATTCCCTCCGTCGATTGGCCCGAACCCCAGCGCGTGTTAACGCCAGCCGAAGGCGGCGACGGCCGCGAGATGCCGCGCGTCGCGGTGCATT
>JBGPWL010000150.1:0-7293 GCA_041492185.1 Pyrinomonadaceae bacterium | reverse complement strand
TCGGTATTCAACGTCTGCGGTCCATTCTCGTTGCACATCGCATATCTTGATTGGTACATCGAAACGCCCGCCGTTTCGCCTTTGGCGTTGAGGATGTAAAAGTTGATGCCGAAGTTCGGTTCGCCCTTGCTGTTGAGCAAACGTTTCTCAATCGTGTTGCCCTTGATTCGTTTGAGCACTTCCATCCCGGCGTCTTTCGGATGCGCGCCGCGACGCATCTCTTCGACGATCACAAACGAGCAGAGGTTATAGAGGTTCGCTTCGCCGCGACCAGTGGAACCCGCTGCGCCAATTGCTCCATCAACGTAAAGACCCGCGCCGAGAATCGGTGAATCGCCGAGACGCCCGGGAATTTTCCACGCGAGACCGCTCGTCGTTGTCACGCCACAAATTTCGGCTTTGGAATTAATGCCGTCGCAGTTGATCGTGCCGTGCAGGTTTTCTTCTCTGATCAATCCTTCCGCAAGCATGTCCAAGGCCGCGCGCCGCCCTGCTTCGGCTCGCTTCTTTGGATCGAGGTAGTGAGAAGGATCTGTTCGGCGCTTCCACTCGAGCCATTGTCGCCGCGAATTCTCCGTATTCAAATCGTCTTCAATCTTGAATCCCATGCTGCGCGCAAACTCCTGCGCGCCACGGCCCACAATCAAATGATGATCGGTATTTTCCATCACGGCCCTCGCTACGAGCGACGGAGTGCGCACACCTTCAATCGCGCCCACCGCGCCCGCGCGCTTCTTTGGACCATGCATGCACGACGAGTCAAGTTGCACGATGCCGTCCGCGTTTGGCAATCCTCCATAGCCGACGCTGTCGTCGAGTGGATCCAGTTCGACAATATTCACGCCGGCAATCACTGAATCAAGTACGTCGGCTCCTCCGGTAATCATCATGAAGGCTTTTTGCACGGCGGTCACATCGCCGCCGTTTTTGAAGTGATTGCCATTAGCCGACGACACGACCACCGGCTTGATGCCTTGAATTAGAACTGTTGGAGCTGACTTTGCTTTCGTTGAAGCGGCGATGGTCAATCCCGCGGCGGCGCTGGTCAGCATGAAGTCGCGACGTTTGATTTTTTTGCTCATGGGTCTCCTCGGAGCCATATCGATCAGAAAAGTTTTTTACCGGATCACGGATTTGAATGTCTCGAACTGGAGCAGCGCAATTCAATCACGATAGGCGAGTGGTTGGCAATGGTTTTAAGAGTGAGTAACTGCCCAAACAACGGTCAAGAGACTCCGACACAAGGTTTGATTGTCCTTTCTTTGGGGTGCTGAGTCAGGTTACGGTCAGGAACATTGTTTGAACGCGGCTACGGAACCCACGAAGCTGAAGAGGCCGGACTTAAGAGACAATCAAGCCTTGGGTCACTTCGCTTGAATCACGGCTTCGGCTCGGCGGTTGACCTCTTCCCAGTTGACGTTCTGCAAGAAAGCATCAACGTACCTGGCGGCGGCCGCGCCGTAGTCCATGTGATAGGCGTGCTCGTACATATCGAGCACGAGCAAGGGCATGCCTGTCGGCGCGTTGTGCATGTGGTCCCATGACCAGTAATTGTGGAGTTCGCCGGTGTGCAGGTTGTACGAGAGGATGGTCCAACCGGAACCACCACCGAGAGCATTCGCCGTTCGCTTGAATTCCGCTTCCCATTGCTCATAACTTCCGAACCACTGCTTGAGCAAATCCTGTATCTTGCCCCCGGCTTTGCCGTCGCCGCCGAGATTGGCGAAGTAGTGCTCGTGCAGCACGATCGAGCCGGTGCGCACCAGCTCTTCCCGCTTCAGATCGCCGTAGACGTAAGGCGGAAGGTCCTTGTCAGCGAGCATGACGCTAAGCCGCTGCTCGACGGCGTTTAGCGCCTTGACTGCTCCGCCGTAGTTGTTCTCCCAATGGGATCTCAAGAGCTTTTCGGAGAGGCCCTTAAGTTTGGCCGGATCGAATGGCAAAGGCTTCGGCTGGTGCTGACCGCGGAAAGCGCGCGCCGGCAGTGCCGTCACAGTAGTTTGTGCTTCCGTCATTTTGTTGCTCCCTTCATCTGCTTTCGCAGTATCGTTGCCGATGAGACTAGCCAGCGCCAGGCCCGTGCCACCAGCCGTGATTGCTGCGAGCGCTTTGCGTCTCGAAAGAATCTTCTCGTTCATGTTTCCTCCTGGTTTTCATTTCGCGGTTATTTGCAGGTCGTCGAAGTAGACTACCGAATCGGACTTGGTCTTCCTTCTGAACCCGTTCAATCATCATTGATCATTTTGATAGATCGTCAAGTCCCACCCAACGGCCATTCTGCTCGACTTCGATTTTCATCACCGGATGAATTTCCCAAATAGTGCCGCGCGTCTTGCCGACCTGATCGGGATGTTCCGGATCGAGCAGCAACCAACCGCTGATGCGCACTTTCAGCTTGTCTTTCACGATTCGTCCCAACAGCTCCGTGGTCCAGTTAGGATGTTGCGCGCGGACGCCGGGCGTCATCTCGACGACGATCGATTGAGTGCGATCCTCGCCCGCGGTCTTCGTCAACCAAATGTGAAAATCATGAAACGCAGGTTCAGTGCGTTTGCAGTTAGGCGATTCCTCACCTTCTTGACGTGCGCCCGCGATATATCCTTCGGCGCTAACCGGTATCCCTTCGTAGCGCGAGACGGTTGCCGTGTCGTCAGGGGACCAGTCGGCGCGATGATGACGTTCGATCGTCTTAGGCCATTCGAGTTTTTCGATCGCCTCGAAGGGAATCGCGACGTACTGTCCCTCGTCAAGCCGATTCTTCAAACGATTGAGAGCCGGATCGCCGCCGGTGCCTTCCGGCGCGCAACCATTGAACGCGCGCAACAGCGGCTGCGGTTTGTTCGGCATGTCGGGCCAGACGGAACTGGCGACCGGCGGTTTAGTAAAACGAGAGCGGAAATATCTGATCAGCAGGACTGAGCCAAGAGAAACGACAATAATGACCGAGATAATTGTCAGCCATGAAGGTCGCGCGTTTCTGAGTTTACGAGTGTGATAGGTCATTTGAACGCGGGAGGGTTCCCGATCCGTCCTGGCCGTAGAACGGCCGGTCTAATAACCCTCCGGGAAAGGCGCGTGTACGCGGCTGAGAGGGACTACATCTCTTGCAAGCTATCCTTGATCTTCTCCGCGGTCTTCGTCCCGATGCCGTCAACCAAATCAAGTCCGCCACCCGCCGCAAACTTCTTCAGATCGTCGAGCGACGATACGTTGAATTTTTGATTCAGCGCTGCCGCGGTCTTTGGCCCAATGCCCGGCAACTCCATCAGATCGAGAACTGATTCCGGGGTTTCCGCCACCAGTTTTTCCCACGCGTCAAACGTGCCGCGCTCAAGCAGCTCGACGATCTTGCCCGCGATCGCTTTGCCGACGCCGGGAATGTTTTGTAATCCGGTCGCGCCTTCTCTTTCGGCCACCTCGCCTAACGGAGTCGGCCAGGTTTCAATGGCCTCCGCGGCGTTGCGATAAGAACGCAGGCGAAAGGGATCGTCGCCGCGAATCTCCATCAGCGCGGCCAGGCGATAAAAACGACGGGCGATCGCTTCGTTAGTCATCATTTCTTACTTTTCCGCATTGCGCGCAAGCATCTCTTTAATGATTCTTGGTGAGGCGCGAAATTGGTCTGCAGCAATCGGCTGATAACCGGTGCGAGCTCAATCAAGCCGCGTTGCGCCGCTGTCTCGAGAACGTTGAGCGTGCCAGAGACGGTCAGGCCTCTGGCAACAGCTTCCCTACGAGCCTTGCGCTCGTCAACAAGCAGCACATCGGCTCCCAGGCGTTGAGCAAGTATGATCGCTTCTTGCTCGCCAGCGCCCAACGACGATATGGGCTCAAGATTAGGAACGGCATGAATCTCTACCCAACTGGGTGTCTCTGCGATCCACTGCCTCACTAGCTCCGGGGCGAGCGGATTCTTCAATTCCGCAAAGACCGCTTCCGGAATGATCACTCTTCCGAAAAGTTCGGGCAATATTTCGATCTTTTCTATAACCAACAGGTAGTTGATTGGGCTTGTGTCAGAGACGACAATCATTGTGAGAGAAGCTTCCTTACCGACTGACCGTCTTGCTCCAGATCTTTCAAATCATAATGAAGATAGGTCTCATGCTGTCGAAGAAATTCTTCGGTCTCCCAGAAGTTAAGTCCCAGAAGTTCGCTGATTTGCCCGCGCGACAACCGTTCTTTTCTATATTCCTCGACGGCAAAAGCTTCCAGCAGTTCACGCTTCGCGTTGCCACCCAATTGCTCGATTTGTTCGGCAATCTCGTCGGGAATCTCGATGGTTACTTGCATTTAATCCTCCTCACTTACTCAAGGGGTCTACCTCCTAGCTTTGCTTCCTTGACATTATACACGCTCAGCCATTACTAATCTCAGGCATCCAATTGGACAGCAAAGAGTTCTAAGACATTTCTCCCGCAAAAACTATTCACGAGGTAAACGATGAAGCTAAGAAAACTATTGTGCGCGCTGACGCTCTTGCTTTTTGGGTTTCAAACTGTACACCTGACGGCCGTTGCGGACGAAGGCATGTGGCCTTTCAACAACGTTCCGCGCGCCGAGATCAAAAAGAAATACGGATTTGAGATCACCGACGCCTGGCTGAAGAAAGTGCAGTTGGCTTCGGTGCGTTTCAACAGCGGCGGCTCCGGCTCGTTCGTTTCCGCGGACGGACTGGTCATGACCAATCATCACATCGCGTCTGACGTGCTGCAGAAAATCAGTACGCCGCAGAAGGATTACATCAAAGAAGGTTTCTATGCGCCGACGCGCGACAAAGAAGCGAAAGCGCCTGATCTGGAATTGAATCAGCTCGTCGGTATAGAAGACGTAACGGCGCGCGTGATGGGAGCAATCAAGCCGGAGATGACGCCGGCGCAGGCCAACGCCGCGCGCAATGCCGAGATCAATAACATCTCAGCAGAGGCCACAACGAAAAACGGAATGCGCAACGACGTGATTCCGCTCTATCAGGGTGGTCAATACAATCTCTACACCTACAAGAAATACACCGACGTGCGTCTGGTTTTTTCGCCGGAGTTTGAGATTGCATTCCTCGGCGGCGATCCGGACAACTTCGAATATCCACGCTACGATCTCGATCTCGCGCTTTTCCGCGTTTACGAAAACGACAAACCAATCAAGACCGATAATTATTTCAAGTGGTCGGAGAAAGGCGCGAAGGAAGATGATTTGGTTTTTGTCTCCGGTAATCCCGGCCGCACGAACCGCCTTGATACCGTTGCGCATCTCGAATACCTGCGCGATTTCGGCATCCCTTTTTTGCTGAAGTACCTTCAGCATCTTCACGATGTTTACACTCGCTATGGTTCGCTCGGCGCTGAACAGGAACGCCGGGCACATGAAGATCTCTTCAGCGTCGACAACAGTTTGAAGGCTTACATCGGCGAGGAAGGCGCGCCCGGTCGCGGCGGACTAAAAGACCCAACGGTGATTGCCGCAAAACAGATGGCGGAAACTGCGTTGCGAAAAAGTGTCGCGGCAAATCCCAGGACGCAAAAAGAGTATGGCGATGCCTGGGACGCAATCGCGAAGGTACGAAAAGAGCTGCCGACGTACGAACGCGAGCGACGTTTCCTCGAAAGCGGCTGGGGCTTTAGTTCAGACTACTTCGGTATAGCACGGACGCTGGTGCGCATGGCCGACGAGAGTGCCAAAGCCAACGCCCAGCGCTTGCCCGAATACACCGACGGCAATCGCGAATCGCTCGAGCAGGAGCTTTATTCGCCGGCGCCAATCTACGATGACTTCGAAAAGATGAAACTCGCGGACGCGTTGGCCCTCATGCGCGACGAGCTGGGCGCCAACAACGAGATCGTGCAGCGAGTGCTAAAGGGCAAGACACCAGAAGCGTGCGCGGAAGAATTAATCAACGGCACGAAGTTGAAAGACGTCGAGGCGCGAAAGAGAATTGCCGCCGGCGGTCAAAGCGCAATCGAGGCTTCAGACGACCCGATGATTCAGCTCGCGCGATCCATCGACAAAGAAGCACGCGCGGCCCGCAAGCGCTACGAGACGGAAGTGATTGCCGTCGAGCGATCCAACTACGGAAAGATTGCGCGCGCGCTGTTCGAGACGAAAGGCACGAGCATGTATCCGGACGCGACTTTCACTTTGCGTCTGTCATACGGAACCGTTAAGGGTTACAAAATAGACAGCAAGACGTACATGCCATTCACTGATTTCGCCGGCTTGTGGCAGCACGCGAAGGAGCACGGCAATAAGTACCCGTTTCACATTCCGCAAAGTTGGGAGAAGGCCAGGTCTTCGTTGAATCTGAAGACGCCGTTCAACTTCGTCTCCGACGCCGACATCATCGGCGGCAACTCCGGCTCGCCGGTCATCAACAGGAACGCGGAGATCGTTGGTCTGATCTTCGACGGCAACATTCAATCGCTGCCCGGAGATTTCTACTTCGACGGAGTGGTGAACCGCGCGGTCTCAGTCGACGTGCGCGCCATGTTCGAAGCGCTGCGCAAGGTCTATCACGCGGACGCGATCGTAAGCGAATTGATGAAATAGTCGAGACGCGACCACAGGGTCGGTGCTCAGGGCGGACTTTGGGGGTCCGCCCTTTTCTTTGAGCACCGATCATGACGGACCAAGCGCCTCGTCAATCTGACGTTTCAGTGGATCGTCTTCAGCGAGCGACCGTGCTAACCATTCCAGGCTGGCGACCATTCGTCGGCGTCCCTCCGGGTGAAGGTCCGTGCCGATGAGTTTTATCCCCAGCTTAATCACGTATTCGCGATCGGTTGGTTCAAGAAGATGTGGCCTCATCAACAGTGAGTTTGTCGTTTGCTCGAAACCGTGATCGCTGATGGTTTGACCAGTTAGCCATGCCAATGCGTAGCGCGCCACTCGCAACCACTCAACGTCAGATACTAAATTGGGACGGTAGCGAAGCACCCTATTCCAGACGTAATCACCCTTAGGATTGTCGTGGTGCGACTCCAACCAGTCAATCGCTAACGACACGAGCTCCCGTTTTAAAGTGTCCTCCTCAATTCGATATTGCAGGCATGATCTAAGCAAGAACGTTGCTTCGTCATCTGCAAGCCGTCGTCGCAGTCTCTGAATGGCGGAAGCAAATAGGACAAACTTTGCACTGGGAGGTATATCGTCGCGACGGAAGAGCTTCCTAATCACGAATTCAGCGGTGGTTGTCTCAAAGAAAAGCCGAAGCCAGCTTACAGCGCTTCTGACTACAACTAGAGCGTCATCGTTTGGAAGTTTCAGATCAAGAAGCGGAGGAAGAACAAATCCAGCCTC
>JBGPWL010000056.1:0-29512 GCA_041492185.1 Pyrinomonadaceae bacterium | reverse complement strand
TACCTTCGATCTGCGAGATACTGACTAGAGAAGAGCCGTCGGCTCTGAAAACTTGGAGCACTCCTCCTAAGCTTGCACCAATCCCCGAGGCCACTATGATCTCGGGACGATGATCTCCGGTTACGTCGCTGACAACCACGGGCACATCAGACCCATCCGTCTCGATCTTAAAGAGGACTCCGCCAGTGAGGGGTACCGACGCTCTTAATGACAATCCTCCGCCGTTTGGCGTCAAAATACTCAGTACCAAGGGCGGTGTAGGTTCCTGTGAGGTCGGCGTCTTTACAGTATGCACAACAATCGTTTCGACCCTTCTATCACCATAAAGGTCGGCGTTCACCAAAGCTGCCACCGATTTATCGTTTCCAATGGGGCTGAGGTAAATCTGTGAGCCCTTCGGTAGAGATTGTTCGATTTGCTTCAGCCGTTCATTTGTCAGCCCAACCAGCCTGCGGGGTGGTTCAGGCGCTGGTTGTTCCACGTCCCTTGCCGGTGGGGAAGGGGGCACAGATGGATCTAGAGATCGTTGCGGGGTCGGAGCCTGTAGAACCGTTTCTGGGAATTCTACTTGTTTGTTGTGCGATCCTGGTGCGTCCTTTGAGAAGGAATAGAAAACATATACGCCAACTCCTATTGCCAAAGCTAACGTAAATGAGAGAATAATCGCCCTGTGCCTCATCCCGCTGTCTCCCGTGGTTGCAGTCCGGCCCTTTATGACCTCATCTCGTCTTACAAGTCTGCCCACCATCACTGAAATCGCCAAAGGATTCGTGTTGCGCCGGTCAGTCCCAAGTCCGCAAACGTGCCGTCAGCCAAGTCAATGCCAGCATCGTTTGAATCGCAGGTGACAGTTTCTGTGCGAGGCACGCCTCCAGTGTTCCAGTACGGGTCATTTCCACCGTTGCAGGGATTCCCAGTCGTTGCTGGGGAATGCGGAAACCAAGGACCAACATCACGAACTGTGGTAGACACTCCCGGACTTGGACCTCCGTTTCTAAGCAAGATACCTGTCGCACAAAGGCCGGTTGATGGCAGCGCTACAAAGTGGTCGTTTACCGTAATCACATGACCGCATGCCGTCGTACCGCCAACCAAGCCCTCCCTTGTAGCTATCACGTTGAAGTACGTGTAAAGATACAAATCCGTATGTCCTCCTCCTCCTGGAGTGAAGGTAAACTTCGTACCTCGTTCTGTGCCATTGACTCTATTCAGCGTTACAATCTTAAGGTACGATCCGCTGGACAAACTAAAACTTGACGGCAGCCCGATCTCGCTGCTGTCTAGTGTTCTACTACTGGTCACTGCAACTGATTGATTGACCAATAAATCGACGTGCCCATTTACGTCAATTGCCTCAACCAGTATGAAAAATGGTTGTCCGGCAACTACTCCCCCCGAAACAGAGTCCTGAGTATCGTCAGGCACAGGCGCATTTGTAACTCTGATTCTTAAAGTGTCTACATCACAGAGGGCTGTAGGGTTAGGAAAGATGTGAGTCTTGAAGCAGGTTTTGTTCGGGTTCTGATCCCACAGCCACGCCGACCAGTTTGCACCGATGCTTGTGTTTCCGACGCCTTGGGCTGTCGCGAAACCGCTGGAATCGACCGAGGCGACCGCCGTATTGCTGCTATTCCATGAAGCACTTAAGACAAGGAATGGATTCAAGAGATTTCCGAAGCAGTCCTCATTCTGCTGAAAGGGAGTGAACTGTTGTGTCTGTCCTGAAAAGCCTGAAACACTAGGAGGATCCACCCAGGTCTGTGCGCAGCTATCGGGGCAGCAATTCACACACGCATAACTGCTGCTCATTCCCTTGGCCAAATCTGCCTGCTCGGCGCGACCGATTAAAACAAGATTCTCTCCACCAATAACAGACCAATGAATCTGTCCACGGGTGGCATTGCGCGGAATCGGAGTTCCATGTTCATCCGCAACCTGACCGTCGCGCAACGAGCGCACATCCAAGGCCGCAGTTTGTTTTGGCTCAATGGTCTTTAAGCCCGGAGCGTACACGCCACCTGCGAAATTCAGTTGCAGGGCATACTGTTGGCGCTGATCCGTGACGTTCGTGATGTAAACAACGGTTGATGAGCTTCCGTTAATGAACCAGGGATAGCCGCCTGTGCTACTAGGTTCCGCGTCAGCGTCGATGAAGGGAAGACGAAAGACCTGATTGCCGTCGCGGCTCACGCTGAGGGCTGACATCACGACGGTACCCGGAGCCGTTGAGTAAGTAAATTCCAAACCAGCAGAAGCCAATCGTTCGACGTCTATTCGGTGACTGCGGATCGCGCGCGAAACGTTTATAGTTTCCACTTCTCCCGGTCCAAGGCGAACTTGTGGAATGTCGAGCACTGACGCTGTGCCGTCGTCAGTCGTGTATGGCATGCTGCCATTGATGATCGATTCCGTGTTTCCAATGTTGCGGGCAACGACAACGGGCGTCAATTCCTTCCCTCCCACCAGCGCCAAACGTAGACCGCCGCCATTCAGCCTAGAAGAATGCGCCATCGACGGGTCTGAAAACTCAATCGAAGAGGAGAAACCCATTGACTGTTCGTCGATCAAGCCGTGGGCCAGCAACGAGCCGGGCGCGCCATTGTAGCTAATGGAAACCCCACCGCTCTGGTGCAGAGTTCCGTTTCCGTTTGCTGCGAAGCTTATGGGATCGAGAACACGCGTCTCGTGTGAAGCTAAGTCTATTGTTAATGGTCTGATCTGCTTGGGAGCGATGCCGTCAATATTCACTGTGGCAGCAAGTGTTAAATCGCTGGTGTTGGATAGGACGAGACGCACATTGTTCTTGGGCGAGCGCAGCCACCAGACACCCTCGAGACGCGAAGACATGGCCATCATTTGCATCAGTTGCTCCGCAAAGATCAGGCTGTGATCGGCATCGATTATTTTGACCTGTGCACCAAGCTGCATGTCCATCCCGTAATGCAGAACTTGCAGACTTCCTTCGTCGAAGCCAGCGCCAGGCACCACCCACTGACGCAGATCGATTACGCGGAACGAAGTGCCGGGCACGGTAACAGGAGGAACATCTAGTCGCTGGCCATTCAAGCTGAATAAGGTTGGCTGGACATCAAGCGGCTGCGGCCCTTTATTGTTCAGAGTAAGCGTGGCACTTAGATTTCCCCGCAAGTTGTAGTAAGAAGCCGGCAACACATGCTGACTGTTTACCTGCGTAGCTTGCAATGCGCGGGGAATCACATTTCCGCCCGGGCCGGCAATACGTTTCGTGCTGATCTCGGTTTCTCCTCGGGCAATTTCGGATTTGGTGTTCGCTGAACGTGACGAAGACGAAAATGCTAGCAAGGCCACGCTAAAGAGGGCCAGTAGCGTGAATGTGGTTATGAGTTTAGAGCGCGACGCCTGCCTGGTTTGAGTCAGACCTGATCTTCGATTCTCCATTTGTTACCTCCACGGAAGGTTGAGATTTGTGGAGCGAGGCGACTGGAATTGCGCCAGTTTGTAGAGCGGTAGAGTCGCTGCCGATCAGCAAAATATCTGTCTGAGCCTGTTGCTTCATAGAAACTCCTCTGAAGCGTGGCCGTTGAGGTTAACAGGAGAGAAACTCTTTTGGAGGAGTGAGACCCTTGCTAACTTCAAAAATACGAGCGCACTCTACGCTCAATCCATAGGGCCGTCAAGCGAAGTGTCTCCTTGAAACATCTCCTGGTGGTAAATCTCCTGGTGCTGGTGTCGAGCGCAATCAGCGGACCTTCTCGCACGCGTCGTGGCAAATGCTGTGGGGAAGTTGTGAGCCAATCGTAGTAAACTACAGTTGCGGATTGACCGTCTATGGCGCGAAAGAACAAAAGAGCGCGGAACGTCGAAGCTGCGCCTGACATTGTGATTATCACCGGTCTGAGCGGCTCGGGCATGTCGTCGGCGACGAATGCTTTCGAGGACCTCGGCTATTTTTGCGTTGACAATCTTCCGGTCACGATGCTGCCGACCTTTGCGCGACTGGTCGAGGCCAGTGACGACGAGAAGGGAATCCAACGCGCCGCGCTGGTAATCGATATCCGCGAAGGCACGTTCCTCGGCGACTTCGAAAAGCAATTGCGTTTGTTGCGCGATGCGGGGCTGCAAGTCTACGTTTTGTTCCTGGAAGCTTCCGACGACGTACTGCAACACCGTTTCAGCGAAACTCGCCGGCCGCATCCCGCCGACAAAAGCCAGGGCTTGTCGCAGGCCATTCGCGACGAACGCGCGGCGATGCAGCGCATTCGCTCGCTCGCCGATCAGATCATTGACACTTCCGATCATACTGTTCACACGCTGCGCAGTCAGTTAGTTGAAAGGTTCAGTCCTGACAAGAAAGGCGCGCCAATGCGCGTGCAGGTGCTGAGCTTCGGCCACAAATACGGTAGCCCGGCTAATCTCGAACTGCTCTTTGACGTGCGCCATTTGCCGAACCCGCATTTTGTTCCCGAGCTGCGGCGGCTGTCGGGTCATGACGGTCGCGTGGTTAGATTTCTGCGCGCGCAGCCGGAGGTTGCGGAAACAGTGAAACGGTTTAGTGACTTACTCGATTACCTTCTACCGCTCTACAAGCGTGAAGGAAAATCTTATGTCACCGTAGGCATTGGCTGCACCGGTGGACGTCATCGCTCGGTAATGGTGGCCAACGCAATGGCGCGCCGCCTGCGCAAAGCGGGATTTGACGCGCACGCGGTCCATCGCGATGTGCGAAAGGATCGCAGCCGCTAGCAGTCCGACAAACTTCAGTTTGTCGTGTGGTTTCGCAAACGGCCGGTAATGGGAGAAGCGACAAACTGTGAAGTTTGTCGGACAGTTTGCAGGAGAAACTTATGAGCACTGAGCCTCAGGAAACCACCGCTCCAAGCGACGACTTCAAAAAGGTCGCGGGCGTGATAGTAAGTCACGGTCACCTCGCCGGCGAGTTGCTGGCGGCGGCGGAAATGATCGTCGGTCCGGTAACCCACATCGCTGCGGTCTCGATAGGCTGGCACGACGATGTCGATGCCGCCCGCGATGAAGTGCAACGGGCAATCACGCGAGTGTCGCAGGGCGCGGGCGTGTTGTTGTTGACCGACATGTTTGGCGGCACGCCGACTAACATCGCTTCTATGTTTCTCGAAGAAGGCGCCGTCGAGGTCGTCACCGGCGTCAACCTGCCGATGGTCATTAAGCTCGCGACTCAATCCGAGCCAGGATCGTTAGCTGAAGTTGCGCATCACATTTGCGACCTGGGGCGTGAGGGAATCTACCTCGCGGGCGATCTGCTGGCTCCTAAGGGCAAGGGCGGAAAAGTCTAGATGGTCGAGCTGACAGTTACGGTTACCAATAGTCTGGGACTTCACGCCCGGGCTGCGGCTCAGCTCGTGCGCACGGCCAATCGCTTCCAAAGCAGCATGCGGCTTGAGCGCCTCGACTCGAACGCCAGCGCGGACGCGAAGTCGATTCTCAGTGTGCTTATGCTGGCAGCAGCGCGTGACACGCGACTCCGCGCGATCGCTGAAGGCCTCGATGAACAGGAGGCGCTGGCCGCGCTTGCGGACCTTTTTAAGGACGGTTTCAGAGACACGCGGGATGTCGAAAGAGAGATCGCTCGCCCCAGGGAAATGCGGTGGCAGGGGCTCGGCGTTTCTGATGGCCTGGTGGTCGGTCGCGTGCTTCGGCTTCACAACGGCACGCGACACGTCTATCGAGCGCATATTGACGAGGCCGACGGTGAACGGGAACTACGACGTTTTCGTGCAGCGGCGCGTCTGGCGCGACGACAGTTGTTAGCGATAAAGGCGCGCGCTGAAGAACAGTTGGGGAAGGATCACGCCTACATTTTTGACGCTCATCTGCTTTTCCTTGAAGACCGGAAGCTTAGTGACGAAATCGAAAACTACATCACGCAGGAACATTCAAACGCTGAGTGGGCCGTGAAAGTTGTGGGCGATCGTTTGCTTTCCATTTACGCGGAAATCAAGGACGACTACTTGCGCGAGCGCGGCTCCGATATCGAAGATGTGATTCATCGCGTGCTGGTGGCCTTGAGCGGCGAGCGTCCGCAGTATCGCAACCTGTCTGAAGACGCAGTGATTGTCTCAGAGGATCTGTTGCCTTCGGCGGTGGCTGAGCTTGACCTTCAGCACGCACGCGCGATTGCCACCGACGCCGGAGGCTGGACCTCGCACACGGCGATCATCGCGCGCGGTTTAGGGATCCCGGCGATTGTCGGACTCGGAGACCTTTATCAAAATGCGCGCACCGGCGACGAAATTATCGTTGACTCGTTCAAAGGCGAAGTAGTGCTGCATCCTTCGCGCGCACCGATCGAAAAGCATCAAGCAGAAGCGGCGAAGCTCGGAACGCGAGCTGCAGAACCCGCAAGGGAAAGTGGTTCGGTCCGGACTCAGGACGGCGTGGAGATCATTCTGCGCGCGAATGTTGAGCTGCCGGCCGAATTTGACGGTGTGCGAAGATTTGGCGCGCAGGGAATCGGACTTTATCGATCGGAGTTTTTGCTCGCGCGGCCGGGCGTAATGCTCTCAGAAGAAGAACAGTACGTCGCTTATTCGGAAGTGGCCAAACTGGCCGGCGCGGATGGCGCAATCGTGCGACTATTCGATCTTGGCGGTGACAAAGTGGGAGACGCGCTGATTGAGTCAGAGCGCAACCCGGCGCTTGGCCTGCGCGCGATTCGGTTCGGACTCACCCATGAACCTGTGATGCGCACTCAGGTCAGGGCGATTCTTCGCGCGGCGGCAAAAGGTCATCTCGACATCGTGTTGCCGATGATTGGTGACGTGGGCGACGTATTGCGAGCGCGAAAAATCATTTCGGAAGAACGGGACCGGCTCGAAAGCGAAGGTAAGAATTATGGCGCAGTAAAAATCGGCGCGATGATCGAAGTTCCGTCCGCGGTCCTGACTGCCGACAAGATCGCGCGAGCCGTAGATTTCTTTGAGCTGGGCACAAATGATCTCGTTCAGTATCTTCTCGCCGCAGACCGCAGCAATGACAAGGTCGCCGAATGGTTTCGCTCGCTGCACCCGGCGGTTGTGCAAAGCATCTCGCAGACTCTCGAAGCAGCTCGCGAGGCAAACATCCCGGCGATCGTTTGCGGCGAGATGGCTTCGACACCGGCGTATGCCGTGCTGCTCGCCGGTTTGGGGGCGATTGATCTAAGCATGACGCCCTCAGCTATTCCGCGCGTCCGACGCGTGCTTGCCGGCATTGATTCACGCGACGCCAGATCGATTGCTCTTGAGTGTTTGCAGAGTCAGACCGCGGACGAGGTCGAGGATCTGGTGCGTGAACGCTTCAAGGCACACTGGCCCGACCTTTTCCCGCCGAGAAGCCTTCCCGCGCCCAGGTCCTAGCAAAAACAAAGGGAAAATCCTCGGTCCCGCAAGCCTGTTTCCCAGGAAAACCAGCAAAAAGTCTACGAAAACCAGCCCTTTGGTTGTTTATGAACTCTGGGAGCGCGGGCATCCTGCCCGCATTCTGTGCGGATTAACACTTGAGCCACCCGGAGAAATCATGAGTAAGTTCATATTCGCGATAGTCATTACTGGTTTGAGCTTCGTCGTCACTTCAGCGCAGGTGAAAACATCGGCGACAACGGGTCAACCGAGAGAGCTTGCAGCTACCAGCGGAACGCCGGGCGCCGGTCGCGAGCGCGTATTGGGGAGCACCGCGCAAAGAAATCTCAGTAGCCCTTCTTTGAAAGACGCAACGTCCGCAAGGGGCGATGCACCCGTCAACAATCTGCCAAATACCGGGGCTACAAAAACAAGGCCGCGATTCAAGAACGAACCGTCCACGGCGCCAGCAACTGCGGCGTCGTCAATGGTTCCCAGCCAGATCTATCGAATAGGAACGGGCGACGTTCTGGATGTGCAATTGGTTGACGTGCCTACGACGAAGTCGACGCTGTTCACAGTGCTCGATGGCGTGCTCGAATATCCACTGGCAGGCGATCCACTGCGAGTTGTCGGCTTAACTGCGGATGAAATTGCGAGTCATCTGCAGGCACGGATCAGAGTGTTTGAAAATCCGAGAGTGATTGTGAAGGTGCGTGACTATGCTAGTCACAATGTAACCATCTCCGGACTGGTAGCGGACCCGGGCGCGAAGTTTCTACGGCGCGAGGCGCTCCCTTTTTATGTGTTGTTGGCTGAAGCCCAACCGCGTCCCGAAGCGGCGCGCGCGACTATCTCACGATCGGGACAACCAACCATCAACATCGATCTCAATGATCAGCAAGCGACAGCGACCCTCGTGCAAGCGGGCGACGTTATTAAAGTGCTTGGGCCTTCAACTCAACCGGCTGAATATTTTTACGTCAGCGGCGCGATTAACTCGCCGGGACAAAGAGTTTTCCATTCAGGCATGACTCTCACGCAGGCAATTATTGTCAGCGGCGAAATGACGCGCGTGGCTTCGGGAAAAATCAAGATTTCACGTCAGGCTACCGACGGCAGATTAATCACAACCGAATACAACCTCCGCCAGATTCAGAACGGAAAGACTCCGGATCCCTCCCTGCAACCTGGTGACCGCATCTCGGTGAGCGAATCTCACTGAGTACGACTCAAACATCATGGCGGCTTCGTCAAACCCTTGTCGGTCGATCACCGAGAAGGTATGATGACCCGCGTTACTGCCTGCTAAGTTAATTGTTTTGTATTCTAAAGCTCGCTTGCTTCTCTCCCGATGAGCGTTCCAATGAAGTTGGTTCATGCTCTGATTGCGAAGTCGATCGCCGAAACCATTCTGGTTGCGACGCTCGCCGTGGTCTTCTACTTCACGACGTTCCCTCCCTCCTTTCATGGTTGGGGTGAAGCGACCTCGCACGCTATTTCCGGCTGGGTCGTCAACGAATCCGCGCCGTCGGAACGCGTGGAAGTG
The DNA here is from genome assembly GCA_041492185.1 of Pyrinomonadaceae bacterium. Lineage (GTDB taxonomy): Bacteria > Acidobacteriota > Blastocatellia > Pyrinomonadales > Pyrinomonadaceae > JAOAPY01. The sequence goes on along the minus strand of JBGPWL010000056.1, from coordinate 20,629 downwards.
CAGCTTTTCATCGATGGAAAATTTGTTGCGAGCGGCACTGCGGACCTTTCTCGACCCGACGTCGTTGCTGCCGGATGGTCGAAGGATGAACGGCACGGCTACACGTTTGGTGTGTTGTCGCTCAAAACCGGGCCACACGTGGCGCGCGTGTATGCGGTGCATTCAAGTGGCCACGGCGCACGACAGACTTTGCAGCTTGTGGGCGATCCGATTTGGTTTGACGTGGACGATAAAGGCGCTTTGCAACCTGTCAGATAACATCTTTCTGATCCGGGAAATCCGATGACTTCACACGCGATCGATCCAGCACCTGAGAATGCCGACAAAGCTCTCGCTCTTTGGGAGATTCTTTCAGTCGCAACCTCCTGCCTGATAGTAGAGTGGGTCGTGCTTGCCTTTGTTGGCAACAGCAAGCTGGTCGCGGCAATTCCCGTAACCCTCGCATTTGCGTTCATGATCTTTTCGCATCGCCAGCACGGCGAAAGTATCAGACAGATCGGATTTCGTTTTGATAACTTTCTGCCGGCAGTGCGTCTGCTGCTTTTACCGACGATTTTGCTGGCCACCCTGTTGCTGCTCGTTGGCTGGTGGAACGGTCGACTGTTCTTGATGCCGACGCTCCTGCGACCACGCTTTCTTTCGTTGCCTGCGTGGGCGCTGCTGCAGCAGTACGCTCTGCAAGGCTTCATCAATCAGCGCGCCCAACTGGCGCTGGGCCGGGGCTTCAAGAGTATCTTTCTCGTGGCCGTCATGTTCAGCCTGCTTCACCTGCCGAATCCATTGCTTACTCCGTTGACTTTGGTGGGCGGCTTGATCTGGGCTGCAGTCTACCAGCGCGAGCCAAATCTTTTCGCGCTCGCGTTGTCACATACAATTACCTCGCTCCTGCTGGCGCTCGCGCTGCCACCGCCTTGGGTTAGCAGCTTTCGCGTCGGATTGAAATATTTTGGCTGAGTTGACCCCGCGCTGTCGAAAGCTGTCTCAGTTTTAAAGCAGACCATAACCGTACTGTACCTGTTGAACACGGGTTTGCTATAATTCGGATGCCTTGCAACGAGAGCAGGTCGGGCGGTCGCTGCTGGAGGATCTCAGATTTGAGATCACCGGGAGAGGAAAGTCCGAACACTAAAGGGCAGCGAGCCCGCTAACGGCGGGGCGTCCGGGCAATCTCAGATTTGAGATCTCAAATTTGCGATCTGAGATTTCAGATTCTCGGAGTCCTTATCTGAGATTTCAAATCTGAGATTGCTTTTGGACGACGACAAGTGCAACAGAGAACAGACCAGCCGCGCCTTATTTGGAATTTCAAATTTGAGATTTCAAATTCAAAGTCGTGGTGATGGGTGAAACGGTGCGGCCCGCAAGGGCTTAATGTAAGAGCGCACCGGCGCGCGTGGTGACACGCACGGCCAGGCAAACTCCTCGCAGTGCAAGACCAAATAGGGAGGCGTCAACAGGGCTGCCCGCCCGAATCCCGATATATCGGGATACGACCTCCGGGTAGGTCGCTCGATCCATTCGGCAACGGATGGACTAGATGAATGATCGCCACTTCGATTTCGGATTTGAAATTTCAGATTTCAAATTTGAGATCTCAGATCTGAAATCGGAGTACAGAATTCGGCTTACAGACCTGCTCTCCAATTGCAAGGCATAAATGTTTTCACAGGCGAGAGCCTTCATAAGTTGTGCTGAATCTATCTGAAGGGGAGACCGACAGGAGATGGCAAATCGCAAGGGAGTATTCATCGGCGCGTACGTGCCGAATCATTTGAAAGAGTCGCTGCGCCGTCGCGCCGCGGCGGAACACCGCACCCTCTCGCAGGAGATAACGCGGATTCTCGAAGAAGCAGTGCATGGACGCGGACTGCCGGCCGGGAGCGTCGATCGGCGAAATCGAGAGTCGACGCCGAGACGCCGCGCAACCGATCCCGCGCCGCGACGTCGCGCGATCGATGTAACATACGTTTCGCCTGGCCAAAAATCTGATGAGTAATTAACAACCCATCGATCGGGCGACGCGGTTTGTCCTCGTGGGCAACTCAAGTGTTACTGCGAAACCAAAGACTCGGCTCGAAAACATCTTGAAATATCTACTGCTGCTGGCCTTAATCGCGCTTCTTTTCTGGCTCCTCTACCGGCGTCTGCGACCTTATATTCAGATTCTGCGAAAAGTAATCGGCATTCTGGCCGGCGCCTTTGACAAGAATTCAACTTCACAATCTCAGTGGCGTCGAGTCGCGCCGGACGCAGAAAACAGATTAGTGCGCTGTGCCGCTTGTGATACCTGGATACCGCAGCGCCGCGCTCTTAACGCGGACTCGGCTTCGTATTGTTCTCGCGAGTGCTTGCAAAAAGCGCCGGCGACGAAAAGAAGAAAAGCAGCCAGTTGACTTAGCCTGCCTGCTGCGTCCTGCTTACTGCCTTCTGCTTCTTTGCTCCCCACAAAAAGAATAACGACGACGCTAGCAACGCGAAGGGAACCACCAACAATGCCGCTGTCAGATGCTCGCGAATGGGATCGACTCCCAGCGATCTGGCCACAGCACTTAACACAGCAAGGTGGCCCGCTCCCAGCGAATCAGATAGCAATCCGACACCAAGCCGCGAAATCACATCACCAAAGGCGTGAATCGCGACAATGTTGAGCGCCATTGCCGTGGCGCGAATCGCCGGCGGCACGCTGTTCACCAGGATGGCGTGAAACGGAGCATTGTTGCTAAAAAGAAAAACCACGGTAAGAAAAATTGCGGGCAGGAAAAAAAGTGGTTGGTGCATCACGAGCGCGAGAACTGCGGGGACGATGCCTAAAAGACTGCTGGCCGCGCAAACCAGGAAATAGCCGTTGTGCCTTCTGGCCGCGACGCGATCGGCGACCCAGCCACCGCCGAAGGTCCCGGCCGCGCCGGCACACAAAATTGTTACACCCAATACGATATTCGCGGTCGTGTCGCTCAGATGCTTATCATCGATCAGCAGTAAGCTGGCCCAGGTGGCAAACGCGCCCAGCACAAAAGTGAGCGCAGTGTATCCAGCCGTTGAAAGCAACCAATCCCGCGTGCTGAGGATGCGCCAACAGGTGCGCAGCCAGGCCTCGCGCGAAACAGTTTGCGGATTGATTGTTTCCGCTGCGATCTTTTCTTCGTGAAGTTCACTTGCGCCGCGCTCGGGCTCGCGCAAGCGCCAAACGATCGCGGCTGTGACGAGACCGGGCAAGCCCACAAGCATGAACGCCATGCGCCAACCAAAAAAGTGGGCCAGCACGCCTCCCAGCACATATCCAAGCGCAAAGCCCATCGGTATCGCTGCCTGGAAAACACCGAGGGCGGTGGCGCGGCGCTGCGGCGGAAAGTAGTCGGCGATGAGCGTCGGCGTGATTGTCGAGTAAGATGATTCTCCGACGCCGACCAGCGAGCGCACGACGCATAGCGCGATCGCCACTCCGGACAGCGCGACCACGAAATGAGTTACCGGCAAAACAAAGTGTGCTGAAGGCGGCAATATTGGCGAGCGGTCCGCCAGTGCGGTCAGCCCGGTGGCGACGCTCCAGGCTACCGCGGCGCTGGCCATCAGCTTAGTGCGTGAGTAGCGATCGCCCAGTCGGCCGAATAGCGGCGAGAGCACGGTGAACGAAAGCAGTAACGCGGCTTCCATCGCACCGATCTCGGTGTCTGTGAGATTCAAGCCCCCGTCTTGCGGGCCCTTCTTCAACGCGTAAGCGACAGCCGGCAGCACCTGACGATCGATGTAATTCAAAAAGTTGACGCCCGTCAGCACGCCAAGCGCGTAGTAGGAATAACGCGGGACATGAATCGCCGCCGAAGTCCTCGGCGTTTCAGAGTGAGGTGCGGGCGAAGGCGACGTGACCGGGCTGTCCATCCGTCTCTGTTCCTTTCTCGGTCAGGACTTCAAGTATCGCCGACGTGATGTCGGCCAGCGTGCGAACGCGTCGCGCAACCCGATCCCTGTTAGCGCCCCAGATGATCGTAGGTACGGCATTCAACGTGTGGTTGCGAGTGGATAAGTCTTCAACGTTCCCGTGGTCGCTGGTGAGTATAACCGTTGTGCTTTCCAGATCAAGCCTTGTCAATAGAGCCCTGATGAATGCAGCGAGATTCGTCAATATTTTTTGCGCGGCGATCAGGTCCTGCGCGTGTCCGATCTTGTCCGTGATGAAGTATTCGTAAAGCGTGAAGCGATGCTCGGCGGCAATTCCAGCCAGAACCTCCGCGGCTTTCTCTGGCGTTCGAAGCGATACTGATTCACCTCTCTCGATCAAAAGCGCGTTCGTGAAGTCCTGGTAAACTGCGCGGTCTGCTTTCAGGTCTTCGATAGTGCGAAAGGGCAGCTGCGCGGCTTCAACCGCGGCGGTCGTCGCAGAGACCCAGCGGGGGCGCTCCGTAAAGAAACGATCGGTGTAGGTGTTGGCAAATGTGATGGGAGCAACGCCAGCGCGAGCGAGTTGTAAGAAGAGCGAATGCTCGCGAATGATTTCGAGTAGCGCAGTGTTTGGGAATCCCTGTTTGTGATAGCCGAGCGCTAACGGCGCGTTCACTCCGGTTAAGATCGTCGTCTGGCCCGACGCGCTTTGCGGACGTCCTGACACGCCGAGGCAGGCGTCTGTGGGAACGACTACGCCATTGAAGATGACTGACGATTCCTCGTTTTCAAAAACCGCAAGTGGCTCCGCGTCCGCGAGTCCATCCAGCGGATTGTGCGATCCGCGCGAGCCGATGCCCAGGCCATCGATGAAAAAAAGAAGCAACGACATGAAATGATAAGTAGCATTCCAGGCGAGCAGGACGCAAGACGAGAGCGGGCGCGTCTGCACGAAAAGTTTTCGCAATCGCGGCTGATGTTGTAGTATGACGAGCCTGCTCGCTCGATCTCAATGCAAAGGTAGATTGAACTATCAATGAAGAGGCGAAATTCCATCTCGACAAAGGGCGTCGTTTGTTCTTTCATCTTGTCGTCCGTGGTGTTAACGGTTTTCTGTTTGAGTGTTTTTGCTCAGACCGCGCCGCCGAAACCGTTGCCGTATTTCACTGAACCCGCGATTTCGCCGGACCATTCTGAAATTGCCTTCGTCTCAGGCGGCGACATCTGGACCGTACCGGCAACGGGTGGCGAAGCGCGCTTGCTCGTCTCGCATCCGGCGAACGAATCGCGGCCACTCTATTCGCCCGACGGTCGCCGTCTGGCTTTTATCTCGACACGCACCGGCAATGGCGACATTTACGTGCTGACGCTTGAGTCGGGTGACTTGAAGCGGCTGACGTTTGACGATGGCAACGAACAGCTTGATGCGTGGTCCGCCGATGGCAAATGGATCTATTTCTCTTCGTCGAGCCGTGACATTTCAGGGATGACCGATGTCTTCCGGGTCAGCGTTGAAGGCGGCACACCGATGCAGGTCAGCGCCGATCGTTACACGGGTGAATATTTCGCCGCGCCTTCGCCCGATGGCAGCGCGCTCGCTTTCACCGGACACGGTTTCGGTGGGTCGCAATGGTGGCGCAAAGGCCACAGCCACATCGATGAGAGCGAGATCTGGCTCATGCGCTTTGGAGCAACGCCGAGTTACGAGCGAGTCAGCGAGGGCGGTGCAAAAGAAGTGTGGCCGATGTGGGCCAAAGATGGACGAGGTATCTACTTCGTTTCTGATCGCAGCGGCGCGCAAAATATTTGGCTGCAGGAGCCTGGGCGAAAAGCGCAGTCGGTAACACACTTCACTGACGGCCGCGTTCTCTGGCCCGACATTTCTTACGATGGGCGCGCGATCGTCTTCAACCGCGACTTTCAAATTTGGAAACTCGACACTGATAGCGGCCACGCCGGCGCCGTCAACATCACGCGTCGTGGCGTATCTACCGGTCCCGCCGTTGATCACCTGCGGCTCACCGATCAGATTTCCGAGATTGCGCTTTCGCCCGACGGCAAGAAGATCGCGTTTGTGGTGCGCGGAGAAATTTTTGCCGCATCCGCGACCGAAGGAGGAGATAGCGCGCGCGTCACCTTCAGTCCGACGGAAGAATCACAAGTGCAGTGGTCGCCGGACAGCCGTCGTCTCGTTTATGTCTCAGACCGTGATGGACCAACGCATCTTTTTCTTTACGAATTCGCGACCAGCACGGAGACGCAACTGACGCGCGACACGGCGAGCGACGACACGCCGCGGTTTTCGCCGGACGGCAAGATGATCGCTTTCGAACGTGGCGGACAAGAGATTCGCGTACTTGACATGGATTCGAAGCAGGAGCGCGTTGTTGCTCGTGGGCATCTCGAATGGCCCCCGCTCAACTCTGAAAGACCGTTCGTGTGGTCGCCCGATAGCAAGTGGATCGCCTACGTACCAGTGGGCGAAAAATTATTCAAGAACATCTACGTGGTTCCGGCGGCCGGCGGCGAGAGTCACGCGGTAAGCTTTCTCGCCAATGGTGGCAACAACACAGTCTCGTGGAGTCCCGATGGCACGTACCTGCTCTTCGACACCGGTCAACGCACCGAGACCGCGCAACTGGCGCGAGTAGATTTGATTCCGCGCACGCCAAGGTTTCGCGAGGATCAGTTTCGCGATCTTTTCAAAGAGGAGATGCCGAGAACACCGAAGCAGCCGGACAATCGGACGCCAACGCCTGAGCCGCAAGCCTCTCCCGCGCCCGCACCTGACGCAGCAGGCGAAGCAAAGCCCAAAGCGACGCCAAGGCCCGTCGAGATCACTTTCGATCAGATTCGTCAGCGACTGAGTTTGCTGCCGGTCGGCGTTGATGTGCGATACCAAACGATCAGTCCTGATGGAAAATGGGTGTTGATGATCGCCGCTGTCGCGAATCAGTTGAACCTGTACATCTTTCCGCTCGACGAGTTGTCAAAGGACCCTTTCGTTTCCAGGCAACTGACGTCGACGGCCGGTTCCAAACGCCTGGCGCAGTTTTCGCCGGACAGCAAAGAGGTCTACTACCTCGAGCAAGGGCGCATCAACATCATTCCACTCGACACGCGCCAATCGCGTACGCTTGCGGTCACGGCGGAAATGGACGTGGACTTCGCGCGCGAGAAGATGGAGGTCTTCGGAGAAGCGTGGACTTACCTGCGCGACAACTTTTTCGATCCGAACTTTCACGGAGCGAACTGGAACCAGGTGCGATCGGAATATGCTCCGTACATCGCGGGTGCGCGCACGCCGGACGAAGTTCGCCGGCTGATTTCGCTCATGCTGGGTGAACTGAACGCGTCGCACCTGGGCATCGGGGCTCCAGCGGGTACTGCGCAGCCGCCCGCAGTTGGCAGACTGGGTTTGCGTTTCGATCGCAATGAATATGAAAGCACCGGCGCGCTGCGGCTCACCGAAGTGATTCCGATGAGTCCGGCAGCGATTGCCAACATCAAGCCGGGCGATTATTTGATTTCTGTTGATGGCTCGGCGATCAGCGCGCGGACAAATCTGGACGAGCTGCTCAGCAACAAGATCAACCGCCGGACGGTGTTGACGATTGCTTCCACAGCTGCCGGTGGGCAAAAGCGAGAAGCAGTGGTGCGTCCGGTCACGCAGGCCACAGAGAAAAATCTGCTCTATCGCAACTGGGTTGAAGAGAGCCGCGCCTACGTCGCGCGCATCAGCGGCGGTCGCCTGGGTTACGTGCACATGCCGGACATGGGTACCGGAGCACTGACTCAACTCTACATCGATCTGGATGCGGAAAATCAGAAGCACGAACGTGTCGTCGTGGATGTGCGCAACAACAACGGCGGCTTCGTCAACGTTTACGCAATTGATGTGCTGGCGCGTCGCAGTTACTTCACGATGACGCCGCGCGGATTTCTGACGTCGCCCTCGCGCACGGTGCTGGGCCAACGCGCGCTCGAACTGCCGACGATTCTCGTGACGAACCGTCACACACTTTCCGACGGCGAAGATTTCACGGAAGGATATCGTTCACTGCATCTCGGCAAAGTCGTAGGCGAGCCGACCGCCGGCTGGATCATTTACACATCGGGCGTCGAGTTGATTGATGGATCGAATTTGCGGCTGCCTTACGATCGGATTACGGCAAACGATGGCACGGTGATGGAGATGAATCCGCGGCCGGTTGATTTGCACGTAGATAAGCCTGTTGGCGAAAGCTATCTGGGACGCGACAGCCAGCTTGATGCCGCTGTGGCCGAGTTGTTGAAGGAGCTGGGAAGCCGCCGCAAGTAGTCAGATCGCCGCGCGCTTGCTTCGATCTCAGGTCTCGCTCTCAGGCACCAGTCCCCGCTCGCGGTAGAGGTTCAGCTTGTTGTGCAGCGTCTTCAGGCTGATGCCCAACAATTCCGCTGCGCGCGTTTTGTTGTTCTTCGTCTTTTGCAGCGTGCGCATGATCATCTGGCGCTCGACCTCCTCGAGCGGCGTCCCAACCGGAAAAGAGATGGTGTCTTCATTGCGCAATCGCTCGCGTTGATCGATCGGATACGGCGCAAAGTGATGGCGTTCGATCTGTTCGCCGGAACAGATGATTACGGCGCGCTCTATAACGTTGCGCAATTCACGAACGTTGCCCGGCCACGCATGAAATTGCAAAGCAGCCAACGCCGCGACGCTGAGAAAGCGTGCCGGGCGGCCATGCTTCTCGGCGAGTTGAGTAACCAGATGCTGGGCCAGCAACGGCAAATCCTCTTTGCGATCTTTTAGCGACGGCAGATTAATGCCGATGACGTTAAGGCGATAAAGCAGATCGCGTCGCAACGTTCCCTTGTGAACGGCTTCTTCGGGATCGCGATTAGTGGCCGCGAGCAGGTGCACGTCGATCGGGATCTCGTGCTTGCCTCCGAGTCGTCTAACGGATCGTTCTTCTATTACGCGCAACAGTTTTGATTGCAACAGCGCCGGCATCTCCGCAATTTCATCCAACAGCAGCGTGCCGGTATCGGCCAGTTCGAAGCAGCCCGGTCGTCTTGAAGCAGCGCCGGTGAATGCGCCTTTCTCGTGCCCGAAGAGTTCGGATTCCATCAACGTCTCGGGAATCGCCGAGCAATTGATCGCGACGAACGGCCGATCCTTTCGCGGACCCAGCTTATGAATCGTGCGCGCCACTAATTCTTTGCCGGTGCCGGATTCGCCCGTGATCAAAACCGAAGCAGATGACGGCGCAACCTGTTCGATCAACGCGTACACCTGGCGCATCGCTTCCGAATTGCCCACGAGTTCGCCAAACGCGCCGCGGTCCTGAAGTTGTCGCCGCAGCAACTCGATTTCGCGTTTGGCTTCGGCCAGTTCGAGAATTTGAAGTTCTGTTAGCATTTCCTGTCGCTGAATAACCCATGCATGAGGTGATACGACCTAATCGTCAGTTTAGCACACCGGAGCTGGGCACTGGCGGAGTTTAATCGCGGTTTGAAAGAGGCGTTCAGAGTACCGACTTCAGCCGGGCCCTGTCGACAGAAAGAATCTGGTCTCTTACTTACTAAAGTATTCAGCCATCGCCCGCGCGAGCGCGGGAATCGTGAACTCGCGGGGTTGAATGTCAACTTTCAATCCATGCTCAGCAGCGGTGTTGGCCGTGATATCGCCGATGCAGGCGACGGCAACGCCGTTGAGAAGATCGCTGAGGTCATTCGTGTCGAAAAGTTGTGCCAGATTCCTGACCGTGGAAGAACTCGTGAAGGCGATACAGTCCGCCGCGCCGCCGGCGAGCATTGCGCTAACGCGGCCTCTGTCCAATCCTTCGGGCTGTACGGTGCGATAAGCAGTGACTACGTCGACGCGCGCTCCCGCATCTTCCAGGGCCTTCGGTAAGTAATCGCGAGCAACAGCCGCTCGCGGAATCAAAACGTTGATGCCATTAAGAGCCTCGCGGCCTCCGACAAAGGTCTCGAGAGCCGCGAAGACGCCTTCGGCCTTGAACTGATCGGGAATCAGATCGACATGAACGTGGCCGGCCACCAGACTCTCCGCGGTTGCTTCGCCGATTGCGCAAACTCTTAACTCATCGAGCTCGCTGGCTTGATGCCCGCGCGCCTGCAACCGTCGCAGAAAATATTCAACGCCATTCACACTGGTAAAGATGATCCAGTCGTAGCCGTACACGTGATCGATTGCTTCGTCGAGGCGATCATAACTCGCTGGTTCGGAAATTTCGATTGTCGGACAGACGATAACGCGGGCGCCGTAACGTTCCAGCTCGGCCACAAATTCGGGCGCCTGCGTCTGAGCGCGAGTTATGACAATCGTGCGGCCGGCGAGCAGCTGCTGGTTAGTCTGTGGTTCTCGTAGATTGGTCATTATTGAGGATCGCATTTGCGGCTTTGCCGCCGCACAGTGCTGAAAGGCTTCGCCTTTCCGAGCTACTTGATTTCTTGAAGAGGCTACGCCTCGACCAACTGCTTCGAGGCGTAGCCTCTTCGCAACACAAAACGAAGTCTAGCGGTAAGGCACAGCCTTACCGCACTGTGCGACGGCAAAGCCGCAAGAGCCTGGCATGACCTGGAAGAACTAGCGATCCAGCAATTCTCTTGCTCCAAGTCCAAGCAGATGCCCGGCAAGTTCGCCTCCTAACCGTTCTGCGTCCGCCGTGGAACCGCTGATCTGGTGACGCACGATCTGCTTTCCATCCCGGCTGGCCACTAAACCATCAATCCGCAACTCTTGATCATGTACGACGCAATATGCGGCTATGGGCAACTGGCAACCACCGCCCAAGGCGCGCAGCAACGCCCGCTCGGCTGTGCAGGCGATGCGCGTGGTTTGATGATCGAGTTTCGCGACGGCTTTCTTAGCATCCGGATCATCACTGCGAGTCTCAATTCCGAGCGCGCCCTGACCCACAGCGGGCAGCATTTGCTCTGTGGGAATCGCCGCGCTGATTCTTTGCGTGAGTCCCAGGCGTCGCAGACCCGCCGCCGCCAAAATCACCGCATCGTATTGACCATCGTCAAGTCTGCGCAAACGCGTATCGACATTGCCGCGCAAGTCCTTGATCAATAGATCAGAACGCAGATGCGCCAACTGCGCCAGGCGACGCGGGCTGGACGTGCCCACGACCGCGCCCGCCGGCAAATCTTCAAGCGATGAGCAGCGCAGATCGGAATTCACTTGCAGCACCAACGCGTCGCGCGGATCTTCTCGTTCACAAATCGCGGCGATCGTTAATCCGTCCGAAACGATCGTTGGCAAATCTTTCAGAGAATGGACTGCGATGTCGATTCGGCGATCGAGCAAAGCGTCTTCGAGTTCCTTTGTAAAGACGCCTTTGCCGCCAATGACCGAAAGGGGTTCGCTCTTCACATCGCCGGTAGTCTTGATGATCTCGATATGGATTTGAGTTTTGGGGTTGAATACAGAGAGTTTAGCTTTCACCCATTCTGCCTGTGTGAGGGCCAGCTTTGAGCCTCGGGAGCCGATTACGAAAGGATTAGCCATCTTTTTTTACCTGGTGTTATTTCGTGTGATTTCGTGGATCGTTTTGCCCATCGTGACCAAGAAGTCGATCCACGAAGTCGCACGAAATACCACGAAAGGGAAAAATTCAAGAGCCGATTATGAAACGATCATTCATCTTCGAATTTTGCCGAGGTGAGTTCCTGACCTTCGAGACCAAAAATATCACGCCACGCCTGAATACTCTCGCTGTCGCTGGTGTTGTAGGAACGTCGCATGTGGGTCAGGACCGGATGCGAGATCTTGTTGACGGCGGACATCAGCACGGCTTCGATCGCGCTTTCCTGTGCGGGCGTAAGCTGGCCCAGCCGGTTTCGCTGACGGACCATCTCGGCCCGCGCGATGTCCTGCAGTTTTTGGCGGAGTGCGCCCAGCGTGGGTCCGATTTCCAGCGCTCGCAGCGCCTGCTGAAACTGCATTACTTCCGAATCGACGATCAACTCCGCGCGCTCAGCTTCACGCTCGCGCTCCCGAATATTTGACGAGATGACCGATTCAAGATCGTCAATGTCAAAAACGAAAAGGTTCGCCAGCTTGCCGATTGCCGGATCGATATTGCGCGGCACGCTGATGTCAATGAAGAATGCGGGACGATTTCGTCGCCGCTCCAAAGCGGCGCCGGCCATCGCGGCCGTAACAACGTATTCGCTCGCGCCAGTCGAACAAATCACTATATCCGCGTCGGCGAGATGCTCCGCCAGGCGATCAAATTCTATTGCTTCACCGCCAAAATCGGCGGCCAAACGTTGGGCCGACTCCATGGTCCGATTGGCAATCAACACGCGCGAAACGCCCGCATTGACCAGATGGCGCGCGGACAGCTCGGCCATCTCGCCCGCGCCGATTAACAACACCGTGCGCCCGGCCAGCGAGTTGAAAATCTTCTTCCCCAACTCGACTGCCATGTAACTGATCGAAACCGCGGAAGCTGCGATTCCCGTTTCTGCGCGGACCCGCTTAGCCACGTGAAAGGCATGATGCACGAGGCGATTGAGCACGCGCCCGGCCGTCCCCACTTCTACCGCCAGCGAATAAGCTCGGCGCACCTGGCCCAATACCTGTGGCTCGCCCACCACCATTGAATCGAGCGAAGAGGCAACTCGAAAGAGGTGTCGGACGGCTTGATCGTCGACGTGCTGGTACAAATGGTCTGCGAAAAACTTAGCAGGCAGATCGCGAAACCGACTGAGGAACTCGGTGATACGTACGGCGCCCTCATGCATTTGTTCGCTGGGCGTAGCAGTGACGACCTCAACGCGATTACAGGTCGAGACGATCAACCCTTCGCGCACGACCTCACCGTCGACCAACGAGCGCAGCCCCTGAGCACAGCCTTCATCCGAAAAGGCCAGCAGCTCACGCACTTCTACAGGCGCTGTTTTGTGATTGACTCCGACTAAGACTATTGACATGAAACCTTATTCATTTTCGATTTCTCATTTTCCATTTTTCATTTGTCATCGGAAGAGATCGGAAGAATTGGTCACCAAATGATCAATGACAAATCTCAAATGACAAATGGAAAATGAAATCCCTTCTTACCCAAACACGTGGTAGCTGGTCATCAAGCGCGCTCCGAAAAACGTGCAGAGCACGAGCACAAAACCCACGACGCCCATCCATGCCGCCTTACGCCCACGCCAGCGGGCGGTAGATCGATAAACAATCAACGCCAGGTACAGCAACCACGTCAGGCCGGCAAAAATTTCCTTCGGATCGTTTCGCCACAGCCGGCCGTCGCGTGATGACGACCACAACATTCCTGTCGCAATGCCTACAGTTAACAATGTGAGCCCCAACGCCGCTGCCGCCGTCGCGATGTCGTTGACCGTGGTCAGAGAAGGCAGACGATGAAAGATAGCGCTAAAAGTCTTCAGCTTGAGTTCCCGCTCTTGCAGCAGGTACATCACGCTGGCCACAAAGACTACGAAGAAAGCCGCATAGGCGAACAGCAGCAGTGTCGTGTGCACTGGAAAGAGCCACTTTGCAGAGACTCCCGCGGTAGGATCGACGGCGCCTGGCGAGTTGGTTCGAACAAAGAGCGCAACGAAAGTAAGCGCGGAAACAAGCGGCAGCGCAACAACGCCAAGCGCCTGCGCGCGGTAGCGGTAGAGTACGACGCCGTAAGCGGCGACAATCGTCCAGGCCAGAAAAGACAACGTTTCGCGCAGTGACAGGAGCGGGTAGCGTCCGTCGATGGCCCAATCAATAATCAGGGCCGTGGTGTGCAGAGCAAATCCGAGGGCTACCGAAAAGTCTGAGATATGCTGAAGCGTGCGACGCTTGTTGACGAACGCCAGAATGGAATGGATGGCAGCTACAAAATAGGCTGCAAGAACTGCGAGTAATAATGGCTTCATGGCGATGCGCGCTGCGACAACATTAGCAGGGCCGCGGACGAAATCGAAATTGAAAGAAGTGACACTAGTTGGAAGTCAACTCAGCCGTCTTCTCCGTGATGTCCTTTTGCGCCCACTCGTTGTCGCGGCTGGCTTCGCCGGCTTTGGTGCGTTTGGCGGCTTTCATCTTCTGGACCAGGTCCATGTGGGTTGAAAAATATTGCAGGCTCTTGCCAACGATCTCCTGCACCGAATTGAATCCCTTATCGGTCAAAAACTTCGCGAGCCCTTCCTGCAATTCGTCAATCATCTTCACGCCATGAAGCATGACGCCCGTACAGATCTGCACGGTAGATGCGCCCAGCAGGAAGAACTCGATCGCGTCGTGCGACGTTTCGATGCCGCCGATGCCGCTGACTGAAACGCCTTCCGGCAAGCTGAGCGCGAGTTGGCTGACCATGCGCAGCGCGATCGGTTTGACGGCTTGCGAAGAATAACCGCCGGGCACCGTGTGGCCTTCAACCGTCGGCATTGGCCGCAGTGTGTTCAGATCCACGCCGATGACCGAGAGGATCGTGTTAATTGCGGAAATGCCGACAGCGCCACCGCGCACCGCAGCCAGCGCCGGCTCTGTGATGTTGGTAATGTTCGGCGTCATCTTGGCCCAGACTGGTACCTTCGCGACTTCGGTGACCCAGCCTGTGACTTCCTGAGTAAGATCGGGATGTTCTCCCATCTCCGATCCCATCTTGCGTTCGGTCATGCCGTGCGGGCACGAAAAGTTTAGTTCGAAAGCGTCCACGCCCGTGTCCTGCACCATGCGGGTCAATTCCTGCCAGCGGTTTTTTTCATACTCTTCCATGATCGAAGCAACGAGGATGTGGTTGGGATAATCTTTTTTGAGCTGGCGAAACTCTTCGAGCCAGACTTCAATCGGCCGATCGGAAATCAACTCGATGTTCTCAAAGCCGATCACTTCGCCGGAAGTCTTCGATCGCAGTTTGCCGTAACGCGGCACAACGTTGACGACCTTCGCGGATTCAAGACTGATAGTCTTAGCTACGGCGCCGCCCCAGCCGGCGTCGTAGGATTTTGCGATGACGCGCGCGTTCGTTCCCGGCGGGCCCGAACCGAGCAGGAATGGATTGGGAAACTTTATTCCGTTGACAGTGATCGAAAGATCCATGGAAGCGTTCCTCATTTTGTAGGGGCAGGGCTTGTCCCTGCCCGCTGCTAGACCCGCGCATTGGGCAGGGACAAGCCCTGCCCCTACAAACTAATCTGCCACTAGAGCCTGATAAGTATCCGGTCGACGATCGCGAAAGAACTGCCACGTGTTGCGCACTTCGCGAATCATATCCAGGTCGAGATCCGCGACGACGAGCGCGTCCCTATCGCGCGGCGCTTCTGCGATGAATTGGCCGCGCGGATCGCAGAAATAACTCTGGCCGTAAAACTCGCCGATGTCCCACGGCAGTTCGTGACCCACGCGATTTATAGCGCCGACAAAATATCCATTGGCAACAGCGTGCGCCGGCTGTTCCAATCTCCACAGATATTCTGACAACCCCGCCACCGTTGCGGAAGGATTGAAAACAATCTCGGCGCCATTCAAGCCCAACGCGCGCGCGCCTTCCGGAAAGTGACGATCGTAACAGATATAAACGCCGATGCGCGCGAACGCGGTGTCAAAGCAGGGATAGCCAAGATTACCCGGACGGAAATAAAACTTTTCCCAGAAGCCGGGATTGACATGCGGAATGTGGTTCTTGCGATACTTGCCGAGATACTTTCCGTCGGCATCGATAACCGCAGCCGTGTTGTAGTAGAGGCCAGTGATTTCTTCTTCGTAAATCGGCACGACGATCGCCATGCCGTGTTCTTTCGCAACCTCCTGCATCAAGCGCGTCGTTTCGCCATCGGGAATTTTTTCGACCGCCTCGTACCAACGCGTCTGTTGCTCCGCGCAAAAGTAGGGAGTCGTGAAAACTTCCTGCATGCAGAGAATCTGCACACCCTGCTCGCCGGCCTGTTGAATCAGACCGAGGTGCTTCTCGATATTCAGCCGCTTGATTTCTTCGATCGGCAAATCAGTCGGCGCCGCATTGGTTGCTTGTATCAATCCGCATTTGACTGTGCGTGGCATATTAAGCTCCGGATGTTTCAAGATTTCAGTTTCATGTTGCTTCGGTATGCGTGGCGTCTGCATTCGGCGGAGGCGCTAATTTCATCAACACTAAATGAGCGAGTGCAGCGACGCCGAAGCCAACAAACCAGGCGTAATCGTACAACGGTCTGAGCGCGTGTACGAAAACACCAATCCATGCAAAGAAGCACCCCAGTAGAGTAGCAACGACGGCGCGCCAATTCCAGCCGCCGTTGAAAGTATAGGTCCCATGCTTCCGATAGAGGTCACCAAGCTCGAGGCGCTTCTCCCGCACAATCCAGTAATCAGCGATCAGAACACCCGCAATTGATCCCAATCCGCCCGAATAACCGACCAACCAGGCGAAGATATAACCGGAAGGATCGGCGAGCAGCCGCCACGGCTGCATCAAGATGCCGACAATGCCGGTAATAAGTCCGCCCGTGCGAAACGAGATCAATTTCGGAAACGCGTTCGCAAAATCATTCGCCGGCGACACAACATTCGCGGCGATGTTTACCGCGAGCGTTGCCACCACTACCGTGAACATCGAAACCGCAACCACCGCGACCTGATGAAACTGGCCTACCAGCTTCATCGGGTCCCACAATTCATCCATCTTCATGTGGGGATAAATCACGACTGCCGCCGAAGTGATCATTACACCCATCGCCGCGAAGACAGTCATCGTCGTCGGTAGCGCGACCGTCTGACCCACCACTTGTTCCCGCTGGCTGTGACCAAACCGCGTGAAGTCGGGCATGTTGAGCGATAATGTCGCCCAGAATCCGATCATGCCGGTTAGCGAGGGAATGAAAACTGGCCAAAACTCTTTCAGGGTGTGAAATTTTCCGTGCTGCGTCAGCAGATATCCAAGGCCATGCGCTTTCCAGATGGCCCAGCCGAGCAGGAGCGCTGTCATTATGAGCACAAACGGCGCGGCCCAGTTCTCGACTTTTCTGAGCAGGTCCATGCCGCGATAGATGATGTAGATGTTCAGGGCCCAGAACAACAGAAACGAAAGCCACTCGCTTATCATGTGCCCGCCGACAGGGCCGCCAAGTAAACCTTTCCAGCCGGGAATGATGGCGCCGAAAAAAGTGTTCAGCGCCTCGCCACCGATCCACGCCTGAATCCCAAACCAGCCGCAAGCGACAATCGCGCGCATCAACGCCGGCAGATTCGATCCGTAAGTGCCGTAAGCAGCGCGCGCGAAAACAGGGAAGGGGATTCCGTACTTCGTGCCCGGATGCGAGTTGAGCAGGATCGGAGCGAGCACGATCGTGTTGCCGAGCAGGATCGTAATCAGCGCCTGCCACCAATTCATCCCCGCGCTGATCAATCCCGACGAGAGCATGTACGTCGGAATGCAATGCGCCATGCTGATCCACAGCGCGGCATAGTTGTAGGTCGTCCAGTTGCGGTCGGAAACCTTGACGGGTGCGAGGTCGCGATTGAAAAGCGGACTCGCGCTAATCTCCTCGAACGCTTCGTGTTTCAACTCGACGCGTCCGTCAGGGTATTGGATGGTCTCGTTGCTGGCCATTCTACCTTGGCTTACTTCCGCTGCGACTCGTCGATAAACTTGCTTACATCCGCGCGCAGCCGTCCCAACTGTTTCTCATCGATGTACATCATGTGGCCCGCTTCGTAGTAACCGGTGGAAAAGTTTTTCAGCAAACTGGGATCGAGGCTGATGTGATGGAGCGTGTATTGAACGGCGAAGTATGGCGTGGCCATGTCGTAGTACCCCATCGCGACGAAAATTTTGAGATAGGGATTCTGCGCGAGCGCGGTGCGCAACGCTGTGCTCGTGTCAACGTAGCCATTGTTCGTGTTCCAGTTCCACGGGCTGGTGATGCCGCCGCCAAGTATGTAGTACTCGACGTCGGTCTTGTAGCCGAGTTCGGAACGGATGTAGTTGTTGAAGGTCGAAGTGTAGGGCGGACGAATCGCCGCTTCGCTTGCATCGAAATCCGGGCTGGCAGTCACAAAGCTCGAGTCGAAGCCCTTGAAGCGAGCATCGAGCCGGCCGATCGATCGCTTTTCAGACCGCAGCAGCTCTTTGCGATAAGAATTCAGCGCGACACGCAGGTTCGCATTATCGATGAATTGGGAAGAGAGGCCGGTGTAGCGCGCCAGCTTCGCGGTCACGTCCTGACGATCCTGTGCCGTCAGGCGGTCGCCCTTTTCCAGCGCCAGCGTGTAATCGGTGGCGGCCCATTGCTCAACCTCAGCGACAATCTCCTGCACGGATCGCGACTGAAGATCGGGCGGCAGCTTCTTGTGATACCACGAGGTCGCCGCGTACGACGGCAGGAACATCACGTAGGGCAGATCATTGCCCGGCGCGAAGTCTGTCGTCTCGAAATTCATGATCGTCGAAATGAGCACGATGCCGTTGAAAGCAATTCCGCGACCGATCAAATAACCGGATAGCGCAGAAGCGCGGGTCGTGCCGTAACTCTCGCCGGCCAGAAACAGCGGCGACGTCCAGCGCTCGTAACGCGTCAGATACATCCGGATGAATTCGCCGACTGATTCGATATCCCCCTGCAGCCCAAAAAACTTTTGCCCGAGTTCGGGCCTGACGGCGCGGCTGTAACCGGTGCCTACCGGATCGATGAAAACCAGGTCGCTTTGATTGAGCCAGGTGTATTCGTTGTCAACTAATTCGTATGGCGGCGCGGGCATGGTGCCGTCGGAGTTCATCTTCACGCGCTTTGGGCCAATCGCGCCGAGGTGCAGCCAGACGGAAGCCGATCCAGGTCCGCCGTTGAATGAAAACGTCAGCGGGCGCCGGTTGCGATTGCCTGAATCATCAAGCGTGTAAGCCATGAAGAAAATGCGCGCTTCCGTTTCGCCCTCACGATTCCTGATCGGCATCATGCCGACCGTGGCGGTGTACTTGAGAGTCTTGCCGCCAGCTCTGATCTCGTGATGAGTGACGACTGGCGGTTCTTCCGCGGGCGGCGTCGGCCGCTCTTGCGGCCCGCGCGCTTGCGCAGAAGGCGGGCCGGAAGGCGACGCGGATGGCGTCGGCGTCGCCTGTGCTGCCGGGGGTGACTGCGGTCCAGGGCCTTGTTGTTGCCGGCGGCCTTGTCCATCCTGGCCGAGAACCGGCGACATAAGCGTGATGAAAAGAAGTGTGGCTGCGAACATGATTTGCAAGTCTCCGCAAGAGAAGTTTATTAAAGGCGTGTCTCGAATAGTAAGACAACTGCGGTGAGGCCACAAGTATTTCGAAGGGTCGAGGCGCTACTTGGCAGCCAGGCTGGATGCCTTAAGATTAGCGACCCTCGCACACACTCTGCTACATAGCCGCGCACGTACCGCGTTTGAGGAATCGACCGTTACCCGCCTTGCCGTTGAATTCGCCGTTTTCGATGACGACACTGCCGCGCGAGAGCACAGTTTCGACGACGCCTTTGATCTTCCTTCCTTCATACGCGCTGTAGTCAACGTTCATGTGATGGGTCTGCGCGCTAATCGTCTGTTCCTTGTCTGGATCGAAGATCACGATATCAGCGTCTGACCCAACAGCTATCGTGCCCTTCTTCGGGAATAGACCAAACATCTTGGCTGCTGCGGTCGAGGTCAATTCGACAAAGCGATTGAGACTGATGCGATTCTCAACGACGCCACCGTTGTAGATCAACGGCACGCGGTGTTCCACGCCGGGCGCGCCGTTGGGAATCTTTGTGAAGTCGCCAACACCGAGTTCCTTCTGCTCTTTCATGCAGAAGGGACAATGATCGGTTGAGATCACCTGCAGGTCTCCCATCTTCAAACCCTTCCACAACTCCGCCTGATTTGATTTGTCACGCAGTGGTGGTGTCATGACATACTTCGCGCCGTTAAAGTCTTCGCCGTAATCATCGATGGAGAGGAAGAGATATTGCGGGCACGTCTCAGCAAAGGCCGGAATGCCTCGGTCACGCGCCTGCCGCACTTGATCTAGCGCGTCGGCGCACGACAAGTGGACGATGTAGACCGGTGTTTCGGCCATCTCCGCGATCGCAATCGCTCGATGCACGCCTTCGGCTTCGGCGACGGTCGGGCGCGTCAACGCGTGATACTTCGGCGCCGTGTGACCCTTTGCCAACGCGTGTTTGATGATCTCGTTGATGACGATGCCGTTTTCCGCGTGCATGCAGATCAAGCCGCCGCGCTCGCCCGCAGCGGACATCGCGCGAAAGATCGTCGCGTCGTCAACTAGAAAAACACCGGGATAGGCCATGAAGAGTTTGAAGCTCGTGACGCCTTCGTCCATCAGCGTATGCATCTCTTCGATCTGATTGTCTTCGAAGTCCGTGGTAATCAGATGAAAGCCGTAGTCGATGGCACACTTGCCTTCAGCCTTTTGGTGCCAACGGTCCAACCCTTGAATTAACGACTGGCCTTTGTTCTGCACGGCAAAGTCGATGATGCTCGTCGTTCCGCCGTGCGCCGCGGCAATCGTGCCAGTGCGAAAATCGTCCGACGATTGCGTCCCTCCGAACGGCAATTCCATGTGGGTATGCGGATCGATGCCACCGGGAATAACCAACTTGCCGCCGGCATCGATCGTGACCTCCGCTTGCATATCGAGCTTGGCGCCGATGACGGAAACGACGTCGCCTTCGATCAGAATGTCCGCGTGGTAGTTGTCGGTGGCGGTGATAATGCGGCCGTTACGGATTAGGGTTTTCATGGGTAGTTTCCAAATCGTTATTGGCGGCCGTACTG
>JBGPWL010000076.1:0-22801 GCA_041492185.1 Pyrinomonadaceae bacterium | reverse complement strand
GGGGCCGTAGCTCAGCTGGGAGAGCGCATGACTGGCAGTCATGAGGTCAGGGGTTCGATCCCCCTCGGCTCCACCAATACTTAAAATAACTTAGCAGGGTGCTGAAAAAGTCCCCTCTCACACTGGGAGAAGGTTAGGGAGAGGGCGTGAGTGCGGAAGAAAACTAAAAATATTTTCTTGCCACGTCGTCTCAAGCCCTCTCCCCGGCCCTCTCCCAAAGAGAGAGGGAGTAGTTGCATCGAAGGCAAAGAGTAAGTCCTACTGCTTGTCGTACACCGCCTTGACGCGGACCTTCTTGCCCTTCGAATCAGTTCCGGTCGTGGTCACGGTGCGAGTTTTGTCGTCGCGCGAAACGACGATGCTACCGGTTAAAGTAACCTTACCGCCCTTCCTGGCGGTTAACGCCAAACTACGCGCGTTTATCCTCTTGTACGATCGCATGTCTGAAGTCGCATCGCCGGTAACGGCGTAGTCTCTGCCGTCGAACTTGCCCGTCCACTCGTTATGCGTCGCGTTGCCGGCAGCGTCGATGCCATCCACCGTAACTTTCACCATGTCGCCCGCGGCCTCGTAGACTACCGTGTGGTTCTTCGGCGACCCCGGACTGAACTTCGACTTTGCCTCGTTCAACTTCCAGGTGCCCATATTCGGGTCGTCGGCCAAGCACACCACCGTGCCCGCAAAAAATACGGCCAGAGTAAGTACGATCACTAATACTTTCATTATCCCCTCCTCATTGAGTAGCAGATGTTAAAGCTGATTGGTTTGGGCGATTCTAGTGCTACGCGCCGCATTAGGCAAACTCGCAATTTCTCTCCGGTCTCTCGGGTAACGCCAAGGCCTAATGATGAAGCGCCGAAGGCGCGAGATGCGAAAGTCCTCGGCTCCCAATACTCACCATCGATGTCCCAAGCCCCAATGGACAAAGAGGGTTCGGCAAAATGGTTGAGAACCATCATTCAACTACTAATGCGGACATTCGGAGTTTGTATGCGTCACTACTGAGCTAACCCGCTGTTGATACTCAGCGGAAGTAATGAACGCGCAAACCATCGCGTGCTGCTTTCCAACATCTCGCAGTGGGCCGCTGCTAACCTGGCCCAGCCAGAACAAAAAGCCTTCAATATCTGAGTCGCGCCTGAGATAACCAAAGTATTGTGATGCCACAAAGGCGCGATTATATTCTGCATCGATGAATGGTCGGTTGTTGATCGGATTAGTTTGCGAGTTATCGTCAGCGATTCGATAAAGCACGGCGCCGCGATTCCCCAGGGCAATCAGTGCCGCGCGTTGGGAAGAGAGATCGACTCCATCATCGCCCAAGATCGTGGCTAACATCGCATCGACAAACTGATCGAGCGAGAGGCTGGACGGATACTTGCTCAAGACCTCCGGCCGCTGCACAAATGCATTTGCCAGTGCCAGCTGGTCCGGCCCGAGATTCGCGCTTCCAATCAGCCTTGCACGATCATTCGAGAACACTGCATAGCTCGGGATCTTCTTCGCTTCAGTGGGACTCGAACTGTCAGGATTCGGGAACGGTTGGTTGTTGCCAAACGCTGCGCGATAGAGACGAATGACATAGGCCGCTGTTTGCTGATACTCCAATTCGTAGAAGAACGCATTCGAGACATCAATCCGTTTGCTCCTGATGCAACTCTGATCGGCGCCGCACTGCGTGACCTGGCCGGACCAGTAGTCGAGTCCGCTTTGATCCGGCTCGCGATTCAGAAAGTCGAGATAGTGCTGGCGCACAAAGAAGCCCGCCGTGTCGAGCGGATTTGGACCGTCGACAGCGTCGTTGTCGGTGATAGTCACGGTGGCCGTCGATTCAGTCCCCAGACCTGCGCCGCTCGGGTTCTCGAGACGGACAGTGAAGGTTTCGTTGCCTTCAGCGTAAGTGTCGTCAATGATCGCGACGGAGAATGACCTCGAAGTCTCGCCGGCGGCGAAGTTCATGGTGCCCAGCACGTTGAGGTAGTCGCAGCGCGGCGAGGCGGTGCCATTCTTGACGTTGCAATTCTGCAAAGCAGCATTATCAATTGTCGTGTAGTTGACCGAGGCGCTGCTGGTCGTATCACCGGCACGAGTTAGGGTGATGTCGATACGGGGCGCGGTTTCGCTGACCGTGTAAGTCGAGGAACTGAATTGAACTGTTCGGGACGATTGATAGGCGACCAGCAAGGTGGAAGCCGGCACGACCACCAGCCCGTCGCCGGCGCCCAGCCCCGTGAGCGGCTGGCTGACATTCTGCTCGTCAGGGGCATTCACGGCCGCCCCTACAGTTCCAGTCCAGACGTTCGCGCCGGTGGTCGCATCCAGAGCGTAGAGCTTCCCGCTCCTGGAACCAATGTACACGTAGCTGTTATCGATTATCGGCGCGGAGCTTAGGGTGCCATCACCTGTGAAGGACCACCGGACTGCTCCTGAGGTAACATCGCGAGCCTGTAGCGTAGACCCGGTGAGGAAGTATCCTGCGGAGCCGCTAAGGGCCGGAGCAGGACCGGTCGAAACCCCGCCTAGCTCTGCCCCGGTTGCGGCGTCGAGAACCAGGTTGCCTAACACAGTGTCGCGAACGTACAAACGACTGCCGAACAAGACGGGCGTCTTCCCTCCGCCACCTTCGCATGATGATGAATGATGCCAGATCAAGGCTCCGGTCGACGGGGAGAAGTCGTAGGCCTGGTTGCATGCATACGACACGAATACTCCAGTCGTGGATACCGCCGGGGAGCTGTGATCTCCATTTTCAACACCCGCTCTCCACTTTATAATTCCGTCCTGCTCCGCGACTGCATATAGCGTACCCGCGGAGCCGGCCCCGCCAGCGTAGACCGCGCCTCCCACCGCGGTCGGCGGTGACGAGAACGCGTATTGGCCTGAAAGCTGTCTCGACCACAACGGAGCGCCTGATGCTGCGTCAAACGCGCGAAGAAGACCATCAAAGTTTAGGGCAAAGACGCGTCCAGCGTCATAGGCGATCCCGGACCAATAATACGTTCCCGGGAGATCGATCGGTCCCCAAGAGTTGCTGCCGGTTGCTTCATCGAGAGCGTAGAGCTTCGTGCCGTAGGTGCTCTGGTTGGCGACGGTTACGAAGACCCTTCCGCCAGCGATAAGCGGATAAGAGACCCAACCGCCGAGGTTGCGGGACCACCGCGTGGTCAGAGGCGGAGTGATTCCGTCGGACTGGAACCCACTATGAGCGGGATCGATTTGATACGCGACGGCTTGGCCGCTGGCCGTCGGGGTTGGCGTAGGTGCCGGGGTCGGCGTCGGGGATGGTGTAGGTGTCGGAGTTGGTGGCGGCCCACCGGGTGGAACCTTTGCCCACCATGTGCCCCATCGGCTGTTGTTTGTAGTAGCCTGGCTGTCCTGGAAAGCGCGCAACCCCGCATACTCCTGAATAGTCCACATGTCCTGGTCGTTTGACGGATCAACGACTGTGTGGCTGTAGTCGCCCCAACGATTCCTCGAGCCGCCAAAGTCTTTGGCGTAGTAGTCCTCGCCTTCTTTGAAGATGACCGGGTCGCGCATAGTGCCGGCGGCATCCGTGCCCTGGCGCAGAGCGTAACTGGCGCGCGCGAAGTGAGTCGCAGCGAAATTCGAGAATCCCAGCAACACGTCATTATTGGCGTTGACGGCGATCGATGGATAGGCGTACCACTCACCGCTTGAGGAAGTGGCTGTCGGATCCTCGACGCGTCCGCCGTCCACAAAGTTGCCGCTCGTGTCAATGCGGGTCCATTGCGCGCCGGTGTGAGTCAAGCCTCCAGCCGGCAACCCGACAGTCTGCGCGTACCAGACGTTGCCATCGCGGAAGACAACGTTTGAGCGAATGAAGGCGTCACCCGAGTCGATGGAGCGTTGCGTGGTTGGGCACGTCGAACCTGGTATACCCACACAAGTCTGCGGCAGGATGTCGCCGCCAGGCGGCGTCCAACCACCTCCGGTTCGCGTCTTTGATATCGTGTCCAGCATGTAGACCGGCGCGGCCGGCGTTCCGGTTAGCTTGTGCAGCCTGTAGGTGGCGCTGGCGCTGGAGATATGAGCGGGCACGTAAAGCGCGTCCTCTGTTGCTGACAAAGTTGTGGCAGGATGCATACAAAAAGCGGCGATGTTATTAGCCTGAGTCACAGTGAAAACCGTACTGTTGGCCGTGCCCGTGCGCAGCGTTGGATAATCGATCGCGATCATCTTGCCCGCCACGAATGATCCTGAGCCGCCGATTTGGAACTGATTCCAACTGATCGCCACCCAGTTCTTATTGAAACCAAGCATCGGAAAGTCGGCCGTCTCGCCGCTGGCATCGCAATTCGCCGAGCCGGCCGCGCACCCGACAGTAAAGCGGAAGAGAGTAAACGTGCCCTGCGGGTCAGAGGTCGCTGAAATGCCAACCACGATCGAAGAGTTAGCCGTGTCGCTGTTCGATGTCGCTGCGAGAATCCAGCGTTGGTTGTAGGGGTCGTACTGGACACGCGGATCGAAGACGCCTGAGACGCCGCTTGACGCCCAAAATGTCGCGATTGAAACCGTCGACAGAGCCGCTCCGGTCGTCTTGTCT
The DNA here is from genome assembly GCA_041492185.1 of Pyrinomonadaceae bacterium. Classification (GTDB taxonomy): domain Bacteria; phylum Acidobacteriota; class Blastocatellia; order Pyrinomonadales; family Pyrinomonadaceae; genus JAOAPY01. The sequence goes on along the minus strand of JBGPWL010000076.1, from coordinate 18,237 downwards.
TGCACGCGATAATTGCTGTTGACATTCACAAAGAGTTTGTCCGGGCCTACCGCGCCCATCGTATCGGGCGGGATATCGAACGTGCCCGTACCAACCTCAGGTCCGTCTTCCTGGGCGAGAAAGCTCTGCGACGGCGCGGGTGAAGATACAAGCGGATGGATTTCATTGCCTTGCGAAGACGCTGACGCAGGTCGCTCTGCAACCGCAGAATCACCTTCTGTAATCGACTTAGGCGGATGAACAGCCCTAAGAACCGGAGCGCCCTTCGGATGTATTTTCTCGCTCGCCTTGGCGCCCTTTGCGGCGAGTTCCGCAAAATTGATTACCGAAACCGAGACTGGCTGAATGGGCGCAGAAGAAGCGGGAACTCCCTCCTCTTGAAGAGTTTGTTTGAACGGAATCCGCGCCCAGACAGATTGCGGCGCAAGCATCCAAATGAAATGACCGAAGAGAGCCAGGCACAGGAGCACTGCTATTACAAAGATTACCCTCTTGCTTGCAGCCCGACTCGCTGCTGCTTGCGTTTGCTTTCGCGACTCATGAGGCTGGATGATTTTCATGAGATATATTCCATTCGCCTCTTATCTTTTAGGCGAACATCAAACAAGCTCAGGGCGTCGCGTTCGCCCGGCCCTCGGAGCACTTGCCGGTCTCGAGGTTTATGTATCCGAGATAGATCGGAGGGCGCCGCTCATTGCCCTCATTTTCAATTACGTCACTCTCCTGGTTGTGCCGGGGGTCGCGCTTTTCAGGTTTGGCTTTTCGCTCTCTGCGATCGCTGCTCTCCATGCGCCTGATGATGGAATGGGCGGTCAGGTAAAGCGAGGCTCGTTCCGTGGGTGAGAGCCTCATTAATGCCACGGCTTCCCCCGCATATCTTCCGAGGCAAGCTTTCATTAACGCCTCAGCTCTTTGCTTTCGAATTGTTTTCGTGATATCCCGCGTTGAGCCGAGCGTGTTCTTGACCGAATGGACATAGATCCTTTGTTGGCGGTCGGTGTAATAACCGATCGCATCGGTAACCGACGCTTCATATCCGTTCAAGGAAAACATCCACACAATTCTAATATCGCCCGGATTGTCGAACGTCGCGCCAATCCTGAAGTGCTCGTCGAAATATGACTCAGAGAAGCCGGTTTCGATGATCGCCCTTCTTGAACTCTGCACGAGTTCGCTAACAGGCTCAGCTGTGGATACGTCATCAAACGACTTTTGTCTTATCTGATAATTGGGCGGGACGAGGATTGCAACCACAATCGCTATTGCTGCCAAGAGGTTCGACATGCTTCCCTCTCTTCCGATGAGCCAAGTTGGCGACATTCTAGACAGCCAGAATGAGCGAATAAGCCTCGGGAATCATGCGCTTGTAGGGTCGATGAACGCAAGCGTCATCTTGTCTTCACAGCAATCGCCGAGTTCAGGTGTTCCGCGCTTCCCAGGGCTCTGGGCTGGCGGCTGATGTTGTGGGTCGCATTGGCACTCTGTTCTGCATCTGTGGGGCAGTGTCAAGGCGAAAGTCTGAATGATTGGATTGGAAAATATCCAGTCGTACCAGGAAGCATATCGAGGTGCTTGGTCCTCTGGGCTCACGCACCGACCACATCACAAACATGAGGCAGGCGGTGACGTGGTCTGCGCTGCGTCTGACTGGACGGCTCTCGAAGGCTCTCGCTGTGTCAGACTCCGGGTTAGCAAGCGCGATACTGTACCGAAGGGTTGCCGCGGCAACCGGTGCCGTCTACTTATACCGGTAAGTGATCCGGCCGCGCGAAAGATCGTACGGCGACATCTCAACACTCACGCGGTCGCCGACGAGAATGCGAATGCGGTTCTTGCGCATCTTGCCGGAGATCATCGCCAGCACGACGTGCTGGGTGTTGTCGAGCTGGACTTTAAAGAATGCGTTGGGCTGCTTGTCGATAATCGTGCCCTCCGCCGGAATCAGATCGTCTCTTGCCAATAGAGTCTCCTTCTTAAGTGTATTGATCAGATCTCTGTGCCACCTCTGTGATCTCTGCGCCTCTGTGGTGAGAACTCTTGCGGAACATTTCACCACGGAGACACGGAGAACACTGAGTTCGCGCAAAGACAGCGTTTACTGCCTACTGCTCACTGCCTACTGCTTACTATTCTTTACCGGCTCGCGCGACGTGGCCTGAACGAACGAGTGAAAACAGCAGAGCTGCGTTTGGCCGCATGTTGCTTCCAATCGCCTCCACTACTCTTCACTCCGCCGAAACCCGGCAGCACCACGCGCTTGACGGCTTGTCCCGTTAGACGCTCGATCGCGCGCATTGATAATTCATCAACCGGCGCAACGATCGTAATCGCGCGGCCACTCAGGCCCGCACGCCCGGTGCGCCCGATGCGATGCACGTAATCTTCCGGCGCGGCAGGCACATCGTAATTGATCACATGCGAAACTGCGTCGACGTCAATGCCTCGCGCAGCGATATCGGTTGCGACCAGCACACGCGTGCGGCCATCGCGAAAGCCACGTAGCGCCGATTCGCGCTGCGACTGCGTGCGGTCCGCGTGAATGCGATTAACGCTATGATCACGCGCCGACAGAATGTGCGACAGGCGTTCAGCGCCGCGGCGCGTGCGGGTAAAGACCAGCACTCGCTCGAACTTCTCGCGCTCCAGCAAATCAAGCAGCAGGGCCGTCTTTGATTCCTGGGCCACCGGATAAGCACTCTGCTCAACCATGGTAGCGGCTTGTCCGCGCGGACTGACTTCGATCAATTTTGGTTCCTTCATTGTCGAGCGCGCCAATTGCTCGATTGACGACGACATCGTCGCTGAAAAAAGCAGCGTCTGTCGTCTCGACGGCAAAGCAGCGAGCACGCGACGAATCGCAGGCAAAAAGCCCATGTCGAGCATGCGGTCGGCTTCGTCAAGCACTAATACTTCGACAGTGGAAAGCTGAACCGCGCCGCGCTCCATCAGATCGAGTAAACGTCCGGGAGTCGCGATGACGACGCACGCGCGCCCTCGCAGGCCGGCGATCTGGCGCGTCATGCTTGCTCCGCCGATAATCGTGACGCTGCGATTGCTCTTCACGGAATTAAGTTCGCCATAGTTCTGTTCGATCTGCAGCGCCAACTCACGCGTCGGCGCCAGCACGAGCACACGCACGCCTGGGCGCGGTGTCTCCGTGATCCCTTGAATGATGGGAAGTAGAAAAGCGGCGGTCTTGCCGGTGCCGGTTTCGGCACAGCCTATTAGATCGCTGCCGCTGAGGACGACTGGGATTGCCTGTCGTTGGATTGGTGTTGGTTCGGTGTATCCGAGAGACTCGCACTGGCGCACCTGCGCAGGCTTGAGTCCCAATTGAGAAAAATTCATAAACTCCTTGTGTGCGACGCTCCTTCTTGTTTCTTGAGCGCGCTTTGTTTGTAGAGATCCTCGTAAGGGGTTGAACCTCACGAGCATGCAAATGTTGAATTCCTCCGTGCTACCTCTGTGTCCTCCGTGTCCCTGTGGTGAACTGTTAAAGCTCACCACAGAGTCCGGAAAGATCACAAAGGTTGCACAGAGAAGGGTTGCTTAAGCGGAAGCGCTTACCACCTTGGCTCGCGATTGCCACCGCCGCCGCCACCGTAGCCACCACCGCTGCGACCACCGCCGCCGCGATTGCCACCGTAGCCACCACCGCCGCCGCGGTTGCCGCCGAATCCGCCACGTCCGCCACCGCCGCCGCGATTCTCGCGGGGCTTGGCTTCGTTGACGTTCAGGGCTCGACCGTTGACTTCCTTGCCATTAAATTGGGAGATGGCAGCTTCGCCCTCTTCCTTGCTGGACATTTCGACGAAGCCAAAGCCGCGTGAGCGTCCCGTGTCGCGGTCTTCCACGACGCTCGCTGATTCGACCGTGCCGGCCTGCGCAAATAGTTCTTGCAGATCCTGGCTGGAGGTCGTAAACGCGAGATTTCCTACGTAAAGTTTCATAGACATACAGATGTACCTTTCCCTTGTGGGAATGAAAGAAGCTGCGAATCGGATTGGCTTCGTGAACGGTAGCAGCGAAGGAGCCGGTGTTCGAATGCTCAAAAGAGCGGCTTCTGAAGTTGAGAATCAGCCTGCTCTCGAACTATCCAAACGCCGGCGCTAATCGATTTATGCGCGGGGCGCATCACCGTCGATGCGCGAGAGAAGGATTAACCGTAAGGCACTATGCACTATTGGGGGCCAAGTAGCAAGGCGGGAACTCCGGGGCAGAAGCCCGACCGTGAGGGAGGGCGCATATTCGCTTTATACGCCTAGCCGCGCCCTCCCTGACGGTCGGGCTTCTGCACCGAGACAATCGCAAACGCGCGCACGGGAAACGTACCGAAGTTCTTAACCTTCACGGGCACGGCAAAGAAGCGGAAGCCGGAATCGGGAAGCTCGTTCAAGCCGCACATATGCTCGACGATCGGAATGTCGTGGGCAAGCAGGATTGAATGCACAGGACGACTCCCACCGGTCGTGTCGTCGATGTTGTAGGAATCGATTCCCACCAGCGCGGCTTTGTTACTGGCCAAATACTCTGCGGCGTCGGCGGTCAGGAATGGATGTGTTCCGTCGGAATATTTTTCAGTTCTCCAGTGCGCGTCCCAACCGGTGTGGAAGAGCACGGCCTTGCCTTTCACGTCCAGGTGTTCGAGCGATGTAAGACACGCCCTCCCTGACGGTCGGGCCTCTGCCCCGTTGGCGCAGTGCACGACGAGGCCTTCGAGGTTCGCGAGCGAGCGCAGGTCCAATTCTGAAAGATCCTTGCCGTCAGGATAGCGATGAAAGGGACTGTCGAGATACGTACCGGTGTTCGCGACCATCTCGATCTTTCCGATATGAAACTCGGTGCCCGGCGCGTAGTGCGCGCGCGAGTCTGCGCGGCTCAGGTGATCAGAAATCACCGGAGGCGGCAGTCCCTTGTAAGTGATCATGCCGTGATGAATGGTATGGCAAACGTCGATGATTTCGAAATCGTTCATGCGCCGTAATCTTTGATCAGACAAAAGCAGGATTGATAATAACCCGTGACAAGGTTAGGTGCGCAACAGTCTCTGCGTGTTTTGCCCTTTGCGTCTTTGCGCCTTTGCGGGAAAGGTTTTCGCACGTGCACACTCAAGACGGCACAAACGGGAAGTTCCCGCAAAGGCGCAAAGACGGGAAGAGAGCTTGAAATCAAGTGCACCCGCGCGCGACATTCTTGAAACTGAGTGCGACACGTGACAAGCGACCGGGAACAAGGCAAAATATCAAGCCACACACTACTTCGAACCAGCCATGAACAGGAGGGAAGGAATATGTGCAGAAGAATGCTTTTGCTCGGCTTCACCCTTGCGTTGGTTTTGACGGGAGCCGCTCCGAAAGCTGCGGGACAGGTGGTCGGCCAGCCTTACCGCATCAGCGACAAGGAAGTCGCGCAACTGCTTGATCGAATGACGAAGAAAACTGAGACTTTTCGCAAAAGTCTCAAAGACGCGCTCAAGAAGAGCAACATTGATCGCACGCGGCGCGAGGACGACATCAATGCTTACGTCAAAAATTTTGAGGAGCAAACTAAGCGTTTGAATGACAATTTCGATCATCACCGATCGACTGTTGCCGACGTCGATTCGGTCCTCGATCGCGCGGCGCGGATTGATGGCTTCATGAATCGTTTCCCACTTACTGCGCGCGCCCACAATGATTGGTCAGCCTTGCGATCAGATCTGGATCGCCTGGCTGAGGCCTACAACGTGACCTGGGGGTTGAGCGGTTACGCGCCTGCGCCGGTCGTTTCGGACATACCATACCGGCTGAGTGATAAAGAGGTCGAGCAGATCATTCATCGCGTCGAGGCTCAATCCGACAAGTTTCGTTCCAGTTTAGATACGGCGCTCGATAAGAGTCGCCTGGATGGGACCAAACGCGAAGACGATATCAACGCCTTCGTCAAAGATTTTTACAAGGAGACGAAGCGCCTGCACGATCATTTTGACAATCACAAATCAACGGGAACCGATGTGCAGTCGGTGCTCGATCGCGCCGCACAGATCGACCAGTTCATGCGCCGTAACCGGCTCAGCCGCAAGGCGCAGGACGACTGGTCAACGCTCAGAATGAATCTCGATGAATTGGCGCGAGTCTACAACGTGACCTGGCGCTGGCAGTGAGCGGCGGCGTGGGTGCCTGGCTTCTGATAAGTTGTTGCACTTCAATCTGGAGGATCGAAACGTGATCTCAATTCGCAGCTTTGTGTTCGCGGCATGCTGTCTAATGATATTGGCAGTGACATCGTCAAGCGTCGGCGCTCAGCAATTCAACCCTAATCTGTATCAGGAAATGAAGTGGCGCATGATTGGCCCGTTTCGCGGCGGCCGAACTGTCGGCGCCACGGGCGTGCCGGGCCAACCGAACGTGTTCTACATTGGCGTGAACAATGGCGGCGTGTGGAAGACGAATGACTACGGCCGCACATGGTGGCCCATCTTTGACGATCAGCCGACGGGCTCAATCGGCGCGCTCGCGGTGGCGCCATCCAATCCCGATATCATTTACGTCGGCAGTGGCGAAGGCTTGCAGCGTCCCGATCTTTCCACCGGAGACGGAATTTACAAATCAACCGATGGCGGCAAGACGTGGCAGTACCTGGGACTGCGCGATGCGCAACAGATCGGCGCGATCATCGTTGACCCGCGCGATCCGAATCGTGTTTTTGTCGCTGCGCTCGGTCATCCTTATGGGCCAAACGAAGAGCGCGGCGTGTTTCGCTCGACCGATGGCGGGCAAACGTGGACGAAGGCGCTCTACAAAGATGAAGACACCGGCGCGATCGCGTTGGCTTTTGATCCAACCAATCCACAGACGATCTATGCCGACTTATGGTCCGCGCGCCAAGGCCCCTGGGAGAACGGCGCGTGGCAGGGACCGGGCAGCGGTCTGTTCAAATCCACCGACGGCGGCACAACCTGGAAACAACTCACGAAAGGACTGCCGACTTTTGAGCAGGGACTCGGACGCATCGGGTTTGGCATCGCGCCCAGCGATCCGAATCGCATCTATGCCAACGTTGATGCACCGCGACTGGGCGGTATCTACGTTTCTGACGATGCCGGCGAGAGCTGGCAGCGCGTCAATTCCGAAACGCGCGTGTGGGGCCGCGGCAGCGACTTCGCTGAAGTGAAAGTCGATCCGAAGAACAAGGACGTCGTTTATTCGGCCAACACTTCTACGTATCGATCGACGGACGGCGGCAAGACGTTCTTTGCGTGGAAGGGCGCGCCCGGTGGCGACGATTATCACACGATCTGGATCAACCCCGACAATCCGCAGATCGTTTTGCTCGCGAGCGATCAGGGAGCGGTCATCACAGTGAACGGCGGACAGACGTGGAGCTCGTGGTACAACCAACCGACGGCCCAGTTCTATCACGTGATCACTGACAACGAATTTCCGTATTGGGTCTACGGCGGACAACAGGAAAGCGGATCGGCGGGCACCTCGAGTCGCGGCGACAATGGCGCGATCACTTTTCGCGACTGGCGCACGATCGGCGTTGAAGAGTATGGCTACGTCGCTCCCGACCCGCTTAATCCAAGTATTATTTACGGCGGGAAGCTCACGCGCTTTGATAAGACCACCGGCCAGGTGCAGAACATTGCGCCCGAAGCCGTGCGCAGCGGCAAGTATAGATTCTTGCGCACCGCTCCGGTGCTCTTTTCGCCCATAGATCCGCACGTGCTCTATTACGCCGGCAACGTGCTTTTCAAAACCACTAACGGCGGACAAAGTTGGGACGTAATCAGTCCCGATCTGTCGCGCGAGCAGCCGGAGGTTCCGGAAAGCATCGGCGTGTTTCGCAAACCAGAACTGGCCAAGACGGATTTAACCAAGATGCCGAGGCGCGGAGTGATCTACACCGTCGCGCCGTCCTTCAAAGACGTGAACATGATTTGGGCAGGAACGGATGACGGCTTGATTCACGTCACACACGATGGCGGCAAGAACTGGCAAAACATAACGCCGCCGGAGATTACATCGTGGAGCAAAGTATCGATGATTGACGCGGGGCACTTCGATGACGCAACCGCATACGCGGCGATTAATCGCATCCGGCTAAACGATCAGCGCCCGCACATCATGCGCACGCACGACGGCGGAAAGACCTGGAAGGAGATCGTCAACGGCCTGGGTGACAGCGGTCCGGTTAACTCGGTGCGCGAAGACCCTATGCGAAAGGGTCTGCTATTCGCCGGCACCGAGCGCGCCGTTTATGTTTCATTCAATGATGGCGATGATTGGCAGTCGTTGCGCCTGAACATGCCGGCAAGTTCAATCCGCGATCTCGTAGTTCACAATGACGACATCGTCGTCGGCACGCACGGACGATCGTTTTGGATCCTCGATGACATCACGCCGCTCAGACAGATCAACGAACAGATTGCCGGGACGGACGCCTATCTCTTTGAACCGGAACTCGCGTATCGCGTCAAGCGCAACGTGAATACCGACACGCCGCTGCCGCCGGAAGAGCCAGCGGGGAAAAATCCACCCGATGGCGCGATCATTAATTACTATTTGAAGTCTGATCCTTCGGGGGCGGTCACCCTGGAGATTTTTGATGAAAAAAATCAACTCGTGCGCCGTTACTCAAGCGCCGACAAGCCGGAGTCGGTCAACGAAAGAGATCACAACGTGCCGACTTACTGGTTTCGTCCGCCGCAAACGTTTTCCGCAAAAGCTGGGATGCATCGGTTCGTTTGGGATCTGAATTATCCGGTGCCGAAGGCGCTTCGCTACGAATTTCCGATCTCAGCAATCTACCGCGACACGCCCGCCGCGCCGCTCGGCCCTACGGTCTTGCCGGGAAGCTACACGATCAAGCTCACGCTTGATGGTCATAGTTTCACGCAGCCGCTCAAGGTCAAGATGGATCCGCGCGTGAAGACGCCGGCGGCGGGACTCGAACAACAGTTCGGGCTGTCGATGCAGGCGTATCAGGGAATGCAACAGAGCTTTGACGCATTGAGTCAGGTTAAGAAACTAAGAGATCAGATCAAAATACGCCGCACTCATGCGGGACCGGGGGCCTTAACTGATGCGTTGATCGCGCTCGATCAAAAAGCCGCAGCAGTTTCCGGAGAAGGCCGCGCTGAAGCCGGTCCCGGCGCCGCGATTGATTCGGGTGGCAACCTGACGCGATCCAATGGCGCGCTAACGTCTTTGCTGGAACTACTGCAAGCGGCCGACGTTGCGCCCACAAGCCAGGCCGTAACGGCGTCAGGGGAACTACAACAAACTCTTAAGAATGTATTAATGCGTTGGACTGATCTGAAGGACAAGGACGTGAAATCAATCAACGAGTTGCTGCGCCAGGCGAATCTGCCGCCGCTCGAGCCATAGTTGAGAATGCCAGACGCAGTCGTCTCACCTCAGGTGACGCTTCATGGCTGCGTCTGGAGTTCCTGCTTTTCCTCTCCAGGCGAAATAGGACCGTTTTCATTCCACAATGAAACTCGCCGCGCGGGCACGACTGTTGCAGCGTAGAGTGCGTGTTCCTATCGTCTCTTATCCGAAAACTCCGTTCAGTCTCTCTCTTCTCCCGCGCTATTGCGTCCGTGCTCATGTGCGCGCTTTTGCTCCTGAACCAAACCAGCGCTTCCGCTTTTGAGACGGATCAATACAATCTGCCGCCGAAGCCGCTTGCGGACATCGGCGATGAAGTTTCCGATCATGTCGAAGGCAAGCTGCGCAAAGCAGTAGAGAAAATCAACGCGGAGATCCTGAAGCACGAAGACTGCCTAAGAAGGAACACCGAGGGATTGAAGGCTGGACGGTGCGAGTCGCCCGCGGAAGAACGCGCCCGGCTTGATTATTTGCGCTCGAACGACGCCGTCGCGCACGAAGCTTACCATCAACTCGGCGCGGGCACGCCGCCCTTCACGAGCATGGGCACGTGGATGGACACTCACCATTTCCACTCGCGGCCGGCGCGTTACCGAACGAGTTATTGGAAATCAATCTTTCTTTTCCTGCCGACGATCTGCTTCACCATCAGCCCTACTGTGAGACTCTACGGCGCGGAGTTTGGCACCGACAAGATCGCGCACTTCTTTCAGCAGGGATACAGTTATTACAAAATCTACAATCGCGCGTTGGCCGAAGGAGCAACGCCCGAAGAAGCAACCAGGAAAGCCGTCCGCTGGGGACAGAAAACCGAACAGACTATTTTCGGCACGCTGGTCGCCGGCGTCTATTCGAATGGCGATCTGGCCGCCAACTATGTAGGGATGAAATTCTATCAGGGACTCGCGCGTGAGATTCGAATTGGCGAGACGACGAAGCCGCCCCTTCTAATTCTTAGCGATGGCCTTTGGACCTTCAACGAGAATGTCAGTCTTCGGGATTCTCTCGTCAAGCCGTTCATCTCAGATCACCTCAACGAAGCGCTCAATCCTTCGATCTTCACAAAGAACTTGGGCGTGCGGTCTTATGTGCGGCGAACCGTCAGACGACGAAGTTGCGAAAAATGGTTCGATCAGTATCCGGGTCTTTCCCGAGTTGGTTTGGAAGAAGCATCGCGTTCGTTAAGATTCTGGCATGGCGAGGACTATGGCTTCACCGACAGCGAGCATTTCGTGACGATAGCGAATACCTGTTTCCAGGATGAAAGCGTTGCGGAAGACGAATGAGTCGCGCGTAACTTAAAACGCAAAGTTCGCGAAGGACTTCGCAAAGGACTGCGCAAACAATTGCGTCCCGTGGCGAAATCCTCGCGAACCTTCTCTCTAACTCAAATCAACAGAGTAGTACCTGACGTGTCTACTCTTTCGGTTTTTCCTTCCTTGTCTCGTGCTTGCGTTCTTCTTTCCTGCGTTCCTCTTGACCCGTTTTGAAAATGGTGCCGTCGATGGCGTTGACCAGCACATGCGTCGTAGCAGGCTTGGTCTCATCGCCGGTAAGTATGACGACGTGGTAGAGAACCTGACTGTCTTTTGCCAATTTTTCCGGCGCCTCCCAATGCTCACCGATCAGACTACATTCCAAAACCTTTCCGGGTGTTTGACTGGTGGCGATCTGAATCGCCTGCTCCATCGTGATTTGGGCGAGCCTTGCAAGTTGGGCCTGCCTGGCCTTCATTTCTTCTTCTTCCTGAGCCCGACGAGCACGTAGCTCAACTGTGTTCCCTTGCATGGTGACTGCCCAGCCTGTCCCCTCCGCTTGGGTTCGCTCCTCTTGCCTGCGCTTCAGGATTGCTTCCAGCTTCGCGCGCTTTTCCGGGTTGGTTTCTTTTGCAATTCCTTCTTTCAGCTCCCGGTCTTCTCGCGCCTGCACCTCCTGCTCTTCGCGCTCTCGCTTTGCTCGGGTCTCCTTTTCTTTCCCCTCCCGAGAAGGCTCCTGCGGCGAGCCCAGGATCGACTTGCCTGGATCGATGTCGAAACGAAATGCGAGAGATGCGGCTGCCACGCAGGGCACTGCGAGCAGTAAGGAGACGGCTACGAGCAACAATTTTTTGCGGCGCACATTTGGCCTTGGTCTGCTTAACAATGACATGATGCGTACCTCCAGAATATCGGCATCGGTAATGCCTACGGTTATGGTCGCGCGGCCCCAGGGCCCTGCCGAACCGGCCAGCTGCACGAGTGAACGGGCGTAGACCTCGGCGGTCAGCAATTTTTCCGCGACCGTCTCGTCGCAACCCAGTTCGCGTGTCTGATTGATTCGGCGTCTCACCAGCGCCGCTGCTGGATGAAACGAAAGCGGCAGATAAATCAATTCGTAAATAAGATTGAGCAGGTAGTCGCGCCGCTGCACGTGCACGAGTTCGTGGCCCAGGGCGGAGGTCAGTACATCTGCATCACCTTCACGCAACAACTGCTCGGGCAGAATGATAAGCGGCTTACGAAAGCCAACCGTGATCGGCACGGGCACCGTGGGAGAATTAAGAATCTGAAAACGGGTGACGCCGATTGCCGTCTGACACCTGCCAAGAATTGCTTTGACGCTTTCAGGCAGATCGACCGGATGTGCACTGCGTTTGACGGCTCTCGTTCTGCGCCATGCCCTGAACAGTTTGACGCCGCGATAAAACAAAAAGAGAGCATAAAGCGCGACCAAACCCGCGACCAGATTTCCGTTTATTTGAACTGGTGTCTTTAAATCACTCGTCGCCGGAATCTCCGATGAATTCAGTTCTACCGAAGGCACCTGGGAAGTGACTGGCGGCGCGATCACCGTTTGTTGAGTGGCCGGCGCGGAGAAAAACGCGCGGCTTAGGAGCTGTGAAGTGGTCAGCACGGGTAAACCGAGAGAAATGACGAGCGCCGCGACCCACACCAAATGTCGTTGGCGCGCCGGTGCTTTGCGTAGCAGCCACGTGCAGAGCGAAGCGACCGCCGCGACCAGCGCGATCTGCCAGCAGGCATTGAGCAGGAAAGTCAGCAGCAGTTGGCTAATTATTCTCATCGCGTCCCTCCTCCGCCTCTTTGACAAGCTTATTGAGTCGCGCCAGTTTCCGCGGCGTGAGGTGCTTTGTATCAAGCAAGCTCATCACTAAACTCTCAGCCGAGCCTCCGAATAGGCGTTCGACCATATCGCCGACGTGCAGGCTGGCTACCTGCCGGCGGCTGACGGCCGGCTTGTAGAAATAGGCGCGGTCCTTCAACGTTCGCTTGACCTTGCCCTTGCGGTGCAGAATGTTGAGCATGGTCTGCACCGTCGTATAAGCCAGTTCGCGTTTGAGTTGCTGCTGCACGGTCTGCACATTGGCGGCGCCCATCTCCCAGAGCACATGCATGATTTCGAGTTCGAGCGGTGTTAAGTGTTCAGCTTTCCGTCGAGCCATCGGCTGCTCCTCCTAAAGATTTAGGAGTGTAAGGGCAGTTGCGCGAATTTGTCAACTAAATTTTTAGGAGTTGCTTTAGCGACTGGAATTGGAGCAGAAAGAAAAGGCTAAATCGCCCGTCAGAGCGTCCAAAGATAAAGCAAATTTCAGTCAACGCGGTCTCTACTATGAACGTGAAAGCTCAGGAAACCCGGCCGTCCCACAGACCCGACGCTTTGATAGCCGTCGCCTTCGTCGGCCTACTACTCGTTTTGAGTGCTGCCGTGGTCCGCGCTCAGGAAGGCCAGCCCGTCGATACGATTAAGATCGACACCAATCTGATCAGCGTGCCGGTGATTGTCAGCGATCGCCAGGGCCGCTACGTCCCCGGCTTGAGGGTCGCGGATTTCAGACTCTACGACAACGCTACAGAGCAAAAGATTTCCTTCTTTGATGCAGCCGAAGAGCCACTCAACATTCTGCTCCTGCTCGATACCAGCAGAAGCACTCAAGGTGTGCTTGACGATATCAGGAAAGCGGCAAAGAGCTTTCTAAAAGAACTACGGCCGCAGGATCGCGCGATGGTGGTCACCTTTGACTATGCCATTCACAAGCTCAGTCCGTTGACCAACGATCGCAAAATTCTGGAGACAGCAATCAAACACGCCGAAGTAGGAGAGTACTTTGGCACGTTGTTGAATGATGCAGTGATGGAAACAACCGCCGAGGTGCTGCAACCAATCACCGGTCGCAAGGCAATAATTCTCCTCACCGACGGTGAGGACGCCGGCAGTCGGGTAAGAGCTTCTGAGCTAGTCTCCGCGGCCTCCGAAGCGGACGCAATGATCTATTCCATCTACTATGAGCCCTCGATTCCCCGCGGCTTCGGCCCGAGTCGATCTCCTTTTCCCCGTCGTCGAGGTCCGATATTTCGCCGCCGCGGAAGATTGTTCACCGAGTTGGTGCCGCCGCAACGACCCGGACATGGCCAAAGACGCGAGAGACGGAAGGAACGGAGCGAGGAGGCGCAGGAGTTTCTGACGAAACTCTCAGAGGTTACAGGCGGGCGCTTCTATCGCAGTAAGGCGACCGATCTTAAGAAAACATTCGCTCTCGTTGCCGACGAGTTGAGGTATCAATATCGCCTGGGCTTCTATCCGGAGAAGATCGGACAAGACGGCAGTCTTCATTCGTTGAGAGTAAAAGTGGATCGCCAGGATGTAGCCATCAGGTCGCGTTACCAATACCGCACGAAGCAAACCAGGTAATGCGTCCGGGTCCCGACCGACTACCGCCACTAACCACTTGACAACGATTTAGCAAAACAGCTAAATCCGCTAAGGCTTGACTGATCCGATCCATCCACAATGCGCGACCTGCGCTGCTGTGTCTGAGGAATATCTTTGTCGAATCCAATTATTCTCTACGACGGTGTTTGCGGGCTTTGCAATCGTCTGAATCAGTTTCTGCTCAAGCGAGACGCGCGAGATCGTTTTCGCTTCGCATCATTGCAGAGCGAGTTTGCGAAAAACCTTTTGCAACGTCATGGCGCAGACGCTGAGGATCTCGATACGGTTTATGTCGTGAGGGATTACGAAGCAGTTAATGAGAACTTGCTCGCGCGGTCCGACGCGATACTTTGTCTCCTGCAGGAACTTGGCGGCATTTGGAGCGTTGCTCGCGTTGGCCGAATGCTGCCACGCTGGGTGCGGGATCGAGTCTACAATCTCGTTGCCCGCAATCGCTATCGCGTCTTCGGAAAGTCTGAGGTCTGCATGATGCCGGAACCGAGACACCGCCACAAATTCCTGGATGTGTAGCGGTGCTCTTGTCGGCTAGTCGATGCCGGCGCCATCAATCGCAGGTTTCATGTCACCGACAAATTTATCGAGGTTGACGATGCTGCGAAGCACTACGGTTATCGCCTCTGCCGGGAAACCGGATTCGAGCGTGAAAGTGTATCCCGCAAAGACGTCGCTGGTGTCGTCCATGCCCCAGTAGAGGAACGCCTGATCGCTGAGCCGGAGCAGTTGCCGCATTAAGGCCATGCTGTTCTTGGCCTTTTCCACATTGATGTAGCCGCCTTTGTAATGCGGATAGATCCGGAAGCCGATTGTCTGCTTCGCCGTTACGCCGATAACAATCTCCATACTATCTGAGTACGTAAGCCCTTCGGTCAATTTCCCAACAAAGTTGAACGGCTGCTTTTCACTGCGCCGAAATGCAACCTTAATGTTCGGGCCCACGCGGTCTAGCAGCGCGCCCAATTGCTCGCGGGTCTTTACGCGATCGGCATCATCCTGGCCATAGACCGCTTGAACACCAACAGTCATTACTGACGCAAACAAAAGAAGCAGAAAAAATCGTCTCATGAAAAATCAACCTCCACAGTTAGTCTTAAACATCCCATTGCGTTCTATGCGAAATCTGCCGCGAAGTCAATGGTTTTCATCTGGGTCTGATCAGTCACCGCGCAGCAACTTGGCTGTCGGGCAACGCGAAAGACGGCGAAGTTATCAAAGCGTCGCGCACGCGTTGTGCAAAATCTGCTTGACAGGATCGCGGGTCATGTCTTATACAAGGAAGGTTGCGCGACACTAGGAATTGCGCACCGTGAGGAAAAACTTTCAATGTTGACGAGCTGGACATACCAAGAACACACCGCCAGACCGACGTACTGCGCCGGTATGCGTGGCGTGTGTTTATCAAGCGATCTGAGCTTGTCGCCTGTCATATTGGGAACCAATATTTTTGGCGGCAAACTCGGACAAGCGACGTCCATAGATAGCCGTCATATCAGGCATTAATCAGCGGGAGCGGCCTCCCGCTCCCAAATCTTCAAAGAAAAATCGCGAGAAGGTACGGAGCGGGCAGCTTCCCTGGGAGGCTTAAAGCCCGCTCTTTTTGTTTTTTGACAATCGAAGTACCTATTGCGAGAAACTCCACGCGAAGTTCGCGTGGGGTCTTGGATGAAGGCAGGGAGCCTTCAACGGATGACGACGCCGGAGCGTTTGCGAAGCGTCTTCGACGTCGCCATCCTCAGGAGAAGTGTGCCTCGAAGTGTATTCGCGGTACGTCTCTCTCTGCCTTCATCCATTTTTTAGCATGAGCAATCTCAAATCTGAAATTTGAAATCTGAAATTGATTTGCACGTGTGGCTGAGCAGCAAAAGCACCTGATTGTAGATCAGGCGTCTAACGACTTCGTAGGTGCGAGTCCTACCACGTGCACCAATTTTCTGCGGGAGCATAGTGTCAACGGCTTAGCACGTCGGATTCCAAACCCGAAGGTCTGCGTTCGAATCGTAGTGCTCCTGCCAAAATTCCGGAACGGAGGGTAGTGCTGGGTTGGCTGGCAACTGGTCCTGAAAACCAGGCCGGGTGAAAGATCCTGCGGGTTCGACTCCTGTACTCTCCGCCAAATCTGGAGGCGTCGCCTAACGGTATGGCAGCGGCCCGCTAAGCCGTCGCGCACGTCGCGTGCAGGTTCGACTCCTGCCGCCTCCGCCAGTTCGAAGCAAAGGCTGAAGGATGAAGGATGAAAAAAGGATCGGTTCGGTGTTTACCTCTCATCCTTCAGCCTTCATCCTTCATCCTTGTTCTTTGCCGGCGTAGCCCAACAGGCAGGAGGCGCTAGTCTTAGGAACTAGACAGTGTGGGTTCGAATCCCTCCGCCGGTACCAACACATGAAAGGATGAAGTAGGAAGGATGAAGGATGAAACAGAAAAGCACGTCACACATGGCGTCTGGTTCATCCTTCCGCCTTCATCTTTCATCCTTGCTTTGCTCGCGTAGTCCAAATGGCAGGAGACGACAGATTCAAGATCTGTACAGTGTGGGTTCGAATCCCTCCGCGAGTACCAATTGAAAGGATGAAGGATGAAAGAGACAACGCGGACATAGGGTCGATTCATCCTTCCTCCTTCATCCCTCATCCTTGCTCTTGCGCGTGTAGCCCAAACAGGTAGAGGCGGCTGACTTAAGATCAGTTCAGTGACGAGTTCGAATCTCTCCACGCGCACCAGGACTTTCGGGGGCGTTAGGCAAGCCAGGTTCAAGCCGCTTGATTTTCAATCAAGAGATGCGTGGGTTCGAATCCCACACGCCCTGCCAACCTATGTGGGTCGTAGCTCAAGCGGGCAGAGCACCGCACTGTGAATGCGGCCGTTGAGGGTTCGACTCCCTTCGACCCGCCCAATCCAATGATCGCAACAGGTGTTTAGAGTACCAATTTCAGTTGGGTTCTTCGCGAGCATAAAGCCCGACTGAAGTCGGTCCTCTATACGCCTGTATGTTCGGAACTGTGGCCGAGAGGTGAGGCACTTGGTTGTCAACCAAGCCGATGACGGTTCGAGTCCGTTCAGTTCCGCCATGCGTCAGTAGCCAAATCGGATCAAGGCACCTGCCTCTTAAGCAGGGGAATCCGGAGTTCGAATCTCACCTGGCGCACCAAAATCAGTAGGCAGGAAGCAGACGGCAGGAGGCAGCTCCGGCCTCTATAACAAATTATAGTTCTCAATTATTCTTAGAAAGGAGGAGAAGAATGCCTTACGGAAAGCTACCAATCGGTGGCGCTCAACACGACATACTTTCGTGGGCCAATCACGATTTCAGCATTGAAGAGCAAGCGATGTTGCGCAACGTTTCGCGCCTGCCATGTCTGTTCAAGCACGTCGCGCTGATGCCCGACGCGCACCTGGGAAAAGGCAGCATGGTCGGCTCGGTTATCGCGACCAGGGAAGCGGTGATTCCAGCAACCGTCGGCGTGGACATCGGCTGCGGCATGATGGCCGTGAAGACGCCATTCAAGAGCGGCATTCTCGACGGCAAGCTCAAAGAACTGCGGTTGCAGATCGAAGAAGCGATTCCAGTCGGTTTCAACGCGTACGAGGAATCGGTTGATGAATCTTCGTACTGGGACGGATGGGCAAACTTTTCTTTGCTGCACGAAGGCGTGCATGATCGCAAAGCGAAAGCGATGAAACAGCTCGGCACGCTGGGCGGCGGCAACCATTTCATCGAAGTTTGTCTGGACACGGAAAACTTTGTCTGGTTGATGCTGCACTCGGGTTCGCGCAACATCGGCAAGGAACTCGCCGAGCGTCATATCTCGACCGCAAAGAGCTTGTGGAGATTGTCGGAACTTCCTTCACCCGATCTCGCTTACTTTATTCAGGGCACGCCGGAGTTCGAGGCGTACTGGAATGACCTGAAGTGGGCGCAAACTTACGCGATGAAAAACCGCGAGATCATGATGACGCACCTGTTGAAGGTCTTTAACAAGATGTTCAATCATCGCCAGCCGTTTAAGCCTGAGCTTCAGGTTAATTGTCATCACAACTATGTTGCGCTCGAAAAGCACTATGGCGAAAACGTTTTCGTCACGCGCAAGGGCGCAATCAATGCCGACAAAGACGTTTATGGCATCATTCCCGGTTCGATGGG
>JBGPWL010000101.1:0-15042 GCA_041492185.1 Pyrinomonadaceae bacterium | reverse complement strand
TATTTCTCTGATCGCATTGATCACCAATTCAGGTTCCTGATCCTGAATGAAGTGTCCGCTGTTCTGCGCCAAGACATGTTTGCTGTGCGGAATTTTCTTCAACCATTCTTTGTGCAGGTTCAACCAAACTGCCGATAACTCAGGCGTGCGAAAATTGTCGGTGCGCATGGCCGTAAGCAAAATGACGGGAACATCCGGCAAGGCTGCGGCCGTCTGCGCTTGTTTCTGACTCGTCTCGGCGGCCATAAATTCGTCGCGAACGCCACCTTCCGGAGCTTTCTGTTTTTCTTCTTCGAGTTGCTTCCAAACTTCAGGCTGGTGCGACTTTATCCAATCAGTCAGTCCTTCCTGAGTCGGATCAACAAAAACCAGACCGGCAACTTCTTTCGGATACAGACTCGCGAACACTCGGATCGTGAAGGCGCCGCCTGAATGTGCGACCAGCACATAAGGCGGAGCGAGGCCGGCGTTTTTCAAAGCCGTGTGCAGCTCAGTGGCCATCTGTTGCGCGGTGCGCGGTTTCGAACCAGGTTCAGACTGGCCCAACCCCGCGCGATCGTAAGCCACGACCTGCGTGAGGTCGGCGACGTCAGATAATATTTTCGCCCAAGCCTCGCGGCCCTGGCCAAGACCACTCTCCAGGATCACTGTCGGAGCGCCGCGGCCCTGAATAACCATGTGCAAGCGATGACCGCCGGCATCAACGTCTCGCGGGCCATTACGTTGGACGTCTTGCCCCGATGCGCTAAACGCAAGGAACGCGATGAAGACAACGAACGTGATGAAACAACTGCGCATGGGATCTCAGGGTCAGCAAGTGTCGCCTCGTGATAATAGAACTTACGAGCATCGCTTTGCCACCCACTTGCGTAAACTTACGTTGCTGCGAGACAATCGCGATTCAATTGAACTGCGCGGAAAAGAGAATCTTGATCAATCACGAAAAGCAAAAGGCTATGAGTAAGCAGGTCGCGCGCGTATCCGTGCTGGCGCTCGCGCTGCTGTTTGTCTCGGGCTTTGCCGAATGTTACAAGCCGGTGACGAAGAACCAGCTTCCCGCGCGCATCCACACGGTTGCGGTGCCCGCGTTTCAGATGGGTCCGCAGGCGCTGCGCTACAAGATCGAGCACCGCTTCACACAGGCGGTGATCGACGAACTGATTCATCGCGGACGCGGCTTGCGCGTGCAGGGTGATCGCGAAGGCGCCGACGCCGTCATCGAAGGACTGATCAAGAGCTATCAATTCACCGGCGTCTTGTTGGACGACAAAGGCCGCGCGCGAATCTTCGAGGTCATCATCACGGCCGCGGTGACGGTGCGCGACCAGACGCAGAACCGCGTGCTTTACGACAATCAGAACTTTGTCTTTCGCGGCGAGTACGAATTTGCCAACGATCCGCGCAACTTTTTCAACGAAGAAGACCCGGCGGTGCTACGCATGGCGCGCAGCTTTGCCGAAAGCATCGTCTCGACTTTGATCAACGCCGTCGAACTCCAGAAGAAATGAGCGCGCTCACTCGGCAGCAACTCGAACGCTCACTCAAAGAAGGCAACGTCCGTCCGCTTTATCTGCTCATCGGAGTCGAAACTTATCTCCGCGACGAGGCCGCGCGCGCCATTACCGATGAAGCGTTGCGCGAGACTCTGCTGCGCGAATTCAACGACTCGCATTTCAGTCTGGCGAGCGGCAATGTGCACGAAGCCGTCGCCGCGGCCGAGCAACTACCGATGATGTCGGCGCGGCGCGTCATACGCATCACCGATTTCGGCAAGCTGCGCGAGGCGGAAGAAGAAGTGCTGATGCGTTATTTGAGCCGGCCGAATGAATCCAGCGTGGTCATCTTCGTCGCGGACGAACTCGACAAGCGCAAGAAGTTCACGAAGGAGTTGCTCAAACAGTGCGCCGTCGTCGAATTCACTGCGGTTAAGGATTGGGAAGCGAAGAACTGGGTCAAGGATCGCTTGCGACAATTGAAGACCTCGGCGGACGAGCGCGTGCTGGAAGAGATCCTCGCGTTGGTCGGCACCGACATTCAGACGCTTGCTTCAGAACTCGACAAGCTGGCGAGCGCCGCCGTCGGGACGGGTCGCATCACTTCTGAGATGGTTGACGATTTGATTGGCCGCTCGCGCGTGCTGTCCAATTTTGATCTGGGCGATCAGCTCGTCATGGGTAATCGCAAACAGGCGTTGTTGACGTTGCACCGGTTGCTTGAAGACGATGTGGCTCCGGTGATGCTGCTCGGCCTCATCGCGGGAAACTATCATCGTTTGCTGCTGGCGAAAGAGTCGCTCGCGCGAGGAGCGAGAAATGAAGCGTCTCGGCTAATTTATGGCGCACACCGCGATGCGGTCATCAAAATGTTGGAGCGTACGAACGCCGAAACGATCGCCGCCGCTATCAGACGAATTGCCGCTGCCGATTTGGCGATCAAGACTTCGCTGGGCACGCCGCGTTTGCAGTTGGAGATGCTCGTGTGCGAGCTGGCCGGGTGACTTAAGTTGATACGCCGAAGGCGTTGAATAATCTAGCCCAGGGTAGCACCCTGGGAAATTTAACAGAATGTAAAGTTCTCACCCTGAAAAGGTGAGACAAATCCGGAGCGGCCTCTGATCGAGAAGTCTTTGAGAGAGTCTTGTTCAACCCTTTCAGGGTAGCGACGTGCGGTGCGTTTTCAACCCAGGGTGCTACCCTGGGCTAGAACCATCCAACGCCTTCGGCGTAATGCTGTTCCTCAACGCTCCTCTTTGCAACGCGAGCTATGAATTCAACGGCTTCAGATCCGGTTCCACCCAAACACTTTTCGCCTCCCCCGACCACAACAGCTCTTCGCTGTAATATTCAAACACCAGACGCGAATCGCTCAACGCTTCGACGACTGCGTTCGCGGCTTCCAATATCGTGACCTTCGGATCCAAATCATCAAGCTGCCGTCGTACAACTCTCATCCAAAATATTGTTAGTGTCTCATGATATTTTCCTTCGATGCCGTAGTGATCGATGAAACGAAAGAGACTGGCGCGCATTTTCTCTGTAGCCAGGTCTACGCTCATGCGGCGCAGATACGACGCGGCCACAGTCAAATGGCTTAGGTGCGTGAAATCGGATTTGGCAGTGCTGCACGATTCGAACCCGCGCACGACCGCCTCGATCTCGGCTTCGGTTTTGTAGTGATCGCTCACGCGTGTCGCCCTTCTAAAAACGTCCGACAAACTTCACAGTTTGTGGGACGTTAGGAGCAAAAAGCGAGGCGGACCGAATTGCTCGATCCGCCTCGCCCCTCGAAAAATTGCCGAAAAGATTCTTACTTCGCTGCCGCCTGGTTCACGCGCGCAGTCAGACGCGATTTCTGACGCGCGGCAGCGTTTTTGTGCAACACACCCTTCTGCACGGCTTTGTCGATAATCGAAATAGTCGCGGGCAAAAGTTCGTTGATCTCATTTTTGTTGCCGGCGGCAAGCGCTGAATGCAGCTTTTTGATCTGGCCTCTGACGCGAGTTCGATTACTGCGATTGATCACGCGCCGGCCCTCGCTCTGGCGTACGCGCTTCTCGGCTGACTTATGATTTGGCATCAATATATCTCCAATAAAAACGTTGGGCGGCTGGCTCCTGAATGCTCACGTCACATATAGACGCGGTTTCGGGTCAACGCGCAAGTGAGTGAGTATAGGGAGCAGGATCTTGAGTGTCAAGGTGACAACCGGGCACTCACACGACCCTGCATTACGTGTTGCGCCTGTGCGTTTGACACTATGCGAGCCCTGTAGTACGTTGCAAATTACCAACATATGCAAGCAATCTTCTGCACGCTCACGCCTGTGCGCCACATCGGAAACAGCTACCACGAAGGAGAGAGTTCCTGCTCTTGAATAAGATCGAACTGCCGCCCCGCGGGTTAGAGACGCTGTTCGGCGTCCACGACCAGAATATCAAGTACCTCGAGTCGCTGCTGGACGTGCGCATCAACGCGCGCGGGCAGGACCTTTCGATCGACGGCGAGCAGAAAGACGTCGAAACGGCGGAAGGCATTCTTGAAGATTTTGCGGCGCTCTTCAAGGAAGGCCGGCAGTTTACCGACCGTGAGTTGCGCGAAGCGTTCGCGCAAATAGCGGAGGATCGCGCTTACAGCCTGCGCGACTACTTCACCAAATCGCGCTTCAATCCGTCGGGCAAGAAACAGGTCGCCGCCAAGTCGGCCAATCAGCGCCGGTACGTGCAGGCGATCCAGGAGCAGGACGTCGTCTTTGGCATTGGCGTGGCCGGCACCGGCAAGACCTATCTCGCGGTCGCGATGGCGGTGCAGGCGCTGATGCAAAAGCAAGTGAATCGAATTGTGCTCGCGCGACCCGCAGTCGAAGCCGGCGAGAAGTTGGGATTTCTGCCCGGCGACTTGCAGGAAAAAGTCGATCCGTATCTGCGTCCACTCTATGACGCCCTGTTTGATCTGATCGACTACGAACGCGTCACGCGGCTGCTGGAGAAACGCGTGATCGAAGTGGCGCCGCTGGCTTTCATGCGCGGCCGCACACTCTCAGACGCCTTCATCATTCTCGACGAAGCGCAGAACACGACGAGCGAGCAGATGAAAATGTTTCTGACGCGCATCGGTTTTGGATCGAAGGCCGTGATCACCGGCGACGTGACGCAGGTCGATCTGCCGACGGGCAAACGCAGCGGTTTGATCGAAGCCGAGCGCGTGCTGGCAAATCTGCACGGCATCGAGTTCGTTTACTTCACCGAGAAAGACGTCGTGCGTCACAAACTGGTGCAGATGATCATCAAGGCGTACGAAGAACATACCAAGAAGAGCAATATGTGAGTTAGGGATCGCGATGCAGAGGTTTCAGCCTCGTTAGAGGCGAAATGTTTATAGCCACGAAGAATCATTTCATTTCAAAGCTCCATAGGAGCGAGATATGATATGTCGCTCCTACGGAGCTTGATGAATAATTGAATTGCAAAGGCTATAAATATTTCGCTCCTAACGGAGCTTTAGTCGGCGGATTATCCCTTGTTGAATGATGATCGAAGTTGTCAATCGCCAGCGCAAACTGACAATAGATCGCGAGCGTTGGCAGGCGTTTGCCTCAAAGGCGCTCAACGTTGCGCCTGCTAGTGACGGAGATGTTACCGTTGTCTTTGTCTCAGACCGGGCGATGCGAGTGATCAACCGGACCTGGCGTGGCAAGCGCGGGACGACTGATGTGCTGTCGTTTCCGGCAAAGCAGGATGAGTTTGAAAAGCTGGAAGGCTTGAACCTGGGTGACATCGTGATTTCAGTTGAGCAGGCCGCGCAACACGCCCAGGAGAATGGTCTTGAGTTTGATGACGAAGTCTCGCAACTGATTCTCCACGGCCTGTTGCACCTGTGCGGTTACGATCACGAGACTGACGACGGCGAGATGAACCGGCTGGAACTGCGCCTCCGACGCCGTCTTGGCATATAATCACACCTCCCATTATGGAACTTGAATTAGGGCTCACCTTTCTGTTGCTCCTCGTGCTGACCCTGCTGGCCACGGTCGATATGGCCTTTGGGCAGTTGAGCGACGTCGGACTGCGGCGCTTGATCGGCGAAGCAGAAGAGCGCCCCGAAGCTCGCTCGACAATTTTTCTGACTCAGGTGCTGGAAAACCGGCCCCGCTTTAGCTTCGCTTTGTCGGCGACAATTCAAATCCTTCTAGTAGTGGTGGCGGTGCTCATCACTGCGGTCTCGCTTAACGTGTTTGCAGGGCAGCCGCGCTTTGTGCTCGTTGGATTGATGGCTGGTCTGGTGCTCGCCGGCGTGTTCCGGCAATTGATTCCGCTGCTTATCGCGGCCCACAACCCTGAAGCCACGCTGCTTTTTCTTTTGCCCGTGCTTCGTCCGTTCGTGCCGTTGATGGCGTTCGCGTCAGATCCATTTCACCGGTTGTTCGATCGTTCGCGGCGCAAAGAACAGGCGCTGGAGGACGAAACGGAAGACGAAGAAGACAATGGCGATGACATCCAGGCTTTGATCGACGTCGGCGAGGCGGAAGGAATTCTCGAAGAAGAGGAAGGCGAGCTGATTCATTCGATCATTGAGTTTGGTGACACGAGGGTGAGCGAGGTGATGACGCCGCGCACAGACATTGTTGCCGTGCCGGCCAGCGCCACCGTGCGTGAAGCGCGCGACGTTATGATCGAATCGAAGTATTCGCGCCTGCCGGTTTACCGCGAGCAGATCGATAACGTCGAAGGCCTTATCTACGTTCGCGATTTGTTGCAGCGTTGGTCTGAAGGCCAGGAGCACGAATCGATTAAGCCGCTTGTGAGGCCCGTTTATTTTGTGCCGGAGACAAAGCCGGTCGCCGATCTGCTGAAGGATATGCAGAAGGTGCACGTCCAATTGGCGATGGTGATTGACGAGTATGGCGGCGTTGCGGGTCTCGTGACCGTCGAAGATATTCTTGAAGAAATCGTCGGCGAGATCGAGGACGAAGACATTGGTGGTGAAGAGCTCACCGAGATTGTCGAGTGTGACGGTTGTTATGAAGTGTTGGGCTCGACGGAGATTGGAAAGATTGAACGGCTCTTCGACATGGAGATCGAGGCCGACGATTTTACGACCATCGCTGGACTCGTAATCAATGAAGCCGGCAAGCTGCCACGCGCGGGCGACCATCTCACTTTCCGTGGCCTGGAAGTCGACGTGTTGGAAGCAGACGAGCGGCGCATCGGCCGTTTGCGTGTGAAGCGCGCGGAAGAGAACGCAAACGAGATGGGTCAGGCAACGTGATGCCTATCAGCCTGCAAACACTAGCAGGGTCTATTTCGGAAAAGTTTGTCAGACAGGATTTACAAGATTCACGGAAAACAATAGACAACGAAGAGATTGCAGGCAGAAGAGGTAGACGCAACGTGCTCTAACTCGGTTTGATCCTGTAAATCCTGTGAATCCTGTCAATGAGACAAAGGCAAAGCATCCACGAATGGCAAAACGAAAAAGCAAGTTCCTGCACGGGAAGCGAATAGATCCAGCGGCAATCACTCCCGATACCAGCCTCGCAGATCTTGTTGACGAAAGTTTTCTGGCTTACAACGCCGCGCGTTTGCGCGAGGCTTGTCATCTCTTCACGCGGAAAATGCTCGAGCCGGACGTGACCGTAGGTCTTTCACTTACCGGCGCGCTGACACCCGCGGGCCTGGGGATCTCCGCGTTGATTCCGCTAATCAAAGCCGGCTTCATCGATTGGATTATTTCGACGGGCGCGAATCTCTATCACGACACGCACTTTGGCATCGGCCTGTCGATGCATCAGGGCAACGCGCAAATCTCGGACATCGTTTTGCGCAAGGAAGAAGTGGTGCGCATCTATGACATCTTCTTCGACTATAGCGTCCTGCTGAACACCGACGCGTTCTTTAGGAAAATTATTGAAGGGCCGGAGTTTCAACGAGCGATGTCCAGCGCCGAGTTTCATTACTTGTGTGGCCGCTATGTGCATGAACGTGAGCGCAAACTGGGGCAAAAAGACAAGTCGTTGCTGGCTGTGGCTTATGAATATGCGGTGCCGATTTACACTTCATCGCCGGGCGATTCTTCGATCGGCATGAACGTCGCCGCAAAAGCCTTGCAGGGAAACAAGCTCGCGTTCGATCCGTCGCTCGACGTTAACGAGACCGCGTCGATCGTGCTCGCGGCGAAACGCAACCTCGCCACCAGTGGGAAGCACGGAAAGAAGAAACGTGCGGGCTGTTCGGCTGTATTCATTCTCGGTGGTGGTTCGCCAAAGAATTTTCTGCTGCAGACCGAGCCGCAAATTCAGGAAGTGTTGGGCATCGACGAACGCGGTCACGATTATTTTCTACAGGTGACAGACGCACGGCCGGACACCGGCGGACTCTCCGGCGCAACCCCCGGCGAAGCCGTGTCGTGGGGCAAGATCGATCCCGACCGCTTGCCTGATGCCGTTGTGTGCTACATTGATTCCACCGTAGCTTTGCCGATCATTACCGCTTACGCTTTGAACAGACACGCGCCTCGCGAGCCGAAGCGTCTTTACGAGCGCCGCGGCGAGTTTATGGATCTGCTGCTGACGGAATACAGAAAATCGAAGCGACGGTGAAAGGAGAAGAGTTTCAGGTTTTGAGTTGGTAACAGATGACCATGGGGAAAACCGGAGAGAATGGACACGCAGGAAAGGCGAATTACGATTGCACAAACTGCCCGGCATATTGTTGCTCAATCTACGAACTCGTGCACGTGACGAAGCGCGACGTTGAGCGCCTCGCCAAACATTTCAATGTCAGCTTCGAAACAGCCACCGAGCGTTACACTAAAATGTTTGGCAAAGAGCGGATCCTGCGCCGAAAGGCCGATCCGATTTTTGGCATGGCCTGCAAGTTTATTGACCCTGAAACACGCGCCTGCACAATCTACGATGCGCGACCTAAGGTCTGCCGCGAGTTTCCGGAAGAACCGCGCTGCGCATATTATGATTTGCTGGAGTTCGAACGGCGACAGCAGCGCGACAGGGACACGGTCCCGGTGGTGAAGATCACTTTTCGCGATCGCCACGGTCGCACGTGAGACGATTTGTGGGCAGCAACGCTGCGGGGAGGAAAAAGCGATGCAGGAATTCCTTGCAAAAATGATTGGGCGAAAGATAGACGTCTATTGCGGCGGCGCCTCAAGCCTGCGCGGGGAGGTTGTTAAGATCGAAGGCGGCGTGCTGCATCTCAAAGACAGCGACGACAAGCTCTGCTACGTTGCCATAGATAAAATCGTGGTCGTCTGGGATGCGCGCGACTTGGAGCATCGAGCGGGTTTTGTTCCCAGTATTCTGAATACGAAATAGCAGGAACTGGCGCTCTTAAAGTTTGAGGCCGACACCGGTTGAATCCGGTGTCGGCCTTTTCGTTTGTTAGCTTAATCGCAAGAACTAATCGGTGTGCGGTAGCTGCGCCGGCAAGGGCACACGCCGAAACCCATCGATGCGCTTCAACCAGTATTCGTTGAAAGGCGCATACACGACACCGTGGTGTCGCGAGGCGTGATAGAAGCCGTGCTCGTCGGCTACGATCCCAACGTGTCGTAGGCCGCTGAAGAAAACCAGGTTGCCAAACTTGAATTGTTCCGTCGCAGCGGGAGCTTCGAAGCGCCCCCATAAAGTCCGCGCGCTGCCTCTTTCAAAATCGATTCCTACTGAATGAAAAGTAGCCCAAACAAATCCCGAACAATCGAATCTGTTGGGGCCAGTGGCGCCCCAGCGATAATGCGAGCCCAGCCGCTCATCAATCGCACCAGAGATCAACTGCTGAAATCTCGGCATCGCTGCACCACCACTTGAAGGCAATGCTTTGATGGGCCTCGCTTCCTCGTTCGCAGTTTCATTCTCCGCGACCGAGACAATGACGGGTTCATCTGCAAGAGCCGTCGTCTTTGTCGTTGCATCGACTTGTCGAGGCCGCGCATTCTGCGCAAGTGTTGAAAGGGAATAAGAACCGAGCGCACAGCATACAGCTAGCGCATAGGGGAACATTCTACGATTATGCATATTAAGAAGGCCGCTTTCTTAACCAATGATTGCCTGACTTTTTCAGACCTTGCGTGAGGAGTTACTGCACAAGTTCGAGGCGGATTCTAGCGGCCAGTCGAGATGTTCACAAGAGGCAATGTGACTGTTTCGTGATAACTCACTTGCTATCGTTCACTGCGACCGGAAAGGAATCACAATTTTGTTACGAGAAGAAGTGAGATCGGAATTGAAATTCGCCGAGTGTCCCGTCACGAAACACAAAGCGGTCAATCTGAAGGCTTAATGATCATTATCAACTGCGAACCGTCGGTGACCAGAGCAGAGTGCGTGCGAGGGTCGCTGCGAGGCACTTGCGACAGATTCTACTCGTGGTTTTCCGAATCGAGAGCCAGACGCACTTGCTCTGGTGTTGCATTGCCGCCTGAACAGATCAGTCCAACTTTCTTTCCTTTCAGTTGATCTCGCAGTAGAAACGTGGCGGCCAGGGGCGCGGCGCCGGCGGTTTCGGCGAGCGTGTGCGCGCGGTCGATCATCCAGAACATCGCGCGCAGGATCTCCTGATCGCTAACCAAAACGAAATCGCTCAAACTCTCCCACAGGATTTTCAGCGGCAGGATGAATCCGGCGCCGGTAGCGAGTCCTTCCGCCAACGT
Source organism: Pyrinomonadaceae bacterium (assembly GCA_041492185.1). GTDB lineage: Bacteria > Acidobacteriota > Blastocatellia > Pyrinomonadales > Pyrinomonadaceae > JAOAPY01. Next base: position 4,882 of record JBGPWL010000101.1, on the reverse strand, counting down.
TGTGTTTGCAGTTTCGATTAGTTTGCGCTGACGCCACGACTCGTAAACTGCCGGCGACGCTGCGGACTGAACCCCGATGACTTGAATATTCTTGTTGAGTTCGCGCGCGACGATGCATGCTCCGGCCGCGCCACTGCCGCCCCCGACGGGTACGATAATGACTTCGAGATCAGGCTGGTCCTCGAGCATCTCTGCCACGTGCGTCGCCACACCTGCTACCAGCAGCGGCTCGTTGCCGGAGTGGATGTAGCGCAACCCCTGCTGCTCGGCCATTGCTTCACAGTGATGGCGCGCTTCGTCAAACACTGCGCCGTGAAAAATAACTTCAGCGCCCATCCCTTGCATTGAAGCGACTTTTCCCGGATTCGCTTTTTCCGGAACGACGATGCGCGCGCCAACGCCAAACAAACGAGCGGCGTAAGCGACCGACTGCCCGTGGTTGCCCGTGGAAGCAGCAATCACGCCGCGCGCGCGTTCCTCATCACTCAATTGCGAAATCAAATTAATCCCGCCGCGCACTTTGAACGCGCAGGTGGGTTGATGGTTTTCGTGCTTGATGAAGACTCGCGTCCCGACGAGATCATTCAGCGCCGGATATTCGCGCAGCGGCGTGCGCGGCAGGTATGGCGCGATCTGCTTTCGCGCGCGCAGGACATCTTCGTAAGTTGGTGGTTGCATGTTTTGCTTATATCAGGTCGCCGCTGGACGATAATTCAAACCAACGCTGATGATCTTCTGCAGCAATTGTTCATATGGAACGCCAGCATGCGCGGCTGAATCGGCAAAGTCTTCGCCGAGGGCAATCTGCGGATTCGGATTTGCTTCGAGCAGATAAAACTGCCCTTCTTCCGTCATGCGATAGTCCAGGCGCGCGTAACCGCTGAGAAAGAGATAACGATAGATACGCTTTGAGAGCCGCTCGAGAGTTTTGTGCTGTTCCGGTGTTAACTCCGCTGCCCTGGTCAGGACTCCGACTTTTTGCTGATATGCCGGATCCCATTTGACCTTCAACGTAGCGATGTTCTCTGAACCCTCCGGCAGCTTTTCCATCACCAACTCCCACGGCGCGTAAGTCTGAATGTTTTGATTTCCGATCACGCCGACGTATATCTCGCGGCCTTTGATGTACTGTTCGGCAATTGCGTCGGTCTTGTTCTGGCGATGGATGAAGTCAACGCGCTGCGCCAGTTTTTCGTCGTCGTGAACCACCGATGCCTGCGCGATGCCGACCGATCCTTCCTCGCTGATTGATTTCACCAGCAGCGGAAACTTCAAACGCTTGGGCCGGTGCACTTTTCGATTTAGCGGAAACACCGCGAAGTTGGGCACCTGAAGGCGATGATAGGCGAGGATCATTTTCGTCAGCGCCTTGTCGTGCGCCAGCGTCAACCCGCGCGGGTTGCAACCAGTGTACGGTTGCTTCATCAATTCCAAATAACTGACGACGTGCTGATCGTACAGTGGATAGCCGTGAAACTCTTCGAGCAGATTGAAGGCGATGTGGGGCTTGTGCTCCATCAAGGCATTGCCGATCACGTTCAACTGGTTGTAGAGACCGATCGCATGGACCTCGTGGCCCATGTTCTTCAACGTCGAGATCACGTCGAATTCGGTTTTGACTTCGAGAGCGTCTTTGCTGCTGAGACCCTCGAGCGAATCGGGCGGGATCAGGTCCTCGTGCACGAGCACGATGATGCGCAGTTTCTTTTTTGGCTCAAAGCTCATAAGGGCTCATACAGCAATGCGGTGATAGCCCGAGTGCAACACGTTCATCACCTGCACGGTCAACACGATCATCACGCGCCGGCGCGCCTCTCGTCCCGGAGTAGCCACGCGCAGTTTCAGATCCTTGCACCGCTCGATCATGTTCTCCAGCACGTGATCGATCGTGTACTGGTGCACGCCTGTGCCGTCAGCGACAATTTGTCGTAATTCGCGGCGAACGCTGCGCAAGAAAACCGCGGCGCTGGGTCGTGACTTGTGTCGCGGGTCGTCGGAAAAAATGCGGCGCAGGTCGCGATCGTAAACGGTCGGCAAGTCGAAATCGTAGCGTTTGCGCTTGCGCCGGTAGTGCGCTCGCAGAGTTATCTTCACCGCGGAAAGTGGTTCGACTTTCGTGCGCGTTCTGTTTTTCGGCTTCGCGCCCGCGAGTTCCTTCATCAACTCGTCGATGTATTCCAGCTTTCTGAGCGCCGGCCAACCTTTGTAGCGCCGCCGCCACTGTGAGCGCGGCGTGAGCCAGACGGCAAAAGTTTCGGCGAAATCTTCCGCGGGGTGTGCTTGCGCGTACCAGGTGCGCAGATGAAGCACGTAGTTGCGGCTTCTTGGCTTCGGTTTGTAAGAGTCCGGATACTTTTGCGTGAACGAACCAAACAATTCTCTCCAACGCCGCTTGAAGTGAAGACGAAACGCCGTGTCGAGCGCGTGGCCGGCTTCGTGCCGCAGGATGCGCAGGCATTCCGTGTCCGTGCCGCCTTCGACTTCAAGCATTTGTTTTCGTTCAAGCTGCATCAGGCGCGGATGCACGAGGTAAAACGGGATCGCAATGCCCGGAACGCCGTCGGGCGAGAACCACTCTTCCGACAACCATACGTGCGGCTTGAAGCGAATACCGCGCGCATTCAGTTCGTCGTAGAGGCGTTTGATGTGAGGCTCGAGAAAAGATCTCCTGATCTTGATCGGCAGATCGCAGATACGCATGTCGAGCAGTTGCTCGTCACTTAATCGATGCCAGGGAAAGCGGTAGCTCATGCGGTGAGCACCTCGCGATCTCTGTGCATCCTCTGTGTCCTCTGTGTCTCTGTAGTGAGTTCTTCGCAGAGCATATTTGCCATGGAGACACAAAGAACACAGAGGATGCACAGAGACTTGACGGGCGACAGAGTTTGTCTAGTTGGGCGCGACGCGGCAATGATCGACATGCGAGCCAGGAGCAGCGAGTTCAACCTACAGCGTGAAATTTGCCAGAACGAACTCATTCTAGCGATATGCGACCGCATTCGCTAGCTGCCTGCTAGCTTCCGGGCATTTGGCCGGTTTTGAGGTAGGACGACGGGCAGAGCTTCTCGACTACGCACTCGGCGCAGGCGGGATTACGGGCCTTGCAAACCTTGCGGCCGTGGTAAATCAACAGATGTGAGAAAATTACCCAGTCTTTCTTCGGCACTAGTTCAACCAGATCGCGTTCGATCTTCTCTGCTGTTTTCTGTTCGGACAGACCCAGACGGTGCGAGAGGCGCGTGACGTGAGTGTCAACCACAATTCCACTCTTGACTCCAAACGCGTTGCCGAGCACGACGTTCGCCGTCTTGCGCGCAACGCCCGGAAGCTCCAGCAACTCGTCCATCGTGCTGGGCACTTTGCCGCCGTATTGTTCGGTCAGAACTTTGGCCGTGCCTTGAATAGATTTTGTCTTGTTGCGGAAGAAGCCCGTCGTGCGAATGTCTTTCTGCAATTCCTTTCCTGAAACCTTGAGATAGTCTTCAGGTTTTCGATACTTGCGAAACAGATCGGCGGTGACGATGTTGACGCGCTCGTCCGTGCATTGGGCGGAGAGAATCGTCGCGATCAAAAGTTCAAAAGCGTTTGAGTGATTGAGCGAGCATTTCGCGTCGGGGTACGCGCGCTTCAGCAAACGAATGATCTGCTTCACTCTTTCCTTGAGTTGTTTGTTGCCGCTATCTCGCATTCTCGTTCTCGGCCTCGCCGTGGATTCTTACGCCAAAGGCGTTCAATAACTCAGCCCAGGGTAGCCCCCTGGGATAGAATGCCCTCGTTCGTTTTACCCTGCAAGGGTTAGACAAGAGGACAGGAGTACACTCGCCGTGTCGCAATCTCTCTCGAAGATGTGGAGCCACCTGATCTTTTCAACTAAAGATCGTTATCCTTTTCTTTCTGACAACAATGTTCGCGAGCAACTGCACGCCTACATGGCGACGATACTTCGGAACCATGACTGCCCAACTTTACAGATCGGTGGCGCTGCCGATCATACTCATGCCTTGTTCGCGCTTTCCAAGAATCTCTCGGTTGCTCAAGTTGTCTATGAGGTGAAACGTAGTTCGTCGAAATGGATTAAGACACAGGGGCTGGCATACAAGAATTCTACTGGCAGAGTGGCTACGGAGCGTTTTCCGTCAGCCAGTCCCATGTCGAGCAGGTGCGACGCTACATCCTCAGGCAAGAACAACACCACCGCAGGGTCACATTTCAAGATGAGTATCGTGAGTTCCTGCGTCGATATGACGTTGAGTACGACGAGCAATATATTTGGGATTGATCGTTCTGTTCAACCCTTTCAGGGTGGGGATGTGATGTCACTCTTTCCCCAGGGTGCTACCCTGGGCTGAGTTATAGAACGCGGCAATCCGGAACGGTCGTGACTGTATCTGCTTCAACTTCACGCTTCAACTTTTTCGGCAGACATTCGTCCAACAGGACCTTCATATCTGCGCGTCCTCGAGGGTCTCTTTCAAGCGACGCAGTAATTCTACGGCTTGCTCGCGACGCACGGTTGGGAAATCGTCCAGGAACTCTAACGGATGGCCGCCTGCGAGATAATCAAGCAAACTCTGAACGGGAACCCGCGTGCCCGCGAAGACTAGTGCTCCGCTCATGACATCCGGTGAACGTGACATAACCGCTTCTGCTGTTTCTGTACTCATAACCAGCTCCTGCGAATTATAGTCAACTCTCCGCTTGACCGCTAATAAAGCTCTCCAAAATCTGAATTCACCGGCGGCCCTGCGCGATCTTCAAGGCTTCCGGCAGCGCGCGCAACCGCAGCATTGCAATCACTCCGAATAGCGGCCCGGGCGCGAGAATCATGAACGCGTAGCGCCACCCAACAAAATTCACAAACTGCGGGATCAGTTCGATCGAG
>JBGPWL010000117.1:0-12226 GCA_041492185.1 Pyrinomonadaceae bacterium | reverse complement strand
CTATCGGCGGCTTTTTGAAAGCGCGAAAGACGGAATTCTGATCCTCGATGCGGACAGCGGGCAGATTGTTGACGTGAATCCGTATCTCATCGAGATGCTCGGTTTTTCTAAAGAAGAGTTTGTCGGTAAGGAACTCTGGCAGATCGGTCTTTTCAAAGACGTCGCTGCTTCAAGGCTGGCTTTTACTGAATTGCAACAGCGAGGTTACATACGCTACGAAGACCTGCCGCTGGAAACTCGTGAGGGACTCGTCCGACCGGTCGAATTTGTTAGCAACATTTATCTGGTGGGCGAGAGCCGCGTAATCCAGTGCAATATCCGCGACATCACTGAGCGCAAGCGCTTTGAGCAGACCCTGCAGGAGAAGAATATCGAACTCGGAAATGCCAATCTCGCTAAGGATCGCTTCCTGGCTAACATGAGCCACGAGCTGCGCACGCCGCTCAACGCAATCATTGGCTTCACAGGCACGCTGCTAATGGGCCTGCCTGGACCATTGAATGCGGACCAAGAGCACCAACTAAGTATTGTGCAAAGCGGCGCGAGGCACTTGCTTTCGCTGATCAACGATCTGCTCGACCTTGCCAGGGTTGAATCCGGCAAGGTCGAGATCAAGTACGAGCCGCTCGTTTGCCAGGACGTTGTGGAGGAGGTGGCGGCGGCTTTACGCCCGCTGGCTGAAGGCAAGGGGCTTGAGTTCAAAATCAAAGCTCCCAAATCGAGCCTGCGCATCGCGGCGGATCGCCGCATTCTTAGCCAGATTCTGATCAACCTCAGCAACAACGCAATCAAGTTCACTGAAAAAGGACAGGTCCGAATCGAGTTGGGAAAGCGCCAGTCGAACGGCCAAACCCTGGCGTCAATCGAAGTGATCGATACCGGCATTGGCATCAGGGCTGAGGACCAGGAAAAGTTGTTCCAGGCATTCCAGCAGGTTTGCACCGAACACGGGAGCGAGGGCACTGGCCTGGGTCTCTTTCTGAGTCAGAAGCTGGCCATCCTGATCAAAGGGAAGATCGAGTTCGAAAGCGAGTATGGCAAGGGCAGCACATTCCGGTTGCTAATTCCAACGGATTGAAAGGGAAGGTACAAATGACGGCACGCGTACTCGTCATCGAAGATAACCCGGCGAGTCTGGAACTCATGATTTATCTACTAGAGTCGCTCGGACATACGGCCCTTCATACCCGCGACGGAGAAGAGGGTATCTACATTGCCCGCACTCAACTGCCCGATTTGATTCTTTGTGATGTGCAGTTGCCGGGAATTGACGGGCATGAGGTGTGCCGGCAACTCAAGAGCCATCCTGCTTCGTGCGCCATTCCGCTCGTGGCCCTTACCGCCTGCGCGATGGTGGGTGATCGCGAGAAGATGCTGGCAGAGGGCTTCAATGATTATCTCAGCAAGCCAATTAATCCGGAGAAATTCATGGACCAGATAGCTCCATTCCTTGGCATACAAACAGGGAAAGGATAGATATGGCCCGAATACTTGCCGTCGATGACCGCCCCATCAACCTCCAGTTTCTCGCGTCGCTGTTGGGCTATGACGGCCACAGTGTGCTCGAGGCAGCCGATGGTCAGGAAGCGCTCGCCATTACACGCAACCAGCATCCGGACCTGATCATCGCCGACATCCAGATGCCTACGATGGACGGCTACGAGTTTGTCACTCATCTTCGAAACGACCCTGGCATTGCCCGCACTCCGGTGATCTTTTACACGGCCCACGCCTTAGAAGCCCAGTCTCTCGCCGAAACCTACGGGGTCACGCAAGTGCTTAACAAGCCGGCTGAGCCTGAGGTGATACTCAACACAGTCAGTTCGGCGCTCGGCGAACTCTCCTTCACTGACCGGCATGCGCAAAGCCCAGGCGGCTTTGAGCCTCCAAAGAAGATTCCGGACGAGCTAATCGCATTGCAGGCGGTTAGTTTGCGACTGTCGACGCTGATCGAGCTTGGATTGGAATTGGCATCTGAGCGCGATCCGCAGCGCCAGCTTGATAAATTCTGTTCGTCGGCACGCAGCATCATCGGGTCAAGCTATGCAGCTCTTGGTATTCTTGACGAGGAAAAACAAAGCATACGGACCTTCGTAGTCAGCGCACGCGACCCTGAGAACTCGAACCACAACATTCCGCCGGCGTATCATGGCGTCCTCGGCACGGTTCTCGCGCAACGCCGGCCTTTGCGGCTGAGAAGTCCTTTTCCCGATTTCGGAGTAATGGATCTGTCACCCAACGGTGCGCCCGTAAACTCATTTCTCTGCGTCCCGCTTCTCTCTCCGACCGATGTTTATGGCTGGTTGTATCTGATCGATAAGCTGGGCGCCGAAGAATTCAGCGCCGAAGATGAGCGACTGGCTATAACGCTCGCCGCTCAGCTAACCGTCGCGTACGAGAATGCGACGCTTTACGAGACTGTCGCTCGAAACGCGGAAGAATTGGACAAGACTCGCCGCAACCAGTTAGAGATGAAAGACCAGTTTGTCTCCCACGTCTCCCATGAGTTGCGCTCGCCACTGGCTGTCATCCACCAGTTTGTCACCCTGCTGTTGGACGGTCTCGCCGGAGAGATCACTGCCGAACAGCGCGAGAATCTGGACGTTGTTCTGAAAAACACTCTCCAGCTTCGCGAGATGATCAGCGACCTGCTGGACATAACCCGGGCGGAAGCGGGAAAGCTTCTCTTTGAACAGCACGGAGTCTCGCTCTTGCCTCTTTTCACAGAGCTTGAGAGGAACTATCGGGAACGCGCCACCCAGAAAGGCCTTCTTTTTCTCGTTCAGGAGCCCAGAGGTCTTCCGCTGGTCCATGCCGACCCACAACGGCTCAGGCAAATCCTGTCAAATCTGATTGACAATGCTCTTAAGTTTACTGAGCGCGGGAAAGTCAGCATCCGGGCAAGCATAGACGATCAGCCCGCCTTCATACGCATCACCGTGAGCGATACCGGATGCGGGATTAGCGAGGCAAGCCTGCCCCTGGTTTTCAATCGCCTCTACCAGGAAGCAACCACCATCAAGCTCAGCCGTAAGGGTCTCGGCCTTGGCCTGCACATCTGTGAACAGCTCGTGTCACTACATGGCGGGCGCATCTGGGTCGAGAGCAGGAAAGACTTTGGGAGCACGTTTTTCTTTACCATCCCGTTGCGAATTGAAGAGATCAGGAAAGGGGAAGACACTTGACCAGAAAAAAGATTCTGATCGTGGAAGACGATCAAGACATGCGACTCGCGCTAAACATCCGGCTGAGGGCCAACAACTACGACACTGCTTTTGCCGCAGATGCAATCCTGGCGGTGAGCATAGCCAAGAAGGAGCAGCCAGACCTGGTACTGCTCGACCTCGGCTTGCCGGCTGGTGATGGGTTCGTGGTAATGGAGCGAATGAAGAACATTGCCGCGCTTGCCTGCCTACCGGTCATCGTCGTCAGCGCGCGGGATCCGGAGGGAAACAAAGAGCGGGCGCTCTCGGCCGGAGCAGCGGCTTTCTTTCAAAAGCCCGTCGATAACGAACAACTGATCGCGGCCATTCGTCGCGCTCTTGGTCAAGCGGATGAAGTCGCGCCAATAAGGATGTGACGAAATCGCGCGTGCACTGAGCGCAAAGGTTGAACTCTAAAACAGGACTGGACTCAACGAATGGAACCAGCGCTGCGCATTTTGCCTCTTGAAGACGATCGGCACGACGCTGAACTCGTTCGCGGCGCGCCGGCCAACGACGTCACCGAGCGCCGGCGGGTGGAGGAAACCCAGCGGAGTTCCGAGCTTCGTTATCGGCGGCTGTTTGAAAGCGCGAAAGACGGCATCCTGATCCTCGATGCGAACAGCGGCAAGATTGTTGACGTCAACCCGTTTCTCATAGAGATGCTGGCTTATTCCAAAGAAGAGCTCGTCGGTAAGGAACTCTGGCAGATCGGTGTCTTCAAAGATATCGCCGCCTCAAGGTCCGCCTTCGTCGAATTGCAAGAGCGAGGCTACATCCGCTACGAAGACTTGCCCTTGGAAACTCGTGAGGGACTCGTCAGACCGGTCGAATTTGTCAGTAACAGCTATCTGGAGGGTGAGAGTCGCGTCATCCAGTGCAACATTCGCGATATTAGCGGCCACAAACAAGCCGAGGTAGAGCTGAGAGAGGCCAATCAACATCTCGAGCGAGCGCTCAAGGAATTACAAAGCAAGAGCGAAGAACTGGCGAGCATGACACAGCAACTGTGGCAGGCTTCCAAACTGGCGACCATGGGCGAATTGGCCGCGAGCATCGCGCACGAGTTGAATAATCCGCTGGCGACGGTTACGTTGCGCGCCGAGTCCCTTTTGGCACACGTGCCGGTTGAAGGGGTCCAGGCCCGGGCGATAGACGTCATTTTGCGCGAGGTGGAACGAATGGCCAGCCTGGTAAGTAATCTGTTGCAGTTTAGCCGGCGGAGCCACCAGACTTCATCGTTAGATCTGCGCGAGGAGTTAAGAAACTCGCTCGAGTTTATCGAATATTACCTACGCAGCCGCAAGATAAATATTGTGCAGGAGTTTGCCGGCGAGTTGCCGATGGTGCAGGCAGACCGGCAGCAGTTGCATCAGGTCTTCCTGAACCTGCTGACGAACGCGAGTGATGCGATGCCGGAAGGTGGAACACTGACGCTGCGTGCATTTGCGGGCGCGTTCGATGATGGCGCGGAGGCCGTACTGATCGAGTTTTCAGATACGGGCGCCGGCATTGAGGAGGAAGACTTGCCAAAACTTTGGGAGCCTTTCTTCACGACCAAACCGGAAGGCAAAGGCACCGGGTTGGGATTATCAATCTGCCGTCGCACCGTTGAAGAGCATCGCGGCGCCATCAACATCGAGAGTTGCCGGAAAAAGGGAACGACAGTGCGCATCATGTTACCGACAACTGATAAGGGAGCGAAATTGGAAGGTGAGTAGTCACCCCCAACCTCCAGGCGCACATGAAACACCGAAATAACAACGGGGGATTTGCCGGCAACGGTGCTATTGGCAAGATACTCGTGGTCGACGACGAGCCGGAACTCAAGGCCGCTCTCGTGGAGTCACTCATCGATCAGGGTTACGAGGCGACGGGTTTCAGTTCAGGTCATGATGCTCTGGTGGCCTTGGGCGATGAAAATTTCGATCTGTTGCTCACCGACCTAATGATGCCGGAGATGGACGGCATTGCGTTATTACAGGCGGCCCTGGAGGTCGACCCGAACCTGGTGACTCTGATAATGACCGGGCAGGGTACGATCCAGACCGCCGTCGATGCGATGAAGTCTGGCGCTTTTGACTACTTCTTGAAACCGTTTCGCTTGCAGACGTTGATGCCCGCGCTGACCAGGGCGATGAACATACGTCATCTGCGGCTGGAAAATGTGCAGCTCCGCGATGCAGCGGCTATTTATGAACTCAGCCAGACAATTGCTTTCACGCTGAATCCCCAAACGGTTCTTAGCAAGCTTGCGGATGCTGCCTTGCAACAGACGCAGGCCGACGAGGTATCCATACTCTTGCCGTCTCGCAACGCAAACGAGTTTCATGTAGCCGTCGCGCGCGGGAAAAATCGGCAGCGCTTGTTAGGTGAGCGCGTACCCCTTGAGCACAGCATTTCGAGTTGGGTGGCGCGCGAGCGCACGCCCGTCATATTGAATGGCGAAGTGCATGATGATCGTTTCGCGACGCTTTGGCCCCGCCCGGATATTCGCTCTTCGATGTCGGTACCGATGCAGGTGGCAAACAATCTCATTGGCGTGGTCAACGTAAATCTTGTTAGTCGGCCGCGGCCATTTACTTTGGGACAGATGAAGGCCCTGACCATTCTCGCCGGCACTGCGGCGGCGGCGCTTGAGAGCGCGTCGCTTTACACGCAGGTGCAAAAAGCGGAAGCCGACTATCGCTCAATCTTTGAAAATGCTGGTGAAGGAATATTTCGCACGACCACGGATGGAAAATTCATCACTGCGAATCCTGCCATGGCTGAGATCATGGGATACCAATCGCCGAGCGAGTTGATGGGCGCGGTCAGCGAGGTCACGCGACAGCTATACGTCGATCCCAACAAGCAGATCGAGTGGGAGCGCCGGCTGCAGAAGGGCGAGAGAGTAACTGGATTTGAAGCTCAGTACCGTCGTATGGACGGCAGCTTGGTCTGGTTATCAGAAAGCGCTCATGCGGTTCGCGATCAAGGCGGCGCAGTACTCTATTACGAAGGGATCGCCGAAGACATCACCCAACGAAGGCTGGCCGAAGCTGAGCAAGCTCGTCTTACCGCCGAAATTCGCGAGCAACGCGAGCGCCTCAACACGATTGTCGCCACGGTCCCCGGTGTGGTGTTCGAAGCCTGGGGCCGGCCTGACGCTGCCGACCACCGCGTTGATTTCGTCAGCGATTACATTGAGGTGATGCTTGGTTACAGCGTTGCAGAATGGTTGTCCACACCGCGGTTCTGGCTTTCGATAGTGCATCCGGAGGATCGAGAGCGCGTTGAGAGAGAATCCGCTTTGCAGTTTGCGGACCGTCGAGACGGCGAGTTTGAGTTTCGGTGGGTTGCCAAAGACAAGCGAATCGTTTGGGTTGGAGCCCGCACCATCATCATCTGCGCCGAAGATGGCACGCCCGTTGGGGTGCGCGGCGTCGTGACTGATATCACTGAACGTAAGCAACTCGAGGATCAGCTGCGCCAGTCTCAGAAGATGGAGGCCATCGGTCAACTGGCCGGCGGCGTGGCGCATGACTTCAACAATTTGCTCACGGTGATCAATGGTTACAGTAGTCTGGCGCTGCAGCGCATTGACGACAACCACCCTCTTAGGAGTTATCTCGAAGAGATCAGGAAGTCGGGAGACCGGGCGGCGAATCTGACGCGGCAGTTGCTGGCGTTCGGACGTAAGCAGATTTTGCAACCGCTGCCGATCAATCTTAATGACATCGTCACCGATATGAACAAGATGCTGCGGCGTTTGATTGGCGAAGATGTTGAACTAACAGCCAAACTCGATCCGGCGCTGAAAAAGATCAGGGCCGATCCCGGCCAAATCGAGTCGGTGCTGGTAAACCTGGTCGTGAACGCGAGAGATGCGATGCCTCAGGGAGGCGATCTCACAATTGAGACCGCTGGTGTCGAGCTTGATCAGGAATACGCGAGCAGGCATGTGAGTGTCCTGCCCGGCAATTACGTGATGCTGGCGGTCAGCGATACCGGCACCGGCATGGATGAAGCGACCCGGGCCCGGATCTTCGACCCATTTTTCACCACGAAAGAGAAGGGCAAGGGAACCGGGCTGGGACTATCAACTGTTTATGGCATCGTGAAACAGAGCGGCGGAAACATCTGGGTCTATAGCGAAGAGGGACACGGAACAACTTTCAAGGTCTATCTGCCACGGGTTGATGAACCGAACGATAGGAGCGGCGACGAAAATGGCGCGAAGCCAATGCCGCGGGGCACCGAGACGGTTCTTCTGGTTGAAGACGACGAGCAAGTGCGCCAGATTGCCCAGATGATGTTGGAGACGCAGGGCTATGATCTGCTGGTCGCAGTCAATGGCGAACAGGCACTGGCGCTGGCGCAACAGCAGGAGAAAAACATTGATCTGATGATCACCGATGTGGTGATGCCCCAAATGGGCGGACGTGAGCTGGGTGAGCTTCTGTCTTCGTCGCGTCCCGACATGAAGGTGCTTTATATGTCGGGTTACACCGACGACGCGATCGTTCGTCATGGACTGATGGACGAGCGACTGCAGTTTATTGAAAAACCGTTCACCACCGATGCGCTCGCACGTAAAGTACGACAGGTGCTCGATGCGGGCGCAAACGGTCGCGGAAGGATAGTCTGACCGTGAAACCGAAGGCGAGAAAGCAGCCACGTATTCTGCTCGTCGATGATGATGAGCAGATCAGAAACTTGCTCCACGATTTGTTGTGCGCCAAATACCAGTGTGTCAGTGCGGGCTCGGCGGAAGAGGCGCTTGCGGTACTGAACACAACGAACTTTGCACTAGTGATCAGCGACATCCGCATGGGTGGTATCAGCGGACTTGATCTGGTCCCGCTGATTCATCGCGAAGCTCCGGACACTGTCGTGGTGATGATCAGCGGCCAGCGGGCAATCGACGCGGCGATTGAGGCAATGCGCGCCGGCGTCTTCGATTACATCACCAAGCCTTTTGATGGGCGCCACGTGGACGCCGCCGTGCGTCGCGCCCTGAATCATCATGACCTGCTCGTGAGCAAACGACTTTATGAGAACAACCTTGAAGAATTGGTAAGACAGCGCACAGCGGAGGTCGCGCATCTCGCATACTACGACACCCTAACCGACCTGCCGAATCGCGAATTGTTCAAGGATCGTCTGGCCCAGGCGCTAACGGCCGCGCAACGCAATGAACAAATACTCGCCACGCTCTTTCTCGGACTCGATCTATTCAAGAAGATTAATGACACGCTGGGACATGCTGTGGGCGATCTGCTACTGAAGGACGTCGCAGAACGAGTGAAAGATTGCGTGAGCGAGAGTGATACGGTCGCTCGCTTCGACGGAGACGCATTCGCCTTGCTGCTGACCCGGGTGACGCAAACGGAAGAAGTGGTCGAGATCTTGCGGTCGATAAAGGAAGCACTTAAGCCGTCGTTTCTTCTGGAAGGGCACGAGGTCTATATCACTGCGAGCATCGGCATCAGCCTGTTTCCCCATGACGGACAGGATCTTGGAACTCTTTTGAAGAATGCCGGCGCGGCTGTTCATCAGGCCAAGCTGAAGGGAGGCAACAACTACCAATTCTACACCGCGGACATGAATGCCCGGGCGCTCAAGCGGCTCGCCATGGAGTCGAGCCTGCGCCGGGCTGTGGAGAATGAAGAGTTTGTGCTCCATTACCAACCGCTGGTAGACATCGAATCGAAAAGAATTGTCGGCGCGGAAGCCCTCGTTCGCTGGCAGCATCCAAAGTTCGGCTTGCTTGCGCCGGCGGAATTCATTCCGATGGCCGAAGACACGGGACTGATCCTCGCGATGGGCGACTGGGTTTTGCGTACGGCTTGCGCGCAAACTCGAGCGTGGCAACAGGTGGGATTTGGCGGGCTTCGCATCGCAGTCAATGTTTCGCCCCGCCAGTTTCAAGACAAGAGTCTCCTTGAGTCGGTGGTGGCAACACTCAGCGAGACCGGACTCGACTCTGATTGCCTCGAGTTGGAGCTCACCGAAACTTCCATCATGCACAACGCGGAATCGGCGGTCAGAACTCTGACCGACCTCAGAGAGATGGGTGTGAAAATCGCGATTGACGATTTCGGCACGGGCTACTCGTCACTCGGCTATCTGAAACGTCTTCCCATCGATCTGGTGAAACTCGATCGCTCCTTCATAAACGGCGCGACCACCGATCCGGACGACGCGGCTTTGGTGATGGCGATCATTACGCTGTCACACAATCTCAGATTACAGGTAATCGCGGAAGGCGTGGAAACAGAAGAACACCTGCGCTTCCTCCGATTGCTTCGCTGTGATCAGGGACAGGGTTACCTGTTCGGCAAGCCCATGCCCGCCGACGCGTTTCAAGCTGTAATGGAAGAATGCGGTTCGACTTTCGGAAATGACTGTCTTGTGTTACCCGCTCCGGTGGAGGAACACTGGGCTTTGACTGAGTCAATTTAGGAATCAAATCAAATGAACCAAACCTTACAGGCGCTGGTCATTGACGACGAGCAACAACTACGAACGTTCGTCAGTACTGTCTTGCGCGACGATGATTGGGAAGTCACCGAAGCCGAATCAGCGGAGCAGGCGTTTGCAATGTTGCGCGAGCGCGAGTGGGCCGCTGTCTTCTGCGACGTGGTGCTCGGCGGCGCTGATGGCTACAGCGTCTTACGCCGTTTCAAAGAAGAGTTGCCTGAAACCAAGGTGGTGCTGATGACCGGGCACGGCAGCGCCGCCGGAGCGCTGGATGCCACCGCCTTTGGCGCTTACGACTATCTGCTGAAACCTTTCGGCGTTGACGAGTTGCGTTTGCTCTTCACGACAATTCGTGAACGCTGTACGGTGCGGCCGGAGCGGCGGTTGATGGATCGGCGAAAAACTTCTGTCTACCAAACAGACATCGATCTCGTTGGACGCAGCGGAGCGTTTATCGAAGTGATGAAGCAAGTGGGGCGCGTCGCGGCCACCAACCTTCCCGTTTTGTTGGCCGGAGAGTCAGGCACCGGCAAAGAGGTCGTTGCTTCGGCGTTGCACCGGCGCAGTCACCGGGCGGACAAACGCTTCGTCGCCGTTAACTGCGGCGCGATCCCCGCCGAGTTGATCGAGTCAGAGTTGTTCGGGCATGTGAAGGGATCGTTCACGGGCGCTGACCGCGACCGCCGCGGGTTGTGGGAAGAGGCCGACGGCGGCACGGTCTTTCTCGACGAGATAACGGAAACGACGCCCGCCTTTCAAGTGAAGCTGCTGCGCGCCCTGCAAGAGGGCGAGATCCGGCGCGTTGGTTCCAACCAGACATTGAGCGTCGACGTGCGCGTGCTCGCGGCCAGCAACAGCGACGTGGAGCAGGAAGTCGAGGCGGGCAGATTTCGCAAGGATTTGTACTATCGTTTGAATGCCGTCTCGATCGTGCTGCCGCCGCTGCGCGAGCGGCCCGAAGACATTCTGCCGCTGGCAAAGAGTTTTGCGGATAGAGTCTATTCGCTGAACCCGACGGTGCGATTTTCGAGCGAAGCGCTGGAACTGCTCGAACGTTATTCATGGCCGGGAAACATCCGCGAGTTGGAAAACGCGGTGGTGCGGGCCGTGGCAATGTGCGACGGTACGATTCGCGTGCGGGATTTGCCCGAGCGCGTGCGCAATTATGAGAGAGGGAAAGCGACGGTCGATCTGCCGGCGGAAGACGTCCTCGTCGCCGAAACGGAATGGCCTCCGCTCGGGGAGGTTGAAGGCCGTTATGTGGAGCGAATGTTGAGACATACCGCAGGCAATAAGCAAGCGGCGGCGCGTTTGTTGGGAGTTGATCGCAAGACGCTCGATCGAATGATCAAGCGGCACAATCTTTCAGGGGCGAACGTCACCAAGTTTCCAACCCGCGTCGCGTGATTTTGAGTTGCACACGTCGGCACGCAACACGCCCGTTGGGCTCGTAGAAGGACTAAAGATCGGCTGGGATAGCTGTAAAGGGCGGCATTCACGTTCAGGCGGACTACATGAGTCCCCAAGCCTTCCTCGAATGGTCAACGAAGAAGGGCAAAGACTGCGGACTAGTCTTCGTTGCAAATAGTCCGTTCGGAACGAAGGAGAAGGTGAAATTGATCGTGCTGGCGGGTTCCAGCGGAATCGGCACTTTGGGCGCAGCTAAGGCGTTGATTGAAGACTTCCGATATCTTGAGCCTTTCCAAAGTGACGATTGCGTTTACGGCGTAGTCCAGTGTTGGTACACCAAGACCGCTAATAGTGCTACTCGAACGTTCAAGGATTTCCGTTGGAGATTTCGAAAAGGCGGACGCTGGCCCATTAGAGTTAAAGAGAACAAGAATCCAAAACGCTGAAAAGGCGCGTGGCCACCTGGCGACTCAGTCACTCGCATGGGCTAATCTCGATCTTGATTCGAGAGACGTAAAGATCACGAAGTCCTTTGTGCGTGATCTGTGTTTGCTGGCACTAAAATGGATATCCTAAACAGATAATCAAACGCGGCGACAATGTTTGGCTGGTGCGCATCTTTCTTGGCCGGACTGCCGAGGGTAAGCGCCAATATCAGAACCAAACGATCCACGGCGTCAAGAAGGATGCGCAAAAGTGGCTCAATGACGCCATGACTAAAAAGACTTGGGCATTCCTACGTTTCAAATAAAGCTGTCGCTTGGCGAATACCTCGGCACTTGGCTCAAGACTGTTGCTCAGCAGCGAGTTGGCGAGCACACTTTCGCGAGCTATGTATGGCTGTTAGATCGAGTCATCGCAAAGGTGGGCAAGACGCGACTCTTACAATTGCGTGCGCACCTCGAACAACTGCTCTACGGCTAATGGGTTCTTAGGGGTTGGCACACCATAGGCACACAAAATGAGAAAGGGCGTCCAATGGCGACGCCCGTAACTTATTGAAGTTGATGGTGCACCCGGCACGACTCGAACGTGCGACCCCCTGATTCGTAGTCAGGTACTCTATCCAGCTGAGCTACGGGTGCAATCTCTGTTTTTAGTGAGTAGAACCGAATATACGGGCGTGTTAAATGAGTGTCAAGCGGACG
>JBGPWL010000072.1:0-25616 GCA_041492185.1 Pyrinomonadaceae bacterium | reverse complement strand
GAACAAGATTCGCCGCCGCACAACCAGTCCCGTTAGGGACGGAATATTTATAGATAGAAGGTTACGCCGTTTCCGCCAGCTCCGTAGGAGCGACATGTTTACTGCTCCTGTGCCTGGTCTGTCTGCCGGAACATGTCGCTCCTACGGAGCTGGTGATCCGTGTTACTGCCGGCCACTATAAATATCCCACTCCTACGGAGCTTAAGACGCCTGTATCGCTTCAGGTGAGTCTTACTCCTTGCCTCTACTCGTTTTGGTTGCGGCCCGAGAACACCACCAGCTATCGCTTGTCTTGGACAATACCTGCAAACAACCTTTCCCACTGTTCGATCGTCTTCTCTAATCCGAATCGCTCAAGGACATCTGGCGCGCGCGCAGCCAGAAGTTTGCGCTCCGTCGTGTCACTCATCAATCGATCCATCGCCCCGGCCAGCGCTTCGACGTCTCCTTCGCGCACCAGGATTCCGTCGAGACCATCGCGAATAATCTCGCGCGGTCCGGACGTGCACTCCATAGCGATTGCCGGCAGCGCGCAAGACATCGCTTCCAGCAAAGCATAGGGGAAACCTTCGGAGCGCGAGGACATCACAAAGAATTCCGAGTGTCGGAACACCCCGAAGGGGTTGCTGACGAAGCCGGCAAGTTGCACCCTTCCTTTCAGACCGAGTCGCTCGATCAGTTGCGCAAGATCAGATCGCAGTTCGCCTGCTCCCATGATCACGAGGTGCCAACGGGGATGTTTTGCCGCGAGCTTTGCGAACGCAGCCAGCAAGCGATCGAAACCCTTCACATGGATCAAACGGCCCATCGCGGCGATCCATTTCTTGTTCGCGTCGAGGAGAAAGGAGTCCTTGTTTGCGGAAATTTCGTACGCGCTGATAGAGAGTGGATTGGGGATCACCGCTTTCTTTGACTCTGGCAGCCAACGGAAATAATCGTTGATGTCGCGACTCACGCTGACCAGCTGCGCCGCACGTGGATAGACCGCGCGACGCAATAGCCTCCAAATCCCATTGCCCGCATTCATCGTTGGGTTGCTGTGCTCAATCATCACGACCGGATGACTCGTTCCTGTCAGCGCGATCGTGGTGAGCACATTCGTCTGCGTCATGTTCGAGATTACAACGTCGGGCCGAGTCGTGCGGACCGCTTTTCGCAGGGTGGCAAGTCGCTTGAGGTTGCGAAAAAAACCATGGATGACAGTCGGCGAATCCGCTGCGATATCCAAAGCTATTCGCGCGGCGCCTTCGGGCAACGCGTAAGCGTCGGTCGCTGCGGGATATAGAGTTACTACGCTAACGTTGTGGCTCTTATTGAGAAATCCGGCGCTGAGCAAAACGACAGAACGTTCCGCTCCGCCGGCGGCAAGCGATGGCGTTACGATTGTTATTCGCAACCGTCGATCCTCGTCCTCCAATTGTATTTTGGACAGATTTTGCAGGGGCAGGGCTTGTCCTTGCCCGCATGTTCCGTAATCTACTACAACACGGGCAGGGACAAGCCCTGCCCCTACGCTCCTAAGGTCTTGACCACTGGGTCAAGTCTCGATCGAGCAGAGTGCTCAGTCGCTCAATCTCCGGCGCAAACTCCTGTTGCAACTGTTGTCTCAAACGTTTCGGCAAAGGCGGGCGCGGCGCGTAATTTGTATTCCAACCCTGCGCAGTCGCGAAGAGTCTATGTCGCAGTGCAGGGGTCGTCAAAGGTCTCGCGAGTTGGCCAAGAAGCCGCGGTGGTTGATTCAGTATCGATTGCACGGCTCGGCTGCGGAGCTTCTTGTTGGGATTGACTACGCCAATCCGTGGTTCGACGTCAGCATCAACTTGCAGAAATGCAAATGTCTCGCGACAGATTCGCGCCGGGTCTTGTTTGAAATCGTCGTAGATGATCACTTTGACGTTATCGCTGCCGCAGGTTTTCAAATATCTCTCAACCTGATCGCTGTACTTCGCGACCTCTCGATAGAATAGTCGCTCAACGGCGGGTACATCTGGCGGCAACCGCCGGCCTTGTTTTCGATCAACTTCCGCGCGCAACGCTTCCGCAAAGTCCTCGATGTCTTCGGCGCCGTTGTAAAGGTGCTGCGAGTGCAACGAGTAGATCATGTCGACCGGATTGCGCAGCATGATGATGATGCTCGCGCCGGGGCAGAACTCTTTGATCTCCTGCGCCGCGCGTTTTGAGTAAAGGTACCAGACCGAAGCCTCGCCCGCGCGCTTTGCTTCGCCTGCGCCGGCAAACAACCTGAGATACTCGTCAAGGTCGCGAACGTAAGTAGGCGAAAACAGATCGGCGCCAAAGAAGTGAATCTCTTTTCTTTCAGGAACGAAGATCTCCGGATGCGCTTCCAGACAGCGGTACAGGGCCGTCGTGCCGCACTTAGGCGCTCCTACGATGAAGAAGTCTGGTTTTCTCATCCGTCGCGCGAGTTAACTCCGCCAATCAATCTTTGCGCAAAAACCTAACGGGAACTCTGCTATTCTAAACGAAATGACAAAGGCCGTCGTCAAGAACCGAGAGGGTTCACTCAAGCAGACGGGCAATCAGGCGCGGGTAGACATCGTTAAGATCATGGTGCCGGCTCTCGCGGTTCGCCTCGCGTGGATCTTTTTCGGCGAGTGGGAGTCAGGCGACAGTGCGTGGTACGTCACCGTGGCGCGCAACATCGCCTTTCACCATGTGTTTAGTGCAAATGCGGATGGACTCACTCCCACGGCGTTTCGCCCGCCACTATACTCAGCGGTTATCGCCGTGCTTTGGTTCGGAGACTCGGCTCCGATCTACGCAGTGTTGCTGCTGCAGGCGATTTTGGGAACCGCGACCGTCGCATTGGTTTATCTGATCGCGCGCGATCAATTTGGTCGCGGCGTTGCCGTCCTGGCGAGCGTGGGGATGGCGCTCGCCCCAATGACGAATCATTTCACAGCCGTTATTTTGAGTGAAACACTGTTCACATTCTTGCTGACGCTCGGCGTTTTTCTCTGGGGCCGGAAGCGTAATGTTTCGGCAGGCATCGTCTTTGGCCTGGCGGCGCTCGCGCGCGTCACGATGCTGCCGTTTGTGGTGCTGCTGCCGCTCGTCACGCTGTTAAGACCGTGGCGCTGCAAGCGCCGTTCATTCGTGACGATCATGCTGCTGTCATTAGCAATCGCATCGACCTGGATGGTGCGGAACGCGATCGTCTTTCATCGATTCATTCCCGTCGCTTCGTCAGGCTATGGCACCAATCTGCTATTGGGAACGCAGAAGACGAAAGATGCAGACGACGTCACAGCGCGCAAGGAATTTCTCAGAAGCGTCGATGCAAGCGGTGGAAACGCCGGCAGTGATGAATCGGAAGCGGATCGACTCCGATTGCGTGCGGCGCTGCAAAGAATCGCGAATAACCCGGGCCAGTGGATCGTTGCGCGCGCGCAGCAGTATCCGAGATTATTCATCGACAGCGGCAGCTATATGTTTGGTGACGGCAGCACGCCGTTTAGAACCGCAGTTCGCGAACGTCGAGTCGGTCAGGTGATTGTTAGAGTGGCGTTCATAGCCGGGAATATTTTGGTTTTCTTGTTTGCGTTGGTTGGCATGATCGCCGAGCGACAGAGATTCGTCACGCTCAGTCACATCACGCTGTTTCCGATTCTTCTCTGCGTCATTTCGCTTCCGCTGTGGATCGAGCCACGCTATGGATTGCCGATGATGCCGCTCGTATCCATTCTCGCCGCGGCTGGGCTTATTCGAAGCCGCAGGTTCTTCGCCAGGAGTCTGTCGGAATAAGGTCGAAGTCTCTGTGCTGGCTCTGAGTTCTTCGTGTTTCAGTGGTGAAATGCCAATAAAACACCCTCACCACGGAGTCACAAAGAACACAGAGTCGGGCACAGAGAGACTCTTCCACTCCCGGGCGACAAGTCGTGGCCGCAAGCTCACTCGATAAAGAACGTACTTACCTATTCGCTCTCCTTTATCACGTTCATACCACCGATCCAGATTAGCGAGATCGACAGGTTGATCGTCGGACATGAGAACGTAAGAGAGAATTGGACGCGACGCCATCTCACGATCGAATACGGACATAAAATCTGAATACGCGCGTTGGGCGTTTTCAAACTCCGTCGCTGTGACCGGCGTCCAGGTATTGCTCTGGCTGCGGTCGATACGGTTTCTTCCCAACAAGGAAGAAAAATAATATTTCCTTTGCGGGTCCAGCTTTTCAAATTGCTGTGCGGTCATGCCGGCGAAGCGAATTCCCGAGTAGTAAAGAAAGGAGAGCAGCCTGCGCCTGTCTTCCGATGGAGTTGTGCCGGCGAAGCCATACATGTGCGGCGCCCAGAGTAACGCCTGCGGCGCGATGGTCGGTAGATAGTCCGCGACCACTGGGTCGGTTGCGAGAATCACCAGCGGAGCTGATCCGTTTGAAGAGTCTTCTCTTAATTCGGCGAGCCGCCTTGCCGCTGGAGTTGCTTCGTCTCTGGTTATGAATGCGGGCGTAAATTTTTCAGTCGAGCGAGCTACTTCAAACGTTCCCCAGGCGACCGACAGTCCGGCGATCAAAATCAAACCAAAGTTGAAAATTATTTTCTTAGGACCCGTTAGATTGCTCCACAGAATGCCGGCGATGAGAACCACCGCCAGCAGCACGCAGTAGTTGGCGCCGAAGACTTCGTAATGCGTTGGCTGCAGGGAAAGCCCGGTCACGATCTGTTGATTGAATAAAACAAACGGCAAGACAACAAATGAGGTGGCGAAGAGCGAAGCCTTCTCGCGAAAACTGAAAAGACCTTTCCGGTTCAGAACAATCAAGAGCGCTAGCAAAACGAAACTTACCAGTTGCGGGACGCGCACTAAGTCGGGCGCGTGCGTGCGTGCCAGCATTGTCACCTCGATCTGGTTCCGCGCTCGTTTGGTCAACAGCCAGGCATAGGGCAGTAAAGCAGCCACCACAAAAACGGCGATGACGCCGAAGAGTTTCAAGTTGTGCCGCCACTCGTTTGGTTTGGCTAACACCCATAGCAGTGCGAGGCATATCACCCAGGCGAGAGCCGCAGTCCACGAGTAAAAGTAAGAGAAGACAAGAATGACGAAAACCGCGCCGGCCATTAACGAGAAGATGTAAGATCTCCTGCGACTCGAAGTGGTAACCACTTGCCACACGAGCGCGCAGAACGCGAAGAAGAATGGAAATGCTGCGCTGGGCGCGTAACGGCGCAAGAATCGCAGATGAGAAAAATCGGCAGGCAAGCCGCGCAAAATTTGCAGCAGCCCCCAAAGCGTCGGCACACTGCCAAGACACAGCACGAAAAGAACTCCCGCGGCGGCTAACCTCGCATCACCAGTTATCGACAAAATCAGCCAGAAGAGAATCAACGACGTGCTGAGCGCCACAAAGATCATCAACACCGCAAAAGCCGCAGACGTCGACAGGCGAAACACGCGCGCTATTAACGCGATTGAATAAGCAGGAACGATCTGGATTGAATAAGCCGACTCGCCTAAGCGTGCCCCGGGCCGATCCTGTTCACCGGTGTAGGGATTGTTGCAGCGCGGGCGGCCCGTGCGGAGTGAGTTAACGTAAGCCGCATAAATCAGTTCGTCTCCCTGCAGATACGCGAATGAACCATTCCAATCTTTCCCTCGAAGCGAACGCAGATGAAGCACGGGGTAGATGGCCAACAACGTCATGATGACGGCAGTGACCGCGGCCCAACTCCAGCGCGATGCTTTAGTCGAGTGTGGATTTGCATTCATCGTATTAGCGAAGCTCACGCATGACTGAATCGTTTCTTCCAGCGCAGGAAAGGCTGTTCGACAATGTAGAAAGAAAGTGCGGTGACGGTGAATGACAAAATGACGCCGCCGACGATCTGTTTGATCGACGGCTGAACTGATTTGCCAAAGACCAGGCCGCGCACCGGCCAATGCCAGAGATAGAGTCCATAGGAAACTCGCCCTATCCAAACGAGCAGTCTAAACCGCAAGATCCTCGTTGCGAGCGCCGCCGGAAACTCGAGCAAAGCGAGTAGCATCGTTGCTATCGCCAACGACGCGAGCGAGAACCCGCCAGAGTACAGTTTTGGTTCATGACTGCTCGTGGTTGCGACGAGATAAGCGATGAAGAGAAATGAAATCAGCGCCAGAAACTTTATGGTGCGTCTGATCATTCTAGATTGAGGAATCCGGCCCCACGAAACCAGACAACCAATCAGGCAACCGAGCAACAATCCATCGCCGTGCGTGTCCGTGCCGTAATACAAGCGTCTGGGAGATGCGCCCGCGTGCCAAAGCAGCGCTCGATATACGGCCACGAAAACGACACCGAGGGCTAACCCGATCAAGATCGATCGTCGTTGCAGTTTCGCAGTTAACAAACCAGTGAGCAATAGCGGCCAGATCAAATAGAATTGCTCTTCAACGGCGAGCGACCAGGTGATTGCCAGAATGCTCAGGGGCTGATTCGGCTTAAGCGCCATCACCCAGTTCGACACATAGGAAAGCGTCCACAGGATTCCAATGTAAACTTCATGCGCGCTTGTTCTGGTTAAGAATAAGAAGGCATAAGCGCCAAGCGCCAGCAGATAAACGCCGAGCGCCGGACCTAGTCTGAGGGCCCTGCGAACATAAAAGTCTTTTAGGCTAATTGAATTTCGTCTCGACCATTCCTGCAACAGCAACGATGAGATCAGAAATCCGCTCAGGACGAAGAAGATATCGACGCCGAAATAGCCACCGGGAAACAGGCGCGGGGCAAAGTGCAGACCAAGAACTAAAAGGATCGAGATCCCGCGCAAGCCATCAAGCTCCGGACGATAGCCAAGCGAGAATCCTGATTTTGTGGTTGAAGCACTTTGTGGCGGGGACACGCGGGCAGGCTACAGCAGATATCGAGTGACTGTAAACACTAATCTTTCCGACTCCCAGCCACGTAAGAGGCTGTGTCAAAATTCAAGCTTATGAGGTAATCAAGCTTCGGTCCTAAACGCAAAGGACGCGAAGGAGTCCGCAAAGGAACGTAAAGAAGGTTTTTCTGCGACCTTTGCGTTGGACTTTGAGTACTTTGCGTTTAAGCTCATCTGATGAGAGTTCCATTTATGAAAACGCGAATCACAGGACGCGCGAGGTGTGAGGTTTTCCTGAATGTCGGGAACCTGGCGCTTCCTCTCTTAACAGTTTTGGTTTTTGCGGTTTCATGCTCACCGAAGCGTCAGGCCGGCTTGAACGCATCGCCGAGTCCCTCCAGTTCGCCCGCCAACTCGCCGGTGGTCCAGTTGTCTCCCGACACATCGTCGACCACGATGCCGAGCCCTTCGCCGGCGAGAAAGATTTTCAAAACCGGCGAGGCAGTGCCCGCGGGTTACCTCGGTTACAAAGTTTACGGTTCGTGGTTCAGCGATCATCTCTCTGATCAGGAAGCGAAAATGTCGCCGGCCGCAAATTATCTCTACGTCGATCTGAGCATCGTCAACACGGACAAGAAAGATCGGGCAATTGGTCCTTTCAAGTTGATCGACGACAAAGGCAAAGAGTACAGCCCCAGCGAGAAGGCCCGGAGAATGGAAAAGAGTGTGGGCCAAATTCAAACCCTGGGACCAAGCGCGAGTAAGCGCGGGTATTTGATCTTCGAAGGTCCAAAAGAGCGCCGCTACATGTTGGAGATCCAGGGGTTCACCGCAAGCGAGATAATCAAGATCGAATTGACGCCTGCGTCCGCGCCGCCGCGGTGATTCACAGATCGAACGAAGCAATCATTCTGCGTAATCTGCGACTGTCGAGGTCTCATCCCGGCGAGAGAATCACAGACTGAAGCCTGCGCTACTGCAAAACCTAAAGCGGGAACCCGATTCGCTCCAATCGAGTTCCCGCTTTGAAGGGTGCGATCTTTCTTCCTAATGGCTTACGGGCAAGCAGTGCCGGCGGCTTCCCAAACCTGCACCGAGCCGAAGTCGGCAAACTGCGCCGGGTCGCTGCGAAAGACCTTGATCTCAATCCAATAGATGTTATTTGCAAAATCAAGGTCAACCCCAAAGTTGCCGCTAATCGTGAAAAAGCTCCCACCACTACTGAAGCCCAGGGGCGTGGGTACGATCACCGTATTACCGCCGGTGCTTATGTTGGTCTGATGGAGCTCGAACGTGACTTTCGCCAATGTACCCGAAGCGTCACTCTGGCGATAGCGAATTTTAAGCATCAAACTTGTGGCTGGACAGAACGAACTCGCGCCATTCGTCGAAGTGACGTTAAGGCGAGTGGTAACAGTCCCAGTCAAGCCCGGCTTGAGCGACACCGTGAAATTTTTTACTTCAGCGATCGCCAGACTATCCTCGTCGATCGTCCCCGTCGAGGCCGCCGCGGTCCACGCCTGATTAAGCGGAACTGCAAGCGCCACATTGGGCGGCAAAACCGAGGTGGTCAACCGTCCCTTCGATGTTCCGTCCATGACCCACGCTCCATCGGGCTGGGGTATCATGTCGGCGGTCACTCGTCCAGCCGAAGACGTTGGTTCTTGAGTCGTATCTACCGGGGAAGGATCCGCCGGACGCACGCGTTGAAGCTTCCCTCGAGTTTGCGCCCGTACAGCCGGGCCCAGGATTCCTGTGCTACATACGAGCAGCGCGAATGAAAGAATGAGAGCCATTGAAAAAAATCGACGTTGTTTATGCATTTTGTTCACCTGCAAATCCTCCTTGAGTTGAACGCGGCTTGTCTAACTTAGTGCCGCTGGAACTATGGGCAAGCAGTACCGCCGGCCTCCCAGATCTGAATCGAGCCGAGATCGGCAAACTGACTTGCGTTGCTTCTGAAGATCGTGGCTTCGATCCAATAGATGTTGTTTGCGAAGTCGAAATCGATCGCCGGGGAGTCACTGGCGGTCGTAAATGACACACCATTTCCTCGGCTATTGCTACTGAACGTGTAGATGATGTTGTTGCCGCCGGTGTTTATGTTGGTCGAGTGGATTTCGAACGATACCTTCGCGGTGGCCCCCGTATTGTCACTATTGCGGAAGCGAACCTTAACCACCGATTGAGTGGCGGGGCAGAAGCGCGAAATGTCATTCACCGACGTAATGCTGTAGCGAACGTTAACTGAACCGATCGCTCCCGTGGCCAGGGTCGCAGTGAAATTCCTTAACTGCACGATCGTCGTGCTGTCTTCATCGACCGTTCCCACCGACGCGGCTAACGTGAAGGGCCTGATGGGTGGATTGTCGTCGATGCTGAAGATATTGTAGATGTTGCCCCCGGCGTTGAATATTGTCGCCGCACCCTTGGTCTCGACAATGAAAGCATTGTCGGGATCCGCCGTCACGGTTGCATATGTAGGGAAGCAACTTACGTCATTGGGATTGCCTGTGTTGCATCCTCTTGAGAACAATTGAACGGTCGTCGCGTTTGTAGCGGTCGGGGCGAAAACGAGCACGTCACTCCATTGAGTCTGGTCGCTATCCGGAGCGGCGCCATTGTCTTTCAATACCAGATACCCGCCTATCACCGGAGCCGGCAATGCGATTACGTTTGAAATCTCAGAGGGGTTGCCGGATGCGTCCGTTTCAAATACGCTGCAGGTAATTGTGGGGCCGCCGCCGTTCAGCACGCAGTTGGAGATAGGACCTGCATTAGCGATCAACGGATCTCGAGGGAACGACTCTGTCCTAAACGTGCTGCCCGGAACCGGCGCTCCTACTAATCCAATCTTGCTTTGAGTTGCGGCGCGTTGCGGGCTGAGAGGAGCAGGCTCCTGCAGCCGCGGCGAAACAGGTGACTTGAATAATTCCCTCTCAACCTCATCCGATGCAGGCTTGCGCTGGGCGTTCGCGACAGAGAAGCCAAAGGCTTGCAAGAGCACAATACCCGCGGCAATTAACATAATCGAATTGATGCCGCCTCGACTGTGATTCTGTCTCATAGGATTCAATCCTCCCTATCCGAGTGGAAAATAGCAAGAATGTCGAAGGCCAAACCGAGGCCCACTTTCTTGCCGAAAATGGCGTCGGATCCCAAACCAGAGATCCTTTGAGAGGCCGAAGCAAGTTAGCTTCTAAGGGCGGATTTGGGACCTCTGCTCTTGAGAGGGAAGGTAACGGCCCAATCACAAATCCAAGTGAAAAGCCAAAAAACCTCAGCCAACTCGCTCGATTCTAGATTTCCTGCAAGAGAAGCACCGAAAAACTACATCCATTAATCAAAAATGTCAAAGCAAATCTTTGTCAAAACTCTTCTTTTTCTAAGAACTTCCGAGCTGATCCAACCGGCTAATCCTCGAAACTCACGGCAGCGATAAGGCCAGGGCCCCGCTGCAGGATTTCTAATCAGACACCTTCGCTCTCTTGGGCAGGGTCGGGAAGATTCGCGGCGCGCTTTCTTAGGATTCTGATCGCGTGATAGGAAACAAACCCAAACGTGACGATGCTGGCGCAACTGGTGGCCAGCGCAATACCGGCCACGCCCATTATTCTAATGAGAAGAATGTCCAAAATAATATTGAGCGCAAGATTGATCCCCGCGGCCCACATGGTGATCTTCGTAGCCAACAGTGACGACAACAATCGGCTCAGCAGAACGTTGCCTAAGTAGAAAGGAATCTGAAGCGCATAAAGCGCGTGCACATGCGCCACCAGATTTGTGTCGTGGGCTCTGAATGATCCCCTTTGGAATACGATCCGAACAAATGGCACCGCAGAGAAGTAAAGGATGACCACGACGGGAACACTCAACAGGAGGAGCAGTAACGAGTAGCGCTTCAATGTGCGGCGCACGCCTGACCAATCCCGGTGCGTGACCATCTTGGAATAGTAGGGCGTGATTGCCGACCCTAGTGCCGCGCCGGCAACCGAGAGCAAAGTGATCGTGATGCGATTGCCGTAGTTCAATGCCGCCACACTTCCGCCGGCTAGCGTGGCCGCGAGAGATCTGTCAACGACAGTTGATCCGCTGCGTAGCAGGTTTGCTCCTACCCGTGGCCCAAACTGTCCCGCGACCTGCCGCAGGTCGGAATCCAGACCATGCCAGCGCGGTCGCAATGAGATGCCGCGTAGCTTCAGCGCCACACCGAGTAGAGCCATTTCGAACGCCGCGCCGATGACCATGCCGGCGGGAAGCGCAAAGATCGAGTATCTGAAAGTAAAGAGCACGGCCAGGGTGACCGACGGCGTAATGATCGGCGCCAGCGCTACTAAAGCAAAACGTTCACCGGCATTGAGCACCGCACCCCAAATATTCGCGATCCCGCTCAATACAATTATGGGCGAGACCACGCAAAGTAATTGAAAAGTGAGATCCAGCTTCTTCTGGTTGAAACCCGAACCGATCAAGGGAAGATAAAGACGCGAAGTAGCGAGCACAAAAACAATTGCCAGCGTCAACAGCAGCACGCTCCAAACCGTGACTCCGGAAAGCAGTCGCTGCGCCGCTTCACGACCTTCTTTTTCTCTGACGCTGATGTAGGTCGGTATAAGCGCAATGCTGAATGAGTTGGAGATGACGTTGATCGCGAGCATTGGTATGAGGACGGCAACCAGAAACGCCTCGATCGTAGCGCCGGTTCCGAATCGGCGAGCTACCAGCAGCTCTTTTGCTACCGATGCGAGCTTGGCGAAAGAAGTGAGGACGGCAATCGTAACGGCCGCGCGGAAGACTTGCCGATTGGTCGAGCCAGTCGTAAATCTCTTCCAAAACCTCAGATAAGGCTGTCCGAGATTATTTATTGTTACTGGCCGCACAAATACTCGTTTCGGAGAAGAAGCTGGACGAGCCTAAGTTTGGTGCCTGGGGACAAAAACGCTTCAACAGGTCTGCAACGCTCAAGCCTTATCCAACACCCCTGACGACGAAGCCATGATCCATCAGGAATTCGAGAATTAGACGAGCGTTATCTTCCGGCGGTTGATCTATCGTCTCGAGTGTTAGTTCAGGATGCTGGGGCGGCTCGTACGGATCGTCAATGCCGGTAAAGTTTTTGATCTCTCCGCGCCGAGCTTTGGCATAAATTCCCTTTGTATCGCGCCGTTCACATTCCGCTAACGGAGTATCAACGAAGACTTCGACAAACTGCTCCCGGCCGACCATATTCCTCACGTCATTTCGCGTGGCCCGGTACGGACTGACTGCGGCGCACACAACCGTTCCGCCGTGACGCACGATCTCGGCCGCGACAAAGCCAATGCGCCTGATGTTCAGATCGCGATCTTCTTTGCCGAAGCCGAGGCCGCGCGAAAGATGTGTGCGCACGACGTCGCCGTCCAGCACCGTGACTTGCCGCCCACACTCCTGCAATAGCACGGTCAACACTTCGGCCGTAGTCGATTTTCCCGCGCCGCTCAAACCAGTAAACCAAATGCACACGCCCTGCTTGTGGCGTGGACGAAACGTCTCGCTAAGAATCTCGGCGACTTCGGGACGCGTAAACCACGACGGCAGGGGCCGGCCAATTTGCAGATACTGATCTCTTACTTGCGTGCCTGAGATGGAAGCCGTTCGCGTGCTGCCTGGGAGCAGGGCAGCTTCTTCGTATCGATCCTCGTCAGGAAGATAGACAAACTCGCTGAACGGCAGCACCTTTACGCCGATCTCTTCGCTGAATTGTTGGACCAACTCCTGCGCGGCTTCGGGTGCGTAAAATGGCTTGCCCTCTGAGTCGACGCCGGGACTGGCGTGATCGCGGCCTACGATCATGTGACTCGCGCCGTAGTTGCGACGAATGAGCGCATGCCACAAAGCTTCGCGCGGTCCCGCAAGACGCATGGCCAGCGGCAGCAGCGACAGCAGCACGCGATCGCGCGCGTAGTAATTCGCGGCCAGTGCTTTGTAGGTGCGCACGCGAGTGTAATGATCGACGTCGCCGGGTTTCGTCAGTCCGACGACCGGATGCAGCAGCAGCACGCCGTCGACTTGCTCGGCCGCTCGCTTGGTGATCTCTTCGTGAGCGCGATGCAGCGGGTTGCGCGTCTGAAAGGCGACGACGTTATGGCAGCCAAACTGCTCCAGACGTTCTCGCGTCTCGCGCGGAGTCAGACGCAGCTCGCGAAAGTCGTAATGACGAGGCAGTTGGATCACGCGCAGCGGACCGGAAATGTTCCGCCGCCCCCACCGATGCATCTCGGCGACAAATGGATGACGCAAATCGCGCGTGCCAAAGACTTGATCGGCGACGTGATCAAGATCCCAATCGTAAATCTCTTCGATCGTCATCACCGCGAGTAGCTCATTGCGCGCATCTCGCAGGGCGACTTCCCGATCGACTCGCAGAAACGGCGCGGCTTCGACCGGCAGCGTTACCGGAATCGGATAGACCGTCCCATCAGCCAGCCGCATCTCGTCCAGAACGCGCAGGTAGTCGTCACATCCCATGAAGCGATCAAGCGGCGAGAACGCCCCGGTTGCCAGCAGTTCAAGATCGCAGACAGCGCGCTCAGATAATTGGATCGCGGGAAGGTGACTGGCGTAAGCCTTCAGCTCGGTCGCCGCCGGTTCCCGCAACTGAAGATTTATTAGACTGCCGCCATAAGGAGAGATCAGTTGAACGACAGGGGTATGATCGCCGATGGCCAAATGTTATTTCCCTTTCCGCGGTTGGAGATCGAAAGCCCGAGCCTGTCGGCGCGAAGAATCAATGCAAGCCGTTTCCTAATAAGTGAAAAATGTTAACACAGATCGCCGCGAGTATCTCACAGGCGGGATGGTTAGTTGCGTCCTATTTCGGGCTTGCTCTGTGCAGCCTCTGTGTTCTCTGTGCCTCGGTGATGAAAGAACGGCGCGAGATCACTCACCACAGAGTCACAGAGAACACGGAGATCACACAGAGAAGGGTTGCAGCCATCGTCCAGGGAATCCGTTTTTGGACAGCAACTAAGAACGTCCGCTAATATAGCTCTGGCCCAGCATTCGAGAGTCATGCAAACGCGGGAGAGGTTCGAAAAGTTGTTCCAGAGAAAAGCATCGTGTGTGGAATTGCAGGCATAGTTAGAAGCGACGGGCGCGACGTTGAGCAGGACGTGATCCGGCAGATGTGCGAAGCGATTCGCCATCGCGGGCCGGACGAGGATGGTTTCTATTTCAACGGCCCGGTGGGCT
Source organism: Pyrinomonadaceae bacterium (assembly GCA_041492185.1). Classification (GTDB taxonomy): domain Bacteria; phylum Acidobacteriota; class Blastocatellia; order Pyrinomonadales; family Pyrinomonadaceae; genus JAOAPY01. Next base: position 11,565 of record JBGPWL010000072.1, on the reverse strand, counting down.
TGGGGATGCGCCGGCTTTCGATTATCGATCTCGCGAGCGGGCAGCAGCCGATTCACAATCAGAATCGCACGGCGTGGATTGTTTTCAACGGAGAGATTTACAACTATCGCGAGCTGCGCGAAAAACTCGAGCAGCTCGGCGACACGTTTTATACCAACAGCGACACTGAAGCAATCATTCACGCTTACGATCGTTACGGCGCTGATTGTCCAAAACATCTGCGCGGCATGTTTGCGTTTGCGATTTGGGACGAGCGCACGCAGGAGTTGTTTGTCGCGCGCGATCGCGTCGGCAAAAAGCCGCTGCTCTATGCGGAGATCAACGGGGAGTTTGTTTTCGCGTCTGAGTTCAGCGCGTTGTTGCTGCATCCGCAGATCAGTCGCGACATTGACCCCGTAGCGCTGCATCATTACTTCTCGTTCATGTGCGTGCCCGCGCCGCTGACCGCGTATCGCGCAATCCGCAAACTCGAGCCGGGCCACAGTCTTCGTTGGCGCAAAGGCGAGATCAAGATCGAGCGCTACTGGCAGCCTGATTTCTCAAAGAAGATCAAAATCAGCGAAGAGGAAGCCGGCGAGCGCGCGATCGAGATTCTGCGCGAAGCTGTGCGACTGCGTTTGATATCTGAAGTTCCGCTCGGCGCATTTCTTTCGGGCGGCATCGATTCGAGCGCTGTAGTGGCGTTGATGAGTCAGGAATCGAGCGAACCAGTCAAAACATTTTCGATTGGTTTCGAAGAACAGGACTTTAGCGAATTGCATCACGCGCGCCGCGTTGCGGAGCACGTGGGCGCCGATCATCATGAGTTCATCGTTCGTCCTGACGCGCTCGAAGTTTTGCCGACGCTGGTTGAGCACTACGGCGAACCGTACGCGGACTCTTCGGCGATTCCGACTTACTATGTTGCGCGCGAAACTCGCAAGCACGTGACCGTAGCGCTCAACGGCGACGGCGGTGATGAATGTTTCGCCGGCTACGAACGCTACGCGGCGATGGGGCTCGCGGAAAAATATTTGAAATTGCCCGGCGTGCTGCGCAAGTCATTAATTGACCAGGCAGTCGGAATGTTGCCGTCGTCGGACAAGCGCCGCAGCCGGACGCGTGACGCAAAACGATTTGTTCAGGCCGCATCGCTATCAAAAGTCGATCGTTACCTGCGCTGGATCAGCGTCTTTGACAGCGACGCTAAAAGCGATCTCTATTCGGAAGACTTTCGCCGGCGGACAGAAACCTCACACTCGTCCGAGCTGCTTGAGCCCTGGTTTGCTGTTGCCAACGGTTCGGGAATTGTCGATGCCGCGCTGCTGGCAGACACGATGACTTACTTGCCAAACGATCTGTTGGTCAAGGTGGACATTGCCACCATGGCGGTTTCGCTCGAAGCGCGCTCGCCTTTTTTGGATCACGAAGTGATCGAGTTTGCCGCAAGCCTGCCGGAAAAAATGAAACTGCGCGGACTGACGACCAAGTATTTGCTGAAGCGCGTCTTGAAGAAACTATTGCCAGCCGAGAATATCCAGCGCCGCAAGATGGGCTTCGGCGTTCCCATTGGACATTGGTTTCGCGGCCAGCTCGAACCTTTCCTGCGCGAAACGATCCTGTCTGAACGGGCGCTCAAACGCGGATTATTCAAACCCGAAACCGTCCGGCGTCTGGTTGAATCGCACGTCAAACACGAGCACGATTATTCGCATCAACTTTGGACACTACTGATGCTTGAATTGTGGTTTGAGAGATTTATTGATTGATTTGTACTTTGTGCTTGGTACTTTGTACTTGGTTCTTTGTCCTTCGATACTTGGTTTTCAAAGCACAAAGCACAAAGTACAAAGCACAAAGTACAGAGTTTGGAGGATCAATTTTGAAAGGCATCGTACTTGCCGGCGGATTAGGCTCGCGGTTGCGGCCGTTGACGTCCGTGACCAACAAACATCTGCTTCCCGTTTTCAATCAGCCGATGATCTATTACCCGATTCAAACGCTGGTGAATGCGGGCATCACCGACATCATGATCGTTACGGGCGGAAATTCGGCGGGTGATTTTCTGAAGCTGCTCGGAAACGGAAAGGCGTTCGGACTCAATCATCTCAACTACACTTACCAGGAAGGCGAAGGCGGCATCGCCGACGCGCTTGCGCTGTGCGAACACTTTGCCGCGGGCGCTCCGGTGTGCGTGGTCCTGGGCGACAATATCATCGAAGGAAATATCCTCGCGGCCGTCAGCGCTTATCGCGAACAGGGCGGCGGCGCAAAGATTCTTTTGAAGCGCGTGCCCGATCCGGAGCGTTTTGGCGTTCCTGTGCTCGATGGTCCGCGCGTCGTGCGCATTGAAGAGAAACCGCGCGAACCCAAATCGGAATATGCCGTGATCGGAATCTATATGTACGACGGCGAGGTTTACGACATCGTGCGTACTCTGAAACCTTCGGGCCGTGGCGAATTGGAGATTACCGACGTCAACAACGCCTACATCGAGCGCGATCAGATGACGTGGGACGAGTTAGCCGGCTGGTGGACTGACGCCGGCACTTTTGAAAGTCTGCAGCGCGCTTCAAATCTGGTGGCCGAAACGGGCGCGAACAAACTGGAGCTAAAGCATAGTGTCGAGATCAGCACGACAGCCTGAAGGTTTCCGGCGACGAGATGTCGGATGGATGACTGAGCAATGAAGATAGTTCGCGTCATCGCTCGTCTCAACGTTGGCGGACCAGCGAAGCACGTGGTCTGGTTGACGGCGGGACTTAAAGAATGCGAGACGCTGCTGGTCGCGGGCACAGTGCCGCCGGGCGAAGACGACATGGGCTACTTCGCGACGGAGATGGGCGTCACTCCGTTGTACATCGCGGAGATGAGCCGCGAAGTTTCGCTCAAAGACGCGCTGACGATTTGGAAGCTCTACCGATTGTTCGTCCACGAGCGGCCCCACATCGTGCATACGCATACGGCGAAGGCGGGCACGGTTGGTCGCGTTGCGGGGTTGCTCTATCGTTGGTTAACGCCGCGTGTGCTTGTCGGCCGACCGCGCCCGTGCAAATTTGTTCATACTTATCACGGACACATTTTTCACAGTTACTATGGGCCGTTGAAGACGCGAGTGTTTGTGAATATCGAACGAGCGCTGGCGCGACTCGTTACGGATCGCATAGTCGTTGTCAGCGAGCAGCAACGGCGTGAGATAAACGAAGAGTTCCGGGTGGGCCGAAGCGACCAGTTTGCGGTGATACCGCTCGGACTTGATGTGCGAGTGTTCGCAAACTGGAGAGAGCGGCGCCGGCGATTCCGTGATGAGTTGGGCGCGAGTGAATCGGACCTGCTCGTGGGCATCGTGGGCCGGTTGACCGAGGTTAAGAATCACGATCTTTTCCTTCGCTCCGCTGCTCTGTGCAAAGAAAGCGTAAGAGCGCGCGTGCGTTTCGTAGTGATTGGCGATGGGCACTTGCGCAATCGTTTGGAAGATCAGGCCCGCACGCTCGGTCTGGCTGAACACGTAGTTTTTACGGGCACGCGAAAAGATCCGGAGTTCTTTTATCCCGCGCTCGATATAGTTGCGCTCACGTCGCGCAACGAAGGCACGCCGCTGACATTGATTGAAGCGATGCTGAATGCTCGGCCGGTGATCGCGACGGCGGTGGGCGGTGTTGTCGATTTGCTCGGTGACACGATTGACACTTCTGAAGCTCAGGATGCGCCATACTCGATTTGTCAGCGTGGCGTCCGCGTTCCGCCAAATGACGCAACCGCTTTTGCCGCGGGACTGACACGCCTGATTGATGATGAAGCACTGCGTCGCACAACCGGCGAGCGAGGGCGAGAGTTTGCCGAACAGCATTTTGCAAAGGAACGATTGCTGGATGACATTACTACGCTCTATAGCCAGTTGGTTGGCGAACAGCCCGTCGCGGTGAGCGCGAGATCTGACGAAGGAAGTTTGCAGTCGAGAGTTTTGTAATGACGGAGCGAAGGGCAGAAACGCAAAGGACGCAAAGTTTCGCGCAGAGGATGCAGAGAGATCTTCCTTTGCGGGCCTTTGCGAATCCCTTTGCTCCCTTTGCGTTAAAATTGTCGCTTGCAAATCCACTCACCCTTTCAGAGGAGAAAAACCATTGCGTGTATTGATCACCGGCGGAGCAGGTTTCATCGGATCGCATCTGGCGGACGCTTACCTGCGGCGCGGCGACGAGATTTTCGTTATCGACGATCTCTCGACCGGCAGTATTCAGAATATTCAGCATCTCAAAGACAATCCGCGCTTTCATTACACGATTGACACGGTGCAAAACCAGCCGGTGACCGCCGAGTTGATCGACGAATGCGACGTGGTGGTGCATCTCGCCGCGGCGGTGGGCGTCAAGTTGATCGTTGAAAGCCCCGTCCGCACGATTGAAACGAACGTGCACGGCACCGAGGTCGTGCTTTCGCTCGCCAACAAGAAAAAGAAAAAAGTTCTGATCGCGTCGACTTCGGAAGTTTATGGCCTCAGCGCGGAAGTTCCATTTCGCGAAGACGGAAATCTGGTGATGGGCGCGACGACAAAAGGGCGCTGGAGCTACGCGTGCTCGAAGGCCATTGACGAATTTCTCGCGCTCGCCTACTGGCGCGAAAGAAAATTGCCGACGGTGATCGTCCGGCTCTTCAATACGGTGGGTCCGCGCCAAACAGGACAATACGGCATGGTGATTCCGACGTTTGTTAAGCAGGCGCTCGCGGGTCGCCCGATTACGGTTTACGGCGACGGCAAACAATCGCGCTGCTTCGGCTACGTCGGCGACGTCGTCGGCGCGCTGACGAAATTGATGGATCACAAAGACGCGGTCGGCGAAGTTTTTAACGTTGGCTCGAATGAAGAGATAACGATTCTGCAATTGGCCGAGCGCGTGAAGAAACTAACCCGTTCGGAATCGGAAATAGTTTTCGTGCCTTACGACGAAGCCTACGAGGAAGGCTTCGAAGACATGCCGCGGCGGATTCCCGACATCGCAAAGGTGAGCGCGCTGGTTGGTTTTCGGCCGACAATGTCGCTCGATGGAATCCTGCAGAGCGTGATCGATTATCAAAGCGGGCGACCACCAAGCATCGACGATTGAGCACGCATTATGCCGTTCACTCGATTTCAAATTATCGCCGTTGCAGCGTCATTTGTTTTCGCCGCGGTGCTGACGCCCCTCGTGCGGGCGGTGGCGCGACGAAGAGGAATGGTCGCGCAGCCGAAGACGGATCGCTGGCACAAGCAGCCGACGGCAATGCTCGGCGGCGTGGCCATCTGGCTGGCCGTCACCGTCGCTTATTTCGCGTTCATCCCACCTTCGATCTATGGACCGATCATTATTCGCGCCGGCACGTTCCTCTTTTTGGTCGGATTGGTTGACGACCTCATCCATACGAAACCTTATCAAAAGTTAATCGGGCAGATCATGGGCGCGGCTTTCGTGATCTACTACGGTTTGAGTCTGCCCTGGACCCGATCGGCTTCGGTCAACATGGTGATCACGATCTTCTGGCTGATCGGAATTACGAACGCCATCAATCTGCTCGACAACATGGACGGACTCGCGGCCGGCATCGCCCTGATCGCTTCGTGCTTTCTCGCGGTCAGCTTTGCGATCAGCGGTCAGCCAACCGAAGCCTTGACGCTGGCCGTCTTTGCCGCCGCGCTGTTGGGTTTCCTGATCTACAACTCGAATCCCGCTTCGATCTTCATGGGCGATTGCGGCTCGATGTTTATCGGGTTCTTTCTCGCCAGCGCCGCGCTCGTCAATGTATCGGGCGGGCGTTCGAGAAGTTTTCTACCGGTGCTCGCGGTGCCGATTCTCGTACTGTTCATTCCGATTTTTGACACCACGTTTGTGACGATCCTGCGCAAACTCTCCGGGCGCGCGGCGTCTCAGGGCGGACGCGATCACACGTCGCATCGGCTCGTAGCGCTGGGAATGTCAGAGCGCCGCGCGGTGTGGATGCTGTATGGATTCGCGGTGCTTGCCGGTTTGCTGGCGATGCTCGTGCGCCAGATGAAACTCGATGTCAGCCTGGCCGCGATTGCCGGATTCACGATTCTGCTGACGTTGCTCGGTGTGTATCTCGCCGGCGTCAAAGTTTATGACGAAAAGGAAAAAGATCTCGCCTTAAAGGAGAAACCGCTCTACACGTTTCTCGTTGACGTTTCCTACAAGCGCCGCATCTTCGAGGTGCTGCTCGACGTCGTCCTGATCATCCTGGCGTATTGGAGCGCGTATGCGGTCAAGTTTGGCGCGTTCTCGGGAAGCCCGGCGTGGAACCTGTTTCTGCGCACGTTGCCGGTGCTGGTATTCATCAAGATGGCCACGTTTTTGGTGATGGGCGTCTATCGCGGCATCTGGCGCTACACGAGCATTGACGACCTGATCGTTTTTGCAAAGGGCGTTGTGGTCAGCTCGATCGGCAGCGTGATTGTGATTCTCTTCGCGTTTCGTTTTCAGGGTTACTCGCGCACCGTCTTTGTGCTGGATGCATTGTTCATGCTGATGCTGCTGGCCGGCAGCCGCCTTGCCTTTCGTCTGTTCCGCACGGTGCTGCCCGTGGCGCAAGATCGCGCCGGTCGCCGCGTGCTGATTTATGGCGCCGGCGACGGCGGCGAATTGCTGTTGCGGGAACTTTTGAACAATAACGAATGGCAATATTCGCCGGTTGGTTTTCTCGATGACGATCCTGCCAAGTCAGGCAAAGTGATCCATGGGCTGCGAGTGTTTGGCAGCAACGGCGCGCTTGCGTCGGTGTGCCGTGAGCAACGGATCGACGAGGTATTGATCTCGAGTGCGCGCATGTCTGATGAGCGCGTTCGGGAGATCATGCGTTGCTGCAAGGAACAAGAGATCGCGCTCAAGCGGATGCGCATCAGGATTGAAGAACTGAAGGACGACGGAGATTTGTGATTTAAGATCTCAGATTTCAGATCCCAGATCTCAGATCCTGGATTTGCAAAAGACCAAGAACGAACCAACAGGCCGAAACCCAGGACTAAAGATTCGCAATTCGCAATTCGCAATCCAACCACCCGCTACCGCAGGTGGTTCTGACAAAGCAAGGGCATGCCCGATCAGCTAAAACACATCAACGTGCGCGGCCCCTTCGGTCATGCATTGCTGCTCCTTCCTTTTCTGGTTGCGTTGACCGGAGCATGGTTTTCCGTCCGTTGGTACGTCGGCGATACCATCGCCGAGTACATGGACACGGAGGTCCGCGGCGTCGAAACGGCGCGGATTGCTGCCCGTCTCGCGCCGTCGGATCCGCTGGCGCATTGGCGACTGGGAGACGTCGAACAAAACACCCTGCCGCCGGACCAGCTCAATCAGGCGATTCACGAGTTTGAGTTGGCAGTGCGACTTTCGCCGAACGATTATCGTTTGTGGCTGGCGCTGGGTCGCGCGCTCGAACAATCCGGCGACGCGCAGCAAGGCGAAAAGGCCATGCGCCGCGCCATTGAAATTGCGCCTGCTTATTCTTATCCGCGTTGGTATCTCGGCAATCTGTTGCTGCGGAGCGGGCGCGACGCTGACGCGTTTGCGGAACTGCGCCGCGCCAGCGACGCTGACCCACAACTACGGCCGCAAGTTTTCAATCTGGCGTTGCAGGTTTACGGGAAAAACATCGAAGCGCTCAAAAACGCAATTGGCCCATCCGCCGAAATTCGTGCGCAGTTTGCCAGGTACTTGTTTGACAGCAAACGGATCGACGACGGCTTGCAAATTTGGAATGGTCTCAATGCGACGGAAAAGAAGACGAACCGCGCGACCGGCGAGTCGATCATGAAAAGTCTGATCGAAGCGAAGCGCTTTCGTTTGGCCCTTGACGTATGGAATGACCTGGCGTTTCGCGACGGGTTGCGAGGCGCGGTGGGGCAACTCCTCAACGCGGGATTTGAGCAGGACATTGGACCAGCCAGCGCCAGCGTGTTTGGCTGGCAGGTGAAGTCAACACAGCACGCGCAGGTGACGCTTGACTCAAATATCTATCACGGCGGCGCGCGCAGCATGCGACTGGTATTTCAGTCAAAGGCGAAAGCAGATTTTGCCCTTGGCCAAATCGTCATCGTTGAGCCCGGCAAGCAATACGATCTCGAAGGTTTTCTGAAGACCAGCAAATTGGCGAGCGCAGGCACGCCGGTCGTTGAAATCGTCGACGCCGCAGATGGCTCAATCCTGGGCACGTCTCAACCAGCGCCGGCGGGCGACAACGATTGGCAGGCAATCGCGATCACTTTCAAGACTAGTGCAAAGACCGAAGCCATTGGCATTCGACTCAATCGCGCCTCGTGTGGCGATAACGCCGACTGTCCGATCTTCGGCACGTTGTGGTATGACGACTTCAATCTCAAACTCCCAAAATAGTTCGGACCCAGCAGGCGAAGGCGCTTTGGATCTGAACGGTTCGACGGCCGACGCCGAGCCCGGGTCACTCGTGACGACAGAGACTGCGGCGGTGGCTCGTCCGCTCGAAGAGGCGCCGCCCCGCATTCTTCCACATACGATTGCCAGCCGTTTTCTTTTTCTCATCCTATGTTTGGCAATAGTTCTTTCCGCTTTGGCTTATGGCACCGTCCACTACTGGGCGATGGCACTGTTTAGTCTCGGTGGAGTCGCAATTATTTTTCTTTGGATGGCAGACGGGTGGCGGCTGGGCACGCTGCGCGTAAGTAAGAACCTGCTGCAGTTGCCATTGTTCGGCATGGTAGTCCTCGGCCTGGTGCAACTGTTGCCCCTGCGCAACGTCGATACCGCCGGCGTGTTGCCGGCTGCTCCGATCAGGACCTTGTCGCTCGATCCCTATTCAACGCGTCTGGTGCTGGTGCAGGCGGTGACGCTAATAATCTATTTTGCGGCGACGTTGGTTTTCGTGGACACGCCGCACCGGTTGCGAATAATCGTGAGGACCATCGCCATCTTTGGCTTCTTCCTCGCGATCTTTGGCATGACGCAGTCTTTCACGAGCCCAACACGCGTTTACTGGGTGCGCGAGCTGGCGCAGAGCACGGCCTTCGGTCCTTTTATTAATCGGCACCACTTTGCCGGATACATGGAATTGACGCTCGCGATTCCGCTCGGGCTGCTGTTTTCAGGCTCGATTGAAGGCGAGAAAAAGTTGCTCTACGTCTTCGCGGTGGGAATGATGGGCATCGCGCTGATCCTGACAAACTCGCGCGGCGGAATCATTAGTTTGGTCGCGGAAGTTTTGTTTCTGGTCGTGATCGCGGGCTTTGGCAGAAAGCAACGCGCGCGAGGGACGGGAGAAAAACAAAGTCGGGTCAGGAGTGGCATCGTGCGCGCAGCGCTGGCGCTGGCGTTGATCGTGGGGATACTGGCGGGCACTGTGTGGCTCGGTGGCGAACAGGCGTTGAGCCGCCTCGTCGGCACGGTGAACACGAACGATCCGACCACGGGCCGCGCGCATTTTTGGAATGTCACGCTCGACATCATTCACGCGCATCCGTTCATCGGCACCGGTCTCGGAGCATTTGGAGTGGTTTACACGCGCTACGATTCACGCAACGGTATGTTTCGACTCGAGCAAGCCCACAACGATTATCTTCAGGTGTTATCAGATGGCGGCGTGATCGGCGCCGCGCTCGGACTATTCTTCATCGTTGCGCTGTTTCGCATGGGATTGGCTCGGCGCGAGACCGGTGATGAATTTCGCCGCGGCGTGGCAACGGGCGCGCTCGCCGGATGCTTTGCGGTGCTGGTCCACAGCTTCTTCGATTTCACGCTGCACACGCCGGCAAATGCGTTGCTGTTTCTCGTGCTCGCGGCATTGGCAACACTCAACGGTCGCGTGGAGAACTCGCCTTCTCGCCGCCGCAGACGCAGACGCCATCATGATCGTTCAAGCGTACAGTCCATAGATTCCGCCGATTCCACAGATACCAAATCAGCGCGATCTGCGTAACCGGAAACCCCGCATCCCTCCAATGCTTACTGCCGTCCGCCCGTTGCCTACTGATTTTCCTATTGAATGGAACCTGACATATGGACTATCGTCTCGCCTCGCACTACTTACTGGCTGGTCCTCAGAGCCTGCGATTTGCGCATTCCTCCTGTACCAGCCGCTGATGATACTTTGAGGTTTTGAGACTAATTGAAGGCACGCATTTGCGTAAGCCTTATCCAGTTTTTTCCCGCGCGTAAAAGCTTTTCAAAGACAGAAGCAAAACTTACTGCCTGCGTGGAAGAAGGAAGCACCGCATGTGGAACGCGCGTTACCCCCAAGTTTGGTTTACATACGGTCCACAAACAAAGGACGACGAAGTTATTAGACGGCTCTTTGAAGTAGGAGCAACGGGTGCACGACTCACGTTTTCATACGGTAGCCCGGAACTTCAGTTCGAGCGAGCCAGACAACTTAGTCGGATTGGTCGGAGCTTGGGCCTAGAGCCTTATCTTGTTGCCGATCTTCAGGGCGAAAAGTGTAGGTTTTCAAAGATCGAAGGCATCGACGAGATTCCAGTACGCAATGGTAAGCCCGTTCTGATAACCAGCGAGAAGGTAGAGCTCACTGATATTCCCTTTCACATACCAATACAGATCCCGTCCTATCTTGATGCGCTAGACATTGGTGACGTGATTGTGGAAGGCGACGGAGCTCTACTGCTTAAAGTTATAGAAAAAGGACCAGACGGTGTTTTGTGTTCCCCACAAAGTGATGGCCTGCTTCATCCGGGTAGAGGTCTCCTTGTTCGTAAGCCGAGCTTCCGTCCGGCTTCAATGACCGAAAAAGACAGATCAGATCTTCGTTTGATCAATCGCGCCCATCTATTTGACGCGGTAGCTGTGTCTTTTGTCGGAGACTCTAACGACATACACGAAACCCGTAAGCTCTTAGGCGAAAACAGCGATGCCCTTTCTGTTGTTGCAAAGATCGAAACTGAACTAGGAATTAATAATCTAGATTCTATTGCGAAAGAATCCGACGCACTCATGGCGGCACGAGGAGATCTTGCCCTGACTACTCGTTGGGTCGATCTCTATAAGCAGGTCTCGGACATTTCGTGCGCCGCTAGGCAGAACAGGACTGCGTGGATACTGGCCACTCAGGTTATGGAAGGGCTTGAGCGGTTCGTTATCCCTACGCGGGCTGAGATATGCGACCTAGCCCATTGGGTTTCACAAGGTGCGGCCGGAGTAATGCTTTCGTATGAAACTGCTTTTGGTCCCAAGCCGATTGATTCCGTCAAAGCGGTAAGAGAGATTCTTGACTGTTACCGTCTCGAGAGCCGGGAAGCGGTCTGAGTCTGATCCAGAGATGCAAGAAAGTGAACCAGCAATCCCATGCCCGTTTTGCAGTCCATCTGATGAGGATGTGGTGGTCTTAGAGAGTCCTTACACCCGCGCCATCTGTGATATGAGACCAGCTATGGTTGGTCATACACTCGTATGCTCCAAGGCTCATGTGGCCTCGGCGTTTGACCTGACGGAGCCTTCATACTCTCACCTGCGCGTGATGCAGCAAGAAATCAGCAGGAGGATTCACGAAGCCTTCAATGAAGTTGGAGTATACGAACATGGACGTTCTGCGCTATGCAGATTTCATACTGTCAAT
>JBGPWL010000006.1:0-90476 GCA_041492185.1 Pyrinomonadaceae bacterium | reverse complement strand
TGCCCGCTGTAGATTGAGTTCAAACATTGCTAAGCGTGGCACATAAACCGGGCGGTTATGATGGTGCCCCCGGCGCGATTCCAACGCGCGACCTCTCGCTTAGGAGGCGAGCGCTCTATGCAACTGAGCTACGGGAGCACACTTGAAGGAATAGTAAAGCGCGAATCGTGATTGGTAAAGCCGCGATTGATCTTTGGTCTTTGATCTTTGATTTTTGCCTTTCGGTACTTGTTCTCCTGGTCTTCACTGCCTGATCACAAAGCTCAAAGTTCAAAGACCAAAGATCCAAGATCAAAGATCGTTCTTAACTTTGATACTTAATCAACGACCTTACGTCGTAGCCTTCGAGCTTCTGGCGACCCGGCAGAAATTCCAGCTCGACCACAAAAACGAGTCCGAGAACTTGTCCGCCGAGACCCTCAACCAGATCGCAAACAGCCTTCGCAGTGCCGCCGGTTGCCAGCAGATCGTCAGCAATGATTACGCGGTGGCCATCGCCAATAGCGTCACGATGGATCTCAAGCGTGTCCTGGCCATATTCGAGATCGTAAGAGATCGAAGCACACTCGGCGGGAAGCTTGCGCGGCTTGCGCACCGGCACGAAACCGGTGCCCAGGTGGTACGCAAGCGCTGGCGCGAAGATGAACCCGCGCGCTTCGATGCCGATTACCGCATCGACCTTCTCGTCTTCAAACTCGGCGGCCAGCGCATCGACGGTGCGGCGCAATCCTTCAGGATGCTTGAGCAGCGTCGTGATGTCGTAAAAATTTATGCCGGCTTTCGGAAAGTCCGGCACTTCGCGAATTAGTGTTTTGAGATCGTCCATTGATTTAGTTTGGTCTTTGGCCTTCGTTTGTTTCGTGTGAATTCGTGGATCGTATCTGCCGCCATCCAAAGCAGCCGATCCACGAAATCACACGAAACAACACCGAAGAGACAACAATCGAAAACGAAGGGCCTAGCCCTCAATCCTAAATGAAGAATACTGTCCCGTCGGCTCCAGGTTGATCTCTTCAACCTGCGCGACCATCGAGAACCGGGGGCCGGTAGCCAGATCGTGCCTGAACGCTTCCACGCTAACGGCTGGTCCCTCGACGAATGCTTCAACTGTTCCGTCCGGCATGTTTTTTACATAACCCACTATCTGGTGGCGGGCTGCCGCGCGTTGCGCGAAGAACCGATAGCCCACTCCCTGCACGTCACCGCTGATCAGAAACTTTCGCGCCACCCTGGTCATGCTTTGGTCAGTCGCTGCCACGTTTGGGAGCGGGCTCGGGCAATATAGCATTACTCAGCACTCAGCACTCAGCACTTAGCGCCTTCCTAAAGACACTTAAAAACGCGTCCTTGTTGTCCGCGCACGAGCGCATAAGTTCCCACCGTCTCGTTTGTATCTGTGAGCGTGACCGTGAGCGTAATTTTCTTGCCGTCGGTCGAGCCGGTGTAACGTGCCGGGCGCGTGTTTGATTTCTCGTCTGCGCGAATTGGTCCGCCGTGCTCTCGCGTGTGCGTGCCACGCCAGTTAAATCGGCCGCGCCGATCAATCGTGAGCGGTCCGGTGATAGTACCATTCGCGCAATCGTACTCGAGCGTTGCCGAGCTAGCTGTGACTTCCATTCTAACGTGTTGACCGCCCCACGTTCCCGCCGCTATGCGTTGCGGCTTGCGACTCTTCCCGGCGCTCGTCACCGTTTGCAGAGTTAATAGCAATAGAACCGCGCCGATAATTGCCAGCATTCGCCTTGTCATCTTCTCAATCCCCCTTACGAGCAGCCAGGCGTTTCGGACTTCCTGCCTATCGCCTTTCAATTAATTCAACGACGGCAATGCCGCCCGGCGCAATCTTAAGAGTAACGCTGTCCTCGTTACGTTGTCTCGCTATTTCCAGAGATTGCTCGCCAATCCATTCGCGCGCGCTCGCGATTGCCCGCCCGCGCAAGCTGATCGCCGCGGTCACAACCGCGTTGCGGTCAACCTGGGCGAGACCTTGCTGCGGTTTGAAAACGCCGTTGTTATTAATAAGCGTGACCACCCAGCCGCGATCCGTGCGATTGACCAAATGCTCGACGTCGCCTTCGACTCTAACAGGTGTCGCATCGGCGAAAAGATGTGCGAGCAAGTGCGCCGCCAGCGGAGTAATGCGCTGGTCCTCGCCCATCAGATCCGGTACGGCGCAAAAGATTACTTTGCCGCGACCAACTTTGTTCACCGTGACGAGCGGATCACCGCCGGGCGCTTCAATCAGAACCTCACTTCCCTTACTCAAAACTTTTTGGTAACGAAACATCTGACCACTGAGATCCTGCGGCGGTTCGCCAGCAGCACGACAAGTCGCGCTGTCCGATTCGCCATACGCGTTGATCAACTGCACACCTAAGAAATCGGCAGGCAAACCCTTCGTTTGAGCGGCATTCAAAACCACCACTCCGCCTTTGCGAACATAGTCGGCGAGACGCTGCGCCCAATCGCTGGTCCAATCGATGCGCCCGCCAACCACCACTGCGCGATAGTTATCAATTGCTTGCTTATGCGTCTCTGACGCGACCAATACATCGAAGATGTCACCAAAGATGCTCGATACGAAAGCCTGTCGATCCGCCGTTGCCGGTTCACCTTCGACGACGCCACCGGGATAGTAAGCGGTTGTGAACAACTCGCGCAGCGCGCGATCGCTATGGTTAATCTGCGAAACCTCAAACGGCCACTGCGGATAATCTGTCATCTCCCAACCGTGCGCGGGATCGAGCAGGAAAGCGACGGGCGTATACGGCGATCCGCGATCCGGATGCTTTTCCGCAAAACGAACAAACTCGTTTGTGATGCGCCCAAGCGGATTCAGTTGAAACGGATTCTCACCCGGACCGGGTTTGAAGAATTGATCGAATCCCTGCTCCAAATAGATCGCCGAAACGCCGGACATGTAATAGAGGTAATAGCTTTTGCGATACCACGAGAGCGATGGGCCCGTTGTCGGTCCGTAGTGCGAATGGAAAAAGTAATCGGGCCCGGAAAAGTTCTGCGTCTTCGTAAACGTCGTCGCCGTGTCGCCAAAGTTCGGCGCGTGATAATAAAAAAAAGCGCCGCCATACTGCCGCGCGGCGCCGCGCGTGAAAGCGATGCGCATTGCGATCATGGGCTGCACCGCCGCTGTCTCCATTCCCAACAGCCGCGAACCCCACTCACCCAACGCGTGCGCGAATGATGTGCTCGACGTCGACTGCGCCGGAATCAAACGATCCCACATTGCGCCCGTTTGCGAATGAAATGTCGCGTCCCATTTCTTTTCCAGTGCGTTCGTATAAAACACGCGATGCGCTTCAAGCAAGTCCTTGCGCGACATCTCGGGCGCAACTTTCAGGTCCTTCGCGGCCGAATCCCACACGAACCCGACGCTCTCGCCGGAGATCCAGCCGAGAAACTGATCGCGCAGCTCGCCGTTCAAGAGTTGCCATGCGGCTGGCCCATCACTTTCAGAAAAATTCGCGGCGCCGTAATTAATCAAAACTGCAAACGGCACATGCGTCTCGCGCAGGTAGCGCAAAAACGGACTCCCCTCTTTCAAATACTCAGGGAGGTTATTGATGTAGATGACCGGCACGATGAGTTTCGAATCGAAGATCGGAACTTCCTTTGCTCCGCTGTACTTTTTGACGAACTCCTCGATCGGCTCGGCATTGAACGGATAGAGCGGTCGTTCCGCGGCAGGCTTGTCATAAAGCGGCCAGAACTCTTTGGCGATATTCCACGGCATCAAAAAATCGCGGCCCGCGATTTTTGGTGGACGCCACGCGTTCGGCACGTCGATGCTTGATTGAGTCTCGACGAGCGGCGCGAGCGAAGCGCGCGAGTTAGACCAGTCACGCAGATAGCGCATCGCTGCGAAGTCAGGCTTGCGTCTTCCCTGCGGAACAAAGCTGAGATCGTTTGTCAACAAGAAGCAATCGACGTGACGTCGCGCTTCCGCGGCTTTCTCGATGTTGATTGAAAGTCGCGCCGGTCCTTTTGTGAGTGTTGCCTGCGCGTTGTCCCAGGCGAAAGCCCAACCCCAGTACATGCTCGTCTCGTCGTGTGGGTCGATAACATCTTTCGCGCCAAACTCGTGCTTGAAAACTTCGCGTCCCGCTTGCGTCACTCGCACTACAAAGTTCTCAGTCTTGTTGGCCCAATCGGCGTAGCGCACCCAAATCCTGTACTCGCCCGCGCGCGGCACTTCGAGGTCCTGATAAATCGTCGCGCTGGTTTCGTCGGCGCTCGCGGCTGCGGAATTCCATTCGCTCTCCCCACCCTGCGACCATTCGGCAGACACACCGGGCCCATTCATCGCCCAACCCGGCGCTTTCGCTTTCGGCAGATTCAGATATGAAGGACTGAGAATCGGCGCGCCCAACTGATCGGTGGAAAAACCGCGCATGTCTTCCGCTTCGTACCAGACGTATTCGGGTTGGGTCTTGCCTTGCGGAAAAACAGTTATCGAGAAAAAAAAGGAGAGGAGGATTGCCAGATTGAGGCGAGGAGTTCGGACGTGTGCCAATTGATCCTTCAAACCCAAGAGTTTCACGCAAAGACGCAAAGGAGCCAAGACGCAAAGCTAGATCTCAGAACAAAAAGGACGCAGCTCGGAAGCTCTGAACACGGAAGTCGTTTTGTATTCACAAAGCACTTCTTTGCGCCTTTGCGCCTTTGCGGGAAGTTCTTTAACCAAGCGCGTCAAGACACTCAGCCAACGATCGCCGCCGGCACGTAAACATCGGCGTATCGCGCAACGTAAACGAACTCGCCTTGGTCTCGCGCAGCTCCTGCACGAGATCGAGAAAATCCGCCGGCTTGTCAGTCTCAAAGGCTACCACGAACTCCTGATCGTCGAGTCCGAACGAATACGTCGTGTGCAGCTTCACCGAGCGATACTTCGCGCCGATGCGAATGTGCTCATCCATCATTTCCTGGCGTTGCTCGGGCGGGCGTGCGTACCAGTCGCGCGTCTTCACAAAGGGATAGACGAACAGGTAATCGGATTTTCCAGGCACGATGTGCAGTCGATCTTCAACGTGCTCAGGATTGTCCTTGTCGATATACATCGAGCGCTTGGTCATCGACAAAAACGACTGCGTCGGCTCCAGATACTTGGCCATCTCGGTTCCATTCATGCGCGACGTCATCGCCTGAAACGGCTCAAGCTCGTAGCCGATGCGCCAGATCATGAAATCCGTGTTCGTGCGCAGGCCGATGGTCGAATAAGTGTGAAGCATGAGATGGTCACGCGCATTATCGACCGTTTTGATGAACTCTTCCTTGCCACTCTTTTTGTCGCCCGCGGCGAGCAAGCGCCATTCGGGACGCGCCCGATAGAAAGTGAAGTTGACGAATTGGCGCGGCAGCTTTGGTTTCAGCTCTTCGACTTCCGCCGTGTGGGGAGCAAGGCGCAGCGGGCCGCGCGTGGCATTGCCGTGTTCTTTGTCGGTACTCATACTCTTGTTACCTCTAAAGCAATAGCGCTGAGACTGGATTCGATCAAGTAGCCGGAAATACTTTTCGACGTGCACCGTTATTCTGCGGCGTTATTTGTTGGATTGCAACCGACCACGCGTGATTGGAAGACGATCGGCGCGCAGGTTTTCGGACCAGCCTTGCAGAACTCCCCTCATTGTCGAGGCGCGTGATATACTCACCTTCATTTTTTTGACGGGAGAAACTTGCGCATGAATCTAGCAAAGCTGGTACTGGTGGCAACCGCGATTGCGCTCGTAACGATCGGCTGCAACCGAAAGAATTCAGAGACGACTACGAGTAAGACGCAATCGCCCGCTGGATCAACTTCAGCAACTCCTGATCAGTTTACCGCGTCACGCGCATTTTTTGCGAAGCACTGCGCGGAATGTCACGGCGAAAAGGCTGAAGGAAAGACGGTGGAGAAAGAAGGCAAGAAGCTGAAGGTTCCGGCGCTGAACTCGGGACACGCGTTGAAACATCCGGACGCCGATTTCGTCAAACAGATCTCCAAGGGTGGCGACGGCATGCCGGCCTTCGGCGAAGGCACGCCGGAACCCCCTAAGGAGAAACTTTCAGCGGCTCAGATTGAGGATATGATCCATTTTATCCGGCACGAGTTTCAGGGCGGGATGATGCCCCCCTCGGAACCGATGAAACCTATGAAGGGAATGAAGTGAAGACATTTTCGATCTTTATCATTCCCCATTTGCGATTTAATATGTGCACCCATAGCTCAGCTGGATAGAGCGTCTGACTTCGAATCAGAAGGCCGCAGGTTCGAGTCCTGCTGGGTGCACCAGGACAACCAAAGCGCCGGCTTCGCTATCGAAGACTCCGAGCACATGCGCTGAACCGTTAGCCATCGAGATCGTAATCGAGCGACCGCGGATTACCAATTTTGAAATTTGAGGAGACTCGTATGAAAACATCAATCGCCCGCTTGCTGGCACTTCTCTTCGTCATTCTTTTTTCTGTTCAATCGACCTGGGCCACTTGTGGAGGTGGCGGAGGCGGAGGTGTCGGTGGCATGTCGGGTGGTGGCAGTGGGTCTGCTGCGCCAACTTATCCGGTGCCGTGGAAAATTCGCGCGCCAAAAGATCCGCCAGCGATGGGTTTGATCCTCTATTGGTTTCCGGCCAGCCCCGATGAATATAAACGATCCAGTCTGCGTGAATCGCGATTGCTTACGATGTACGCCACTCAATGCGTCTCGCTTGAACTGGCGGATGGCCGCACGCCGAACGCGGACAAACTCGTGGGCGGGTCCGCGCTTCCCGTAGCCGTTTTGGCGACGCCCGATGGTTCACCGGTCAGTAGGCTCGAGAACAAAGAGGGGAAACTCAAAGTTGGCGATGTTGAGAAGCTGGTTGATACGGAGATGAAGCAGCGTGATGCGACGGTCGACGCAACTCTGAAAGATGCGAAAGAAAAAGTGAAAGCCGGTGACCATGCCGCCGCGATCAAACTCTTTCAGTCAGTGGCGGAACAGAAGTGCATGTTCCCGAAGAAAGCCAAGGACGCGACAAAAGAATTGAAGAAACTCGGCGTCAACGAGATTGCCAGTGTTTCCGATTATCCCACTCCCGTTTTCGATGCGCGCCACAGTGCGTTGATCGAGAGGGTGATGCGTCGCGGACTTATCGCTGAACTCGGCGCGAGATACATCGCCGCGGAAAGATTTTACAACCAGGCCCGCGTTATGGATGCGGCGGACCCGGTGCCGCTGCGTTACCTCGGCGAACTCTATCGCCATCACCTTGGCGAATGGGAAAAAGCGCGAACGACATTCGAAGCGATTCTCAGCATGCCTGCCGATCCGCTCTCGCGCGCCGTCGCGCTACACGGTCTGGGTAAGATGACGATCCACGAAGGCGAATTCAAAAAAGGATTGGCGCTGATGGAACAGTCAGTCGCGGAATTCCCATTAGCGCTCGCTTATCGCAACCTCGCCGTGTATTGGAATTCAGAAGGCGACCTGGCGAGGGGCAACGAGTACACGCAGCAGGCGCTCGCGCTCGATCCAAAAGATCCTTACAACCTCGTCTTCGCCGCAGTCTTCATGGCCGCTTCGGGTCACAAAGACGAAGCGCTGAAGATCGCGCGCGAGAATGTGAATCTTCTGCCGGCGTCTTACAACCTCGCAGCGATCTACGCGCAGAACGGTCAGCGTGAAAAAGCGCTGGCGTTGCTCAGGCGTCATTTCTTCCAATACGAGCGCTACCAATCGGTGCGCGCAAAGGAAATGATGGAAGCGCGAGTCGACGCCGTGTTCGATTCCATTCGCCAGGACCCGGCGTTCCTCGCGCTCACGAGCGGCGCCGACGGGAGGCTGCAGATGCCGATGAAGGGGATGCCGTCTTCTGCGAATCCGAACCGGTAATTGTGAACTCATCAACCATCGTTTAGAGGCGGGCAACGGCCCGCCTTTATTTTCGCTTGACAATTTGTTCTACATTGCAGTACAAATAGAGGGAAGCCACCACACAAGGGATCAGTAAATGAAGAAACCCAGCAATTACATAGGAGAGTTTGAAGAACTGGTTCTTTTGGCAATTCTCAGCCAGGGTGATAACGCTTATGGTGTAACCATTCGTCAGGCTTTGGAAGAAGCCACGGCCCGTTCGGTCACCATTGGTTCCCTTTACACGACTCTTTCAAGATTGGAAGAAAAGGGACTCGTTCAATCGTGGGTGGGCGAACCAACTGCTGAACGCGGCGGCCGCGCCAAAAAGCATTATAGAGTTAAAGGCTCTGCCCAATCGCTTCTGAAAGAGGTTCGAGCTGCTCGGCAGCGACTCTTGAGCTTGGAACCTGTCGGAGGCATTGGATGAAGGGTAAAGATAAACAGTTCGAGGAATTTTTGTTACAAGTCCGAATGAACATTGAGGCTGATCGTCCAGGTTTCCCATCTGAGGTGAAGCAATGGTTCGATCTTACCGAAGCTGACCGCGAAGAAATCCTTCATCGAATTAAGGACAAGTACGGCGAAACGCAAGCCAACGGCGCGCGTTTTGTCTTTTCGCTGGGGGGCCAAATTTACAGCGTATCTCTAAAAAACGGGAAAGAGATTGCCCGACCGCCATTCAATGGTGAATATCTACTTTATTTTCTGTTGCCAAGAGAAGAACGCGATTTCCAGATTGGAGACTTGATCGAAGACTACGGACGGGTCTTGGAGAGATTCAGTAAGCGACGGGCGGATTTCTGGTACTACAAGCAAGTTTTCGGCTTTGTCTTTTCGTCGCTTCGACGGATGCTGGTAAGAATCGGAGCTTTCGTCTGGCTGGGTCGAATCTTGCGCCAATTGATTTCGTAAAGCGTTATTGAGAGACTCATCATTGACTCTTCAGGAAAGAATTGTTTGGAGGTCCAGCTAAATGCCAGAAATTCAATATGTCTCAGATGAGAGTGGCAATCCGACGGCGGTGATTGTGCCGATCGAGTTGTGGCTCGAAATTGAATCTGAAAAAGAAACCGCTTATCTGCTGAAGAGCGAGAACATGAAGCGGCGGCTTCTGGAGGCAAAGGAACGTCAAACCGGAATTCCATTCGAGGAAGCCCGTGAGAAGCTTGGAATTTGATATTGCCGCCCTGGAAGACCTGGCGTGGTGGATTCGTCAAGATCGCAACAAAGCGTTACGCATTGTTAATTTGATAAAGGAAGTTCTGCGTGATCCATTCAAGGGGATTGGCAAACCAGAACCGCTCAAGCACGAACTCAAGGGTTGCTGGTCACGAAGAATCGATCAGGAACATCGTCTCGTTTATGAAGTGACGGAAGAAAAGATTAGGATTCTCGCTTGTCGGTATCATTACTGAGTTAACTTTTTGTCCGCCACTTCGTTAGTCCCCACATAGCAATGAATCTAATGCTCATCGCATTGAGCATTTTGTCTTTTGTGAACGCCGCTGGTCAGCGGCCGCAGACATCTACATTTCTTCAGCGACAACCGGTTCCTTCTTCACCTCAACAAATCTCGCGCGACCCGCGCTATCCCGCGCATTGGTGGACGCCGGTTCCTGAGACGGGCAAACCTGATTGGGAAATATTGCCGCAGGAAGCCGGGCCGGGCGAGGTGATACTCTCGAAACGCAACGAACTGGGTCTGCTTTCAAACTTCGCACCAACGCCATTCGTCTTTCGCGGCAAGCGCTACGCGAGTCTTGAAGGCTTTTGGCAGATGATGCTGTATCCAGAAGATAAGAATGACCCGCGCGCGAAGTTTCCCGGTCTTGAATGGAAATATACGCGCGAGCAAGTCGCCCAGATGACCAGCTTCGCAGCGAAAGCAGCGGGCACACTCGCCGAAGAGAACATGAAGCGAATGGGGATCACCTGGGTGACACTTGAAGGAAAGCGAATGGAGTATCGCGCCGCCGTGCCCGGTAAGCATTACAAGTTGATCGTCGCCGCAACCCGAGCGAAGGTGAAGCAGAATCCGGAAGTGAAAACAGTTTTGCTCGCGACTGGCGACTTGATTCTAAAACCCGATCATCATCAGGAACCAAACGCGCCCGCCGAGTGGCGTTACTTCGAAATTCTCACGCAAATCCGCGCCGAACTGCAAAGGGCCAGACATTAAGTCTGAAGATTCTTGAAAACTCATGCGCCTTAGCTTCACTTACCCAACAGCACAACGATTGCGGCGTTAGGAAGTACTGGTTCAGTTTGAAATCTCAGACATACCATTGAACTCGGACCTGAATCAGTACCTGTTACGACATTCCCTTGTCACGAGACTCCTGGCTGCTGGTACTATGAAGTAGAATCGTATTGCGCACTTATTGAAACCCTGCCGGTCAAGAGACGTGTAAGCGACAGGAGATCGTTAAGCTTCGGTTCCATAAGTTCACTCGGGCGACAACTCAATTCGATGAACCGCGAGGCGCATCATGTCACATGGTTCTATATCCCGAATGCTCAAGAGACTATCGGCGAGCGTTGTCTCTTTGATTGTGCTCGCTTCCGTCGCCTTCTCACAGCAAGACACCGGCTCTATTAAAGGCACCGTCACGGATCAACTCGGCGGTCTGGTCGTTAACGCCGCGGTGGTTGCCAAAGATAGCAAGGGCACCGTGAAGACCGCGACGACCGATGCGAACGGAAGCTATGAATTCCGATCTCTTCCATCCGGTCGCTACGATCTGACCATTACGGCTTCCGGCTTCAATGTGCTCGAAGAGAAGAATGTCGAAACAAAATCCGGGCGAACTGCAACGCTGGATTTGCAACTCACGGTCGGATCAGTTGAGCAGACCGTAACCGTCGATAACAAGGGCGTCAGCACCGACGCGGATCGAAATGCGGATGCTCTAATTCTGCGCGAGCGTGAATTGCAGGCTTTGCCCGATGATCCTGACGCGCTGGCGGCGGCGCTACAGGCGATGGCGGGACCCACGGAAGGTGGCAGCGCACAGGTAAAAGTCGATGGATTTTCCAATGGCCAAGTCCCGCCGAAGGAAGCGATCCGCGAAGTACGGATCAATCAGAATCCCTACTCGGCAGAAAATGAATATCCGGGCTGGGGCGGCATCGAGATTTACACTCAACCGGGTTCTGAGAAATTTCACGGCGGTGCGGGCTTCAACTTTAACGATGAAAGTCTTAACTCGCGAAATCCATTCGCGCTGCGGCGCGCTCCTTATCAGCAACGGTTTCTGAATGCCAATTTGACGGGACCGCTGGTAAAGAAACGCGCGTCGTTTGCTTTTTACTTCAACCGTAACGCTAGTGAAAACAACGCCGTCATCAACGCGACGGTTCTTGATGCGACGACCCTCACACCTGTTCTTTTCAACCAGACGCTGGTCACGCCAAATGTCTATGAAAACTTTCGTATTCGCGGCGACGTAAAGCTGAATAAGAAGCACACGCTCGTTTCAAATTACCAATACGGCAGAGGGTTTCAGGATCCGTCGGGCATCGGCGGTTTTTCGCTGCCCTCGCGAGCATACCGTGGCGGCAGCGAGGATCATTTATTCCAATTCACCGAAACCGCGGTCGTTAACGAGAAGACAATTAATGAGACCCGTTTGCAGGTGACTCATAGCATTTATCGACAAACTGCGAAGAGCACACTGCCGGCGCTCAACGTGCTTGATTCGTTTTTCGGCGGCGGTGCGCAAGTTGGTAACGCATCGAACACGCAGGAGCGCGCGGAGCTACAAAACTTCACTTCGCGGCAAGCCGGTCATCATTTTCTGAAAGTCGGCGGGCGTTTCAGGTACGTGAAAATCAGAAGCCTCTCGCCTTCAAACTTTGGCGGCAGTTACACGTTCGCGGGTGGCACCGGGCCCGCGCTCGACGCCAACGATCAAGTTGTTCCCGGCGGGGCGACGGTCGAGATCGGCAGCCTCGAACGTTATCGACGCACGCTCTTGTTTCAGAGACTGGGACTCAGTACTGCTCAGATAAGAAGTTTGGGTGGCGGCGCTACGCAGTTTTCGATCGCCGGCGGTAATCCTCTGGCGAGCGTGAAGCAGACTGACGTTAGCTTCTACGTGCAGGATGAATGGAAGCTGCGTCCGCATTTTAGCATCTCGCCAGGGCTGCGTTACGAAAATCAAAACAACATCAGCAGCAATATGAATTTCGCGCCGCGCATTGCCTTCGCCTGGTCACCAATGTTTGGCGGCAATAAAACGCCGCCCGCGGCAACTGATAACAAAGACGCCGCTCAGGTGAAACCAGGAACGCCGCCAAAACCCGCCGCGCAGAAGACACCGAAGACGGTTGTGCGCGGGGGAATCGGGATTTTCTACAATCGCATCTCGGAAGATTTGATTCTGCAGGCCGCGAGATTCAACGGATTGAATCAGAAGCAATTCGTAGTTACCGATCCTGCGGTGCTCGATTTATTTCCGGCGATTCCGCAGATTAATCTTCTGGACTCGTTCGCTCAACTACAGACACGACGTTTGTTAGGTTCAGCTCTCGCTCCAAATTGTTCGCTGCGCGTAGCTCTGGCGGTCGAGCATCAAGTGTCAAAGAACTTCAGATTCGAAGTGACCTATTTATATAACCACACTCTGCGAATTCTGCGCACAGTAAACATCAACGCTCCGTTGGCTGGAACTTTTAACTCCGCCATTCCCAACAGCGGCGTACGCCCGCTGGGCCAAAGCGCGGGGAATATTCTCGAATATCAGTCGAACGGCCAATCGAGGTATGAGAACCTCAGTGTGAACGCGAGCGGACAAAAGCGTGGGTTTAGTTTTTGGGCCACGTATAACTTGAGCAAGACTCAGAGCACTGATGGCGGCACGAGTGGCTCTCCTTTTGATCCGTACGACTTCCGTCACGAATGGAGCCGGGCAAATTACGATGTCCGGCATCGGTTCTACGCCAGCGGAAACTATCAAACGAAGTCGGGCTGGAATGTGAATACTTTTATCGTTGCCAATTCCAGCGCGCCATTTAATATCATCACCGGACACGACACAAACGGGGACAACTCTTTCACCGAGCGCCCCGCATTCGCAACGGATCTTAATAAGCCCGGCGTTATCTTCACTCCTTTCGGCGCTTTGGATCCGAATCCGTCTCCCGGTCAACGGATCATTCCGCGAAACTTCGGACAAGGCCCGGGCTTCATCTCAGTCAACATCGGCGTGGGAAAGACAATCAAGTTTGGCCGCCCCATCCCGCCGAAAACGGCTCCATCAGCTTCCGGCGGAAATGTGGTCAGCGCGTCAGGCAACGTCAGTGCGACTCCGGCCAATCAAAAGCCGCCCGCGAAGCAGCCGATTCAAAGACCATATACCTTGGCATTCTCGATTTATGCGAACAACGTTTTGAACCACACGAATCGAGGCAATCCAGTGGGCAACATGGCCTCGCCATATTTTCTGAAAGCGACTGGCTCCTCAAACATGTTCTTCTTTGGACCGGGCGGTGGTGGCGGCGCTGGTGGGAATCGACAGATTACAGTGCGCGTTCGATTGAGCTTCTGATAGAGCCACGATCAATCCCTGCCCCTCCGCCCGAAATTGCACCACTCAACGAGCCTGCGTAAGGAGTTGTGGAATCCTCGCCAAGGCAAGTTGGTAATCCGCCGAAGGTCCCCCGGAGGCGTTCGGTGTCAACCGTTGTAAACGTCGGAGTCAACGATTGTAGACATTAACGCCGTCTCAAACGCAAAGCGACTATTAGTTTCCTTGACCTTATTCCCCTCTGCCGCTCGGGCACAGCGGTTGCACTCGCGCAGTCGCCTTAACAAAGATGATGTTCTTCAGTAACTGACGAGGAACCCCACCTTACCGCTAAAGGAGGAAAGAACCATGAGTACAACAGTGCTTGCATTTAGGACACAGCCAGGAGCAGTGTCGATCCCTGCTGGACAATCGAGGCAACTAGGAATGGTCGATTGCACCTCTTTCTCAAAAATCAGAGTCGTCGCAGATGAGCGCGTTGGTTCGGGCACGGGCGTTAACATCCGGCTGACAATCACCGAAGGCAATGAATTGGTGGCCCAGTTAGACATACTGAGCCTGGCGCCACATGCTCAAGTAACACGAGTATACGACGTGCCTGGCACTAAACTGACGATCTTCGCGGATGCGATCGGCGGCGCCGGCACGGATGCAATAGATGTGCTGGTCTACGGCTTGAAATAATCAACGGGCGCGCGCCTCGGGCCGCCAGCCTCTACGATGACAGCCCGTGGCTTTCGCGTTCAGCCGGATCTTAAGCTCGCGCGGCGTTAGTGTCCTCGATCTTCCGCTGCGCGAGCGGCACGTAGTCGCGCGTGCGGTGTCCGAGATAGATCTGTCGCGGGATCTTTTGGTCCTTATCTTCGAGCAGCTCGACCCGTGCTCGTCTCTTAGATCTGAACTACTGACAAGCCGGGGATTAGTTTGAAGTGTCTAACGTTGAGGGTGGCGACTGAGTAAGCAAGCTGCAACGCCGTCACGCCGATCAGCAAATCCGCGAAAGCGATGCTAATTCCCTGAGTTGCCTGCTGACCCTCTATTCTTCCGGCGAGCTGCGCAACTTCCAGGGTAATCGGGCATACGATAAGCGAGTGGAGCAACTCTTCTACGAACGTTTCTCGTCGCTGTCGATCCGCTGAAGTTTTGGCCCGATGGATCCCATGAGTAAGTTCCACGACGCTGACCACCGAAAGCGCGGTTTCCGTCTCGCCAAGACTTTCTCTCACGCGTTCCAGAATATCGCGCACACTTTCGTTGCGGCGTTCGCCCGCGATCAGTACGCTTGAGTCGAGGATCAGTCCCATGCTGGAGGATTCAGCGGCTCCCGATGGCTATTGATGATCTCTTCCAGATCAGAGGCGAAGTCGGAATCAAGAGTCGGTGTGTACCCCAGCTTCCTGGCGTGTTCTTCAGCCAACATGATCGACTCCGAGAGCAGACGGCCTGGGCCCCTGGTGGCGGGACGTAGAACAGCAATGGGAGTTGAGCCGTCTTCGATCACTACCTCGGCTCCCGCGCGAACGCGATCAAGTAGCGACGAAAAGTCATCTCTAGCCTCGGCCTCCGAAACATGAATCAAATGGTTGTTCATATGCTGCCATTGTACACGAAGTTAATCGTGGCCGCCTTAGCACTGCAAAAATCAGAGAGGTCAAAGAATTGCCCGGAGTGTGGACTCTATCTTTAGGCGCAGCATCATTCATCACTGTTACCGCGGGTTGTCGCGGAGGCCTTACAGGCTTCGACGAGTAGCACCGAAGACCTCAGCCGCTCGGCATCTTGCATCCGAACGTGCTGCCGATGATCGACGCCGACATTTACGAGGGCCAGGTCGCGATCGTCAGCGAGTATGTCCCCGACGGTTCGCTGGGAGGATGGTTGAAGCAGCATGGCGGCAAAGCGGCTTCGATCGAATCGGCTTGCGAGATTATTGAAGGCGTACTGGCCGGGCTCGCTCACTTGCACGAGCGGCGTATCATTCACCGCGACCTGAAACCGGAAAACATTCTGCTGCAACGCGACACTCCGCGCGTCGCAGATTTCGGCATCGCGCGCCTGCTGCGGTCAGGCTCATACAGCACAAACATCAGCGGCACGCTGGCCTACATGGCTCCCGAAGCATTCGATGGAAAGCGCAACGAACGCACGGACATCTGGGCCACCGGAGTGATCTTTTATCAACTGCTTTCGGGGCGACTGCCTTACGAGCAGCAGGACATGGCTTCGTTAGTCGGTGCGCTCCTGCGCCAGGACCCTGCGGCTTTGGGAGATGCGGTGCCGGAGGTGTTGCGTCGAGTCGTGATGAAGGCATTACAACGTGACCCATCTCAGCGTTATGCATCAGCAGCAGAGATGCGCCAAGAGTTGCGCGAGGCTGGACGCATGCTTTGGTTGCAAAAACGTGAAGCACGAGAAGCGGTCCCTACGCTCAGCAAAGACCCGCCAGTTACTTTGGTGCTCCCGAAACATCAGGAAGCGAGAATGCCGCCCACTATCGCGGCCCCGACGCACCCTGAACTGAAGGCTGCCGAAACAATCAAGGCCCAGCCTCCCAAGCTGTTCAATCGAGATGAAACGCGTGGTGAAAAAACCTTGACCAGAGGAAGAAACCTATGGATTGGCGTGGCGGGAATTGTTATCGCTGCCGTGGCCCTCGCCGGAACGTTCTGGATCCTAGCGCTGGACAAAACTGAGCAGAAGAAGGACGGTTCCAAGCAATCACAGGCGAATGCGAATAAGTCGACGGAATCCAAAACACCTGTCAGCGTGTCGGAGCAGGATATCATCGCTAAAGAGAAAGCCACTTGGGACGCGATCGAAAAGAAAGACTACGACGCTTATGGAAATATGTTAGCCGTTGATTATATCGAGGTCGAAGATGACGGCCTTTATGACAAAACCAGAACGGTTAACGGTGTAAGAGAAGAAACGTTTTCAGAGCTCAAGTTCTCTGATTGGAAGTTACTGCCGATTGACAAAGACGCTTTCGCTATCACCTACACGGTCAGTTTGAAAGGGACGTACAAAGGACAGGCGCTGCCGGAGGGTGCTCGGCGAGCAAGCTCGGCTTGGGTCAATCGTGATGGTAGGTTGCTGGAGATCTATCATCAGGAGACGCCTGTGACCGTAGCGCCGCCACCCGTATCACAAAGTGCTAGCAAATCAGCAGAGGCCGCAGTGAATCCAGCGTCAAATTTGTCGGAGGCGGGCGCGGATCCGGTCGCGAATGAGAAGCTGCTTTGGGACGCGCTGAAGAACAAGAACTATGACGTTTTTGCGGCCTTTCTTGCTCCCGAATCTATCGACGTCGAGTCTGAGGGCATTTACGACAAAGCCGGATCAGTAAAGGGTGCAAGCGTGAGTGATTTTTCAGCCGAGCTAAGCGATTGGAAAACAGTGACGTTTGACAATGATGCGTCGCTCGTGACGTATGCGGTTAAGCAGCCGGGCGCTAACCGTGAATTACACAGCACCATTTGGGTGAATCGCGGCGGCAAATGGCTGGTCATATTCCATCAAGGCACTGCCGCAGCAGCTAAACCGTAGTTTTCGAGTTTGAATTGTTTGCCAGGGAAAACGGCAGCCGCAGCCATCGACCGTAGCATTCACGCCCGCGCCGCGCTAGTGTCCTCGATCTTCCGCTGCGCGAGCGGCACGTAGTCGCGCGTGCGGTATCCGAGATAGATCTGTCGCGGCCGCGCGATCTTTTGATCCTTATCCTCGAGCAGCTCGACCCACTGCGCGAGCCAGCCTGAAGTTCGCGGGATGGCAAACATCACCGGAAACATGTCCACCGGAAAGCGCATTGCCTTATAAATGATCCCGGAATAGAAATCGACGTTCGGGTAAAGCTTGCGTTTCACAAAATACTCGTCTTCGAGCGCGATGCGTTCCAACTCAAGCGCGATGTCGAGCTGTGGATCTTTTCCCGTGACTTCGAACACCTCGTAGGCGACCTGTTTGATTATGCGCGCGCGCGGATCGTAGTTCTTATACACGCGGTGGCCGAATCCCATCAAACGAAACTCGCCGGCCTTAACGCGCTTGATGTAGTCCGGTACTTTGTCGACCGATCCGATTTCGTTAAGCATCCGCAGCACCATCTCGTTCGCGCCTCCGTGGAGCGGGCCATACAGCGCCGCGGCCGCCCCGGCAATTGATGAGAACGGATCGGTGTGCGCGCTGCCGATGCTGCGCATCGCGTTCGTGCTGCAATTCTGTTCGTGGTCGGCGTGCAGGATGTAGAGCACGTTGAGCGCGCGCTCCAGCACCGGATCAGGTTGATACTTCAACTCGGTGGTCTTGAACATCATGTTCAGGAAATTGCCTTCGTAGCTTAGATCGTTGTCCGGATAGGCGTATTGCATGCCGATGCGATGACGAAACGCGAAGGCGGCAATCGTCGGCACCTTGGCGATCAGCCGATAGATCTGCTTACGGCGGCATTCCTCGTCAAAGATTTCCTTCGCGTCGGGATAGAAAGTTGAAAGCGCGCCCAGCGCTGCCTCAAACATACCCATCGGATGGGCGTTGTAATGAAAACCGTCGATGACCTTCTTGATGTTCTCGTTGATGAAGGTGTGATACGTGATATTCGAGGTCCACTCTTTTAGTTGCGCCTCGGTTGGCAGCTCACCGTGAAGGAGCAGATAGGCAACCTCAAGGTAGGTGCTTTTTTCTGCGAGCTGCTCAATCGGATAGCCGCGGTATTCGAGAATTCCCTTGTCACCATCGATGAAGGTGATGCGGCTCTTGCATGACGCGGTGTTCATGAACGCCGGGTCATAAGTCATCAAACCAAAGTCGTCGTCCGCGACTTTGATCTGGCGCAGGTCCATGGCCTTTATCGTTTCATTCTCGATCGGCAGTTCATATTGTTTACCGGTCCGATTATCAGTGATGGTCAAAGTGTCCGCGCTCATGATTGTCGTTTCTCCGTTCGGTGAATTCCGCGGCGCAATACTAACGCAGGTTAGCGCGACGCGATGAAGTAATCAAATCCGTCACAGCCGGTGGTCTACTGAGCAACTCGAATGCCGGGGCTCCAGGAGGAAACTGGTGTGACTTTGGCCGACCGGCCGCGAAAGGAACATGTATTCAGTGCTTATGGTTGGTGCTTTTGCGCAACCTGGTGAGGAAGTTTTCGCAACTCCTATTTCGCTTGATAATTCACGCGCCCATCAAAGAGCGTCAGCGCCACGCGCGTTTGATAAAGACTCGCTGGATTGACCGCAAACGGATCGGCCGTCAACACAATCATGTCCGCAAGCATGCCCGGAGCGATCCTTCCTTTCGCGCCTTCTTCAAACGAAGCGTAAGCGCCCGACACGGTGTAGGCTCTCAGCGCCGTCGCAACGGAGACTCGCTGCTCCGGAAACCAACCACCGGGAGGCTGACCGTCGGTCGTCTGCCGATTGACTGCGTTGTGCAATCCGCGCATTGGATCGAGACTGATCGCTGACGGGTAGTCGCTGCTGAAGATCAAGCGCGCGCCGGCACTCTCGAGCGAGTGCCAGACAAAACCGCGCTTCGTCCGCTCCGGTCCAATCGCACGCGACCAAACTTCTACCGTCGCCGGATCGGCGTGAATCGGCTCCATCGAAGCAATCACTCCCAGCTTTGCAAAGCGCGGAATATCGTCCGACGAGATCGTCTCAATGTGTTCGATGCGAAAACGCGAATCGCGGCGGCCGTTCACCTTTTCCGTGTTCTCGTACGCATCAAGCGCCATGTGAACTGCGCCGTCGCCGATCGCGTGAACAAGAACCTGCAGACCCGCCCGATCAGCCATCGCCACGACGTTGTTCAGTTGCTCTCGCGTAAACGACGGATGGCCACTGTTCTTCGGATCGTCGGAATAAGGCTCGAGCATTGCTGCGGTGTGCGCTTCGATAACGCCATCGAGCACGATCTTGATCGAACCGACTTGCAACATCGGGCCGGCATATTGTTTGGCGAGGGCCGCAATGCGATCGATGTCCGTCTGCGTCGTCTGTGGACCAACTGAGATCGCGAATCTGACGCGCAACTTCAATTCACCGCGATCCAACAGCTCTTTGTACAACTCAACTTCCGCCGCGCTGCCGCTCGCATTTTGAATGCTGGTGATGCCCAGCGAGCTGGCGATTTCCATTTCGCGTCGCAGCGCGTCGAGCTGGCGCTCGCGCGAAGGTTCAGGGATCGCTCTTCGCACCAAACGCTGCGCGCCTTCTTTCAGCACGCCAGTGGCTTGGCCGCGCTCATCCACCGCGATCTCACCGTAACCGCCAAACTTCGATTGCGCGTTGACGCCGGCAAGCTCCAGCGCCTTCGAGTTTACCCAACCAGTGTGGCCGTCGTACGAAGAGAGGAAAACCGGACGGTCGCTGACGACCGCGTCGATATCGCCGCGCGTTGGCAAGCGTTGATTGGGCAGATACGAATATTCCCAACCACTGCCAGTGATCCACTTTTCGTCCCTGTTAGCCTTTGCAAATGCAGCGACGCGTTTTTGAATTTCTTCGAGTGAACGCGCGCCGGTGAGATCGACCCCCAGGAGTTTGAGCGCGCCGCCAAGAAAGTGGATGTGCGAATCGTTGATGCCGGGCATCGCAAACTTGCCGCCGAGGTCAATCACCCTGGTCTTTGGAGTGGCAAGTTTCTGGATCTGTTTCGCGTCGCCAACAGCAATGATCTTGTCGCCGCTGATCGCGACGGCCGTGGCCCAGGGTTGCGCCTCGTTGCCGGTCCAAATGCGGCCATTGGTGAGAATCAGATCGGCGGATAACGGCGTCTTCGGAACTGTCGCACTATTGATCGCGCCACTCAGGCTTAGAAACAAAACCAGTACCGGCACTGCGAATAGATAAACCAGGCTGCGATTTTCGGCGTGGCGAAGGAAATCTGCTTTGAAGTTCACCCGATCCAACCTCCTCATATTCTTGCGGAATGAAAAAACAATATTGAGGCGCGCGTACTGTACACCAACTGGCGGCTCGCGCGGAACTAAGTTAGAATCGGCCACCGACGACGAAACAAACCGCGGAGTGCATCAGGTCCGCGGCAAATTGATAATCCGTAGCACAAACGTTTCGGGATTTTACAATTAACCATTCACCTGAACAGCGGAGGCCCTCAATGAACCGAGTGCGACTGATTCTGACGATGATTGTGATCTTTATCCTGGCCACCCTGCTCGGCATTTTCATTCATGCCATTTGGCTCAGACCGGATTACCTCTTGTTGATGAGTCAGAATCCACATCTCTTCAGAGCGGACGGCCAGCAAAAGGCGGCACCGATGTTTCTCGCGTACATCAGTTTTGCGGTCGGGTCGGTTTGGGTTTATGCGCAAGGGGTGGAGGACAAACCTTGGTTGGGTCAGGGCATTCGCTTCGGCATCCTGATGTTCCTGATTCTGACAGTGCCTTCGTTCTTCATCGCCTACGCAGTGCAGCCGGTGCCGCTGCTGTTACTGTCTAAGCAGGTGCTCTCTGAACTAACAGGAAAGATCTTTCTCGGGATCGTTACGGCGTTCGTTTATGGCAAAGGCGTGCGTCTTCAGACTAACGCCTGAGGCCGGGAGGCATTCTCACCGGGGTATCTTTTACGTCCAGCAACTCGACTTCGAAAATCAGCGTTGCGTTTGGAGGAATGTTCGGCGGATATCCTGTGGCTCCATATGCAAGCTTTGGCGGAATGGTAAACTTGCGTTTCCCACCCACTTTCATCGTCATCAAGCCTTCGTCCCAACCCCGGATCCCTTTGCCGATTTCGAACGGTACCGGCTTGCCCTTTGAGTTATTAAATTCAGTCCCGTTTTCTAACTTACCGCTGTAATTCACTAGCACTGTTTGTCCCGGTCGCGGGCTCGCACCTGTACCCTCGACGAGTTCCACATACTTCAGGCCGTCCGGCAGCGTGACTTCTTTGGGCTGACTCCCACCGCGCGTGGCCCACAGATAACCCGCGGCTGATATAGCCAACACCGCTATGACAACCATCGCCAGCGTCTTGACGCGGCGCTCATTTTTCGTGCGTGGGCTCGCTCCTCCTGAGCTGCCGCCCATACCCTTCGGACGTTTCTTAGCCTTTGTGGTTTTTCGATGACGACTTCGTGGCAATCTACTTTCTCCTTCTGACCTGTTATCGGGATTTGATAATCGGAATGGTTCTTATACCGTTTTTCCCAGCCTCGTTCAAATTTGCGTCCGGTCTCTGGCGACAAATCGCTCGATGATGTCTTTCCGTTCCTTCCGCCTTTCTGAACAATCTCGCAGATAATAGATGATAGTCCATGGACGATTGCCAATTGTCAACCGATCAACTGACGTTCGTCGGCTTGCATCCGCTCGTCCTCTTTGCTAATCTCGCTCGCACATCACGAGCGACCCGCAAGGGTCCGGCAACCGAGCAGGAGACGGTGCCCGGGGCTGCTGAAACAAGCACCCCGATGTGCAGAAAGCCTTTCGCTTTCTGAAACTGCCAAGTCTCCGTCGCGCGCTTGGCCACCATCGTTGATGCGATTGGTGGCATTTCAGTTTTCGCGCGCAAACTTCGATGCGAACTCAGTGATAGCTATTCTAACTTTGAGGTGAATCTTAAGAGCATGTCTACAAACGCAACGCGCTATACGTTTACTTCTGAATCCGTTTCCGAAGGCCATCCCGACAAAGTCTGCGATCTGATCGCCGATTCGGTTCTCGATGCCTACATCGAGCAGGACCAACAAAGCCACGTCGCCTGCGAAGTTCTCTGCAAAGAAGGCACAGTCGTCCTGGCCGGAGAGATCACTTCCAACGGCAAAGTGGATCACGAAGAGATCGTGCGTCAGGCAATTAACCAGATCGGCTACGTCGAACCGAACGAGCCTTTCAACGCCGACGGCGTGAAGATTATTCAGTTGATCACGAAACAGTCTTCGGAGATTAATCAGGGAGTTGATTCGACAAAAACTGAGCACGGCGATCAGGGCGCCGGCGATCAGGGCATCATGTTTGGCTACGCTTCGGACGAAACATCCGAACTAATGCCGCTGCCGATCCATCTCGCGCACATGCTGGCCAGACAACTCGCCGACGATCGACGCGCAGGTGTCGTCAACTGGTTGCGTCCTGACGGCAAGACACAGGTTTCCGTGGTCTACGAAGGAAACGAGCCGAAGTATGTCTCCGATGTGCTCGTCTCGACGCAACACTTCGAAGGCATCACGCAAAACGAAATCCGAAACTATGTGATCGAGAAGCTCGCGCCGCGCGCGCTCGGCTCGTGGTTCAGTTCGGAGACGCGTTTTCTCGTGAATCCCACCGGAAGTTTTTCGCATGGCGGACCTTCGGCTGATTGTGGCGTTACGGGTCGGAAGATCATCGTTGACAGTTACGGCGGCATGGCGCCACATGGCGGCGGCGCATTCAGCGGCAAAGATCCATCGAAAGTGGATCGCAGCGGCGCGTATTTCTGTCGCTTCGTTGCGCGCGAGCTGGTGAAGAATCGTTTCGCGCGCAAAGCACAGGTGCAGGTCGCCTACGCGATCGGCGTGGCTAAGCCCGTATCGATCAAAGTCGAGACCTTTGGCACCGGCGACGATCAAGCGGCCGTTGAGTTCAGCAAAGAGTTTGACTTCCGTCCGGCAGCGATTATTGAGAGATTGGATCTTCTGAGACCAATCTATCGCACAACGACGAACTACGGACACTTTGGCCGGCCCGGACTTCCCTGGGAAGAATGATCCGTTGTTGTTTGCCAGTTGTTTCTGCGTAATCTGCGTAATCTGCGGATAGTCACCGCCAATGCCTCTAGCCGCTGTCATTCCAAAACCAAATGCGCCGGTTGAAGTGCGCGAGGTTCCAATTCCCGACCTGGAGCCTGACTCGGCGCTCCTCGACGTCGAGCTTTCGGAAGTTTGCGGCACGGACGTTCACCTTCAAGCAGGCCGTTTGGAAGGTGTTCCCTACCCTCTGATTCCCGGACACGTTTCGGTTGGCCGTCTCAGCAAAATTCGCGGCCAGCTAATCGACATCGAAGGCCAACCGTTTCGCGAGGGCGATTGCATTACTTTTCTCGACGTACACCGGACGTGCAACGCTTGTTGGTATTGTCTGGTCGCAAAGGCCACTACGCGCTGCCCTCAACGAAAAGTCTACGGCATCACCTATGGTCTTGAGGATGGACTGTGTGGCGGCTGGGCACAGCAGGTTTATCTTAAGCCCGGCACGCGTTGCATTCGTCTCGATGCCGATCCGGAACGTTTCATGGCCGGCGGTTGCGCGCTGCCAACCGCGCTTCATGCTGTCGAGCGTGGCGAGATCGCGCTGGGCGACACGGTGCTTGTGCTCGGTTCGGGGCCAGTCGGCATCAACGCGATCATTCTGGCGTTGATGCGTGGCGCGTTGCGCGTGCTGTGTATCGGCGCGCCGGAGCATCGTCTTGCTGCTGCTTTAGACGCAGGTGCGGCCGCTGTGCTAAACATCGAAACGCACAACGAACAAGAACGACTGCGATGGGTATTAGAACAAACAGGCGGACGCGGCGCGGATGTGACCATCGAAGCCACGGGCGCGCCCGTCGCGGTGGTCCAGGCCATGCGCTTCACACGAGATGCTGGTCGTACGGTGATCGTGGGCCAGTACACTGATCACGGCCCATTAGCCAATGAGGCTGCTTTCAATCCGCATCTCGATCTGAACAAGAAGCATTTGGATGTGCGCGGCTGCTGGGGATCCGACTTTTCTCATTTCTACCGCGGCGCGCAAATTATTTCTGATCCGGTGCGCTCTGCGCCGTGGTCCCTACTACAAACAAAACTCTCTCGTTACGATCTGACGCACGCAAATGACGCGCTCGCCGACGTTTCCTCAGGACGCGTGATCAAGGCTTTGATCGATCCGCGATAGATCACTTTCCGTACGCCAGCTCATCCATCATGTCGGCAAATCTGGTCCAGGAGATTCGCTTTCGATTCGTACGATTGCGTCCGTACCAGTAGAGCGAGCCGCGCCCGATGATCAGCGTGCCGATCTTCTGCTTCGACGCATAGATTTCAAGATCCAGCGACGAGCCCGCCCGCGCCAACTCCATGACCTGAAGGTGCGCTTTGACTGAATGCTTCTTCCGACGCTTTCTCGGCATGGCAGCTCCTATCGATCAGACTCAGCGATGGTAATCGCTCGCATAACGGGGCGGCTGAATATCCGTTGGCAATCGTGGGTCGGAAACAGGCGCGGCAGCCAACAGTTGCAACGGGACAACGCCGGCCCAGATTGGAAGTTCATAATCCTCTTCGTCATCAAGCGGCGGCCCAGTGCGCACTTTCGCAGACACTTCAACGAGCGGCAGCGAGAGAACAGTTGTCGCTTTAAGTTCCTGCTCATTCGGTTTGCGCGCGTCATCCCAGCGGCCCGGAATCATCTGCTCAGAGAGAGCGCGCAAAGCCGCTAACTTCTCTTCGCGGTCATCAACGGCGGACGCTTTGCCAAACACGACGACCGAGCGGTAGTTCATTGAATGATGAAACGCGGAACGCGCCAGCACGAGACCATCAACCAGCGTCACCGTGACGCACACGTCAATGCCCTGCGCGAGCGTGCGCAGCATGCGGCTGGCCTGCGAGCCGTGAATGTACAGTTTGTCTTCAACGCGCGCGTAGCCCGTCGGGATCACAAACGGCCGGCCATCAACCGCAAAGCCGACGTGACAGATGAAGCCTTCATCGAGGATGGCGTAGACCACCTCGCGATCATAAACGCCGCGCTTTGGCAGACGTTTGAGTGTTGTGCGATCGGTAACAGGAAAAGTGTTCATGACTCCAGAGATTAATCGAGTTTCACTTCCAGGCAAAGTATTCAAGACGAGGACCTAAGGATTCTGCCTATTGACTTTTTCGGCAAGTTGATCTACAGATACCGGTATTCAATGAGGCATGGCGTTGTGGATGATGCCACCTTAAGTTCTTAACTTACACTCAAGGAGAACCCTCGATGTCTAAACTCTTACGACAAGTAAAGCTCCGGCTGTTGATTCTAGCCTCGCTCGTTTTCTTATCAGTTTATTTTGCGGTACCGCAGAGAACCGCCAGCGCCTGTGAGAGGTGTGTGCCACTCTCCGGTGGGCTCTGCGTAGGATGTCAGCAAGTTCCTAGAGGAGCCGAGATCTGCGTTCCTGACCAGGAGACCTGCTCCTGTTCCCTTGGCGAGAGTTGCGGGCTGCCCTACTGAAGACGAACTAGCATGACTCGCTCTTGCACGCATGGCTTATGCTGAGGCAGGGGCAAAGTGAAATTGGCTTAAAGAGTCAACCCAAGATCGACGAACTGACTCAAACGTAATCATAGGATCCTGCGATGAAGGGTTCAACGGTACTCCTACTCCTTCTCTCCTTGTATATACCTCGCTTGGGTCAACAGGCAGGACCAGAGCTTTCTAGTTTCCTGTTGCTTTCCTCGCGACCGCAGTCTGAACAGATTGAAGGTGCCAAACGGGATCGTAGTGAAGTCATCTACCTTGTG
Organism: Pyrinomonadaceae bacterium; assembly: GCA_041492185.1. GTDB lineage: Bacteria > Acidobacteriota > Blastocatellia > Pyrinomonadales > Pyrinomonadaceae > JAOAPY01. Next base: position 64,577 of record JBGPWL010000006.1, on the reverse strand, counting down.
CACAGTTTGGCTGAAAAGACGCTAGCCATCAACAACGTCAAGGTGAAAGCTCTAGGGGTTGCTCGACTTGCCAATGCGCTCTGGGACTATGATGAACCATATGCTCGAATGCTGTTTGAAAAAGGTCTGACACTTGCTTCCGGGCAAGGAGGTCGTGACAACACAAGGGTATTATCATCATTACGCCGGGGTGTGCTTGCCATCATAGCTCGAAGAGACGCTAATTGGGCGAAGCAACTAATTGATGATGCCATACAAAGAAATGAGGGCGAACAAGATCCGAGAGCGCGGAGCGAAATGAATATGGGCACTGCCCTCTCTTTGCTCGATGGGGATCCGCATCTGGCCGTTCAGTTCGCCGACCGTAGCTTGCAAGGAAACATCAGTCCAGCCTTTCTGGACTTCCTGTTGGCGCTACGAAAGACTGACGCTGCCAGCGCTGATCAACTCTTCCTTCGAGCGGTATCTTACCTAGGTGGACAACCAGCGGTTGATGTAACATCGTTTCACGCGCTTGGGATTTACCTTTTCACCGCTCCGAACCTGCTTGACTCGGATAATTATGCAGTTACACGAGTCGGCGACATTCTTGTGCCCAACATAGCCGTTCAGCGTCCGGGCGTCCCCCTATCGCTGGTTCGAGCCTATCTCGCCACTGCCGGGACCATTCTCTTGCGCGCGGTTTCCGAAGATGATCAGAAGCAATTCAGTTATACGCTTGCATATCTGTTGCTACCTAAAGCGAGAAGTATAGCGCCAGATCTTGCAGCACCGATCGAAACTGCGATGTCGGGTTTAATGTCAGGCGTTCCATCAAACCTAAGGGATGATTCGGCGTACAAGTACATTACCGCTGCTGCCTCTAATGCTGAGGAAAGACTGGCGAATGCCGAAAAGAAACCAAATCAGGAAGGGCGAGACGCGGCGTATCTTGATCTAACGCTTTGGGCTTGGCTCAGAAACGATTTCAAGACTGCTCGGACTGCCAGTAGCAGAATTGCCGATCAAGATGCGAGTCGGCAGCTCGATGCGGTCATAGACTTTGGCGAGGCTGCTTGGTCAATTAAGCAGAACCCTAAAAAGGTGGCGGACGCTGAGGCAGTCGCTAAAAGACTTCCTGAATGCATTGAGCGATCAATCTTGTTTCTTTCCATTGCGCGGACAAAAGCCAAGATCGGACAAGCAGCGCAAGCTGAGGAAGCTGTGGAGGCGGCGCTTAAAACAGCTCGCTCTTTGACCGAAGTTCGGCGCCCTTTCCTTACGCTTATCGCGGCGGCTGAACTGGCAGACTTGCATTCTCAGGCAACTCAGTTCGTCTTGGCTGACGCCATAAAGGATTTCAATTCATTCGACGAAGCGGCTTTTGCCGCGATTGACTGGGCGGACAGTGTCCAGACGGGTCCGTTGAAGGCAAGATTTCCGCTGAATAGAGGCAATATCGAGTTTCGCTTCAACAGTGCGTTTCGCGCTGTGATATCTATGGACCTTGACTCCGGGATCGCTAGAGCAGAGGACTTTCGGAATGAGGACTTACGCAGCCAAGCATTTGTTGAGGTTGCTACAGCACTTCTCGAAAGACTGCCGAAGAACAATCTACAGAATGAACAGGCCATTCGGGTGGGTGAGGACGGTATCCGGAAGTCGGCCTCCAAAACTTATATGCCCTTGTACCCGCAGGAAGCACTTGGGAAGCAACAGCAAGGCGTTGCAGTTGTTGAAGTACAATATGATGGTAAAGGCGAGGTGACCAGCGTCGTTGTTTTGGAGGCACCGGCTAAGAGCATCGGCGAGGCGGTAGTGGAGGCAGTGAAGCGGTGGAAATTTGTACCTAGCAGAACGCAGGAGGGAAAACCTGTTAGTATTCGCGGCAAACTCACCTTCTACTTCGTAATCGACAAAGAGGGAAAAGGCCGTGTTGAGAATCCCAAGCAGTTTCGCTGAATAGATGAATTTTGCTCTCCTGCAATGCCAGACCAACCTTCTGCGACAAAGAAACTTAAACGTGTTCTGAACTATGCAATTCTGTCTGCAGCACTGTTATTCTGCGGCGTCGCGGTTAAGAAGTTATACTTCGTCAAACCCGCGGATTACAAAATTGCTCCTCACGCGAGGTTAACGATCAAGGGCGTAGATTGGACGAAGGCGGATCGCACACTAGTGCTCGCCCTCAAGAAGGACTGCAGGTACTGCACCGAGAGCGCCCAGTTTTATCGGAAGCTAGTCCGCGAATTAGCAAATGAAGGTAATACTCAAGTGATTGCTTTGTTTCCCGAAAAGGAAACTGGGGGTGACGCGTACCTTAGCGAATCTAAAGAACCCGACCCACTGCGCGAACGTTCTCCTTGATATCCCCTCCTCTCCAGGACTCGAAATGTCCGCAAGAACTTCGACAGGGCAATGATTGATGAAAGACCTTAGACCGTGTTTTCAGACCCTTGAACCCCGCTTCGTCGACCGTGTGAACTCCGTGTTCACGCAGGTCCGGCGTGAGGTAGCGGGTGACACACTCATCAAGCAGCAATTTCATAATCAGCGAGCAGAGTTTCGCGTGATAGTTCGAGCACGCCCTGAGCTTGCTGACGTGTGACGGTGGGAAATTGGTCAAGGAACTCTTCAAGGCTGTCACCACCCTCGAGACAATCGAACAGGTTCTTAATCGGCACACGCGTTCCAATGAAGACTGGCGCACCGCTCATCTTTTCGGAATCAACTTCAATGAAATCTCTTGCTTCCATGGTTAACCTCACGGATCACTTCCGACTAGAATCAGCGCGAGCATTCTAGCACTCACGAGACTCTGCCAGAAACCCGCTTGGATTTCCGGCGCGCAGTGGTAAACTGTGCGGCCCGAATCTTGGGCAGCCCTAAAACAGTCTGCTGTTAGCTTACTTCAGGAGATTAATCATGCCGCGAAGCAAATTCGTTATCGGTTTTTGTGTGCTCTTTATTCTGTACCAAAGCGCAATCCGAGTCGTCGCACAATCGAACCCTAGAGAAGATGAAGCCAAGTCTCCACTCGAACGCGCTTTCGAGCGGCTCGAGTGGCGCAGCATCGGTCCGGCGATCATGGGAGGGCGCACGGACGACGTTGAAGGAGTCGCGGGAGATCCGAACATCGTCTATGTCGCAACCGCCTCGGGCGGACTATGGAAGACGACGAACGCCGGAACGACCTGGAAACCAATCTTCGAGCGCCAGGGCACGATATCGATCGGCGACATCGCGGTGCAACCCGGCAATCCGGACGTCGTCTGGGTCGGCACCGGCGAATCGAATACGCGCAACACTGTTTCCTTCGGCGATGGCATTTACAAAACGGTTGACGGCGGCAAGACCTGGCAACACATGGGTCTCAGGGAAACCGAACATATCTCCGCAATCGTCATCAATCCGCAGAATCCGGACGTCGTTTATGTCGCTGCAGTCGGACACGCGTTCGCTCCCAATGAAGAGCGCGGCGTCTTCATGACCACGGACGGCGGCAAGACCTGGACGAAGACTCTTTACATCGATAATCAGCACGGCTGCTCGGATCTCGAAATCGATCCGACTAATCCAAACATTCTTTACGCCGGCATGTGGAGCTTTGAGCGTAAGCCCTGGACGTTTCACAGCGGGAGCGAGAAGGGCGGCCTGTACAAATCGATCGACGCCGGCCGCACGTGGACGAAACTCACCAACGGCCTGCCGAAATTGATCGGGCGCATCGGCGTGCGCGTGGCGCCGAGCAACGCGAACGTTGTCTACGCGATCGTGGAAGCGAAAGAGGGAATCCTTTATCGCTCGGACGATCGCGGCGAGACGTGGAAGATGGTTTCGAAGCAACCCAACATTGTCTCACGCGGTTTCTACTACACGCGGGTGCGCGTCGATCCCACAAACGAGAATCACGTTTTCGCCGTAGCCTCGACTCTGTTTTCTTCAATCGATGGCGGCAAGACTTTTCGCTCCATAACAGGCCGGACGCATATTGACTATCACGCGTTCTGGCTCGATCCGAAGAAACCAAAACGAATTTGGGTGGGTGAAGACGGCGGCATCGCGGTGACTTATGACGGCGGAGAAACATGGGAGCCGGTTTACAACATTCCGCTCGGGCAACCCTATCAGGTCCATGCCGACAATCGTCAGCCGTTCTACAACATCATGGGCGGCTTGCAGGACAACGGTTCGTGGGCCGGACCAGCGCGAACGCGCGAGCCCGCCGGAATCATGAATGACGACTGGCGCATGGTGAATTTCGGTGACGGCTTTTACATCATCAATCATCCGGACGATCCGGATCTCTACTTGTCAGAATCGCAAGGCGGCAGCATCGTGCGCACTGACATGCGCACACGCGAGCAGCAGAGTGTGAATCCGTGGGGCCGCAGCAGCGGAGGCGGGCCACCGCTCGGTGAGAAATATCGCTTCAACTGGAACTCGCCGCTGATCCTTTCGCCTCACGACAAGAACACGGTCTACTTCGGCGGCAACGTGGTTTTCAAATCAGCCGACTTCGGGAGAACCTGGGAGCAGATCAGCCCAGACCTAACTACTAACGATAAGGAAAAACAGAAGGATGCCGGCGGACCAATCGCTTTTGAAAATTCGACGGCTGAGTATTACACGACGATCATCGTGCTCGCAGAATCTCCACTTCAAAAAGGAATGATCTGGGCCGGCACCGACGACGGAAATCTGCAAGTCACCACTGACGGCGGAAAGAACTGGAGCAACATCGTGGGCAACGTCGGCTTGCCGGCGAACTCGCCGGTTTCGCATATCGAGTTGTCGCGAACGAGCGCGCAGGTGGCGTACGTCTCTTTTGAACGCCATATGTTTGACGATTTTCGTCCTTACATTTTCAAGACCACCGACGGCGGAAAAACCTGGGCTGGCATTGCCGGAGACCTGCCCTCTAAAGCTTACGTGCAGGTCGTGCGCGAGGATCCAAAAAATCCGAATCTGCTGTATGCGGGAACTGAGATCGGTCTTTATGCTTCTTACAATGGCGGCAAAGACTGGTTCGCGCTCAACTTGAAGAATCTGCCGAACGTTTCCATTCACGACATCCTCGTTCACCCCCGAGATAACGATCTGATTCTCGCAACGCACGGACGCAGCTTCTGGATTTTTGACGATGCGTCGCCGATCCAACAGATGTCCGGCGAGATTCTCAGTAGCAACGCGCACTTGTTTCCAATTCGTCCGGCGCTGCGCTTTACTCAACGCTTCACGCGTTATGGTAATGGCGACAAAATCTTCACGGGGCCAAATCCGCCGTACGGCGCGCTGATCACTTATTACTTGAAAGACAAACTCGACGAGAAGAGTACTTTCAAAATTCAGATTCTCGGCGAAGGCAACAAGGTGATTACGGAATTGCAAAAGCCGGCAAAAGAAAAAGGCCTGAACCGCGTCGCGTGGGACTTGCGCTTCACTGGTCCGGAGCTGCGGCGTCCGCCGAGTGACGAAGAGACGGCGTTTGGCGGCGGGCCGCGCGGGCCACAAGTTTTGCCGGGCGTCTACACCGTGCGATTGACCGTCGGCGGAAAGACGTACGATCAAACGGTTGAGGTGCGACTCGATGGAATGGTCAATGTGCCCGGCGATAGTCTGCGCGCGCAACTGGAACTTTTAACGAGGCTGCGCGACATGCAGAGCGCGGCGAACATTGCGCTGCGTTACCTCGACAGCGTCAAAGAACAATTGAAACATACTGAGACAACAGTCAAGGCGCTTAACAAAGAGCCGGACAAGGAATTGATGAAGGCACTCGCGGATTATCAAAAGCAGGTTGAAGAAGTCGAAAACAAGATCGCCACCACTCCGGATCAGACGCTGGGATTGCCGGGAGGCGCGCGCGTGCTGGAGAGACTCGGCGGGATCTTCGGCACGGTTGACGGATTCAACGGTGCGCCAACCGCGGCCCAGCGCGATTATTTGAAAGAGCTTGAGCCGGAGTTTCGCGAACGGATGACCGAGCTTAACAAATTCATCAGCGATACGATTCCGCAATGGAATGAGAAGCTGCGAACCTGGAACGCGCCGACGTTAACGACGCGCAAGCCTGTTGAGTTCTAAACATCCGTTGAAAAGGCTTCACCACACTTTCGAAGTCGAAAGGACGATGCGGCTCTGCCGCCTGATGTGCGGAAAGGCTGTGCCTTTCCGGCAGGCCGGCTCGGAATTGTGAGAGGCTATGCCTCGAACAGAATTGGAGGCGCAGCCTCCTTGAAAGAAAGTGAATTGAGTCGGAAAGGCTGAGCCTTTCCGCACATCGGACGGCGGAGCCGCAATACTTTTCAAGCTACGACTCCTTTTGTGGGGAGGTACCATGACTCTTCGTCGCAGACTCGTCTCGTTACTTTTTGTTCTGATCCTCTGTTCTCTCTTATCTGCTCAGCAACAACCGCCCAAGGAAGCAGGTAGGTTTCGACAGAGTGATCTGGTCGAGCTCGTCAAACTGGATCCCACGATCAAGCTCGACATTCGCTACGCAACAAAGAACAACTTTCTCGGTCGGCCCGTGTACAAACAGGCGCGCGCTTTCTTGCAGCGCCCGGCCGCGGAAGCATTGGTGCGCGTGAACCAGGCGCTCAGAAAGCAAGGCTATGGTCTGATTATTCACGATGGTTACCGGCCGTGGTACGTGACGAAGATCTTTTGGGACGCCACTCCGGAAGATAAGAAGATCTTCGTAGCCGATCCGAAGCAGGGTTCACGACACAATCGCGGTTGCGCGGTTGATCTGTCGCTGTTTGATCTGAAGACGGGCCTTGAAGTGAAGATGCCCAGCGAGTATGACGAGATGACCGAGCGCTCGCACATCAACTATGCGTGCGCCACGCCTGAAACGAAACGTTTGCGCGACTTGTTGCGCGCAGCGATGGAGGCCGAGGGCTTCGCGGTCTACGAGCCTGAATGGTGGCACTATGATTACAAGGATTGGAAGGAGTACGGAATCGGAAATGTGAAGTTTTCTAAGATTGGGAGGTAATGTTTTTCCATTTATCATTTTTCATTTATCATTTTTCATTGTGAAGATCGCCGGCTGCGAATTCTTGGGGTGTCTCGGCTTCCGCAAATGGCAAATGGCAAATGACAAATGACAAATGGAAAATGCTCAGTTCCCGCTCTTCGATTCTTCAGCAGTCGCACCGGCCGCTGCTGCCGCACGAGTCAAACGCACATTCCCATTCACGCCGGACACTGTGATCGGACTGCCGCCGGTGCCGATGTGCGCGGAGTATTTGCTGCCGTGCTCGCTCTTATCGACCACCACATCCGCGATTTCAGAGTGAACGCTGCCATTCATGCCGTGCGCGTCGAGGTCCGCATTGAGTCCCTCAGCCAGACGAAGCTCGATGTTGCCGTTGATGCCTCGGATGCTGACTCCGCCTGTGTCGAGCTGTTTGAGGGCCACGGAAATATTTCCATTGATACCGCGAAACTCGGCCGAGCCCGTTGCCTGACCTACCTGGACCTTGCCGTTGACGCCCGACACTTCCACCGATCCATCGAGGTCGCCAACAATCACAGAACCATTTACTCCCTTTGCCACCAACGAGACGTGGCGCGGAAGCTTGAGTGTGACTTGTTCCCTGGGATTCCTACCGAACAGCCGTTCAAAGAAACCGACATCGCCTCTCTCGGTGCGGATTGACAGACTGTTGCTCGAATTCTCGATCACAACCTTGCGCAGATTAAGCGATTCCGTTTCGCCCGTGCGCAAGATGTAAACTTCCGCGGTCTTTATGTCCGCTGTTTCGACATTGACCGCGCCGTTGATGCCGGATACTGAGACGCGCGCGCCCGGCGTTAGATCAAAGGTTTTGCGAATCTCGTCGCGGGCCTCACCGCCCGACGGATTCTGAGAAACGCTGAATCGAAGTCCGTTCCGGCTGATGTGAGTGTGTGAACGAACAATGCCGGCGATAGCGGCAACGATCACGAGAGCAATTACCAACAGGACGCGCTTCATAGTTTTTCTCCAGCTTTCGAATTGTTCCGGAAATGAATCTCCAACTCTCTAACGTAAATGCAGCGGATTTGGTTCCTCCGTTTTCTCTTAGTATGAGGCAGGCGCGCTAATTCGTGAAGTTTCGCGCGAGTTCAGGGATAATCTGCGTATGGCCAGTAGCAACGCCCAAGCCGCAATCGAGATTCGCGATATCGAAGGCATTGCCGAACTGCGCGCGGTTGAGGAATTGCAGAAAGAAGTTTGGGGCGTAGACGATCGCGAGGTCTTTCCCACCCTGGCATTGATTCCGATGCGCGAGGTAGGCGGAGTTTTGATTGGCGCTTTTGACGGAGACCGAATGATCGGCTTCGTGTTTGGCTTCCCCGGTTATGAAAACGGGCGCATCATTTTACATTCCGATATGCTGGCAGTCAGTCCTGAATATCGTTCGCATGGTCTCGGCTACAAACTCAAACTCGCGCAACGAGAGCGGGCGCTGGCAAGTGGTATCGACACCATAACCTGGACGTTTGATCCGTTGCAGTCGCTCAATGCGCATCTCAACTTTGGCAAGCTGGGCGTGATTGCCGATCGCTACCGCGTGGACTATTACGGCGAGACGACGAGTTTTCTGCACAGCACGGGGACTGACAGGCTGTGGGTCACTTGGCTGCTGGACAGCGCGCGCGTGAAAGAGCGAATTGCAAGCGCGGCGCGATCAGAATGGGCTGCGCTCAATGAGATTCCCGCAATCGTTCGTGTCGGCGAGAATGAAGAACCGGTTACCGGCAACGAAAAGATATCGGACGAGCGACTTCTCGCGATCGAGATTCCGGAGAACATCAACGCGCTCTTGCAGAAAGATGTTGAGCTCGCTATCCGCTGGCGTGAGGCAACGCGCAACGCATTTACGAGATCAATGGCCGCCGGTTTTTTCGTTGAAGAGTTCTATCTGATTGGGGAGAAGAGCGTGGGTGTCTATTTGTTGAGCCTGGCCAAATCGGCGGTTTGAAACGCAAAGTGCGCGCAGGATTTCGCAAAGGTCGCAAAGGACTAACGCCTGTCTAGTGTTTGCCTGAGACGTTGCTTGCGTGTCGCAACGCGCGCCCGGGCCTGCTGCCAGTCGCCGCGCCATCACGCCAGACCTCAACGCCACTAACAAGAACGCGGCTGATTCCGTCAGAGATCAACTGTGGCTGCTGGAAAGTGGATCGGTCAATGACCCGATCGGGATCAAACAACACAATGTCTGCCTTGTAGCCCGGGCGAATCAGCCCACGATCTTTCAAGCTCAACCTCCACGCCGGCAGCGAAGTCATCTTACGTACGCCTTCGGTCAGTGTGAGCCAGTGCTGCTCGCGCACGAACCGCCCGAGCACGCGCGGAAATGTTCCCGCGCCGCGCGGATGACGTGAACCGATGCCGCCATCGCTGCTGACCATCACCCAGGGCTGCTGGTAAAAAGTGCGAATGTCTTCGTCTTTCATCGAATGACAAACGACGCCCGCCCCGCCATCACGCACTATGGCCATGTAGAGATCGACCGACGTGACGTTCTGTTGACGCGCGATCTCTTCAAGCGTCTTGAATTCGTAATCGGGATGCGCTCGACAACTGACAATGGTGATGTTGCCCGCGCCGCCCACATCAGCCAGTCCCTGCGCGACATCTTTTGGATCATCATGCCGACCGCTGGGAATCAGAACGCGAATCGTCGAGCTCCAGGCATCGTACGGATAACAATCTGCCGTTACGTCCTGGCCGTTCTTGCGGGCGCGATTTATCAGCGCGACGGCTTCGCGCGCGCGGCCCCACACGCTAACTGTGCCGAGTTTGATGTGTGAAATCTGCGCGGGCAGATGAGCTTCTTTGCCAATGCGAATGAGTTCAGCAAAAGCCTCGAAAACTTTGTCCGCCTCGTCGCGCACGTGGCTGATGTAGATGCCGCCAAAACGGCCGGCGACCTTCGCCAATGCGATTACTTCTTCGGTGGTCGCTGGTTTTCCGACTTCGTATTCCAAACCAGTCGATAAGCCAAACGCGCCATCGCGCATCCCTTGTTCGACCATCTGTTGCATCTTTTCGATTTCGGCGTCGGTCGCGTGGCGCTTTGTGTCCTGACCCATCACCTTTGAACGCAAGCTTGCATGCCCGACGAAAGTGACTACGTTAAGCGCGACGGGACTGCGATCGAGCTTGCTTAGATATTCGCCGATAGGAAGTTCTGAACCACCATCCTGTCCGACGGCCACGGTCGTGATTCCCTGCGAGACTTGAGTCGCCGCTGACGGATCGTCGCTAAGTCCTCTGTCAGAGTGGTTGTGCGTATCGATGAATCCCGGTGCAATTACCAACCCGCGCGCATCAATTACTCGCGCGCCAGCGGGAATCTTGATCTGCCCGCGCCGGCCGACTGCGGTAATCGTGTCTCCCTTGATGAGCACGATCGCATCACTAACGGGCGCGCGTCCCGAACCGTCAATCAGAGTGCCACCGGTGAGGGCGACGACATCTGCGGCATTGGACTTGACAGTGGTAGATAACGGAGCCGGTCCATACTTGAAGACAAAGAAAGTTGCAACCAGAAAAGTCGCAACAAACGTCCACCACTTGTTTTTGATCATGATCGTTCTATGCCACTTAGCTCTTCGCGCTTTGCACTTAGCTCTTCGCTCTCAGTGCTTCTTATTTTCAGCAATGTACTGCGCGAGTTTTTTCCGGTCGGAATAATCCGGTTTCTTCTTCAGAAACTGTTCGTATTCTTGTGCCGCCTTGTCCTTCATTCCAGCACCGTGGTAAAGCGCCGCGAGACGCAAATGCGCGTCCGCCATTCCGATTGGATCGAGTTTGAGTGCTTCGTTCAGGTAGCCGACTGCCAGTGAGCCCTTTTTTATCTGGAGATAGGATTCGCCAAGCAGGTAGTTGGCGTCCGCCGAATCCGGTCTCACCTTAACTGCGCGAGTGAGAATATCGATGGCCCCGTCGAACTTCTTGAGCCCCAGTCGTAGTTTGCCAAGGTCGATCAGCGCCAAAAGGTATGCCGGTTGGATCTGAATCGCCTTCAGGTAAGCATTCTCAGCGTCAGCGCTTTTCTGCTCGATCAAATAGACAGTCCCCAGTTCAGTCCAGCTCTGATAGTCACCCGGATCGAGTTCGAGGATTTGTCGCAGGTACAAAACAGCTTGATGGTAGTCTTTCTTGTCAATCGCCTCCTCTGCCTTGCTAAACAGTTTTTCGGTGGCGGCACCGCGCTTGTACAGATCCGCCGCAGAAACGACTCCAGGTCTTGCTTTCTTTTCGCTGCCCGGTTTCGGCCGCCATTCCAACTCGATGTCTCGCTGCATTGTGGTAACCAATGGAGAAAGCATATCGACCCGCAGGCGAGCAACCTCGATCCCCTCTGCTTCGACGGCAAGATAGTAGATTCCCGTGACGACAAAGAAGCGATAGCGCCCATTAGCACCGACCCACTGATGATCCAGCCGCATTCCGCCCTGGCTGTAGAGAATTACTTCAAAGCTTATGGTCTTAACGCCGCTGACTTTGCTTTCATCGACCCTCAAGTCTCCGAAAATCGAACGGTTGCCGCCGGCTTGTGGCCGTGCTTCTCCAAACAGCCCAAAGGACAGCAGCAAAGCGAAAGCTATTAGGTTCCGAAAAGCGTGACTCATTCGTACCTCATGCTAGCAGAACAAGCGCACGGCGTCACAAAAAAGGGCTGACCATTAAGGCCCAGCCCGCAAAAGAAATCAATCAACGTTTTTGAAAGTGTAATGGTATCCGGAATGCCCCTACATGTGCGCCGCGCGTGGCCCTCGATCCATTCGAGCTTACGGCGTGGCCTTATTCGCGGCGATGTACTCTTCAAGCTTTTTCCGGTCGGCGTAGTTCGGCTTCTTCTTGAGAAACTCCTCATATTCGGTGGCCGCCTTGCTCTTCATGCCGGCGCCATTGTAGAGCGCGGCCAGTCGCAAGTGGGCATCGGCCATCCCAACCGGATCCAGTTTGAGCGCCTCATAGAGATAATTAACTGCCTTGGAACCTTTCTTGATCTGCAGATAGGCTTCACCCAGAAAAAAATTGGCTTCCGCGGATTTCGGTTGAACCGTTACTGCTTGATCCAGCACGGTGATTGCGCCTTCATAGTTCTTCTGCTGCAGACGTAATCGGCCAAGATTCAAAAGCGCGCGAAAGAATGTTGGTCGCACTTCCGTTGCACGCACGTACGCTTTCTCCGCTTCGGCAAAGTTCTTCTGGACCAAATGAACCGTGCCCAGCTCGGACCATGCCTGAAAGTCCTGGGGATCCTCCGTCACGATTTGTGTAAGAAGGGCTACGGCCTTCTCGTATTCCTTCTTGTCGAACGCCTCCTGGGCTTTTTCAAATCTATCCTTGTTAGCCCCTCTGCGATCGTAAGCATCTTCGGCTGAGATCGTCGCGGGTTTGGGTTTAGCCGGACCTCCGCGCCACTCGAGAGCAATGTCCTGACGATAGTCGGTCAGCATTCCGGTAAGCTTGATGTGCGTGCGCGAGACCTCGGTACTTTCAAACTCAACAACGATGTCATAGTCCCCGGTTGGAACGTTGTTGAAACGGTAGCGCCCTTTGCTGCCAACTCTTTGGCGATCGATAATTACTCCGGTGCGCGAATAAAGTATCAGGTCAAAGGTCAGCGGTTTTTCTTCAACGCCAGTTCCGGTTACCTCGACATCACCGAAGACAGAGAAGCCGGCCGATCTGGAAACCGGGGGAACACCGCGCTGAGCGAGCGAGCTGCCAGAAGCGAAAAGCACAAGCAACGGAACCAACAAGCGAAGAAAACTCTTGTGTTTATTTCTCATAACGTTTGGATGAAGAAACTCCTTGAAAGTCTCGGCTTATCTTCTAACCGATGCCCAGCGCAGGCTCATCACATATGAGATGCGGGTTGAAGCCGAGGCTCCAACCCGCATTGAAAGACCTGAGTCTGGACCCAAGTTAGAAAATGAAACGGAAGCCAAACTGCATCTCGCGTGGCTGGCCCTGAATGCCGGTAAAGTTCGACCAATTGGTCGGCGGCGTTGATCCGTTGAAGGGATCGATGCCGATACCGAAACCGGTGCGGCTGCCATCGAGCGTGCCCATGCGCTGGGTGTTCGTAACATTGAACGCCTCGAACCTGAGTTGCAGTTTCTGTTTCTCGCTCCAGGGCAGCGCAAACTCCTTCGACAGCCCCATGTCAAGGGCCATGTAACCCGGCAGCCTGAACACATTGCGGTCACCCGCTTCACCGGGACGGGCGTTGCGGAAGCTGTCGTAGATCCCCTTCGGATTGCAGCCGAATAGTTTCGGCGCAACCAGACCGCCGCGATCCGGACATGCCTGGAGTCCCGATACGATCCGAATGGCGTTGCTCTGCACGTTCCAGTTCGTGGCCCAGCGAGCGTCATCATAAGGAGCGCCTACGGGGACACCTGAGTTCCAACGGAAAACACTGGCGAGCTGCCAACCGCCGATAGCGGCGTTCAGAGCCTTGCCTGCATTGCCAAAGAAATGACGACCGCGACCAAACGGCATTTCCCAAACTGAATTCATGTTGATGATGTGCCGGAAGTCGAAGTCAGAGTTGGCGTATGACTGTCGCTGCAGGATCGGGTTCAAGATAAACGCAGCGCCGTAGCCGCCGCTGGTTTGCAGACCGGAAGCGTCATCCGTCGAATGCGCGAGCGAATAATTAAAATCCAAGGTAAAGTGGGAGCCAAGACGCTCACGAATCGAGAGCGTGCCGGCGTGGTACCAGGACCTTGCGACGCTGCTATAAGCCGAAAGAGCGCCATACTGCGGATTGAAGAACAGGTTCTGGCCAACCGCGGCATCGAGCCCATCCTGCGTGTCCGTCCAGTCGTTATCGAACTGCTCGAAACCCATCGCATAGACCGCCTGGGTCTGGTTGTAGGTAGTGCTGATAACGTTACCGCCCCAGTAATTTGCATTTAGCAGGGCTGCCAGGTTGGCCGGGAAGAGGTTTTGGAAATAGGGAATCGTTTGAACTGCGGCAACCGGTGTTCCGGCTGCGCGAAGTTTCTCAAGAATCCCCGACGCCGTGTACCAGTCCATCCCAGACTTCGGATCGACCAGATTGTTCAGCGCCATCACGTCTCGCGTGGCAATCAGGTGGCTTGCATGACGTCCCAGGTAAGCTGCCTGGACTACGAAACCCTTAGGTAGCTGCCGCTCGTACGTGAAATTCCAACTGTAGTTGATGGGCGCCACGAGTTTCGAGTCAAAGCTGGTCTCGATTCGACGTGAGCCATCGGCCGGTTGCTGGCTCGGGAAGGTCAGCTTGGCAGGAACAATGATCTTGGGCAAAGGCCGCACTGCCGTCCCATAACCGGTAAACAACGGCGCCGCGCAGGCTACGTTGTTCGTGCAGAACGTATTCGCCGAAGTAGTGAAGTTCGATACGAAACCGACCGCGTTTGCGAGATCGAAATTCACTGCCAACTGCTCGCCATATTGATCGTTGGTGATAGAGAAGCCGCCGCGGAAAACGGATTCGTCATGCCGTCCGAAGAGTTTGGCAAGCAAACCGCTCTTGAATCGCGGTGACCAGGCAACGGCCACGCGCGGCTGGAAGTTGTTCTTATCCCAGTCGTAAAGCGGGGTCGCGTTGTTTGCCGGACCCGACAGGTTAAATGTAACCGGGTCGAAGAACGGAACGCCTGCCTTTGCGCCCGCCAGCCGTTTCGCAAAATAATCGGTGAAGGAAATGTTCGACCTCAACTCAAAACCATTCTGCTCGTAGACGGGCCGACTCAGGCCGTACCGCAATCCCAATGTGAACGTCAGATTCGATCTGAACTTCCACACGTCCTGGATATAGCCGTCATACTCCTCGGTCGCAAAGATCCGCTTGGTCGGCGTTCCAGCCGACAGCAGCGACCCATCGTGACCAAAAGTGAAGTTTGCGGTGTATTGCGAGAACCTGCCAATCAGCGCGGACACGGCATTCTGGACTCCGGCCCTTGAACCCGAAATCCCGGGGAGGCCATTGGCTATGGCAAAGTTCTGTACCGGCGTCGAAAGACTGTTCCCGGCGCCGCCTGAGTAGAACGAGGGATTGGCAATCGCGTTGTCAAACGCATTTGAGAAACTGGTATTACTGTTGCGGATGATGCGAATGTTGGCGCCAAAGCCCCACGTATGGTTTCCTCGGTTCCAGGAAAGATCGTCGGTAATATTCTGCACCGGCGTCTTTCGTTCAAGGCTCCGGGAAAAGTTGAGCGGCGAAAAAACGAAACGAAAACTAATGGCGTTGTCGGAGGAGTCACCCTGCGTGGTGAAAGCCTCGCGCGTGTAACCGTAGTGAAGCGTATTGACCATGTGATCGTTGATCGTCCAGGTATGACCTACGGCAAGGCCCCACGGGTGCGACCAAACTCCCGGGCGCGGTGCGTCGGGAAACGCCGGAGCCAGACTGGTCTTATCATATTGGACAACGGCTCGGACTGAGAGTTGTTGGTTCTTCGATAAATTGAAGGTGAAATTACCCCAGTGCTGATTCAGCGCAACGGGAGTGGCGGCATTGAAGCGGAACCCGGCGGTATTTTTCAAATCACTAGGAGAGGTGCTATCACCGGTAGTAAAATCATTGGCGGGGTATTTCGCGGCCGCCTGCGCCAGAGCAGCAATTCCAACAGGGTTCATGCCAACTGCCGGAAAAGCGGTGTTCAACTGCGCCGTGCTCAGAGTTGTTATTCCCCCAGCCGTATTCGCGTAGCGTAGCTGTCCCAGCCCCATGGATGCGAGCGGCACCGTGCGCACAACCGAGGTCTGGCTGAGCTGTCGCCGGCCCTCAAAGCTGAAATAGAAAAACGCCTTGTCCTTAATGACCGGGCCGCCTACGGAAGCGTTGAAGGCATGACGAATCAGTTGGGGCTTTGCCACCTTTGAGCGGTTATTGAAGAAGTCGTTGGCCGCCAGTCCTTTCGACCGGTAAAACTCGAAAGCCGAACCATGCCATTCGTTATTGCCGCTCCTGCTAACGATCGAGACCTGAGCTCCGGAAGATCGTCCCTGCGTCGCGTTGGCATTCGCCGTCGTAACGCGAAACTCCTCAATCGCTTCTGAGTTCAGACGTAAGACCGTGTTACTGGTGGGCAACTGCGCGGTCGTCGGATTGTCCTGCACCGCGCCGATCGAATTGGTTTGGGATTCATTAATGTCCACGCCGTCGAGCGTGACGTTCGACTGGTCACTGCGCGCGCCAGTAACTGACCCGCCACGAGTGACGCCCGGCTGCAAAGTCAACAGCGAAATGACGTTCTTCGCACTGAGAGGCAACTGCGTGATCTGCTTGTTCACGAAGTTATTACCCAGCGTTGCGTCGTCTCGGTTAACCAGTAACTCGGCGGTCCCTGCGGCAACAGTCACTGATTCGGTCAAATTTCCGATCTCCAGTTGCACATCAACCGGAGTCGGCTTGGCGATGAGCGCGTGGACGGCCGTGACGACCAATTTCTTGAAACCCTTCGCTTCGACCTCCATACGATAGTCACCCGGTTCGACTGCGTCGAACGAATAGGCTCCCGTATCGCGGGTAGTCGTAGTGCGCGATGCGTTTGTGCTCGGGTTTATTAGCGTCACGGTAGCGCCGGCGACGACATTACCCTGGGGGTCCTTAACCGTGCCGCGCACCGATGATGTGTCCTGGGCAAAAGCGACTGTGGAAAACAGCAGGAGAACCAGAAGGCCGCTCAGTGTAAGCACAACACGGCTTCTCAGAAAACTCTGTCTTTTCATGAATCCCTCCAATCGAAAATGGGTAGGCGTTTTGTTTTTCATTCAAGAGCCAAGCTTGTACCCTTGTCTGCAAAAACCTGCGAGGTGAAATTACTAAATGGGCTTACAAAAAAGCCCTCGCGCAAATCAGTTACCGGAAACAGATTCTCAAGTTAATTTGCACGCATGCAGTTATTGTTCCAGTAGGAACTGATAACTGCGGTGTTACTAAATCGGCTTATTTCGGCTTTTTGCAACACTGCCCAATTGGTTGCGACGGACATTATATACAAAACTCTGGGGAATGTATTCAAAATTTTGGATAAGTCTGTTGAGCGGCAGGCAAACTTGTCAGGCCTTCGCGCAGATGAGACGCGGACGGCGACGAGAATTCGAACCGGGAAGTTGCTACCGGCCCAGGCCGTCAATCAGGATCAGCGAAAGCCGAGACATCAATGAGTAACCAGGATTATCAACTGTCCAGTCGACTTCAGGAATGTCGTCGCAGGTGATCGCCATTGCGATGCGACCCTTCTTTGAATAGATAATGCCGATCGCGCTGCGCAAGTGATCGAGCGCGCCATACTTTGTAGCCATTGTTGTATCCGACAAAGTGCGACCAATGGCATAGTGCGATTGTTCGCGCTTCATGAGATCGATCATCTCTTTCGATACGTCCGCACTCACAATCTCGCCACGCTCGAGTTTTTCCAGCAGCATTACCATCTCGCGCGCAGTGGCAACGCCGAGGCCAAAGCGTTTGTTGTCCGGGTCTTTCCCTTCCCTGCTCTCGCCGCCGCTGCCAACCCGGCGGAGGATCCTGATCTGCTTGAAGCCAAGTGAACTCATGCGCGCGTTGACAGCATCGGTGGTCAGATAATCAAGCACCAGATTGGTGGCGGTGTTGTCACTGACGACCATCATCAGGTTCACGCAATCGCGCAGAGTCAGACGCAAGCCGTCGGATAATTCAGGCAACACGCCTGAACCGCCGTAGCGCGCGGCTTTCGTAAGCACCAGCTCATCGGACCATTTGGCTTTGCCCTCGGCGACGCGTGCGAAGGCTTCGACCATCACCGCGATCTTGATCGTGCTCGCCGTGCGGACCCGATCGTCGGCGCCCAAGGCGTAGGTCTCGCCGGTGTCGAGATTTTTGGCGAAAAGACTGGCTTTGCCTTTGAACGCTGCCAGCTCCGCTTTGACGTGAGCATCAAGCGAATCGGATTGAGCGGTAGGCTTAGCTGATCCGCCCGGTAGTCGTCCAGGCAAAGCAAGCACCACCGCAGAGATAAGCAGTACGACAGCCGGGCATTTGTAGATCTTCATCGATCGTCTCGGAGGACTTCAGTTAAAGAGGACGCTGGATTTAACCGCCAATTAGTTTCGTCTGTCAATCTCTCCGAGTCGGTGGTGTCCTAATACACTTCTCTGTGTGATCTCCGTGTTCTCTGTGACTCTGTGGTGAGTGATTTCGCGCGGTTCTTTCACCACCGAGGCACAGAGAACGCAGAGGCTGCACAGAGCAAACCCAGATTAGGACACAGCTCGCCCCGACTGCGTTGCGATTAGTACTTCACGCGCACGCGATAGCTCAACGTCGCTTCGCCATCTTTTTCCACCGGCACATTGAAGCGCGCGGCAAACGCGGCAGTCTTCTCTGCTCTGAAGGTTGACGAGACGATCTCCCAATCGCCGCCGATAGGTTCATTGACAATCACCGTTGCGGATTCGTTCTTGTGATTGCGAATCTTTATCTCGTAAGCATATTCGTACACGTGCCCGGAGGCGATCACTTTGTAATCCGTCTGCTTGCGTTCCGCCACGATGTCGAACGCGTCGCCGACTTTGACGCGCACGTCTTCGTCTTTCGGCGTGTGGTCGATACGGTCTTCGCCGATGAACTGTTGGTTTCCGTGATCGTCTTTCTTATAGAGACGAATCGTCCCGGCAGGCAGAGGCATGCCGAGTTTGTTCGACTGTGAATTGCGAAACTGCATGTAAACGCCAACCTTCTCTTTGATCGGCTGGCCGGGGCTGTTGAAGCCGCGATAGTAATAAGGCTGACCGTTGATAACGAACTCTTTGCTCACGTTGAAGCCTGCAGCCTCGAGTAACGAGACTTGTTTGGTCTCCTGCTCGCGAATCGAAGTGGGCCGCTGCAAAGTGTAGAGGTGATATTCAAAGAAAGACTGCTCCTGAAATGGCTGCTCAGCCGCTTTCGCCACGCCTCCGCTGAATGAAATACTGTCCGTATTCTGGCGAACACGATTAACATTACCGGCAACAAGTTGCAGCCGCGCGTTTTCAAAGCCGACACCACTCGCATTCGTCAACGTCACCCAACCCTGCAAATCGCCGCGCGTGTCATCGGCGTTGACGACTAGTACATAGTCGGCAACCCAGTTCATGCCGTTGGTCAGGTAACTCGCTTCAACCGTCTGCGCATTTCCGCCGCTGTTCTCAACGTCCCAAACGAGCGTCGGCGTGGCAACAAGATTCGCCGGCACGTCAGGAAATCGAGTTTCGACGATGTTCGTCGGATTGATCACAATCTGATTGTTGATCTTCCAGACCTGACCGCCATTGTTCGACAGCAACGTCGCGCGCGTCGGTGTCAGCACTTCAGTGTTGTTCTGAAGAGTCCGCAGCACCAGCGTCACTTCGCGTCCCACATATTTATCAAGCAACTTGGCAGGATTGAGCAGATCGTATTGGTAGTTCTGCTCCAGAATACTCAAGCTGCCGGCAGCGGTCAGCGAAGCGAGATGGACCGTCTCGGGCCTAATCTGTGCGGCCACATCGGCAAAGCGGAGCGAGACACGCCCGCTCGGCAACGTCAGCCGGCGCGTTTCGCGCACCAGTCCGAGGTTTGAATTGTAGACGGTGATATTGACCGACTGGCGATCCTTAGAGGTGGTTGTCAGTTGGGCAGTCTGAGCCGAGGCTGTGGTGAATAAGAAGCAAGCGAGCGCTAATGCGCAAGTAAATCGAATCGAGCGTGTCATTTCTATCGAACCTCCAAATCTAGTTTCCCGAACATCGCCACGGAGAGCGCAGCGCCGGCGAGCTATTGTAGAACGGAACCTGTTGGCGGAGCTTGCGAATTCTAACGCTGGTCTGTGAAGTTAGTTCCAGAGGGATTCGTAGGGGGCTCGGTCTTGATTGGAATCAGAGACAATTTAGCAAACGTGGTTGTGCCATCCCATGAATCAAGACAGGGGATCTTGGTCTCGTCATTTTTCGTGTGATTTCGTGTATCGTCCTCCCTAACCAAAAACCCGATCCACGAAATCACACGAAACAGCAAGAACAAGAAACTGAAAAGCCACTTGAGAGACAGGACACTAGCCGCGGATGACATGGACTACCTTGCATTCATCCGCGGCTGGCATTTTTGCCGATTCTCGCTACCGAACAAACTGAGGCGCAATGTAGCGCACCGATTTCAAGTCTGCGAGCGCCGCCAGTTTTTCAATCGACAGACGGCCAATAACCAGTTTCGCCGTCTTCGGATCAAGTACAACTTCGAAGCCGAGTGCCTTGAGCTGAGCGAGAGTTTCGTCTGACTTGTCCGTCAACCAGATCTGGATCTCGGCCTTGCCGTCGCGAATGAATTTCGCTTCGTCCGCGCCGGGCTTTGCATTTTTATTTTTCAACCGTTCGATCACCGCGAAGATCGAGTGATGGAGCTTTGCTTGCAGGAGCGCCTCCTTCTGCTGCTCCGGTGAAAGTACGCGCGCGGTGTCCGTCATAAGCAGTTCCGCGCTCCCGCTGTTGACCGTTACTACATTAGTTGTGGACTGCATCGGTGTTGGGCTGGGCGCGGACCCTGCGGCTCCTCCACCGGCGCTGCGATTTCCGCCGCCGACATTGCCGCCACGTCCCGGACCGGTACCACTGCCGCTGCCGCTCCCGCTGCCGGTGCCGATTCCAGCGCCGTTCGACGTACTGCGCCGCGCCTTTGATTTAGTTGAGTTACTCCCCGACTTGGTTACGGCATTTGCAGTTCCGGAACTTAACAGAGCAAAATTGCCGTAAGCCTGACCGTTAACTGGCGAGTACGGGGCTTGGGCGATTCGCTCCGCACCAAAAACGCCCTCGCGATTCACGCCTTCCGGTACTTCAACCGGCACATCAATCCGTCGCGGCTTTCCACCATCAGTTACGATCATCTCTTCGACTGCAACGAACGAAGTGAACTGCGTCATCAGGCGATACTCGAGACCGAGCTGCGTGATCGTCTCTTTCAACTCGGGTTTCATGTTGCCTTCCTGCATCCCGTTGAAATCCTGGCTCATCAGATCATCGACACGTGTGCGTGCCCAAAGCGTTGCGAGCACCTCGTGCTGCGCCTGCGATTCGGGAAACACGACGGGAATCTCGCGCACAATATCGCGCCCCGACACTTTTCCTTTCAACCGAATCACGCCGCGGCCACTGCCGGTAAATCGCCCGGTGAGCACCACCGGTTTCGCGCTGAAGAGATCGGGGATCTGATTTGGATAAACATCCGCGACCGGCAATCCGTTCCAGTCCACGGAAATGTCTGTCAGCAGAGGATTGCGCACGCGTTCATGAAAGCGCCGCGCCGCTGCCGAGCCATCGTCATTCAAGCCGACGTATTCAACTTCGCCCCGGCCATACTTCGCCATGTTGTCGAGCAGAAAACGATTCACGCTGTTGCCGATGCCGAAGGCAAACACGCGCGCGTTCTTGTGCTTCTGCACTTCGGAAATGATCTCCATGTCATTGCCGACGTAACCATCGGTCATGAAACAAACGATGCGCACGTGGTCCTGTGCGTCCGATGGATCCATCGAAGCTCTGATCGCTTTCATCATCTCCGTGCCGCCGCCGCCCTCGCGCGACTCCAGAAACTTCTGCGCCTTGCGCAGGTTCTCTGGCGTTGCCGGCACGGGAGCGGGAAACAGAATGTGCTCGTCGCCCGAAAAAGTAATCAGGTTGAAAGTGTCGTAAGGATAAAGATTATCGAGCGCGAGCTTCATCGTCTCTTTTGCTTTCTCGATCGGAATGCCGCTCATCGAACCAGACGTGTCCAACACAAACACTAGTTCCTTTGGCATCACATCTTCCGCCGTCACGCGCTCAGGTGGTTGCAGAATCAACGTGAAGAAGCCGCCTCTGTCCGAACGGTGAGTCAGCAAAGCATCTTCGATTTTGGCGCCTGCCACGTCGTAACGCAGAATGAAGTCCTTGTTTGGAATCTCGGAACTGTTTCTTAGTCGCACGCGAGCGTGATGCAGGTCCGGGCGGTCCACGTCGACAGGGTGCGTCTTTGACGTCAGCCCTTCGATCGGAACGCCGGCATCGAGCGTCACCTCGAGCGAAATGTCGTGACCTGCGCGCAGGCCCGCGGGCGCAGGTTGCGGGGTAATGCTCGACGCATCCGGCACCCGATTAGTGTCAGGCGAGAAACCATTTCCTTGCGCACCCGTCGGCGTGCCCGGAACGTAACGCGGGCCAACAACCATCGGAAAAACAAATTCGTACGAACCGTTTTCATAATGTAAAGTCTCGACGTAGCTGATCGTGATCTTAACCTGCTCGCCGGGAAGAATGTTCGCGACGGATTGCGTGAAGATGTTTGGCCGTTCCTGATCGAGCAGCCCGGCAACCTGACCGTTCGATTTTGCGGCTTCATAAACCGCCTGGGCCTCTTCGCGTCGCAGTATTTTTCCGCGCACGGTGCGATCGCCGACGATCATCGTCATGTCATCAACGGCGGCATCTTGCGGCAAGGGAAACGTATACACTGCTTCGATTTTTTCTTTGAAGGGATTTTCAAACTCCTGCGTGACGACGACGCGCGAGAGGAATCCGCTAATCTCTGCCTTGACGTCGGTGTGCTTGAGCGGGCATACGGCCTTCGGCTTGCCGCTTGAATCCACGACTTGAAGTGAACCCTGCGTCTCCGACGATTGGGATTGGGCGACAACAGTCGAACTCTTGAGCGAGGCAATCGCCATGATGACAGCGGCCGTAATCGACAACGCTGAGAGTGATTTGAAAAATAATCTACGATGCATGGTTTCCTCCTTAGGCACACTGCGAGCAAGCGCGACGGTCTGGGACATCGAGCGAAGAATGAATATTCCCGAGGTTCGTTAACTACCTAACCTCAGCCTCTGTTCCCGATTGCCCTGGGGATAGAACGTGAAAAGAGGGAGAGCTTGCGAATGACAACTGCATTGATGCGCACGGTCGCGCTCGCGATGGCCGGACTCAATACAAATTGAAGTTGTATTCCAACTGCATGTACACCGACACTGGTTGACCGTTTCGAGTTGCCGGCACGAAACGAATCTGTCGCGCGGCGGCCATGGCCTTTTCTGTTAACCCACCCGGCAGGGATTTGATCGTGCGAATGTTTGTCACTTCGCCTGATTCTGAAAAGACCACGCGCAGCACGACTGTGCCGGTGACGAGATTCCTTCTGGCTTCTTCCGAGTATTGTGGTTCAGGTTTTGATAACACTCGTGCGCGTCGATCGACCTGCGGTCCCGTGTACACATGATCAGGATCGTTGGGATTATTACCACGTGGCGCGCCTCCGATTCCACCGCCGCCAGGGCGTCGCTTGTCACCGCCTATGTTGCCCTTCTCGCCTGGGCCAAAACCGTTTCCAATTCCCTCGCCTATGCCGGTGCCGTTTCCATTTCCCATTCCGCCGTCATTGCCCGGTCCATTCGAAGCCGTCGTCGATTTCGATCGTGGATCGCCAAACATAGACATTGGCAACTCTTTCCATAGCGCGGGATCGATATCGATTCCGGCTTCCGGCAACGTCATCTTATTAAGAGGAGGAGTCTTGGGAATCGGAGCCGGTATCGCGGAGGGCTGCGGCGGGCGCCCATTCTGCGCGTCCGATGGATCATGCAGGCCACCTCCGCCGCCTCCACTCGCGCGCTTCGGCTCGCGTTCTGATCCTTCTCCCTTGCCGCGATCAAAACCGACCCGTCCTTGCGAGCCCGCGCCCACCCCCGCGCCGGTGGGATCGTTTTGGTTTGGAACATCGAACGCCACAAATTGAATTACATCTTCGAGATCCGTCTGGGCCACATCACTGTGCTTTGGCGCCGCGCGTCCCAGCAGGATTAAAGACAACACGGCCGACAGCACTAAGAAAACGGCAGTCACAGTGCCGGTGAGAACGTCACGCGTCAACACAGTTCGCTTGAACCGATGCGCCATCTCGACGGCTTCGCGTCTGGCAAAGCCTGTAGGATCGCGTTTCAATTGCGGCCAGGCTTGTTTGAGTTGATAAGCAACGAATTGAAGTTCGACTGCTAATCGCGGTAACAACCCAGCGCTGTTCATCATCGTTACCTGAAACTCGCGCGGCGTCCGAGTCGAATAAACATTTGTCAGTGCAACATCGTCAGTCGCAAACGCGATCGTGTCGCGTGGCGTGTGGTGGCCAACCAGTGCGGCCGCCAATTCGTTTAGCGGCGTGCCGTCAACCGGACAGAAACTAAACCTATCTTCAAATTCTTCGTCGCAGGCGTTGCATCTTTTCATGGAGACCTCCGGAGTTGTGGGTTTAGTGCGGGGAGACGCAATGCCAGGCTGTGATTCGTTACGCCCGAAAAAGGCATCAGCGATTTGTCAATCCAACCTTCGCGGTATCGCGGGCGCCCTCCAAAGTCCGAGCAGCCCGCCTAGATCGTTTTCTTCAAGCGCATTAATGAAGTTCTCAGCCATCAGGGTGCGGCGGTTCTTCCGTCCGCTGAGCAGACAACTCCGCTCAGGTTTGGCTTTTGGAAAGAAACGCTCTAGTGCTTATTACCGCCGAGGCCGAAAAAGTTACGGTTAGGAAACGCGGGGAGATCCGTTGGCAATGATGAACACTGGTTACGAGTGGTTGCTTTGCAGTAGTCTAATTCGTACCGTTTCGTGTAATTTCGTGGATCGAGTTTTTGGTCAGGGAGAACGATCCACGAATTCACACGAAAAATGACGAAACCAAAGTCAGACGCAACGGTCGAACGCCAGGATGACGAACACAATGATGCGCGCCAGATTGTCGACACATCCGAGACAACGTGCTGCATCGTCGGCGCTGGTCCGGGCGGCGCGGTGCTCGCCTTGTTGCTGGCGCGTCAGGGAATTTCAGTGACGCTGCTCGAAGCGCATGAAGATTTCGATCGCGACTTTCGCGGCGACACGATCCATCCATCCGTGTTGCACATCTTGGATGAACTCGGGCTCGCCGATCGCCTGCTGCAACTGCGTCACAGCGAGATTCACCAGGCCGCGTTCGCCACGCCCAGTGGTCCTGTAACCATCGCCGACTTTCGTCGCGTCGAAAAAAAGTTTCCGTTTATCGCCATGCTGCCGCAGGCGCAGTTTCTCGAGTTCATAACGAACGAGGCGAAGCGCTATCCGAGCTTTCGCTTGTTGATGGGCGCGAGTGTGCAGGAACTGATCGAAGAAGACAGGACCGTGCGCGGAGTTGTTTATCGATCGTCGGATGGCTGGCATGAAGTGCGTGCTACGTTGACGGTTGGCGCGGATGGTCGTTCGTCGAGAGTCAGGAAACTCGCGGGCTTCGATCCCGTAAAGACTTCGCCGCCGATGGACATTCTCTGGTTTCGCATTCCGCGCCTCGATGGAGATCCGGAAGGCGCGCTCGGCCATTTTGGTCGCGGCCACGCGCTGGTGCTGCTCGACCGGCTCAACGAATGGCAAGTCGGGTTTGTGATCATGAAAGGAAGTTTCAGCCAGGTGCGCGCCGCCGGTCTCGAGGCGCTGCGTCGATCGATTGCCGAGTTGCTAACCGAATTTCCCGATCGCATTGAATACTTGAAAGATTGGAAACAGGTCGCGGTGCTCTCGGTCGAGTCGAGCCGCGTGCCGCGCTGGTACGCGCCCGGTCTGCTTTTGATCGGTGATGCTGCCCACGTGATGTCGCCCGTTGGTGGCGTCGGCATCAACTACTCGATTCAGGATGCGGTGGTCGCGGCAAACGTTTTGGGCAAGCCGCTGAAGATAGGAAAGCTCGCCATTGAAGATCTACGCGAGGTCCAACGTCAACGCGAGTGGCCGGTGAAAGTAATTCAGTGTATCCAAACTCAGATTCAGAAACGCATCATTGCCGCCGCGCTAAAATCTGACAAGCCATTACAGCTTCCTTCTTTCATGCGCTTCATCCTTCGCATACCGATCATTCGCGATCTGCCGGCGCGCGTGCTCGCGTTCGGTGTGCGGCGAGTACACGTGGAAACCCAAACATAGGTCGCGTCCTGGTTCGAGCGTCTTTTCTCTGCGCAGCCTCTGAGTCCATTGTGACTTTGTAGTGAAAAGGAACATTCAGAACCGCTCACCACCGAAGACACAGATCGCATAGAGAAATGAATTCGGACACCACTCGAACGTAAAAGCTCGCGCGTTTGACACTCTCCAAACTTGTACGGTAGTTTGTTGATCCCGCCTTGCGTCCCGTTCGTCTAGAGGCCTAGGACACCGCCCTTTCACGGCGGTAACACGGGTTCGATTCCCGTACGGGACGCCAATGAACGCCTCATCGGGTCCGGTTCCACTTCGCGTTGACGCGCCTCGCTGCGTGAATCTCTTATCTCATCATCACATCTGTGATAGTCTCTCGTGATAAGAAATCGATATACTGGATTATTGAGAATTCCATTACGCGCAGTGCTTATCAGATTTTTCCCAACGTCAACGATGGCACGGCGCTCAACGACGCTTATGGCAAAGGCGATGTCTGGTTCCTGAGTTACAACTCAGCCGAGATTGACGATAGCGCCGTGCGCACAAATACTTCAGCTAACCTCGACGCCTTCGTCAATGGCCAGTCGCTGAAAGATGCGGATGTCGTCGTCTGGTATGGCATCCACATCAACCACAATCACACAGGAGCACCGGGCGTTGGCGAGACCAACATCTCCGGCGCCCTGGTCGCCGGCCCGACCTCGTGCCTCTACGCTGGTAGGTCAGTTGACGGACTAAAGCGTGTGGCGTCGCGTTAATCTCGAATAACGACGGATGACGAACACCGCCCTTTCACGGCGGCGACACGGGTTCGACTCCCGTACAGACGCCAATAGCTTCCATTGACCCTAAGAAAGGCAGCACGAATTCTCGCCTTCCGAACACTTCGAGGACTGATTCCCTTTCTGGCGGTCGAAGTATAGAATTGCACCGTGAAAGTTTTCCTTAGCTATGCTGTTGGTCCGTGGGATGCGCCAATCGCGGCGCGACTGCGCGCGGTAGCTGCTGCCTACGACATCTCGATTCTATTGCCGGATCGCACTCAACACCCTGCAAATGGGATCAGCGTTGATACACAAACAAAAATCAGGCAAAGCGACGCGGTGATTGCCTTGATCACCCGTACTGCGCAGGCGCCGTTGATGAGCCTGGTTAACAATGAGCTTCTTACCGCCGCGCAAGCTAGCAAGCCGGTCATTGCATTAATAGAGCAAGGAGTCCCAATACAAGGTCTCCCTGATGATCGCATTGTCTACTTCAATCGCTCCGACGCGACCGCGCATGAACATGATCTCATCAACGTCCTCAACCAAATACGCAGTCAGCAGCAGTGGAAGAAAGATCTCACCGCTCTTGGGTGGATAGCCAGTATCGTTCTCGGACTGGTAGCGCTTAGTCAACTGGTTACCGATGACAAGTAATGGCCCGACATTCTCAAAGGGGCGGCCTGCCTATAGCGGTCATCGATACTACCCTGCTTACACGCCTGGTAGGACTGGAGATCGCGCAGTTCCTACCTTTTCTGTTTAAGCAGGTTCTCATCCCTCCTGAAGTCAAACGTGAAGCCTACAAAGCGCCACATAAAGGCAAGCGTCGCCTACGAAAACTTGTCGCCGAAATGACAGGATTCTTTGTTGACTGTTACGAAGCTGATGAGCTCGTCAAGAGTTACCTGAAGGCTGACTTGGGTGAGGGAGAAGCAGCGGCCATCGCGCAAGCTGACTACAGACAATCTGCTGTGCTGATGGATGAAAAGAAAGGGTCCAAGCGCGCTGAGACAATGCAGTTGACCGTGATCAGAACCTTAAACGTCCTGAATATGCTGAAAGATGCGGGTGTGATCGCGGAAGTCAAGCCGTACTACGACAAACTCGGAAAAACTGGCTTCTATCTTGAGGAAAAAGTGCGTAGACGGTTGCTTTCCGAGGCAGGTGAGGAATAGAAAGGCCCAAGTCAGGACTTCCCGACGCAATCTGGTTCTAATTCGAATTGTGAAAGCCCGCAATCCGAAAGTCGAAATTCACCCGCGCGTTAATTGTCGATATTTGATCCGGTGCGGTTGGTCTGCGACGGCGCCGAGGCGAGTTTTTCGATCCGCCTCGTATTCAGAATAGTTGCCTTCGAACCAGACAACCTTGCTGTCGCCTTCGAATGCGAGTATGTGCGTAGCGATGCGATCCAGAAACCAGCGATCGTGAGAGATAACCACTGCGCAACCAGCGAAGTCTTCCAAAGCCTCTTCCAGCGCGCGTAGCGTGTTCACGTCGAGATCGTTCGTAGGCTCGTCGAGCAGCAAGACATTAGCACCTTCTTTCAACATCTTCGCGAGGTGCACGCGATTGCGTTCGCCGCCCGACAACATGGACACTTTCTTTTGCTGATCCGAACCGGAAAAATTGAATCGTCCGACGTACGCGCGCGAGTTCACTTCACGCGTGCCGAGCATCAACAGGTCAGTGCCGCCTGAGATTTCTTCCCAGATCGATTTGTTTTCGTCCAGCGTGCGGCTTTGATCGACATACGCGAGTGTCACGGTTTCGCCGAGGCGAATCGTTCCGCTGTCGGGTTCTTCCTGTCCTGTGATCATGCGAAACAGAGTCGTCTTCCCCGCGCCGTTCGGACCGATCACGCCGACGATGCCGCCTGGTGGCAGCGCAAACGTCATGTCTTCGACCAAAAGATTGTCGCCGTACGCTTTGCTTACTTTGTCCGCTTCGATCACGACATCTCCCAGACGCGGCCCCGCGGGAATGTGAATCTCCAAATCCTCGCGCCGCTTTTCCGTTTGCTCTTGCAGCAGACTCTCGTAAGCATTCACGCGGGCCTGACCTTTTGCATGTCGCGCTTTCGGCGACATGCGAATCCATTCCAGCTCGCGCTGCAAAGTCTTCTGTCGTTCGCTCTCGGACTTCTCTTCGCGCCGCAGCCGCTCCTGCTTCTGTTCCAGCCAACTCGTGTAGTTCCCTTTCCACGGAATCCCCGCGCCGCGATCGAGTTCCAGAATCCAACCCGCCACGTTGTCGAGAAAATATCGGTCATGCGTTACCGCGATGATTGTGCCCGCATAACTTTGCAAATGATGTTCGAGCCAGGCGACTGACTCGGCATCAAGATGATTGGTAGGTTCATCAAGCAGAAGGATGTCGGGTTTCTGCAGCAGCAAACGACACAGCGCAACTCGGCGACGCTCGCCACCCGACAGAATCTTCACCGGCGTCTCGGCCTGCGGACAGCGGAGCGCGTCCATCGCCATCTCCAGACGCGCGTCGAGGTCCCACGCGTCCTGATGATCCAGTCGCTCCTGCACCTTACCCTGCCGTTCTAATAATTGATTCATGTCCTGATCGGACATCGGTTGCTCAAAGCTCGCGTTGATCTCTTCGAACTCTTTCAAGAGATCGACGGTCTCTTTGACAGCTTCTTCGACGACTTCACGCACGGTGCGCGAATCGTCAATCAGCGGTTCCTGTTCGAGAAAACCAACGGTATGGCCGGGCGAGATCACCGTCTCGCCATTGAACTCTTTATCAACGCCGGCAAGTATGCGCAGCAGCGAAGACTTGCCCGAGCCATTGAGCCCGATGACGCCAATCTTCGCGCCGTAGAAATAGGAGAGATAGATGTCTTTGAGGACCGGCTTCTTGTCATAGAACTTACTGACGCCGACCATGGAGTAGATGACTTTGTTTGGTTCAGTGCTCATGAAATATCAGAACCGCCTGCGGTAGCGGGCGGTTAATTCATCCACAGATTACACAGATTTCGCAGAGAAGGAAAAAGCGCAAGAACGCATTGAGTACGTCCGGTCTTTGAGGTCCGAGGGACCGTCAGTCAATAGCCCCGTCCGTGAGGACGGGGAAAACAATTCAAACAAATGTTGAGGCCCGAAGGGCCGACACCCTGGTGCCGCACCTTCGGCGCTCAGATTCATTTGGTGCCCAGGAACCACGCCCTTACGGACGTGGCTGTTGAATGTCGGCTCTTCGAGCCTCGGAACAATCAAGAATACTCATTTCGGCCTCGTCTCGTACTAAAGTGAATGCCAGTTAGAGTGGGACCTAGCGACGACTAAGGGTAGCCTACAGCAACAGAGTGTCCACACGATGCGCGTGGACCATCTGTTCGCAGGGCGACCACGCGAAGACTGTGAAGCGACCATCCTGCGAAGCTACAAGCGCGAGAGCGTCACGTTGATCGTGTACGAACTGCGCCGCTGACAAGTGTCGCGTGCCGCCGTTTTGCGCCGGATGGATTACGACTGCACGGTCGCCCGCAACGGGCTCAGTCGCCACCATCTGCTCGACCGGCGCACTCCCTTCGGGCCGTCTTATCTTCGCGCCGAACGCCAGCACCTCATACTGATCATTGATTATTGTTGCGCCATCGACCGCAGTAAGACCGGCAACCGTGCCGACCGCGCGACGGACTGCCGCATCCAGCATGTTCTCATTCGCCTCGTTGATCTCCTGTCGCATCAACTCTGCGAGAGCTGAGAACGGAGGCGTCACTGAATAGAGGATCGGATGCACGATCGACTGACGCCAACCTTCCGAACCGGTGGGCACAATCAGGAGCGAGCCGCCATGTCCGTGAGCGCGCATGGAGGCGGCCAGTTGCACGTGCAAATTAAATTTGTGGTCCCAGGAGCCGGGCGAAGTGAATGGAAGTAACGCCGCGAGTAGCGACGGGCAATCCGGCAGGCTGGCGCCATGCTCGTCCACGATTTTTATTTCTTCGCCTTTGAGTACGGCGACGTTGGCAAACTTGCCAAAGCCATCCATGCGCCGATGCTTGATCACCAACAGGCCGGGTTCGATGACCTCCAAAACAAAACAGAAACTCGGCACCTTGCGCGTCGCGCCCCACACGAGTAACTCACCATCACCAGTTCCCGCCGATTCGTCATGCGCGCGTCCGACACCGAGATGAACTCCCGGTCGCTCAACAGCAGGTCCGAGCTTTGTCAGTACATCCGGAGTCAGCGGCAGTGGCCGCTCAAAGATTAAAGGCCGAGGTACCTGCTCATGGGAAAAGAAGGCCAGCGAAATTTTCGGCGAGCGTCCCTCTTCGCGCCGCAGGCTGGCCCAGAAGGTAGCATCGATAATCGCTTCAATCGCCGCACGATCGGGATTCGGAGCAAGCTTCTGCTCGCCGCGCTCGCGCGCCGCGGCGATGTGTTGGGCAAAGTGGGCCTCGATAGTTGCGGCCACCGCCCGCGCAGCCTGGTAGGTTGTTTCGCGGATGTTAGTTACTTCGATAGTCATCTGCGATTGAGTTCAGTCAGCTTCTGCTACTAGTGCATCTTGAAAGAACCGCCGTGTGGTTCGGGTGCTAAATCCGGGCGGGTAGAATCCTGAACGACCTCGTGCATCTCCAGGACATTCGACCTGGGAAATGCTTCCTTCGGCAGTGTGCCGGACTGCGCGTGTCCTTTTACAAACGCGTCGGAGCGCACCCAATCGAGAAAATCCTGGCGGCTGTTCCAGAACGTGAAGACCACATACGGATCGCCGTCGTTCACGGGGCGCAACACATGATTGGAAATGAATCCGGGCATCTTGTCCACCAGCCCGGCGCGCTCGCGGAACCTTTGCTCGAAGGCGTCGGCGTACTCCTGCTTGACGTAGATACGATTGGCGACAGTAATCATTGCGCAATTTCCCTCTCTTTATCTCATGATACCACCGGGCGGCGATCTGGAGCGGGTTAATGATTCGAGTCCTGATCATCGTCCTTATCGTCCTCTTTATCGCTCGCTGACTTTCGTCGATAGATGTCGTAGTTGTTCAGGCTTTCGACTTGCTCGAAGTCCTGCTCCAGTATTTTCAGCAAGCGCTCTTTGTCGTGGTCCACTTGATCCGCTTCCAGTTGCAGCTCCTGCTTTACTATTAACCAGCGGATGTTTCGCGTGCGAGCGAGTTCCAAAATTTCTGCGTCGCTGTAGGGATTGACGGTGTGGTCAAACATCAGCGCCGGAAATTGCGGATGACGGCCGGTCGTGTAGTAGAAAAGATCCTCGCCGGGAATCATCAGTATTCCGTCTTCTTTCGGAATTTCCTTTTCTGCGTAAGCCACCAGCTCTTCAAAGTCGGGAATCCAGGAGCCGCGCAGCGAAAGCCCTTTGAGCGCGGGCAGTTTCGATCGCGCGAGGTCGCCGTCGGATAGATTCGCGTAGTCAAGTCGTTCGTGAGTCCGGATGTAATGCCCGCCGGCAATCAACAACGATACGGCCACAATCGTGACAAGCGGAACAATCATCCAGGAGGACGAATTTCTCAACTGGTTCTTCCCGCGTAGATCGATCAGCGCGGTGATCGTACTCGCAATGAGCAAAAACAACAGCGGCCAGAGCGCGTAGGTAGAACCCCAGAGTTGCTGCGACAGAAACGCGCCGTGCACCGTGCCGATCAAAATGAACGGCAGGACCAGAGCGAGGCCCGAGCGCCTTCGCCCGCATAAAAGCGCGAAGACAAGAGTAACGACCAAAACAAAAGGCCAGACGGCCACGAGTCGCTCGGCTTGTTCGGATGCGTCCTTGTTGATGAACAGATAGATCATCGCCCAGGCAAACGGCAGCGACATCAAGCACGCGGACAGCATTGCAAGCAAGCGGCCACCGCGGCGATTCAGCCGCAACAAGATCACGCCGGCGACAAAAGCTAAAAGCCACAAGAGCAACGCGCGGTCGTGATAGATCGCAAGCATGTCGGCGAGCTGTGGCGTGCGACGCGCGGCTGCAAATTGAATTGTCCAGCGCCAATAATTCTTAACTCCGGCCGTGAAATGAATGGGCAAGAACGCCGCAGTCATTCCCGCAACAACTCCGCCCATCAGCCAGGCTTGTCCGCGCACGGTCCGCTTGTGCCATGCTTCAATCACCAACAGCATGACGAGACCAAACAACATACTCACGAGAAAAGCCAGGCCAGTGTTTTGTTTGACGAACAACGGAACGACGAATGTGACGCCAGTTAAGAAAGCGAGCAGCGATGGAAAACTTTGTCGCTCCAAACGCTGGAACAGAAGCAGGCAAACGAGAATGACCAACACGCAATCAGGATCGTAAAAGGGGTGCGGATAGACACAGTAAACGCCGAGCGCGATCATCGGCATGCTCAAGAGCAACGCGACCAGCCGGTTCTTCTCCACAATTCCAGTGAAGAGGTTCAAGAGGATTCGCCACGTAAGTACTGTTGCTAAGCCGCCGGCTACAGGGCAGTACACGATGTGGTGCCAAAACACTCGCCCGGTAAGTTTGATGATCGATGCTTGAACCAGAAATGTCAGCGGTGCGTAAGGAAATGGAAAATCGCGATACGGAACATCGCCGAGCGAGATACGGTGTGCGTTCTCCAGAATGTAACTGAGGTCCCAAAGCACTCCCAGGCGCGAGTTCTGCCAAACGACCACCGCGGCCGTCGCGAGAAATAGAAATGCCGCGACAGACCAGTCCTGCCAGCTCCAGTTTGAGCGCTTCATCGAAACGAATGTACCGCAGGCTGCCCCGCCTGCGAAATGTTCGCGGTAACGAGTAAGTCAATCGAGAAGATGTCGTTCCTCAGGAGCTTATAGAGTAGTTTAGGGCCAGCAGTAATCACGCCCGTGTGGTTGAGGGATTAGAGAGGTAAGCGCGCATAGCAAAGCTATAGCGATCGCGCGATCAAAAAGTCGATCAGGGGCCGGACGATAAATGCCAACGGTATCGCCGCTAACCAAAGGATCAATGCGAGGTTCTTCCTTTGCTTCGCAGTCTTGTAGTCGACGTCGCTGGTTAAGAGACTGCCGAACTTCACTTGCCAGCGAATCAGTAATATCAGGACCACAAAAAATGTAATTAGAAATCCCAAGCGCACAAGCGGGAGGATGGGAATAAAACTCAGCCCCAGAAAGACGAACATCGCGATCGCGGCAGTCTTGAGATAACTCGCATCGCTACAAGCCTGGTTGGCTTTATCCTATCTTTCCGACACGAGCGCCACGATGGCCGGATCGAGCGGCACCAAACAGAAGCGGCACTGCGGCTTACTGTCATCGATCATCTCGTTGCAATTCGGGCAACGAAAAGTGCGCAGTTTACTAAGCATCGGCTTCTCCCGATCTACCGGTAGTCGCGAACCGGCTTATTGAGGGCACTCGGTGTTGTTGCGGCTGGCAACTGGTCCGAAGCGAAACTGATATTCCGGCGAAGTGCTAAACGAGCAAACCATCGCGTGCTGCCGGGGCACATCGCGCAGCGGGCCGGCATTTACCTGCCCCAGCCAGAAGAGAAATCCGCCAATGTCCGGATCGCGCCGCAGGTAGCCGAAATATTGAGTCAGCACAAAAGCGCGATTGTATTCCGCATCGATCAGCAGGCGATTGTCGATCGGATTCGTCTGATTGTCGTCCGCCAGCCGGTACATCACCGCGCCGCGACTCCCCAGAGCAACCAACGCTGCCTTCTGCGAAGTTAGATCGGCGCCAAGTTCGTTCTTAACAGTTGCCAGCACGGCATCTACAAAATCTGGCAGAGGCAGAGCGGCCGGATACTTGGTCAGGAATTCCGCTCGCTGAACAAAAGCGTTCGCGAGGTCCTGCTGCTGTTGTGCGAGATTCCCGCCGGCGACGACGCGCGCTCGATCGCTCACGAACACGGCGTAGCTCGGCAGCTTCCTCGCCTCAGTGAGGTTCGAAATATCAGGATTCGGGAAAGGCTGATTGTTGCCATAAGCGGCGCGGTAAAGTCGATCGACATAAGCGCCCGTCTGCTGAAACTCCTGCTCAAAATAAAAAGCGTTCGAGACGTCGACGCGTTTGGTGCGCAGGCATTGCACGTCTGATTGGCACTGCGTTATCTGGCTGATCCAGAATGATAGCCCACTCGGGTCAGGCGTGCGATTCAGGAAATCAGAGTAAGCCTGCCTGACAAAAAAGTCGGCTTCCTCTACCGGATTCCACTGCAACTGTCCACGAATTTCGCCGTTTGCAAAACCCCCGCTGGTGTGCACGCTCATAAAGTGCTGCCCGGCTTTCAAGTCGGCCACTTGCTGCGCATTTGGACTGATTGGGAAATCAGTCACAGGAGTGCCGAGCGGCAAATTAAAGACAACCGGGCCGTTGACGCCAGGCGGCGCGGGACCACGGATGGTGGCGAGGAACTCGCTTCCGGTAAGTCGCGAAAAAATCAGCGAAACTTTCGCGCTAGCTTCATCCTGACTGAGTTGCACGACGCCGCCGCCGATGCCATTTGAAATGACCGGCGGCACGACTTGCCCCGGCGTCATGTTGGCGACGAATTGTTTGGCCGCAGGCGAAGTGACACTCGCGCTGTCGTTGTCGACGATGGTGACGGTGGCCGCGGTGGGAGAGACAAGACTCGCGCCCGCCGGATTACTCAGAGTGAGATTAAGATTTTCGTTACCTTCGACAAATGCATCGTCAACTAACAGCAAGCTGAAGGTCTGGCTCGTCTGACCGGCGGTGAACGTGAGCGTGCCGCTGGCGACCTCATAATCGCTCGTTTGGTGCGCACTGCCATCGCTGGAGGCAAAATCAACCGTTGATGTGCCGGATGTATCACCACTGCGATTGACGGTGATAGTAACGCTGCCGTCACCTTCGCCGGCATTATAATTCGTAGCGCTGAATTGAATGTTCGCGGCGGGGGGCGTCACGGGTTGCCAGTCGGCAAACCAGTCAACCACTGAATTGTTCGTGAGCTGAGTGCGATTGCTGCCATCGGCATTCATCACGAAAAGCTCAACTGTGGTTTCATTGTTAACGCTGCCGCTTGCGAAAATTATCTTAGCGCCGTCAGGCGACCAGACCGGAAATCCATCGGTCACGGAATTGGTGGTGATCTGCGTGCGGCCCGTCCCGTTGGCGTTCATTACAAAAATCTCAATGCCGTTGGGATTCATTGCGTCGCCGCTCGCAAAAAGAATCTTTGTCCCATCTGGCGAATACGACGGTTGGCCATCAGCGATCGCGTTGGTGGTCAGTCGTGTTCGGTTACTCCCGTCCGCATTCATCACAAAAATTTCAAAGCTATTCGGATCAAAGACACTGGTGGTGCCGCTCATGAATACGATCTTCGAGCTGTCGGGTGACCATGCGGGCACGCCATCTACCAGAGCATCGTTTGTGAGTCTGGTGCGATTGCTGCCGTCTGCGTTCATCACAAAGATTTCGAACGTACCGGGATTGTTGAGGTCGCCACTGACGAATGCGATCTTCGTTCCGTTAGGCGACCAGGCCGGAAAACCATCAGCCGCCGGATTGTTCGTGAGCCTTGTCTGATTGCTGCCATCGGCGTTCATTGAGTAGATTTCAAAGTTGCCGTCACGACCGCTCATGAAGACGATCTTGCTGCCATCAGGCGACCACTTGGGTTGGTCGTCATAAGCCAAACTGGTGGTGAGCCGCGTCTGGTTGCTGCCGTCGAGGTCCATGACAAAGATATCGTGATTGCCGCCGTTGCGCGCGCTGCCAAATACGATCTTCGAGCCAGGAGCGGCCAATCGGTGCGACTGAAGCGCGTTGGTTGATGAGAAAGGTCTGGTTAAGGAAATCGGCGCTGATGATGCGTCGAGAGGAAATCTCGCAGTGCTGCCGAGAACGATAATGACGAGTGCGAATGCCGCAGTCCGAAAACGCGAAGTACCCGTGCGACAAACCGTAGCTAACGGATGAGCAAAACCGTGCGTGAAAGCCTCTGGGAATGCCATATTCACCATGAAACCTCGAGGAAAAAACTGGCGCAATCTTGACACGGAAGGGCTCGGAACTCCTAGGACTCTACGACGAGCAATCTCGATTTCGTGCGTGATTGCTATCCAAATCGCGCTCACGCCTCGTTTCTCTACGGTCGAGTTTTCTGCTAAAGTCTTCTGTTCGTTAGCAGCTCGAGACTGAGACTATGCGAAACGCACCTTGATGTTCCGGTTTGACAACGCGTTGGGTGCGATAGTTCAGCAAGAATGCGTCGGGCTGCCAACACCTGTTATCAACCCGGCATCCTATGGTCGGCTCGATAAACTGTCATTTCTGATTTTTTCTGGAAGGTTTTGAATCAAATGCGAGTTTCTGCGGTTCGATCGTTAGTTGTTTTTGTGGGATTACTTTTGTGCTCGATGTTGTCCGCCCAAAAGGTCCTGGCGCAGTCCAGCGACGTCATCATGATCCTGTCTTTCGAGAACACGTCCAACCGACCCGAATACAACTGGGTCGGAGAGAGCTTTGCCGATGCGCTGACCGAGTTGCTGAACCGACCCGGGTTGTTAGTTGTTTCAAGCAACGAACGTGCGCTTGCTTATACGCGTGTGGGACTGCCGCAGACTATGATTCCGTCGCGCGCGACGTCGATCAAACTCGCCAGAGAAGCAAAGGCGTCGATGATTGTCCTGGGAACCTACACCGTCACCCCGCCCCAGGAGCCGGACCCGAAGACCGCAAAAGCAAAACCAGACAGGGACAAATCAAGCGCTGAGGCGTACGTGCAGGTAACCGCGCGCGTGATCAAGGTTAATGAAGGACGGACGCTCGGCCAGGAGTTGGATGGCAGTTGGGCCACGCGCCAATTTGATTTTGGCGGTCCGTTGACGACGCTGCAAAATCTTCAAGGCCAGCTTGCCTATCAGATTCTTTATCAGCGTGAACCGACGCTTCCGTACTCTCGGAACCAGATCATTCAAGAAGCCACGAAAATTCCGCCGCTTGCGTTCGAAGCATACGTCAAGGCCGTCCAACTCGGCGAGCGAGATGAGAAGCGCGCAAACTATCTGAAGAATGCTTTGCGGCTTTACGCAGAAGCAGACAGCGGCGCGGTTTATGCGCAAGCCGCTTTCGAGCTGGGCCGCTTCTTTTTGCTCGACGCAAAATGGAAAGAAGCGACGGAGTATTTCACAAAACTTCAGAAGAAGGATCCGCATTTTGCGGAAGCCGCGTTCTATGCAGGATTAGCCTACGCGAAGCTCGGAGATTTCGGTCACGCGCTCGCGTCGCTGGTGCCGCTGGCTTCGGATATGCCGTTGATTGGTGTCTACAACAACGCGGGCGCCGTCGCAATTCTCGCCGCGCGGGACGAAAAGAAGGAACCGGACCGGCAACGGCTGCTGGCGCAAGGCACTTCCTTCTTACAGCGCGCGACTGAGTCGTCGTCAGACGATTCGATGGTCAGATTCAATTACGCTTATGCGCTGTTTCTCGCCGGCAAATTCACGGAGGCCGCGGATCAACTGCGCCCTGTGATCACAAACGATCCGCGCGACGGTCAGGCTTATTTTCTCTTCGCAAAGTCCCTGGAAAAAGTTGGCAAAGCCGAAGCCGCGGAGGCTGCGGACAATCAAGCACGGCGTTACCTCGGGACTTATGCGAAGTGGCAGGAGGAGTGGCAGAAATCACAAACCACTTCAAAAGTTTCTCTGCGCCTGCGCGACGTGTTGAATTTGGACGACGTTTCAGACCTGATGCGCAAAAAAGCGATCGCGGATACGACCGCTTCACCCACGCAGGATTTGCTCGCGAAAGCGCGAGAACTCTATCAGGCCGGCCGGGATGATGAAGCCTTACCCGAACTCCACCGCGTCGTGATGATCGAGCCGACCAACGCTGAAGCGTATCTGATGAGTGGCCGCATCAATCTCCGACGCGGCGATCAAGAGGCCGCTATCGCCGCGCTGAAGACCGCGATATTCTGGGATCCGAAGTTGATCGACGCGCATATCCTGCTGGGGAAGATATTTCTCGAACGCGGCGATCGTGCCGAAGCAACAAAGTACGCTACGAGCGCAATGAATATCGATCCCAACAATCAGGAAGCCATCGCCCTCCAGCGTCAGGTCACAATGGGCAGCAAGTAGCGCTCGACCGATCTCATCGCTATGAATTCCGCGTTAGCAGCAATCGCATTGACTAGCGCCGTTGGCTGCGTTCTTGCAACCATCGCAGCCGCTCTGTCTCGGCATAAGAAAGTTGGCACAGGTCCGTTGGTAATTATTGGAGCGACCGGTTCGGTCAATACGAAGCTCAATCCGGAAGGAACCATCTTACTCGACGGCGAACTCTGGCGGGCCCGGTCACAGGACGCGATGTTCATCGATCA
Organism: Pyrinomonadaceae bacterium; assembly: GCA_041492185.1. Lineage (GTDB taxonomy): Bacteria > Acidobacteriota > Blastocatellia > Pyrinomonadales > Pyrinomonadaceae > JAOAPY01. Next base: position 25,542 of record JBGPWL010000006.1, on the reverse strand, counting down.
AGATCATCAGGTGGTCGTCGCAGACGTGCACGGACATCTGTTGCTGGTCGTGCCTCTGTCCTGAGCATATTCTTTTGACCGGATCGCTCTTCAAGGAACGATTCTCAAACACACTCACCTAACGCTTAATCAATTCGCGTTTCCAGAAAAATCTTTTTGTGGCACACGATGTGCTCAGAAGAGCGTCGGCACGCACGGAATAAACGAACGTTGACCGTGCCCCCGCCGCCACCACACCTCTGAGCGCCGCCTGCCGCTGCGCCAGCCGCCCGCCGAGCTACCCTTCAGTGCTTCCCCCCGAACCGCGAACCCAGTCAGAAATGGCTGGGTTCTCCTGCGTTTTGTGGCAAGTAATTCTTGAATCATAAGCTCAAGATCCGACCCACGTGAAGATTATTTCGGATTCCTTCAAGCACCTTCTAACAAATCAACACGACGAAATTTGTCACTTTGACAGTGACGTTTTCTGTCTTTTTGACGTTCAAAGGTAACCGTTTTGGGTCGCCCAGCACTAGAAATACTTTTTCCTGAACAACTGCGAACTATTTTTTTCATTTCCACACCTCAACGCTGGCCATGCCTCGCGTCTGGTTCCCGTGCTGTCAGTGAAGCCGTGCGCTCTGCTAAACTGCGCCGATGCGGGAACGCGTTTCCAGCGCCGCCATGGCGCGCGACGGATCGAACAGACAAGTCGCAGCGCCCGCGAACGTCAATGCCGGAGCAATAGCGAATTGGGGCCTGGTTCTCTTGTCTGCGCTGCTGCTCGTTGCTTCCTTTCCTGACTTCAATCTGTGGCCGCTTGCCTGGGTCGGACTTGTGCCGTTGCTGGTCGCGATCGCGCGCAAGCCCGCGCCGCGCCGCGCGTTTCTGTTTGGCTGGTTAGTGGGCTCGGCCTTTTTTTACGCCTCGTGCTACTGGCTCACCTATTCGATGATCCATTACGGCGAGATCGCAGAATGGAAGGCTTACGCCCTTCTCGGCCCCGGAGCTTTGCTCATTGGCGTGTTTCCCGCGGCCTTTGCCCTCGTCCTGGCTCAACTCCTTAGGCGGTGGGGAACCCGAGCGGTTTTCGCGGCGCCGTTGTTGTGGGTCACCTTCGAATGGGCGCGCCTGGCGGTAACGGGCCAATTGTGGAATGCGATCGGGTACTCGCAGGCCTTCCATCCGTGGCTGATCCAATCTGCGAGCTGGGGCGGCGTTTATGCTGTCGGATTCTTGATCGTCGCCGTGAATGCGGCGATTGCTTTTGTGCTTTTGAATCAAACCGCAAAGACGATAATGTTGGCCGCGATGGCGCTCGCGCTGGTGGGAATTGTAATTCTTGTTTCGAGCACAACCGCGTCCGTGGGCACAACTTCCGATCAACCATTCGTGACGGTTGTAGCGTTGCAACCAAACGTGCCAATGAATCCGCTCGAGTCTTCGAAAGAGATGCAGCAACTGATCGACCGGCACGTCCGGATGAGCGAAGGCGCGCTCGGCGAACTCAAGCGTCGCGACGTCCCGCGAGTGGTGATCTGGCCCGAGTCGCCAATGAATTTTAGATACGCGCAAGACTCGGAGTTTCGCGACCTCGTTGCGCGCTTCGCCAGAGATAACCACACGGCCGTTATTTTCAACTCGCAAGAACCGGCGCCCAACAACGGCTCTTACAATTCCGCGCTGATGGTAAATGAAGAGGGCCGTCTTGTCGCGCAATATGATAAGATTCGCCTGATGCCGTTCGGCGAGTATGTGCCGTTGCCACATTGGTTGCCGGGAGCAGGCGCGGCGAGAGCGATCGTGGGAGATTTCACGCCGGGCACGAAATACACGTTGATGCCAATTGGCGCCGAGCGTGCAGGAGTTTTTATTTGCATCGAGTCAGCGTATCCGTGGGTCGCGCGATCGTTAACAGCGGAAGGCGCGGAGGTACTGATCAATATCTCGAACGACGGTTATCTCGGTCCGACGGCGGTGATGCGGCAGCATTTGAGTAATGTAGTTTTTCGCGCGGTCGAGAATGGCCGGCCAGTGTTGCGCGTAACGAATACCGGCATCAGCGCGTACGTCACGGCCAGGGGCGAAGTGAAAGACGCAACTCAGAGTTTTCAGCCGGCGGTGCGAACGTGGACCGTTACGCGCACGACAAATGAAAAGACTTTTTACACCAGGCGCGGCGACCTTTTTGTCGGAGCGTGCGCCGTGTTGAGCTTGTTAATGATTGCCCTGTCGTTTATCGCAGGCAACAAGGCGAAACCAATTCTCTAATGGTTCTTTCTGGGGGAATAATGACGGAAACTTTATCAATTCAGGATTTGAGAGTCTCTTATGAAGACCTGCGCACGCGCGTCGAGCAGCTCGGGAGGTTTCTTTGATGTGCCGGCGCGGCGCGAAGAGCTGAAGCGGATTGAAAATCAGGCCTCGGCGCCGGATTTTTGGAACGATCAGGAGGCAGCACAGAAACTTTTGCAGCAGCGGAGCCGGGTCGAACAAAAAGTCGGCCGGCACGAAAACTTTGAATCTCAAATCGCCGACGCGGGAGTGCTTTTTGAATTTGCCGAAGAGGATGCAGAGTCCCTGCGCGAGCTGCGCGCGCTCATCGAGCGTCTGGGGCATGACGTAGCTCAAGCGGAAACCGCGATGTTACTTTCGGGTGACAACGATCAGCTTAACGCGATCTGCACGATTCATCCGGGCGCGGGCGGAACGGAATCACAGGACTGGGCCGAAATGTTGCTGCGCATGTACTTGAAATGGGCCGAGCAGCGCGCTTTCAAAACGGAAATCATCGACTATCAACCGGGTGAAGAAGCTGGATTGAAAAGCGTGACCTTCAGAGTCGAAGGCGAATATGCGTACGGTCTGCTAGCAGCCGAAGCGGGCGTGCATCGTCTCGTCCGAATATCACCGTTCGATCAAGCGTCTCGTCGTCACACCTCCTTCGCTTCCCTCTTCGTCTATCCCGAGATTGACGAGAACATCGAAGTCGACATTAATGATAAAGACTTGCGCGTCGATACCTATCGCGCGACTGGGGCCGGCGGTCAACACATCAACACCACGGATTCGGCAGTGCGCATTACGCATCTGCCTACCGGCATCGTCGTTCAGTGCCAGAACCAACGATCGCAACATCAGAACCGCGCGGTCGCGATGCAGGTGCTGCGGTCGCGACTTTACGAACGGGAACTTGAGAAGCGTCGCGCCGAAACTGCGGAACTGGAAGCTAACAAGGCCGATATCTCGTTCGGATCGCAGATCAGGAATTATGTGCTGGCGCCTTATCAACTGGTGAAGGACGCACGCACGAAACTCGAGCGCGGCGACGTAGACTCTGTGCTCGATGGCGACATCGACGACTTCATCAAAGCGTATCTGTTATCTAAGAAGGCGGCATGAGAGAGTTTAGAGTTCAAGCTTTCGGCTTGCCTCCACTCTGCCCAGCGTTAACTCGCTGAATATTTATGGCAACGACACAGATTGAAGAGAAGCCGAGGATAATCACTCCGCGAAACACGCGACGAAACGAGATTATCGCGATCCTGCTGTTCGCGTTGGGACTGCTTCTGGCGCTGTGTCTTGTCTCCGCGCCGTTTTATCCAAACGATCCTTCGTTCAATCTGGCTGGACCCAGCGAAACTCACAATCTCGCCGGCACGATCGGAGCGAATGTCGCTACGGCTCTTTTTCAATTCGTCGGTCTGGCGGCTTATCTCCTGCCCGCGCTGCTTTTCGCCGCCGCCTGGCGCCGCTTTCGCACGCGCAGCATGCGCGCGCCGCTCTCGGGCATTGTCGGCTTAGCAATGCTGGTGCTGGCAGCGTCGGCGTTGTTGGCAATTTCAAACCTTCATCCATTGTTTGACAAAAGCGTGCCGCCGGGAGGCATGGCCGGCGCTTTACTCTCGCGCGTCTTGTCGAGCGGCTTCAATACCGTCGGCGCAACGGTGCTGCTCGTTGCTGTCGCCGCTACCGGATTGCTGCTGGCGACTAACTTCTCTTTCATCGGTCTCTACGAACGAATCATGGGCGTTTTCGGGAGTCGATTGGAGTTTATGCGTTTAGCTCCTGCGAAGTTCAAGGCCTGGCGCGAAGCTCGGCGCGAGCAGGCACGTCTGCGTAAGGAGGCGAAGCTTGCCGCTAAGGCTGAGCGCGCGGCGGCACGCGAGGCGTTGAAGCAATCGCGTGATTTAAGTGGGGCTGAACGTGTTGCTGAGTTCCTGAATGAATCGAAGACAAACGACGCCACCGTGATGAGAGGTGAAACAACACCGCGGGCAATGACCGCAGCCGCTGCCGCCGCTGGCGTGGGGCTGGGACGCGCGACTGTGGTGGAAAATCGTTCCGGAAAACGCTCGATTTTTTCGCGAGCAGGCGCGACCGTCGTTGAAGACGATGAAATAGAAGAGATGGTGAAGGGCGTTTCGGTGCTCCGGAAGAAAGCGGAAGCGCCGGCAACGGGAAGGCTGCCTTTCGACGCCGAACGCGCGCGCCGCGTTTCGTATTCCGATTACACTTTGCCGCCGATGGAGTTCTTAAACGAAGCGCCGCCGCACAGCGAGCAGGCCGACGCCGAGTTGTTGAGCATTGCGACGCGTGTCGCTGAAAAGTGCAAAGAATTCAATGTCACGGGCCAGATCAAACACATCTGTCCCGGTCCGGTCGTGACGACTTATGAATTCAAACCCGATCCGGGCATCAAATATTCGCGCATCACTTCGCTGGTTGACGATCTTTGTCTGGCGCTGAAGGCTGAATCGATTCGCATCGATCGCGTGCCGGGCAAACCACACGTCGGCATCGAAGTGCCCAATCCGCGTCGCGAAACGATTTACCTGCGCGAAGTGATCGAGTCGCGCGCGTTTCGCGAGTCGCCTTCGAAACTGACCATCGCGCTGGGCAAGACTATCGACGGTCTGAACTACGTCGCCGACCTGGCGAAGATGCCGCACCTGCTGATCGCCGGCACGACCGGTGCGGGCAAATCAGTCGGAGTCAACGCGCTGATCGTTTCGATTTTGTATCGCGCGCGGCCTGATGAAGTTAAGTTCATTCTGATCGATCCGAAACGGCTCGAGCTCGGCCTTTACGAAGACATTCCTCATCTGGCGACGCCGATCATTACCGATCCAAAGCTCGCTTCGCGTTCGTTGAAGTGGGCGGTGGGCGAGATGGAGCGCCGCTATCGCGACCTCGCGGGCTGGGGCGTGCGGAACATCGATGGCTATAACAACGAGATCATGCGCCGCAACCTCGTGCAGGAATTTGACGATACCGGCGAGCCCTGGAAACCTCTGCCATACGTGGTCATCATAATTGACGAGTTGGCGGACTTAATGATGACTTCGGGCCGCGAAGTTGAGGAATCCATCACGCGGCTGGCGCAAATGGCCCGCGCGGTCGGCATTCATCTCGTGCTCGCGACGCAACGTCCTTCGGTTGACGTCATTACCGGACTGATCAAGGCGAACTTCCCTTCGCGCATTTCTTTCCGTGTCGCCTCGAAAGTCGATTCGCGCACCATCATGGACACAAACGGGGCGGAACAACTGCTCGGCCGCGGCGACATGCTGTTTCTGCCACCGGGAACTTCGCGTTTGATTCGCGTGCATGGCGCCTACATCGATGAGACTGAGATCGGAAAGATCGTTTCCCACATCAAAGCAGAGGGCTCGCCTTCGTACGACGACACAATCACGCAATCAGACGAAGAGGCGCTCGGTCTTGAGGACCTGGACGGCGAGCGCGACGAATTGTTCGAGGAAGCTTTGCGCATCTGCGTCGAGATGAAACGTGCGTCGACCTCGGTGCTGCAACGCCGGCTGCGCATCGGCTACGGCCGCGCCGCCGGAATTCTCGATGTGATGGAGCGGGAAGGTTTGATCGGGCAGGCTGATGGCTCGCGTCCGCGTCCCGTGCTCGGTCGAGCGTATGAAATGGTTGCTGAGTGGGACGAGATGGGCGACGACGAGTAGCACGCATTTGAAATCTTTCCACACTTTCTGTGGAAAAGTCTGTGAAGAGCATGCGCTCAACGACCAGAAGCTTTTGATCTACTTACACTTTTAGCAGAATGCACACGCGAGCGGCGCGCTCGTAAACCCTTCACAAACTCTTGTTTGCATACATGAGACAAGATCCTTCACGAGCAAACCACTTACTGTCCACGAAGTCACACGTCAATACAGGGCGTACGTTGCGCGCAGCCTTGTTTCGTGTGATTTCGTGGATCGCTTTGTTCCTGCTGCTTCTCGTTTGTTCTTGCGCTAAGCTCCCGCGCCGCCAGGTCTCAGCCGGAACTCGCGACAACTCGCCGACCCTCTTACCGAACGCAACGCTCTCGGCGACACGCGTCAACCTCAACACCGCGTCTGCAATTGAACTTGAAGCGCTGTCCGGCATCGGCAAGGTGTTAGCAGAGCGCATCGTCGCGCATCGCGAGCAATACGGAGCGTTTCGGCGCGTGGAGCACTTGATGATGGTGCGCGGCTTTAGCGACCACAAGTTTCGCGCCATTCAATCATCTATCTGCGTTGAATAGGCAACGTCACCAGCAGCCGGCGTACCAGCGCGCTATCTCTTCCCAGCGTCCGTTCGCGAATTCATACTGGACCCACCAATACTCCGTGCACGGGTAACCTCCACCGCCGCCGCCACCGGTGCCGTGCCCACCGCCAGGTCCGCCACCGCCGGGAGGTTCGGGTATAACGCATCGGCACGTTGCAGGGTCAAATGGCACGTTGTTTTGTTCACAAGCGTGTTGCCAGGCGTCGCAATTGGTACAGAAAAAATCATCTCTGTCTATGTGACCGTCACAGTTGTTATCGATGCCGTCGTTGCAGATCTCACGGCCACACCCATTGATATTGGGATTATTATCATCACAGTCAAGTCCGCCACAAACGATGGAAGGACAGCCATCATTGTCGTTGTCTATGAACGAAACCGCAGTTCTCACAAAGGTCTACGTCGGCCTCGTATCGGTAGGTACAATTCTCGCCCGAGCAACAGGAGGCCGGTTGCAAAACCGATCTTGTTGAAACAGAAACGAGCGGACTCGATGATTCCGGGGCCAAAAACTTTGCCGAAGGAAAGCTTGTCGGCAACGCATCTACCGAGAGCCTCCATGCGCCAGTTGCTTTACTAGGGAGCGCATGGTGAGTTCTAATCTCGCTCTTTTTCGGTTCCTGTAGGCAAGCGCCGAGGCCCGGCTTTTTGCCTGAGGACTCGGGCCACGGACCGCCGGTATTCCCCCAGAACCCGGTTCCGTCCCCAAAGTTAAGTCGATTGAATTCCAGCAGGATCTTCTTCGGCTGAGACCAGTTTTCGCTCTGCTGAAATTTCTCCCAAGCAAATGCCTGCTTTTCCGGGACCTTGAAAACGTACGTCTCGCCCGGCTTAATGGGAACGTCTTCAGGTTCTAGTTTCGTTTCAAAGTAATGGAGCTTGTCTCTGCCATAATGCATGTCGAAGGCTGCAGGATGTCCGCCAACCTGTAGCTCCGGAAGCATCAGGATCAACTCAATGTAATATATCGCCTTATCGCCGGTGTTCTTCAGTTCAAGCTCCAAATCACGAGCCCAACGCTCGTTATTCAGATCCTTGAATGCTTTTTCTTTTTCGCTTCTTATCTTGATCTTTATTGGCAGATGCTTGGGGACTTTGTCTTCAAGCCCCCGTTCCTCCTGAGAGCCACTCTGATTGTAAGCAATTTCCTCCTTTGTTGGTTTTAACCCAAGTTGGTCTTTTCGGCGGAGAACTTTCATTCTCGGCCCCTTAGGCGCTGCGCTGGTTTGGCGGCTCCCAAGGCGCGTAAAGATGATCATTGACGCGGAAATAATGAGAAGTGAGATAACCAGCCAACAGATTCGTTTGTGCAGCATTGGGAGTCTCCTTCCGGCTTCGAGACTGTGATGAGCTGTGGTTGCAATGCGCTTTCGCTGCTGAGTCTTGAGGAGTGCGGCAGCCGATACCGCTCAGCCAAGATGAGTATTAGCGATTGCGATCACCTGAACCACTCTTTCAATGACTGGACTTATATACCCAAAACAGGGTGAGGTCAACGCTAAAGTAGAACGCTAAAGTAGAAAACGCCAAGAGTAAACACAGCGCGAATCTTGACTCCTTAGCACGTCGGTAATATAAGCTTATCGCCCGTTAGCGTTCCGTATCGTTTTCTTTTTAGTGTAGCGATTGAGGGAGACCAAAGCCTTGTCAACACAGTTAAAGCCATCAGCCAATCCCGCAACCGGCGCATGTAGCAACACGCCGCCGTTTTCTCTGAACGCATTGGTTGGAATCCTGCAGGCTCAGCGCACCCCACCTTCACTCGATCAACTTTACAACTGGCTTGAAAACGCGCGCATTGCTGACGATGAATTGAAACCGTATCTCGGTTTCAAAGATCGCACCTACTGGCGTCATCTGGTTTGTCGCAACGAAGCAGTTGAGATGCTGGTCCTTTGCTGGAAGCCGGGACAGCGAACGGTGATCCACGATCACAACGGCTCGCAGGGCGCGGTGCTGGTGCAGCAGGGCGTCGTGTGGGAAACAACCTTCACCTTCGACGAAGAGAATGGACTGGCTTACAAGTCAAGTCGCGAGTACGGAATCGGACAGGTCACGGGCGCCGCTGTGCCGGACATTCATCAACTCGGTAATCCGGACGTGAGCGAGCAGAACCTGGTCACGATCCACATCTACTCTCCGCCGCTCGGCGTCCTGCACACCTACAAACCCGGCAGCGCAAAGATTGATCTGTACACGCCGGACGATTCGGATTCTTGAGAGGGATTTCCCGCAAAGGCGCAAAGGCGCGAAGAAGAATCAGCACTTTCCGAACGGAATCGGGAAATGATTCTCCTTTGGTTTGACCTTTGCGTCTTTTCGCCTTTGCGGGAAACGTTCGTGCTTAATCGCTCAGTGACGAACGAACGTATCCAGCGTAAGATTCTTCCCATCTGTACTAACCGTAATCGTCCCACGTCTTCCCGTGGTCATCACCTCCGCGCCGCCGCTGGCGCGCCAACGCTCGACGATTTCCCGGTTCGGATGGCCAAATACCGAGGTCAACCCGACGGAAATAATCGCGAGCCGCGGATGCGTGCGCTCGATGAAGCTAACTGTTGAAGAAGTTCTGCTGCCGTGATGCGGCACCTTGACGACATCGGAGCGCAGATCATTTATCGCACTCACGATCTCGGCTTCTCCTTCCTTCTCAATATCGCCAGTCATCAGAATTGACCGATCGCCAAATTGCATCCGCAGCACGATGGAGTCGTTGTTTTTTGACGGCGCGTTGCTGTCGGCGACTGGCATAGGCCAATAGACGTTTGCGGTGACACTTCCAAAGCGTAGCGCATCGCGGGCGCCGATCATGTTGATGGGAATTGCTCTCGCGCGCAGCGTCTCGGCAAACTTCTGATATTCCGGATCGTCAAGCGGCGCCCGAGCTACAAAGGCCGCGCGCACTTTGAAGTTGCGTGCCACGTCGTTTAAGCCGTCGATGTGATCCGCGTCAGCGTGCGTAACCAGAATATAATCGACGTGATCCAGTCCGCGCCACCAGAGATATTCCGAAACAACCGCTTCACCGATACTGCGCGTGTCGCGTTCGAACGGCGGCTCTTCGTCCTCGTCTGATTGTTCGCTGGTGTCTTCCGGATTCGTCTTGCGTTCGCGAAAGGTTGACCGGCCGCCGCCATCAATCAAGAGTGTTGTGCCATCCGGCATGGTTACGAGCGCCGCATCGCCCTGGCCCACATCGAGAAAATCAACTCGCAGTCTGCCGTCAGGTCGCGCGGCGCTGAGTGGATGAATCAAGATCACCAACAACAAGATCAATTGGAGTACGACTGCGATTCGAATTCCTTTTCTTCGTTCGGTATTTCGCGCGGTTGCGGGTGCCATCGGATTCCAGCGCGCGAGTGCCAGCGCCAGAAACGCGAATGGCACGTAGTAAAAAAGATAGATCGCGCTTCGCCAACCCGCGTACTCGGGCAGGCGCAACGACGCAATGCCCGCGCGAGCGAAAGGATCGACACTGTGAACCATTAACCAATTGATAATGTTTGCAAATGTGATGAGCGGCGCCGCCAGCGTCGAGCTGATCTGAGCCAAGACTAGTGCAAACAAAGCAATCATTCCCAACAACGCCATCAACAGGCCTACGCCGATGTTCAGAACAATCGCTGCCAGTGAAAGTCGATGAAAATAAATGATCAGCAGCGGCAAGAGGCCGAGCTGCACACTTGTCGAGATGACCACCGCACTCATCGCGTAGCGCAAGGGTCGTTGAACGTGCCATCGCTCGAGTCGCGCCGACGCCGGCGCTTTGAAAAGTTTGTAGCTGTAATTCGACCGCGCCAGTTCTCGTTTCCACTGTCGCTCGCTCCAGAAAAGTATTTCGCTGAAAGTTCGCAACCAGCGCGCGCACGACGGCGGATGAGGTGTCTCCTGCGATGGTCGCCAGGCGCCGATCCCCTCCAGCTTCAGCAGCAGCGGCCAGGCGATGACGATGATTATCAGCACCGAAAGAAAAGTTAGTTGAAATGAGGGATCGAACAGATCGCCCGGACGCCAGACGAGCAGCAGCAAGGCCGCGCCGCCCAGCGAATTCAGCGAACGAGCTTGCCGCGAAACCACCGGCGCCAGCGCCACCAGCGTGAACATCAATGCCGCGCGAACTACAGATACTTGCGCTCCAACCGCAATCGCGTATGACCACAAAACGATCGTTGATAAGATAAATTGCCAGAGCCGCCTCTTCGTGATCCTGCGTGCGATTAGAAACACCAGTCCACCGATGAAGCTGATGTGCAAGCCGCTAATGACCAAAACATGAAACGTGCCGCCGTCACGAAAACGCTCCGCCGCTGCGTGTGAAAGGTTGTAACGATTTCCCAACAGCGCGGCATCGAGCACTCCGGCAGTTTCGCTCGCGAAGCGCGCCTTCATTTCCGTTTCCAGTTTCTGACGCCACTGGTAAAGCCACGCGAGCGGCAGAAAAACGCGCCGGTCTGCGAGCCGTTCGATGAGCAGAGGACTCTTGACGACTCCGGTCGCGTCGTAGCCTTTGCGTTCGAGATATTCCGTGAATGAAGAGACACCGGGGTTACGATAATTGTCCGCGCGCTCCAAGCGAGTCATCACCCGAATCCGCGCTCCGTATCGCAACTCGAGCGAATCATATTCGGCTCGGTGAAGCTGATCGCGCACAGGCGCCAGCAATTCAATTACGCCTGACGCGTTTTGCTCGGTCTGCTTGAGTCTGATTTTCTCGACGCGCAGCGTCAGATAGAAACTCTCTGGCGCGATTTCCGGCGGCCGCTCCAGTACGCCAGTCAACTCCACCGGATCGCCCGAAGCGATCACACCTTCGTTTAGTAAATGTTTTATTTCATCCGGCGCGACTCGTCTTTCAATCGTCTCAAGCGCGGCGCCGGCAAACAAGGTCGCAAGGATGATGAAGAGCGTCGCGGAGGCAGGCTTCAGTTTGTGCAATGACCATACGACAAGCAGTGTCACGACGACAGCACAACCCAGCAGCAAAGCGAGTGGGATCGAAAGAAAGTGCGCGGCCAGAATTCCAGCGACCAGCGCGCCGCCGAGCAGCGCGAGTGGATGAGGCGCGAATGAACCATTGTGAGGGAACATCGATTGCCCGTAATTAGAGTTAGGTCATTGGTCTGTCGAGTTGAACCACCGTTTCCACGTGATGCGTCTGCGGGAACATATCAAATGCAGCGATGGAGTCAAGAGCATAGCCGCCGGCGATCAGCTTTTTCAGATCGCGTCCGAGCGTGGCTGGGTCGCATGAAACGTAACTGATGCGTTTTGGTTTCAGGCTGAGAATGCCGGCGATGACGCGCGACTCGGCGCCCGTGCGCGGCGGATCGAGAAGCAGGAAATCAGGCTCTTCGAGCTCGGCGGCTCCTGCGCTGCTTTGGTTCGCAGTTTCGGCTGCTTGATACGGCCTTGATTCACGTGACATGCGGCCTGAAGGCGGAGCTCCAAACGATCCAAAGCGGCGTCGCCGCTGCGCTCTGCCGCCGCACTCCAAATCTTCTTCGAGCCAGACGCCGACGTCCTGATTAGCGACCTCCGCATTTATCAAACCAGCGGTCGCCAGATTCGCGCGCGCGAAACGCGTTGCTGCCGCATCAGCTTCGACACCAACCACGCGCGAGAACCGTCGCGCCAGCGGAATCGTGAACAGGCCGGCGCCGCAATAAAGATCCAAAGCCGTCTCACCACTCGCTTCGCCAATGGCGACGTCGATCAGTTCGGGGAGCAGATCATAATTAGCCTGGAAGAACGTTTCCGCGCTCACCCGATAAAGCTCGCCGTGAATTGTGCGCGTGATGTCGCAGATCTCTCGGCGATTCATTTTCAGATCTGAGCCCTCCCTAACGGTCGGGCTACTGCCCCAATCCGGAGCGAGCGACACGCCATCATCACCAACCACGGCGCGGAAGTCACGCGCGTCGTCGGGAAGCAAACCCTTCGGCATCTTTTCTCGCAAACCTTCGAGCGTATGTTGCAGTTCAGGCGCCAGCACCGCGCATTCCGCGACATCACAAACTCGCCGCGAGCCGCTCTCAAAATAACCGAGCCTCTGTCTGATTGCGTCGTACTGCCACAGCGCGCGCGAGCGATAATGCCAGGGGTTCGGCGAGGGGGTGATTTGGAAGTCAGGAATGTTTTCGATGCGCGCGATGCGATGCAGACAGTCCTTGATAATTTCGACTTTCGCCGCGAGCTGCGCTTCGTAGTTCAACTGCTGAAAGTCGCAGCCACCACAGCGACCAAAATAGGGACAGGGTGGCTCGACGCGAACCGATGACGGCGTGATGATCTCTTCGATCGAGGCGAATGCGAGCTTGCCACGAATCTGATCAACGCGAACGCGCACCACGTCGCCCGGCGCAGCAAGCGCAACGAACAAGGTGCGTCCTTCGGCGTGCGCCAGACCAACTCCGCCGGGCAGAATGCGCTCGATGGTGACTTCTGCAGATGCGATTGGGATCGGTGCGGTTGCTGGCATGGCAAATAGGATATTAGGTTTCCGAGTTCGTACGTGAGCAGTGGTGAAACTCAATTACAGAACCGCGAGCGGTAGCGACCGGATCCTACACTCAACACGGCGTCGCTGGTTTTCGACGAAGGCACAGCGCTCCCAAAAAGTTGAGTCTACGATCCGGTCGCTACCGCTCGCGGTTCAGTACTGCGCATGCCCTCTTGATGCCGCCATTCATCCCACCGGTTTCTTGTAAGAAAAACAAGATTCCTCGGAATTGTTACACCAAGACGCCGCAGAGAAATGCCGCGTGGCAGACCTCGTCGGCCACGCATGCGAACGAGCAAACCCAACAGTCTCTATGACTGCTGATACCCACTCGGACCCCACTGCTGCGGTGGCGGCGGCGGTGCGTATTGCGGCGTGGTGCTTTCCAAATCAAGCTTGAGTCCGCCCACAATACCGGCTGCGATGTTATATATGAAGCCGGTGATTGCGCCGCCGATGAAGCCGAGGATCCCATAGAAGATCGGGATGAAAATCATGGCGAGCAATCCGCCGACAACGGTGCCGATGCCACCCATGGCGGCGTCCCGTCCTCCGAGCGACGACATGGCCGCGCCGAAGAGCATGATAATCAGACCGTAGATCACGCCGATGATCAGCCCAAGGACAAACATAATCAGCCCCTGCATCTTCGCCAGTGACAACACACCGATGCGCCTAACCATCATTTCAGCCATACCTATTCTCCTTTGAAAAGCTTCACAGAAAAAACAGACTGAGACGCGGCACGCCAACCTGCTCGCGCAAACGTTTCAGCAGTAAATTTTCAAACGTCTGTTCATAAACTGCGGCGTCCATGTGACTGCGATAGGGACGCAACTGCTTCTTGATCTCGCCGCGAATCGCTTCGACTTCCTCAGGCAAACTCGTTGAGCGTAACACGTCGCTCAACATTCTTTCTATACCGGTGAGCGAATCTTCCAGCTTTTGCGCGTCGGGACGATTGCTCTCGGCGAAATCACTTTCCAACTGCTCAAGCAGAGACACGGCGCGCGTTAATGATTCACAAAAGTCGTCCTCGCCGTTCTGTCTCCTCTTTTCGCCAGTGTCGACGAGCGTTGTACGTGCGCGCTGAAGATGTTCCAGAATTGCTACACGAGAAAACGGCGGAGCTGATTCGCCGGTTGGCTCTGGCGTAACGTCGTCTTCGCTCGCTCCCGCGCCGATGCGCGATTCGAGCCACTCCGCGTACTGCGCCTCGACCTCTTCCAGGCAATACAAAAGCGTCTTGACGCTGCGCTTGCGTGGCTTCGCTTCCCACGAATCAAAAGACTTCTCGATCGCGCGCAACGCAATGTGCAGCGGAACGCCGGTCTCCTTCCAACTCTCAATCAGCGCCCAATCCATCGGGCTCAAATGGAGATGCTTGCCGCGGCGACGAACGAACGTGTCTTCGATCTCGGTAAAATAATTGAAATAATTCAACGGCTTGGGACTTTGTGCTTGGTACTTTGTACTTCGACTTCCGCGTTAGTCCTGCAACTTTCGAGTAGCTGAGCAAAGTACGAAGATCAAAGCACCAAGTACGCTAAACGGCCCTGGTCCTTTCGTACACCAGTCTCAATCCTTCCAGGGTCAGCGTGTCATCAACCAATTCGATCAACTCTGAACCCGTTGCAATCAAAGACGCCAGTCCACCAGTAGCAATCACCCGCGCGCCGCCTAATTCAGCTAGCATCTTTCTGAGCACGCCATCAACCAATCCGACGTAGCCATGATAAAGACCCGACTGCATCGCTGTAACGGTTGACGAGCCAATCACATTCTGCGGTCGCTTGATGTCCACGCGCGGCAATTTCGCCGCGTGCTCGAACAACGCGTCGGTCGAGATCATTATGCCGGGCGTGATCACGCCGCCGAGATACTCGCCATTCTTATTAATCGCATTGAACGTAGTCGCCGTGCCAAAGTCAACGATGATGCACGGCGCGCCGTATTTCTTGATCGCCGCCACGGCATCGACAATGCGATCGGCGCCAACATCTCCCGGCGGTTCGTACAGAATCGGCAGACCCGTATCCGTCGTGTTGTCCACAAACAGCGGCGTCAGATGAAAATAGACTTCAGACATGCGCTTCAACGTGTAGTTAAGCGGTGGCACGACCGAAGCGATCGCAATCGCGTCGATGGTTTTGAAATCGAGACCAGCCAACTCGAACAGGTTGCGCGCCTGAACGCCGTATTCGTCTCCAGTTCGGGAGTGTTCGGTCGTCAAGCGCCAGTGAGCGACAAGTTCCTTACCTTTGAAAACACCGAGGGAGGTGTTTGTGTTCCCAACGTCAATTACTAAAAGCATAGCTTGGCTCTGACTCTTTAGGTTCAGTTTCGCGTCCCAGTTGCTCTTCGATCAAATCGCACGCGACTGCGACTCCGTTTTCGCCGCGTATCTGCTCGCCGACTTCATTTGCTGTGCTCGCATACTCAGGCTTCGTCAACAAAATGTCCAGTTCCTTCGCGACGCGCGCGGCAAAATATTTGGCTCGCGGCAGGGTGCGACTACCGCCAAGTCTCTGAGCGTGCGCGGCATTGTCGGCCTGATCGAAAGCGAAGGGGACAATTAACGTAGGAACGCCGGCGCGTAATCCCTGCGATGTCGTGCCCACACCGCCGTGATGGACCATCGCGCAGCCGCGCGAGAGCACTGCTCCGAACGGCGCGTAATTCACGGCAATGATCTCTGACGGCAGCGGTTCGTCAGGTTGATTGCGATCGTCTCCAATCAGAAGCACGGCGCGGCGGCCGAGCAGTTTCGCTGCCGCAATGCTCTCGCGGTAAAAATCGCGCGCGACCCAAACGGCCGACGTGCCGAGCGTGAAGACAATCGGCGGCGGGCCCTCGTCCAGAAATCGCGCCAACTCTCTCGGCATCTGCGCACCCGGTTCGTCATAAAAAGCAAAACCGGTGACGCGCGTCTGCGGCGGCCAGTCGGTTGCGGCGCGCCAAACAGCGATGAGAACAGCGCCAGCACCAACGCCGGCGAATGCTGTCCTTCAAAGATCGGATTGCCGAGGTCGGGTAAACCAAATTCTTGTCGCAGAATTTCAACTGGTCCGGCCTGATAGTGCTTCTTCAGCAGATCGAAAAGCAGCTTCGTGAATCGTGGCCCGAGAACTTTCACGTGCGCCAACCATTGCCAAAAAGGCGGCACCGGTGGATCGTAGGCGGACACGAACGACATGGGGGCGAGTACGCTAGAGACCCAGGCGATGCCTGTCTTCTGGGCCACGAGCGGTCCGGCAACCGTGATCGGGTGAGTGACCAGCAAGTCTGCTCCAGCCACAACTGAGAGCAGGTCTTCGTAACTCTCACGGACACCCGGAAGGATCACGTCGTTCCACAGAAACTTCGGCCCCGACTTCGGCTCCATAATCTGGTCCATCAATTCCTGATCCTGCTCTTGCGGCGGCGGAATGTTTGGACGAATCGGAACAAAGTTTATGCCAGCGCCGGCAATCTTTTCGCGATAGAGTTCACCCGACGCGATCACTGGTCGATGACCGCGCGATTGCAATTCAAGGGCGATCGCCATGTAGGGGTGGATGTCGCCGAACGAGCCGAACGTAGTTAGGATGATTCGCTTGCCGCTGGTCATTGGTTTGTTTCATTTCTGTGCGTCCTCTGTGTTCTTTGTGACTCTGTGGTGAGTATTTCGAACAGTACGTTCACCACAGACACAGAGAACACGGAGCCTACACAGAGGATTTGGATGGTCGAACGATGGTCACGTCTCCAGCGCGCACAACTTTGATCTCGTGCGCATCCGTTTCTACACGCAAAGCACCGTCTGGTTCAAGCCCGCGCGTCACGCCCGCGAAAGTTTCGTCGCCGTTGGAAACGCGCACGCTCTTTCCGTTTGCATAAGTCGAACGCCGCGACCACTCACGAATTATTTCTACCGCTCCCGCTTCCGTCTGAAACATCTGGTAACGACTCTGAAGCGCCCTGACCAGTGACGGCAAAATAGTTTCTGCCTTGATCGTTTTTCCCGTCATCGCTTCCACTGATGTAGCTTTCCAGTGCAACTCAACTGGAAACGCTTCGCTGGTAAGATTAATTCCGATACCAACGATTGCCGTGCGTCCCACGCTGGTTTCGATCGTCTCCGCGAGAATGCCACAGAGCTTGCGCTCATCGACCAGAATATCGTTGGGCCACTTGATGTCGGTCTCCAATTCGCACGTTTCGCGGAGCGCGTCATGCACCGCGAGCGCGGCCATCAAAGGCAACAACGACCAGCGAGCGGCGTCGACGACCGGTCGCAACACGATGCTGAAGTAGAGTCCTGCGCCGGCTGGCGAAATCCATTGCCGCTGCAAACGTCCACGCCCGGCGGTTTGCTCGCGCGCGACGATGCACAATCCTTCTTCCGCGCCCTGCATTGCCTGGCGCGCGGCTTCCGTGTTGGTCGAAGCCAACGAATCGAAACGAAGAATCTGTGGCTGAAACTCTTTCACTGAATTAAGACTCCGAGATCGATTGTAACCGCCAGCGCGGGTGTTCACCAGACGTAAGGTTTCTCTACGAAGAGCCTTTGCGTTAACATCATCACCGTTTCCACAAATTTTCGTTTAGGAGGATAACCATGAAGCGACTGGTCCTCGTCTTCTTCTGCATGCTGTCGGTTTCGTTTGCGCAACAAAAAGCGCCCCTCGTTTCCACAGGCACGATCATCGATCTCTCTTACCCGTTCGATTCCGATAGTGTCTATTGGCCCACGGCCGAGACTTTCAAACTCGAAGCAGATTTCGAAGGCGTGACCGACAAGGGTTATTACTATTCCGCTTATCGCTATAGCGCGGCGGAACACGGCGGCACGCACATCGACGCGCCGGTGCATTTCGCTAAGGGCAGAAACAGCGTCGATCAGATTCCGCTGGATCAACTGATGGGACAAGGCGTCGTGATTGATGTGACGACCCAGTGTGCGAGTAACGCGGATTACCTGATTGCGATCGATGACTTTCAAAAGTGGGAGAAGCAAAACGGTCGAATACCCAATGGGGCTATCGTACTGCTGCGCACTGGCTTTGGAAAATATTATCCCGATCGGAAAAAGTATTTGGGCACCGACGAGCGCGGCGCTGCCGCGGTGGCGAAGCTGCACTTTCCGGGCCTCGATCCCAACGCGGCGCGCTGGCTGACGCAGAATCGATCGATCAAAGCAATCGGCCTGGATACAGCGAGCATCGACTACGGACAATCAACGCTTTTCGAAAGTCATCGCACTCTGTTTGCTCACGACGTTCCGGCTTTCGAGAACGTTGCGAACCTCGACAAGCTGCCGGCAAAGGGTTTTCAAGTGATCGCCTTGCCGATGAAGATCAAGGGCGGCAGTGGTGGGCCATTGCGGATCGTAGCTATCGTGCGATGACCTTTAACCACAAAGGCACGAAGGACACCAAGACCATGAAAGTATTTGAGCCGCTACCCGCGGAAACTGAGCGCTTTGCCAAGATCGCTGTTGATGCAGCCTACAAGGTACACACGGCTCTCGGTCCGGGACTGTTGGAATCGGTTTATGAGACCTGCCTCGCTCACGAGCTGAGAAAGCGTGGACTCGCTGTCGAAACGCAGGTCGTGATTCCAGTCGTTTACGATGGGGTTCGTCTCGAAGCCGGTTTGCGCATCGATGTGATGGTTGAAGGGCAACTGATAATCGAGATCAAAGCGGTCGAGGAAATGAATCCGGTGTTCAAGGCACAGGTTCTTACCTACCTAAAGCTGACAGGTCTCCGGCTTGGGATGCTGATCAACTTCAATGTTCCGCTAATCAAGAACGGAATCGAGAGGATCATCCTGTAGCCGCGGCCGTCGACGTTTGATGCAAGGGCCCGGACGATCCGAGCCCTCAAACTATCTTTTCTTCTTGCTTTGTGTCTTGGTGTCTTAGTGGTGAAATTTATCCGAGCACGCCTCGGAACTTTGCCGCGCTCGCGTCGTAACCCGGAAACACCAACTTGAGATTTGGCGTCCCCAAATGCTTCTTCGCCAACTCCGCAAAGACATCGCGGAAGTCCGTCGTCAATGCCAGGTCGCGGCCTTCGTACAATTGATCGGTTTTCAGACCGGGCCACTGTCCGTAGACTTTGCCGCCTCGCACGCTGTTGCCAACCACGAACATCGCGTTAGCGTGGCCATGGTCCGTTCCGCGATTGCCATTCTCGCGCGCGGTCCGTCCGAATTCAGACATCGTCAGGATCACAACGTCGTCCATGCGCTGTCCCAGGTCGGTATAGAGCGCTGCGATTGCCGAACTAAATTGCTGCAAAAGGTTCCCAAGTTGTCCGGTTGAATTTCCTTCGTTCACATGCGTGTCCCAGCCCATGCCCGGCGTGTCCGTGAAAGCTATTTCCAAGCCAACGCCCGCCTTGATCAGTTGGGCGATTTGCAGCAACGCATTGCCGAACGGAGTGCGCGGATACTGCGCGCCGTTTTCCGGTTTGTACTGCGTGGGGTTGACCTTCTTCAAATAATTCACGGCTTCAAACGTCTCTCTGCCCGTGCCTCCCAAGACGTCATTGGGGGTCTGATCGTAAATCGCTTCGAAGCCACCCTGCACGGCCGCAGAATTCTGTCCAGCGCGAATTGTGAAATCAGCGAGGTTCGAAATCGCGATCGCCGGCGCCCTACCCTGCATCGCGCGCGGCATTTGTTGCGTCATCGAGACCGCGCGGAACAACGAGCGATCAGGATCGGTCTTACTCTGCAGGAACCGATTCAGCCAACCATCCTGCGTCGACTTCACGCCCGGCGTCGCCGACTCCATGTAATCCTGCGCGTCAAAGTGCGAGCGCGTGTTGTCGGGCGAGCCCGCGGCTTCAACGATCGCCAGCCGCTTCGAATCCCAAAGCGGTTTGAACGGCGCCAACGATGGATGCAAACCAAAGAAACCATCAAGATCGATTGCCGCGTTCGCATCGCCAGTCTTCGGTCGCGGAATCGCAATCGACGGACGCACGTCGTAATACGCATTCTCGCCGTGCGGCACGACCATATTCAAACCATCAACCGCGCCGCGCTGAAAGATCGTGATGAGCGTCTTGCGACGACCACCGGTGACGCGATCGCGCGCTTGCGCCAGCACCGCGCGCTGCAAAAACGACGGCGCTGAAAGCGAAACACCAAAACTCGCCAGCGCGATTCCACTCGACTTGATGAAAAATCTTCGATTCATAACAAAACCTCGTGCTTTGTGCTTTGTACTTGGTGCTTTGTACTTGGTGCTTTGTACTTGGCGCTTTGCCCTTTGCTCTTTGCCCTTTGCTCTTTGCCCTTTGCCCTTTGCCCTCTTACTGTCGTTGAAACTCCGGCGAACCCAGAATTAATCCAACAATCTTCGTCACCGGATCGGTAATCACCGCTTGTGGGCCAGGTCGAAGCTGCGCCTGTTGCGGGCCTACGGGCGGTCCCATCATCCCGGCTATTTCCTGATCCGCCATGCGTTGCGGCGGCGGGACAATAGCAACCTGCTCGCTCAATTGCTTCAGAAGCGTCTCGCGCGTCTTCGGCGAGATATCTCCCGCAACGATCAGATTCAGGAAGCGATCCATGATCTTGTTCTTATCAACCGCCTGCCCATCACCGGTGCCAATAAATTGCTTCAAGTCGACGCGCGCGCCGGGGATGCGATTGCTCGCCAGCGCCAAACCAAAATTCAAACGCTCGAGCAGCGCGCCGGTGTTCACCCAATTCTCTGCGACGTCGGAATAACCGTTTGGCGTCTGGAATCCGTAGAGCGGCTCGCCCATGCGCGCAATCCATTGATGAATGCCCGGAGCGCCGTTCGTGTCCGCGCCCAACGTGCGAATCGCGCTGATCGTGAGTTCAAACGGTCGCTTGATCTTTGCGCGATAAGCTTCCGCCGAGTTGAACTCCGACGAAGAGAAGATCGCCTTCAACGTCTCGCGAATGTCGCCATCGCTCTTTGTGAATGCCGCGGCGACGCGCTCGACCAGCTCCGGCGGCGGATTGTCCATCACAAAATGTCGCGTAAGTTTCGTCGCAATGAACTTCGCCGTCGATGGATGGTGCGCGAGAATGTCGAGCACCATCAGGGCATCTTTCTCCCCGCCCCCCGCAGGGATTTTGTGACCCAAAACGATTTTCTCGCCGTCGTCATGCGCGCGCGAATTGAACTGAAACTTCCCGGCGTCTTCACGCAACATCTCCGCCAGGCGAGGATTGGTGATCGCCTGCGCCGCAGCGCCGCCGCCGCGCGGAGCGAAGATCGTCCAACCCGTAAAGCAGCGCGCGACTTCCTGCACGTCCTTCTGCGTGTACCCGCCGTCAACACCCAGCGTGTGCAATTCCATCAACTCGCGCGCGTAGTTTTCGTTGATGCCCCGGCGCTGTTGCTGCTGCTGTGGCCGCTGCTGTTGCGGATTATTCGTCATCCGTATTGGATTCCCGCCGCCGCGCATCAACTGACGCAGCGGATCGCGACCCGCTTGCCCACGACGCATCTGATTTCCATTCGGTTGATTTCGGTTCGGTCCATTGCCGAGATTCGCGTTGGGACTGACGCTTTGGAAGTTGTCGAGATAGAAAAGCATCGCCGGGCTCTTCGCCGTGGCCAGCAAAAGATCGTAGAACTTACCCATGGTGTGCGGCCGAATCGTGTCGCGATCGTAAGCCGTCAGCAACCAGCGGTCGGCGCCTTTGTTCATGAACACATTGAAGTGGTTGGTCCAAAAATCAACCATCACTTCATTCAACTGTCGTTCGCTGTAAACCGCGCGCAGGATTCGCGAGGCTTGCAGCTCGGCGCTGATCCGTTGCGGCGGCTGCAATCCATTTTTCTGATAGTACTCGCGAATGGCCTCGCGATATTTTTCGTTGTCCAGCGGATTCGCCGGCGGCGCATTGTTCGTTGCGTTCTTCTGCGCGTCGCCTTGTGGCATCGCTTCGGGCGTCATCGCGTCATTCTTCTTCGTATCGCCAGCATTTGCGCCACCCTTCACGCGATTGTCTCGCGCCGCCGCGAGATCGCCCGGCAGTGCGCCGCGCTGTTGCAGTTGTCGCAGAAGCTGACCAGGCTGCGGAAACTTCTCGTACAACTCGGCGGTCGTCATCGTCAACGTCGAAAGATTTCTGTCCTTGATTTTCGCTTCAGCTACAGGGTCGGGAATGTTTTCGGGATGGAGCTGCGTGTTGATGTAAGTCTCAATGCCCATCGCCTTCACACGCTCAATGTCGCCGGGCCGCGCGCCATACCCGAGCCGGTTTAGGACGTGCAGGATGCGCTGGTCTTCGTTCAGCCCCGCAACCTTAGCTCGGCCCTTTTGGTCGGCGCTAACACCCGGCGCAAACGTGCCGGCGAGCAGCGCGAACGTGGACAACAGGGCAATCGCGATTGCCGCGATTGCATTCGGCGAAAAAAGTCTTTTGCTGGTGGTTTTCATATCGACACCGTCTCAATCTTTTCAATTCAAAGTATGACGTCCGGGAAATTGGGCTTCGGACGAATTTCCATTCTCGCACTCTTAGACGCCCGTCCACGCTGAAAGGTTGAAGAAATGAGGGCTGATGGTGAATGCAGACTCTCAGCACATCGCAAGAACATCTGGCAGGTCGCCGTATTGCACGCCGTTCTCGACGCGCGCCGATTTTCCCAACTCAAATCTCGCCGATCTTCATGACGTTGACGTCATACCGCATCAATTGAGAAAGGCGCATCAGCAACTCGACAAAGCCGTGGACAAACTTTATCGAGCGACTCCATTCACCGGCGACCGTGACCGCGTCGAGCACCTCTTTGGTCTCTATGAGAATCTCATCGCGCCGTTGGCCGCCATGGCTCCGAAACAAAGACGCCGCCGAGCAAAGCGTCTCAGGCTGGTTTGATGCTCCCCTCAAGGCGACGACCTTCTTAGCGTCGTATGCGCGGAGGGTTGACGGTTCGGATATCAGAATGGGAACTGTTAGGGGTAGGTTCACGGGGCAAGGGCTTTGCAAAGCAGTCCCAAATCTGACGTGTTCTGCAAAATCTGTCTAATCATTTCCGGTATGGTTTTCTCTGGTCTAATTTTCCTCATCCACTCGAGTCGATTCCAAAGTTGATCCAGTTCAAGAAACGTCATCTGTTCCAGAAGGAACTGGCAAGCACCGTAACGATTGTCCGCAATAGTTGAAGGCGAGGCAGGCGTGCGCACCGCGGTCAGCAGTGCCTGCTCTAACTCGCGGCTCAATCCTGATGAATCCCCTTGCTGTTTGACCCAGTTGGGATCATCGATCCACGGCATATCGTTTGGCGCTGAAGGCACCGGCGGGACATTTACTCTGATCAGCCGCCGCCGGCATCGAGCAGCGTGAGCGATCTCCTTTTTGCAAAATCCACTGTCAAAATAATTCTGACTCACCAGCGCGATAAAACTTGCGGCATTACTCGCAGCCGTAAGAAATTGTTTTTCGGGATTTGCGCCTACCGGTATCTCCCCCTCGTCCAGGAATACCTCGTAGCCTTCCGCTCGCAATGAATAGTAGATATCGGCTGCGAGTTTGGCCGAATCGGCCCTGCGATAACTGATGAAAACCTGAGGTGCATCGCTGGCAGTGCTCGGATCGAACACCGGCACTAGCGGCTGCCGCAAAATCGAGTAAGCCCTCTCGCCTTCAGAGGCTCCAGAGACATCAAGATGACAATCCATACACTGTCCATCGTCTGGTCGATACTCGTTCCCGCAGGGGCAGATGGCTTTATTGAAGGAGGAAACAACACCTGCTGACTCGTAAAGCGACAAAATCCTTTCGACGTCAAAGAAATTCGAATTTGTGCGATAAACGAGTAATGCCAGTTCGATATAACCGGTACCGCCCGGCAAGAAAGTATGGGCGAGCTCGCGATCAATAGAACGTATCAAGTCTTTGTCTGTTAGGTTGTTGTTAATTAACTTGGAGGATTCGTTGAAGTACATGTCTGACACTCGCCTCCCGCACTTGCCCCATTACAGAAATCTCTGCCTCAGGGGCATACACCCAAGTATGAACGGACTCAAGCAAAGTCTTCGTTTGGGCCCAGTAGCAATTACAAGTAACGTTATCTAATTGCGCGGTGGCTTTGTCTGACAGCACAATGTCTGAATCTAATCTCAAATCAACCTTTGGGCTGTTGGAGCGATGCGCAATTTTCCCCCCGCTGCTTGTCCTTTTATCCTTACTCGGCGTTAGGACTTCCTTTTGGGGCAGCGTCGGAATGGTTTTTATGGCTTTGTAAAGCACCACAGGCGAAGCCATCTGCAACTCAATGAGCGGTTGGAATACCTCATACAGCTCATTGAATTCAGCGCGATAGGCTGTCCCACTTCTTAAAAGTGTCGTACTAAAAAGCGCGTCGCCGTTTGTCAGGTTGATTTCAGCAAAGTCGACCGCCTTCTGGATTTCCTGACGGTATGGCTTGAAAATTATTCCCGGATAGCGCTTATCCGTCTTCGGGGGAATGCTGTTGTCTGCAACGTCAACCGTTCTCGACTTGGCTGCATACAACTGGAGCATCCGCTTCTCGCTATCGTCAATATGTCTAATCACCATCGGGGTAAGCTCTGCTGGTGGCTCGATAGCAATCTCACCTTCGAGCAGAGACGACATGCCTGCGCGTTCAATTTGCTTTTTAACCATCCCGCTCGACCTGAATGCCTTAAGGTCACGCAGATCAAACTTTGCGATTTTCAGCCTTTGATCACCCCAGGCGTCGAGCTCACCTAATAAACCTTTGAGATCGTCAAATACGGAATCGTCTGTTTCAATCAGCTCGGTCAGACGATCTCTAACCGCAACCCTGGTTCCACCCTTGATCTGTCCTTTCGACTCAAGATACTTCCTAACGTATTCGAGCTTTCGCAGAGTTAGTTGCTCAATGATGCGGGCTTTTTCTTGGTCAGGCATGGGACTCCTCCAAAACCAAAACCAGGTATTGGCGGTTCACTGGTCTTGCCCTACGGTTGATCGCCAAAGTCTCGCAGTCTCGCAATAAACGTGAACCAGCCATGTGTGGCATCGAGTGAGCATGCTTAGTTTGAGCACCCAAGCCAGAGAAGCTACGGCGAAAGGTATGGCGGGTTGGCGTGAATGTCAAGGAATTCCGATAGCGTCCTAATTTGTCCGGCTATGACAAACCTGAAGATAGATTGTAGGGGCAGGGCTTGTCCCTGCCCGCGGAGCACACAACGGGCTGGGACAAGCCCTGCCCCTACAGCTCGCTCCCCGGGTCTTTACCTGATGATCACTCGCTCGGCGGAGGCGCGGTGCCCTGGCGGCGAGGCGCGGGGCGCGGGTAGCTGGCGGGGCTGCGGTTGCCCTCTTTATCGACAGCGCGTACGCCGAAGAAGTAGTTGTCTTTCGACATGCCCTTCATCGTAAAGCTGATCACGTTTCCGATCGATCGCGAGTTTGTCCACGTTGGCGCAGTCGTATCGCGCCAGACGATCTCGTAGCCGGCCAGATCAGGTTCTTTGTTCGCATCCCATTTCAGTTCCGTATCGTTT
>JBGPWL010000001.1:0-141974 GCA_041492185.1 Pyrinomonadaceae bacterium | reverse complement strand
CGACTCCCGAACCAAAGAAGTCGCCGCAGAAGTAAATCGTTATCTGACAACTCAAAGCCGAAGTGGCGGAACTGGCAGACGCGCACGTTTGAGGGGCGTGTGAGGTAACTCGTGGGGGTTCGAGTCCCCCCTTCGGCACCAACGATTTATCCACTTCTAACACGCACGCATCTGATCGCGCTCGTCTCTTCAAACTAAATTCGATTCCAAGCGCAAATCTGATATTCTTACCGGCGCTCGAATCATGATCTCCTGAGATCTTCGTGGAATTGTATTGTGCGCTGAGGAGTCTTAATGCCGTCGCCAGTCTCGAACCGCATGCGATTGATAGTACGCGTCTTCGGAGCGATTGCGTTCGCTCTGCTCCTTATCGGAAGCGCAGAGGCGCAGTCGGCGGACGTGAGGTTTCCGACCGCGATCCGCACGAATGAAATCGCGGGAACGATTGCCGCGCGGGACATTGGCGATTCGCGACTCACGGACCACTTTTACACCTTCAACGGCGCGCCCGGCGATCTGCTGATCACAGTCGAAAGCAAAAACCTTAATGGAGATCTCGATATCTTCACAGCCACCGAGTTGCGGCCGCTGTTGAAGGTGACTGTCTATCCCGAGAGCACTTCACCCGTCGCGAAGAACATTTATCTGCGCAAGCCTGAGAGTTTGATCCTGCGCGTCGAAGCTCGAAGCCCGAACGACGATGCCGGGAGCTATCGCATTCGTTTCGGCGGATCGTTTGTGGCCGTAAGCGGTGGCCCACTTGCGGACGAGAGCGGAGGCGCGGAAGCGAACAAACCCGCGCCGCGATCTGGTGACAAGAAGGTCTCGAGGGTTTCGTCAGCCGGCGCCCGCATTGATGAGCCGCCCGGTGAAGTGGCCGCAGCGCCAACGCCAACGCCGGAAGAGATCGAAACTCCTAAGCCTGCTCCAAAGCCTACTCCGAGAGCTACTGCCAGACGAGGACGCGTGCCCGTGCGAGGCACGCGCAGTAGACCTGCCGCTGAAACGACAAAGAAATCCACCGTTGAAAATTCAGAAGGGAGCAAGCAGGGAAGCGACACTGAAGAGAAAGCGGAGCCGGAGAAGAAAGAGACTCCAACGAATACTTCTGAGACGCCAAAGGTCGCTGCCACGGAAAACAAGCCTCGACCGGTGCGCAAGAATACGACCCGACGAAATCCTGGGACGACACCGGCGACCAAACCCGCGGCTGGGCCTGCGGCTGAAAGCGGACCGCGGCTGGTGATTGAAGTCAAGGACGGGACGCGCATCGAGTACTTCATGAGTCGCGTGCGGCGCGTCACGGTGGAGAATGGTCAGGTGGTTGTCGTTAGTACTAACGGAAAGATCGAGCGAGTGGCAATGGTGGACGTCGTGCGGATGTCGATTGGACCGTGAGCAGGATTAGGGCAGCGCGAGCGGAGTCATGCTATTTCGATTTTCCGCCTGATTTCAAACTCGCCAACCGCTCGCGAAACTGGGCGAGATCCTGATTGTTCGAGTCGAGCTTTTCGAGTTTATTAATCTCGGCTTCCGCAGCTTTGGCGTCGCCCTGGCCCAACAGCGCCGCGCAGAGGCCGGCCTGCACGCGAGTGTCCTCTGGTTTCTTCAACTGCGCCGCCTTGTACCACTTCACCGACGTTTCATAATGCCCGGCATCGATATTGACCATTCCCAGATTGGCGATCGTTTCGAAATCGTCTGGCTTAAGCTGATTGGCTTTTAGCAGGTAGCCAATCGCGTCGTCGTAGCGCTGAATCTGATAATAGAGTTCAGCCGCTTTCACTTGCGCCTCGAAATTGTTGGGCTCCTTGCGCGCTGTGTCCAGGGCCGCGGCGACTTCGGCTTGCATTTGTCCTGGTTCAAAGTTTCGGACGCTGCTCTGGGATCGCGGGGTCGCATCAGCCCTAGGTGAAATTGAATTGTCGTTACGCAGGCTAGAGTTGTCGGAGTTTGCTGCTGATGAGGCAGTCGGATTCTTATCATCCGGTCTTTGTGAGTCGTTTTTGCGGTATAAGGAAGCCGCAGCAATCACTGCTATGATCCCGATCAGCGCAGCAGCGCCAATCTCCAACCATGACAAACTACGTTTCTGAAACAATCTGGTCGTCATAAATATCCGCATCGATCATGGTCAGAACGTTCGGATGTCCGCTTGCGTCTTTCCCTTGAGCGTCAAGTTCTATTCAGATTGTGAAAAGCCGCATCAGCTACGACCTTCTGAACAGATTAATCTCATCCATTTCTCGCAAATGGAGGTCCTACTTGGGTTTTTTCCCCGACCTGAGGTTCGCCAACCGCTCGCGAAACTGCTGCAGGTCCTGACTCTTGGCATCTAGTTTTTCCAGTTTATTGATCTCGGCTTCCGCGGCCTTGGCGTCTCCCTGACCCAACAAGGCCGCGCAGAGTCCGGCTTGCACGCGAACATCGTCGGGTTTCTTTGTCTGCGCTTGTTTGTACCATTTCGCCGCCGTCTCATAGTGACCGGCATCCAGATTAACCAGACCGAGCCCAACGATTGTGTCGTAATCGTCTGGTTGGATCTGATTCGCTTTTTGCAGATAACCGATAGCATCATCGTAGCGCCGAATTTGATAGTACAGTTCGGCCGCCTTTATCTGCGCTTCGAAATTGTTCGGATCTTTGCGGGCTGCGTCCAGGGCCGCGGCGACTTCGGCTTGCATCCCAGCGGGATTTCCACCGGCGCCGTCAGAACCAATCGGCGGATGGTCGGACGGCATGGCCTGATTCCGCGCCATCCCGGCAGGTGTAGCTTGCCGCTGGTTTAAGGAGCTGGCAAAGAGAATGCCCACGATGACTCCCAGCAGCAGTCCGATGATGCCAAAAAGAAGATTGTCTCTTGTCATAGAATCAAAACGCGTGTTGCGTGGCGGTGTTTAGAGTTCAAGCTTTAGCTTGCATGACGACGAACCTGCCAAGCTGAAGCTTGAACTCTAAACACCCGTTACTCAGGTTGCCGATGATTGCCCCGCGTCCTTCATCAGGGTGCGTAGTTGTTCGCGCAACTCAGGCCCATCAGTATGACCGTGGGCCGTGATAGCGTGGAGCATCGCCGCTTCGAGCACCTCATCTTCCGTGCCCTCGATGCTGACCGTGCAGCCCTTCTCGCTTGGATACAACCGGCAATCGATCACTTTCCGCTGTGACATTTGGTCTTGTGTCCTCCCGTCGATTTCGCTGGCGCGATCCCATGCACGCAGCCTTGCGCGATACTTTACTTGTTTGACGCGCCTTTAGCCAGTCGCTTCGCCTCGGCAATTCTTTCAGTAAGCGGCCGAGCGACCTCCGGAGTTTTTGGCGGCAGCGACTTTAATACTTTCTCCCAAAATTGGATCGCCTGGTTATAGTTTTTCTGATTGAACGCGGCATTGCCAGCGAGTGTCAGCGCCTCGCGATTGTTTGGGTCGACTTGCAGCGCCTTATTGATCAAGTCCATTGGTTTGCCCTGGTATTCGCCGCCATTAATCATAGCCACCGCGTAGGCGTAATCGGCCCAGAGATCGGCATCGTTGCTGGCCAGCGAAGTTGCATGTTCGTAAGCCTCAGCTGCGTCCTTGTATTTTTGCATTTGCACGTACGAACGCGCCAGCATCGCCCAACCCTTCGCGTCGCTGGGATTCTGTTTCGAGCTCATCTCGCCGGATTGACTGGCAAACGGCGCAGCACTCTGCTGCTCGTCGGCGGCAGCCGGCGCTGCGGAGCGAGCATTTTGATTGCCGTACTTCAAATAGAGGGAAATGGACAATATTGGCAGTGCCAGCGCAAGCGCGTAGGCAGTGTTGCGATTTGTACTATGGAGCTTGGGTGTGTCGTTCGCTGCCGGCAAGCGCCAGAAGCCCAAGAACAGGAGAAAGCCCCCAAATACCGCGAAGCATATTCCCATGCCCGGTTGCACCTGACCAAGCGCTTCGTTAAGCGAGATGATTACGTGGAATTGAAGTCCCACAAGCGGAAGGAGAAACGAGCCTATTCCGAGTATGAGAAATGTTACTCCCCAGCGCCTAAGGCCCCTGCCAGGGTTCGCGACCTTCCCTCTATCGCTGGACACATCCTCTAACAGCCGGCGCTCAAACTCCTCTCGATCTTGCTCGTACTGCTCGCGGTTCAAGATGCCATTTTGCAGGTCAGCTTCCAGTTCTCGCAATTGATCCCGATAGACGGCGACATTCGCCTCTCTGACTTCGTTCGCGTTCGTTTTTTCTTCACGCTGTAATAGCGGCGGCAGGATGAATGCCAGCGCGATAGCCAGTAAGATTCCAAACCACAAATAGATCATGCCGGCCCCTTTTGCGGTTTCAGAATCTCTTCGGCACGCTTGCGTTCTTCAGCGGTCAGCGCGTGTTCTTCTATCAGTCCGCGTCGTTGCCGCAGATAGAGAAACAGCGCAACGAATCCGCCGCCAAGCAGGGCGAAAGGTCCATACCAGAGCAGATATGTAGTTGGTTTTACCGGCGGCTTATAGAGCACGAAGTCGCCATAGCGTTCAGTCAGGAAGGCGATGATCTCTTGATCGCTCTTTCCTTGCTTCATCATGTCTTTGATTTGGCGGCGCAAATCCGCAGCGAGATCAGCCTGCGAATCGGCGAGTGTTTCGTTCTGGCAAACGAGACACCGAAGTTGCTGGGAGAGGGCCATCAGGCGTTTTTCGAGCGCCGGATCGTCCGCAACGGGTTGCGCCTCTTTCGCCGCCGCAACGAAAGGAACTGCAAAGAAGAGTAGCAAGAAGAAAACTGCTCGAATCATAATCACTTTCAAATCATTCACCCCGGGGCAAGCCCGGCAGACAGGATGTCTGCGCTCCCAGGGGGTTACTTGTTCAACTCCCCAACCAACGGCAGAATCTTATTCTTAAGGTTGTCTCTGGTTAACTGGCCGACTTCTTTGTAACGAATCACGCCGTTCTTATCTATCACATAAGTTTCCGGCGCTCCGGTAACTCCATAGTCAACCGCGACGCGTCCATCAAAGTCAGAGACGCTAAGAACATAAGGATCGCCTAACTCCTGGAGCGTGGAAAGCGCATCCTCGCGTTTGTCTTTCCAATCGAGTCCGTAGATTGGCACTGCCCCACTCTGCGCCAACTCGATCAGCACGGGATGTTCCTGGCGACACGCTTCGCACCAGGAACCCCAGATATTCAGCAGCCATACCTTGCCGCGCATCTGTTGCGGCGAGAAAGACCTTGCGGGGTCGCGCAGCTCGGTCAACTGAAACTGAGGCGCCGGTTTGTTAATTAACGCTGAGGGAATCTTGTGCGGATCGTAGTCTCCGCGCAGACGACTAGCGAGAAAGACCGCGATGATAATGAAGACCACGAGTGGTATCGCGTAACGCATAATTGCCTCAGTTCGAAGCCTCAGCCTTGACGGAGACGCGCGCCAGCGCCGGGGCCGGAGTCTCTTTTGCCGCGGCCAGCGTCTCGCGCTGCTTGCGCGCTGCCAGCGCGTAACGTCGATCGCTGATTGCCAAGCCGCCGCCAATCGCCATTAGCAAAGCGCCGCCCCAGATCCAATCAACGAACGGTTTGTAGTGTATGCGCACGGTCCACGCGCCGGTGGTCCCGATCTCTTCGCCCATCGACAGATAGAGATCGCGAAACACGCCGGTGTCGATCGCAGTTTCGGTCATCACGCTCTGCGTGGCGGTGTATCTACGTTTCTCCGGATACATCGTCCTCATAAGCGTGCCGTTCCTGCTGATTGCAATTTCGGCTCGCGCGGCCAGGTAGTTTGGCCCGTCGACTCTAGTCACGCCGTTGAGTCTGAAATCATAGCCGCCCACGTTGACCGTGTCGCCGGCATCCATGCGCACATCTTTCTCGGTCTGGTATTGCGTGACGAGTGTTACGCCAACGATGAATACGGCGACGCCCACGTGCGCCAGTTGCATTCCGTAATAGCTGCGCGATTTGGTGCGTACAATCAACATCGCAGCAGGAGGAATAATTGACAACGCTACTAGAAAGCCTAGTGTGAACGGTGGTTCCGATCCGCCCGAGATCAAGACGCGCCAAAGGATCAGAATCGCACTCGCAGTAAGAGCCCAAACGCCTACGATCAAGGCGACAGCACGCAGTTCTTGAAAGACCCCGACTTGTCGGCTGGTGATTTTGACTCTCTCAAAAATATTGAGACCGACCGTGGTCACGATCCACAGCGCCAGCAGCAAGCCGAGACTGACCAAAGGTTTCCAACCGCCGAGCAGGAAGGGCAGAATTATGGCGGTGGCAGCGCTCGCCAAAAAAGCCCAGCGCAAGCGAACGGCAAGTTCAGGCAGACTGGCTTTTTTCCAACGCGCAATTGGGCCGACGCCCATTAGAAACATTGCCGGCACCATCACTGCGGCAAAGACTGTGTTGAAGTATGGCGGCCCGACCGAAATTTTTCCCAAATTAAGCGCGTCCATGAACAGAGGATAAAGCGTGCCGAGCAAGACCGAGCCTGCTGCCGTTGCCAACAAGACATTGTTGGAAAGCAAGAACGATTCTCGCGAGATCAGATCGAACTTGCCGCCTAAGCCTACCTGTTTTGCGCGCCATGCGTAGAGCAGGAGGGAGCCGCCGATCACGACTCCAAGAAAAGCGAGAATAAAAATTCCGCGTTTCGGATCCGTCGCAAACGCGTGCACGGAAGTCAACACACCGGAACGAACCAAAAAAGTTCCGAGCAGGCTTAACGAAAACGCCGCAATGGCCAGCAACACAGTCCAACTCTTGAAGCCACCCCGCTTTTCAGTGACCGCCAGAGAATGGATCAATGCAGTACCGACCAGCCACGGCATGAACGAAGCGTTCTCGACCGGATCCCAAAACCACCAACCACCCCAGCCGAGTTCGTAATAGGCCCACCAACTACCCAGGGCAATGCCGACGGTCAGAAACATCCACGCAACCGTCGTCCACGGACGGGACCAGCGGGCCCACGTCGCATCGAGACGTCCACCAATCAACGCCGAGATGGCAAACGCAAATGCCACGGAGAACCCGACGTACCCCATGTAGAGCATGGGCGGGTGCGCAACCATCGCCGGGTCCTGGAGCAGCGGATTCAGATCGCGTCCGTCGGGCGCCGCGGGATCCAATCTGATAAACGGATTCGAAGTCAGCAGCATGAACAGCAAAAAGCCGACGCTGATGATTCCCATCACGCTCAACACGCGCGCGATCATGTCCTCGGGAAGGTGGCGGCTAAAGAGTGTGACTGCCACCGTCCAAAGTCCAAGCATCAACGTCCACAACAGCAGTGAACCTTCATGCGAACCCCACGTGGCGGCGAGACGATAATGAAGCGGCAACTGAGAGTTTGAGTTCGTCGCCACGTTCAGCACTGAAAAATCATTCGTGATGAACGAATATGCGAGGCAGCCAAACGCGATCGCGACAAAAATGAATTGCGCCTGACCGGCAGGCACAGCGACGGCCATCCACGATCGATTGCCGCGCGCGGCGCCGATCATGGGAACGCTCGCCTGCGTGAGCGCGAGCAACAACGCTACGATTAGTGCAAACTGTCCAACTTCAGGAATCATATCCAGTCTTCAATATCTAGTTGTTGGGGCAGGCGCTCATTTATCAACCAAAGTCTTTTGCATCTTTGCTTTGTCGATCGCTTGTCCGGCTTCCGGTGGCATGTAGTTCTCGTCGTGCTTGGCGAGCACCGACTCAGCATAGAACACTCCGTCGGTGCCGACGTGGCCCTGCGCTACGCAGCCACGGCCTTCCTTGAACAAATCCGGCAGGATGCCTTTGTAGACGACAGGAATCTTGTTCACGGTATCGCTGACCATGAAATGAACCGTCAGACCATCGTTCTCGCGTTTCAGCGTGCCCGTCTCAACCAGTCCGCCGATGCGAAAATTCTTTCCGACCGGCGCCTCTTTCGCAACTACCTGTGAAGGGCTGAAAAAGAAAACCAGATTACTTCTGAATGCGCCGAGTACTAACCAGGTTGCCAAACCCAACGCGGCTAAACCAGCCACGATAAAGACAATTCTCTTATGACGTTTTTTCATTGTAGTTCCTGAAATGAAGCTGCTACTGGCGAACTATCGGTTTCGTATTCCGGCGGGTCTTCCCTCGCGGCGAGATTTCGTTTGCGCTTCATCAACATCAACACTTCGCCGGCGAGCAAAACAAAAGTTACGCCATACGAACCCCAAACGTAGAACGCGTAACCGCCCATTGAAAAAAACTTTGACCAGTTCATAAGTTCAATCGTAGGGGCAGCCCTTGTGGCTGCCCGTGCCCTCAGTTTGGGCAGGGACAAGCCCTGCCCCTACACTACCGCTTCAGCCAGCCACGGCGCCTCGTGCTCCCTTTCACGAATGATGTAGCGCAGGCGCGTCAAGACGACCGCAATCGAATACATCCAGCAAGCGCCGAGCAGGATGAGCATCGCGGCGAGCATCGATGGCGCCATTTTGAAACTCTTTGCGGTGATTGTCGAGCCTTGATGCAAGCTGTTCCACCACTGCACGGAAAAATAGATGATCGGTACATTGATCAAACCGACGAGCGCCAGGACTGCCCCGGCGCGATCAGCGCGTCGCGGATCGTCGATCGATGATTGCAGCGAGATAAAACCAATGTACAGAAACATCAAGATCAAAGTCGAAGTCATGCGCGCGTCCCAAACCCAATACACTCCCCAAGCGGGCCGGCCCCAAAGTGATCCGGTTACCAGCGAGATGAAAGTGAAAATCGCTCCAGTCGTCGAGATGGCCGTCGCCATCATCGATCCCAGTCGCGCGTTGAATGCCCAACCGACGCCTGCATAAAGCGCCATCAGCACATAAAGGAACATTCCCATCCACGCGGCCGGCACGTG
Organism: Pyrinomonadaceae bacterium; assembly: GCA_041492185.1. Classification (GTDB taxonomy): domain Bacteria; phylum Acidobacteriota; class Blastocatellia; order Pyrinomonadales; family Pyrinomonadaceae; genus JAOAPY01. Next base: position 133,128 of record JBGPWL010000001.1, on the reverse strand, counting down.
AATGAAGATTATGCGGTACGACTCGCCTTGTTGGAAGTCGGTAGGTGCGATAAAAAACCCAACATAGAGCCCGACTACGAAAAGGAGAACCGTCAGGACGGTGAAAACAGGGATCATCTTGCCTGCGATTGGGTAGAAGTTCGCAGGCGCTGCGTATTTATACCAATTCATTTTTCTTTTGCTCATTGAATCGTCGCCTCAACGTCGTTTCGCGTCGGAACGCCTCGCCGAAACAATTCTTATTCCACAGATATCCGTAACGCTGCGCTGGTTGCCCACGGTGCGAAGACGAGCGCGAGAACCAGCGTAGCCCCAAGCAACAACAGCCACGGTTGTGTAGTCGTGCCGTTAACCGCGGCCTCGATCGCGCCAGTTCCAAAGATCAGCACCGGAATGTAAAGGGGCAAGACGAGCAAAGCGACTAAAACATTCGCGGCGCGCAGGCCCAACGTGAGCGCAGCCCCGATTGATCCAATCAGACTCAGAACAGGCGTTCCGAGCAAGAGGGAAACAACCACTATTGCCAGACTATTCTGCGACAAACCGAACTGAAGTCCAAGCACCGGCGCGATAATTACCAACGGAACCTCCGAAACCAGCCAATGTGCTAACACTTTGCCGAGTACGACAAAATAAGTGGGTTGGGGAGTCAGGAGGAGTTGCTCGAGCGTTCCATCCTGATAATCATTGCCGAAAATTCTCCCCAGCGAAAGCATCGACGCCAACAATGCGGCTACCCAGACGATGCCTGGTGCGATAGTGCGAAGCGTCTGCGGCTCCGGACCGATACCCAAAGGGAACAGACTGGTAACGATTATGAAAAAGAAAAGTGTCGCCAGAACGTCGGCGCGCCGGCGCCACGCGAGAATCAAATCTCGCCAGACAATCCATCCGAACATCGTTTGATAAGAAGCGCTCACGGGGAGAGTTGAATCCTTTGCACCTTTTCTGCAACCAAATTAAGATCCTGATGTGTCGCTATGATCGCAATGCCCTCGTTCTTCAAGTGAGCGCCGATGAACTCGCGCGACAGTGTTACTGCCGCATCGTCAAGGGAAGTCAAAACTTCATCCAGGATCCACAACGTCGCTCTTGAAGTTAGTAAGCGAGCCAGAGCCAGACGTCGCCGCTGTCCCGCAGAAAGAGCACGAGCAGGAAGATTCTGCTGTCGACTCAAACCAATTCGCTCGAGTAGTTGTCGTGCTTCGCTCTTGCTTAATGAATTGCCGGCAACGCCACTCGAAATGCGCAGGTTTTCGATTGCGGTCAGTTCGTCTTTCACTGCGTTCTGATGGGCCAGATAAGCAACCGACGCAGCATATTCTTCGCCGAGCGACCGAATATTCGTTCCCTGCCAGCGAACTTCGCCCGCCGCGGGGGTCGCCAGCCCGCAAAGAATTCGCAGCAAGCTGGTCTTGCCGCTACCATTTGGTCCGCGAAGTTCGATTAACTCACCGGGCACCGCTGAAAAATTCAAATCCCTGAACAAGCGACGCGTGCCGCGCACGCAACCAAGATTTTTGACTTCCAACATGCTCCTGGTATCTCAGCTAAGACGACGGAGAAATGATCGGGATTTGTAACCGCATTGCGAATCAGACTCCGCATGATAACTGAGTGCGGTTGGCTTGTCATGGTGAGGTCAGTCTAACGGAACTCGGTGTCGTCATCCTACGCCCGCTGAATACCACGCATACTTTGCCCCTGTCCAGAAGATGATACCGGCCTTGCCGCCGAGTGTCTGGCGGATCGCGTCGCCTCTAACCGGCGGGAGTTTTTGTCTTTCTTTACCGTGTCGAAGGACGGTCGCTGTCTCGGTTTGCATCGAGTTACCGACAGCGTTTTTGAGCAGGAAAGTCTGTCTCGCTTCCGCGTTACGCCATCCCTGCGGACCAAAGCCGTGGATGATCGCCAGTAGCGAGTCTCCCTTTTCCGCATGAACCGGTTTGCCGGGCGGTCGCGGTCCCTTGGCTTGCCCGGGTATCGAAACTAATTTCGGATCTTCCAACGTCCAGTTCGCCATCTCGTTATTGATTTCCCCAAGTTGAGCTGGATCTGCTTTTACCGCGACCGCGAGATCTTCTGAACCGTCGCCATTGAAGTCGCCGACGACGAAATTTGTGCTGAGCGAAGTGTCCGGATTGGCTACCTTCCCGAACACGCGCGCCACCACTTCCTGCACCTCGCCGGGTTTCGGCGGCGCCGGTGGTTCGTTCGCGGGCCGGACAGTCGGGGGCGTCGGGGACGGTGCTGGTGATGTGGCCGCCGACGGCGCCGATTCAGCGCGCGGTTGCTCTTGGGTTGCCTTTGCTTGCTCGGATCGTCTTGCGCAACTCGATAGCAACGATCCCGCCGAAACTATCATGACGCAAATCAGCAAGGCGGTCAGTGGTCCACGTGACATCTCTTAGTAACCTCCTCGTCACAACAAGAAAAAGCCAGCGAGGCTGGTTCCGAGATCCGCCAGCCTCACTGACCTTGCAGAGGTCCGGCAACCAATCACAACGAATTAAGAAACGCGACTAACTGGTTCTTTTGCGTTGTGCTCAGGAAAATATAGTTGTTGATCACTCCGTTAGCCTCGCCTGCATGACGAAGGATGGCCTCGTTGCGCGTGTAATTCTCCCCGTCGTGCATCAACTCGTTGCGTGTGCGCATGCCCCAAAGCGGCGCCGTACGCATCTTGTTCTTCATTGTCTGATCCAGGGTATTGGTACCCGGGATGTTGACCTGGGCAATCCCATCGCCCGTTCCGATATTGTGCAACAGGAAGTCGCTGAACGGATGAATGATCTTGTTGCCCAGAGCCGCCGGCACAGTGAACGCTCCGCCATTAATGAGCGTACCCGCTGGCGCCGTGGTCAAAGTTTGTATGTGGCAAATGTCGCAGCCAATTGCATGAAAGAGCGACGCGCCAACCTGGGCGTCATTGGTGGCTGCCAGTGCCGCATCTCGCGAGGGCGCCTTGGTGGCTCTCATAAACTGTGCAAAGGCGTCGATGTCATTGTCCGGGTCCTCAGCACAGACGTGGCCCGAGCCGTCATTGCACAGCGTGTTATCCGGAACATCATCACAAAGCGTTGTAACTTCACTGGTGTTGAGCCGATTGGTTATTCCCATCTCGTTTAGATAGGCGCCGCCTGAGAACGTCAGCAAGCTGGCATCCTGATCTTTCCAACCGAAGCGGCCAATGCGAAATTGACCCGGCGCCTCAGCAACCGGCACCGTTGTCAACTGGCCTTTCATGCCGTTAGGTTGGCCATTGGGAATGTTCTGAAGTGTCGTGTTGGAAATGGCTTCGACAAAGCCAAGGCCCAACAGGTTTGTGGTCATGCGCCGGGTGCGAACGTTTTCAGCGCCAGGCACGCGTTCCTGGGCTTGCTCGTTCGGGTGATTGTAGATGATGGCGTGAGTGACTGGATCTGTCACCACGCCTGGGCAAGTCGCCCGCTGGTTGATGAGCGACCTGTTGGCAATAGTAACGCCCGGCAGACCTCCGTCGTCGTTGATCTTAAGCGTGGCTGGTACGAAGTTGCCATTTCCGTCGTTGTGACCGGCACGCAACTCTGAAATCTGACTGATTCCGCCCGTGACCGGATTCTGGTGACACTCGGCGCAGGATTGGGCGTTGTAGACCGGGCCAAGACCCTTCTGAACACCGTCCCGCTCTTCGAAGGTGACTCTGTCACCGTCATGAACAGCCTGCGTGACCATGTTATTGGTTAGCGTGTCCATTCCTGTGGGCGCCTCGGTTGCGCCTTGACTCTCGACGGGTCTCGACATCCACATAGGAATTACGAGCACCGCCGCGCACAAAAGTAACGCGAATACTTTCAAGAACTTCGTCATTTTTCGACCTCCTAGGTAGGCTTGGGGAAAACCACTTCGCGACCGCTTACGGAAGTGATAGTTCACCAATCAGGAAATTGACTGATTCGTCTGAACCCTGAAACCCGCGGGAAAACCCTTGTTCGTAACGCGGACCGAAAGCCGGATTGGTTTTGCCTACCCGTTCGCGGCCACGCAAGAGATTGGGAAACAAACCTGGGAACTAATGTTCATTTCCTTTAAGCTGGGCAAGACGTTGTCGGGAGGTGGACAGAACTTTATTCCCGCCAGCCACGAATGTCAATCAAAATTTTGTACAAGTTATCCAAGAATTCTCATGGGAAGATGGGGCGCGAAAAACGAGTGAAGCCTCGCACGAAAGGACCAAGCGATAGTGACAAACCAACACTGCGCCCGCCTTGCTTCGATCGACCTTTTCAGTTAAAAGAGAACACGTCTTAGTCAAGGCCCATACTCTTGCAAATTAAACCAAACCAGAATTCTATTGAGCGCGACGCTCGCGTCATGCAGCTCTACGAACAGCTCGTCGAAATTGAACAGCGGCTAATCCCCACGGGCCTTCACGTGTTTGGCCGCGCGTCGGAGCTAAAGGAAAAGGCCGATCTGCTGCGTATGGTCGCGTCGTTTGATCGCCCGGAGCATGGGGCGCGCGCGTTGCCGAGACTCGTCGCGGAAGCGCTCAGTATTGATTCGTACGACAAGCTGCTTCAGGAGAGTGGGACAAACGAGACGAAGGAGCTTATCGAGGGCATCGTCGCGGAAGCAGTGAGGCGGTTTTGCAATGACGGCGCGGACGCGGCGGCCAGTTGGCTGAATTCCAGAGCGAAGGTTGACGGCGAGGAATCGCTTCCCACCTTTCTGCTACTAGCGAACATTGCCGAACAACTTGATTCCAATCACGAGCTTGAGTCGTTGATGCGCGCGTTGCGCGGCGAATACATTGAACCGGGCCCGGGCGCGGACATTGTCCAGAATCCGCTGGTGCTTCCGACGGGGCGCAATACGCACGCGGTCAATCCTTATTCAGTTCCTTCGCAAATGGCCTTCGCGCGCGCTAAGCACACTGCCGACGCTCTGCTTCGTCGTTACCGGGACGAACATGGTCGCTATCCGCGCGCGATGGCCCTCGTGCTTTGGGGCTTGGACAACATCAAGACCCAGGGAGAAGGTGTGGCGCAGGCACTTTGGTTGCTCGGCGTGCGTCCGGTTCGTGATGCGCTCAATCGCGCTACTGAAGTCGAAGTGATCCCTTTGGAAGAATTGAAGCGTCCGAGGATCGATGTAGTGATGACGGTGTCGGGCATCTTCCGCGATCTGTTTGCGCCGACGATGGCCTTGCTCGATAAAGCAGTGCGGCGAGTAGCGACACTTGACGAACCTATGGACATGAATTACGTGCGGCGCAACGTCTCGGAAAAAGTTGAAGGGGACGGTTCGGACTTCGACGATGCAGTCACTCGAGTGTTTTCAAATGCGCCGGGTAACTACGGCACGAATGTAAACTTCATGGTGATGGATTCGCAGTGGGAGAACGGTGAGACGCTCGGCGATCTATTCGTCACGCGCAAATGCTTTGCGTACACGCGCGACTCGAAAGGGCGGACGGTTGAGGGTCGCGAAGCGCGCCACTTGATGGATGACGCGCTGTCACGAGTGGACGCGACTTACCAGAACCTTGATTCCTTCGAAGTTGGCATCACCGATGTCGATCATTACTTCGAATATCTTGGCGGAATTTCCAAGGCCGTGGAAACACGCGCTAAATCTCGTCCCGCGATCTATTTGTCTGATTCGCTTTCACCGCAGACGAAAATCCGATCGTTGGAAGAGACTGTTCGGCTCGAGACGCGCGCGAAGACGCTGAATCCAAAATGGTACGAAGGAATGCTGAAACACGGTTTCCGCGGCGTGGCTGAGATTGAAAATCATGTGGCGAACACCTTCGGCTGGAGTGCGACGGTAGATGCTGTCGATCCGTGGATCTACACCGATATCGCTAAGACCTTCTTGCTGGATGAGGTGATGTTCAAGCGGCTTTGCGAATTGAATCCGCATTCTGCGCATTCGCTCACAAAGCGTCTGCTCGAAGCGCACGATCGTGGATACTGGAATCCCGACGAGGAGATATTGGAGACGCTGCGCGACATCGTTGGCAAGATGGAAGATCCTTTCGTGTGATTTCGTGGATCGTTCGCCTCGTTTAAGCAGGGTACGATCCACGAAACGACACGAAACAGACGAAATCACACGAAGAAGGGATTCATGCCTGAGCTGATCCTAAAGGAGGAGGTTTATCGAATAGTTGGCGCGGCGATGGATGTTTATTACACATTGGGTCGTGGGTTTCTCGAGCCGGTTTACCAAGAGGCACTTCAAATTGAACTCGGTCGGAGAGACATACCCTTCGAAGCACAGAAAATATTAAAGGTAGAATACAAGGGGCAGCAACTTAGAAAGAAATACGTAGCTGACTTTGTCTGTTTCGGACAGATCATAATTGAAATAAAGGCCTGCGAAGGGCTTACTGGTCGTGATGAGGGTCAGATAATTAATTACATGAAGGCTACCGATATGAATGTCGGGTTGCTGTTTAATTTTGGTAGTCAGGCAAGACTAGAGTGGAAGCGCTACGTGATCTAGCTCTTTTCGTGGTCCCTCGTTCATTTCGTGTGATTTCGTGGATCGTTTTCTCCCCAATGAACTATCCACGAACTTACACGAAACAAAAACGAAAACACACGAAATGAAAACCGGCTGAGACGCTAAAACGTGAGAATAGTAACCCTGTATGTCGGATCAAGTTTGCTCGCGCCGCTGAAAAACGCGGAGCACAAGATCAATCGCGAGCGTGCTTTGGATCTGCGCATCGCCGCGCATAACTTTGGCGCGGCGTTAAACGATGACGAATGGCGCACAGTTGAAGTTGATCTCAGCGAAGCGGACATCGTTTTCGTGATCCACGTAATCGATGGCGAGAATGCCGCGCGTTTGCTGCCTGCTCTCGACAAATACAAGCAGCGACATTGCGCAGTAATCGTCATCAATTGCATGCCGGACCTGATGCGTCGCACCCGGATGGGGCGGTTGGATCTTGGGCGGCTGTTTGGGAAAGAGAGTTCCCGCAAAGACGCAAAGACGCAAAGGGAGGAAGAGGAGGGAAGAGTAGAGACGGAGAGGCGGGGAGGCGAAGATGCGAAGAAGAGATCCAATCAAGCAGTGCGGCTATTAGGTACGGTTGGGTCGTGGATTGGCAGCCAGACTCGAGGAAAATCCAACGGTCATGGCCAGTATCTAAAGTTAGTCGATCGGCTGCCGGGCATTCTCAGGTTTGTGCCCTCGGCCGGAATGCTACGCGACGTAAAGAACTATCTCTATCTCTTCTGCTATTTTCTGCAGCCGACGCCCGCAAACATTCGCTCGATGGTGCTCTACGCACTGAAACATTACGTGCCTGATGAAAGGTTGAAGCGCATCAGGATTTCCGCGCCAGAGAAAATGCCATCGGTTGCGATCTATCATCCGGACGCGCCGGCGTTGTTTGAATCGTTCGAAGTGTACCGAAAGTGGTACGGACAAAGAAGGCAAAAGGAAAAAGGCAAAAGGCAAAAAGAAGAATCAGAAGTTCTGGATCCCACGTCGACAATTGGTTTGCTACTGATGCGGCCGCAGGTGATCAGCAAGACGACTAAGCATTACGATCAACTTATCCGCGCGATCGAGGCCGAGGGCTTGAGCGTCATTCCCGCATTGGCGACGTTGATGGACAATCGCGAGGCGTGCGAGAAGTTCTTTTTGGACGATAGACGACAGACGATAGACGATAAGAGCAAAGGGCAAAGGGCTAAGGGCAAAGAGCAAAACGGTGACAACAAACTACGGACTACTGACAGCCATCGTCCATCGTCTATCGTCAGCGGTCCGTCGTTCGTCCGTGGTCAGTCCCGCGTAAGCCAGATCGTTTCGCTGACGGGTTTTAGTTTTGTTGGCGGTCCGGCGATGAACGACAGCGAAGCGGCTGCAGAGTTTCTTAAGGACTTGAATCGTCCTTATCGTTCGGCTGCCAGCCTTGACATGCAGACGATTGAATCGTGGCTCGGATCGCAGACCGGTCTGAATCCGGTGCAATCGGGAATGCAGATCGCCATTCCGGAGATCGACGGCGCCACCGAACCATTTGTTTATGGCGGCATTCCCGGCAGAGGCGTCGAGCCCGTGGCGCTTGAGGATCGTTGCGAGAGACTTGCAAAACGACTCAAGCATTGGAATCGTTTGCGCACGGCCCCGCGAGATGAACTGAAACTTGCCCTCGTGCTCTATTGTTTTCCTCCTAACAAGGGAAACCTCGGCACGGCTGCCGACCTGGATGTTTTTCCGAGTCTTTGGTCCACGCTGAATCAATTAAAGTCAGAGGGCTACGAGGTCGATGTGCCGGCCTCAGCCGATCAACTACGCGCGCTGTTGCTGGGTGGCAATTCGGAAATGTTCGGCGCGACCGCGAATATCAGTTATCGCATAACGACGGACGATTATCGTCGACTGTGTCCGTACGCTGATGAGGTTGAAAGCGAGTGGGGCGCGGCTCCGGGTCGGATCAATAGCTGCGGAAACGATCTGCTGATCCAGGGAATTCAGCTTGGCAATGTTTTCATTGGCGTGCAACCGACATTTGGTTATGAAGGCGATCCGATGCGGCTAATGATGGCTCGCGGCAGCGCGCCGCATCACGGTTTCATGGCGTTCTACACTTACATCGAAAAAGTTTTTGGCGCTGATGCAGTTGTCCACGTCGGCACGCACGGCGCGATGGAGTTTATGCCCGGCAAGCAGGTCGGATTGTCCGGCGAGTGCTGGCCTGACCGGTTGATTGGTGAACTACCAAACATTTATGTCTACAGCGTAAACAACCCTTCAGAGGGTACGATTGCGAAACGGCGATCGTATGCGGAATTGATTTCGTATCTCACGCCGCCGATTGAGAACGCCGGATTGTACAAGAATCTGGTCACGCTGAAAGATCTGGTTGCGTCCTATCGACAGGCCGCAGATGAGCATGAGCGCGAGCGTTTGTTTGAATCGATTGAAGAATACAGTAGTAAGTTGAACTTTGCCTTCGAAGCAGCGGGGAAGTCTACAAATGTGCCGGCCCTACGGGCCTGGAGAGAGGATGGGCTCGGCCTCTCTCTATAAATATGCCGGGCCTAACGGCCCTCGGAGAAAAGGTTCAACGAGGCCCGCCAGGGCCGGCATATGTATAGAACCACAAGGTCAAAATCGTTCTCGCAGGCCCGTAGGTCCGACATCGGCTTGCCACTACACCCGAGAGGATCTTCCACTCGATCTCAGACAGATAATTCTTTGGCGCACCGGTCTCTCAGGCCCCCGGCTGTTTCTGAAAATTAGAATCAACGCAACATTCTCTCCCTGAACTCATCCGGGCTCACTCTGTGCCTGAATGCTTCGGCGCCGTCGATCGTAATCACCGGAATGTGATCGCCGTAGCGTTTCAATAACTCAGAGTCGGTTTCAATATCTATTTCGTCGAGCGTGTATTCGCCCGCGCAGTCGGCGGCGCGCATCGCTTCCTTGGCCTCCTCACAGAGATGGCATCCGGGGCGACTGTAGATGACCACTTGCGCTTTCATCGAAGTTGAATCAGTCAACTGAAGAGACGGCTGTAATTACTCCTTGCCAGCCAGTCCAAAAAAAAGGTATAAATACCGACGCTGTGCCATATTATGTGTTATTTGGGCGCGGCGCTCTTCATGTATAAGGACAATAGTTGTTCAAATGGCAGAGAGCGATCCCTGCACTGCGGGGAATTGTATAATTTACTCTCTACTGCGAGTTGAAGTGTACCTGCGCGAGTGATCGGCTTCAAATGCCGTGATGCAGTTTGCGGCTAATGGAGGGTTGGAAAGTGGATATCGTCGAGAGCGTGCCGGATTCAAGCGTCAACAAGATGCGGCGCAGAATTGTCTGGGCGAGCATCGCCGGTTTTCTTGTTACGTGCTTCCTGATGTTTCTGCGTTTCTTCCTGCCGCGCTCGATTCAGGAACCCTCAACTGTCTTCAAGATTGGTTTTCCCAGCGATTACGCGCTCGGCGTGGATACGAAGTGGCAGCAGCAATACCGCATCTGGGTCGACAAAACTTCCGACAAGCTGTTTGTGGTTTACGCGCGTTGCACGCATCTCGGTTGCACGCCTGATTGGAAGGCGAGCGAAAACAAGTTCAAATGCCCGTGCCACGGCAGCGGCTACGACAGCGAGGGCATCAACTTTGAAGGGCCCGCGCCGCGGCCGATGGATCGCGCGCATGTCGAGATCGATCCGGAAGGGCAGATCGTTGTCGACACGAACAGATTGTTCAAGTGGCCCAAGGGCGAGGCGACTGAGTTTGAAAAGGACGGAGCTTACATTCCGCTTTAGACGAGAGAATCTATGGACGAGCGTCCGGATCAAAAAGAGACGAAGCAGTTGACCGGGGAAGAGAAGACCGGCACGGGCCTGATCGAGCGAGTGCGCGAAGACGCCGTTGCGCTCAAGGACCGGGCGATTGAAGAGGCCAAGACCTACAAGGACCCGCAGCAGACGCAGCTCTGGAAGTCGATCTTCCGCGTTTCGCACGATCGTTCCGACCCGCGCAATCGTTCGCTCGCAATTCTCTCAAACGTTTTTCTTCATCTTCATCCGGCAAAGATCAATCGCGATGCGGTGCGCTACAAGTATACCTGGGGCATGGGCGGAATTACGTTCTACCTGTTCGTCGTGTTGACGTTCACGGGCGTGCTCTTGATGTTTTATTACCACCCGCAGAAGGTGCTGGCGTTTCGCGACATTCTCTATCTCGAACACGACGTTCCGTTTGGCAAGCTGCTCAGGAACATGCACCGCTGGGCCGCGCACTTGATGGTGATTACGACGTGGCTGCACATGTTTCGCGTTGTGCTGACGGGCTCTTATAAGAGGCCGCGCGAATTTAACTGGTGCGTCGGTGTGGTGTTGTTGGTGCTGACGCTGCTGTTGTCGTTCACCGGTTATCTTTTGCCGGACGATCAGTTGGGTTTCTGGGCGGTGACGGTGGGAACGAACATGGCGCGCGCGACCCCGATGTTTGGTCATGAAGGACCGTTTGGCCCGCAACTGGGAATGACTGCGTTCAACGATGTGCGCTTCGGATTACTGGGCGGATCGATCGTCGATTCAAATGCGTTGTTGCGCAGTTACATTTGGCATTGCATCGGCATCCCGTTGGTCGCGTCGATCTTTATGGCAGTGCATTTCTGGCGCATACGCAAGGATGGCGGCATCTCCGGTCCCGCGCCGGTGATGTTGGAATCAGAGATGAAGGCGGTAAAGAAGAAATAATTTTCAATTTTTGATTTGCGAGTTTTGATTTAGTGAAAGGCAATCGCAAATCTAAAATTTGAGATCGAAAATTCCTATGGACTGGCATCAACTCTGGACAATAGCTTCGGCGCCCGACAACGTGCCCATCGTGGCGATGCTTTTCCTGGTGCCTTTCTTCACCTGGCTGGGCATCAGGCAGGCGCGCGCCAACGATCGTTTGATCGTGCAGCTCGAAGGCGATGCCACGCTGGCGAAGACACATCATCGCAAGGTCGAGCCGTGGCGGCCGGGCTGGGCCAAGGAGTTGCACGTCTGGCCCTATCTGGTGCGCATCGAGTTCTTGGCGACGCTAATCGTCACGGTCATTTTGTTCGTTTGGTCGATTACGCTCAACGCTCCGCTCGAAGAACCGTCGAACCCCAACCTGACGATGAATCCGTCGAAGGCGCCCTGGTACTTCCTCGGCCTGCAGGAGATGCTTGTCTATTTTGATCCCTGGATCGCGGGCGTGGTGATGCCGTCGATCATCATGATTGGGCTGATGGTGTTTCCTTACGTTGATTCGAACCCGCTGGGTAATGGCTACTACACGATCAAGCAGCGGCGTTTTGCCGTCGGGATGTTTGGCTGGGGTTTTCTGATGTGGATTTCGCTGATCTTCATCGGCACGTTTATTCGCGGACCGGGCTGGATTTGGTTCTGGCCTGGCCAGACGTGGGACCACAATGCAGTCGTGTTTGATAAGAACATTGACTTGCATGATTACGTCGCCACGAGTTGGTTTGGAAAATTGCTGCATCTCGAACCCATCCTGACCAATAAGTGGGGTAAGGGGATCTTTGGCTTTATTGTTGTCAGCGGATTCTTTTTCGTCGGCGCATTGTTCTTCCATTGGTTGATGACTGTTGATTGGCGCAAGCTCTCACTGCGGCCGCTCCGGCTCTTCCCCAAGAACGAACTTGAGCTAAAAATTCTCTCGCGCACAAGCCTGTTGCAGTATCTTACGTTTCAGTTTTTCGCAGTAAGTGTCCTGTTGGCGTTGCCGGTGAAACTTATCTTGCGGCTGGCGCTGACAATTAAATATGTCTGGGTGACTCCGTGGTTCAATATTTGATGGGAGTGAGGAGCGATTACTAGTGGCTGATTCTCCTGAAGCTACAGATTCGTTGGTGAAGCGAGAGCCCGACGCTCCGGCGCAAGACCCGATCGTGAGCCGTTCGACGAGCGCCGCGATGCTCATCAGCGCGATTCTGCTGACGGTTTCGCTTGCCTGGGCTCTCTACGACGAATCAATCGGCCAGCGACCGTGGAAGGGAATTCAGAGCGAATTCGTCGCGCGCTACACGCGTTACCTCGACAGCATCAAGGGCCACGCAGGACAAACTGAAAAGGAAATAAAAGAGAGTAAGGACTACCAGGATCTCGATGAGGCAGCCAAAGCCGCGCGCGCAAAAGTTAAACCTGAAATCGATCAGATCGATGCTGAAGTGCGGCAAGTACAGGTGAAGCTCGATGCCGTAACCGAGCCTTTTCAAAATCAGCGTGGCCGGTTAACAGTCATTAACTACAACGTCGAGATCGCGCAGGGTTCCGCCAAAGAAAAATACAGGAAGCAGGCGGAAGACAAGCGGAAAGAGATTGTCGCCGTGGAGATGCCCGCCGGTAACGGCTCTGCAAAAAAGACCGTCCTCAAGATGGATTACCCGGCGTTGGAGAAAACCTACAACGATCTGCGCGAACAGAAAGCAGCGAAGCTGGGCCGCAAAGCGGATCTTCTCAAAGAGCCTTCAGAGCTGGAGAAGAAGCGCGACGATTATCTCAAAAATCATTTGACGGGACTGGGTCCGGCGCAGATTGAGAACGTGAAGCGAGGATTGAAGAATTTCGATTATTCAATTCTCGGTCATCAGATCAGCGTCAATGAATTCAACATCGTCGATCGCTGCGAAGTGTGCCATCTGGGTATTAGATCGCCGCTGAACATCAGGGCCGAGGACATGGCGCCGGGCGGTCCCGGCAAGAAGCCCGACGCTCTGGCGCGCGCATTTGTCAGTCACCCCGACAGAGAGTTGCTCGAAACTCACAAGCCGGACCGGTTTGGTTGTTCCAGTTGTCACTGGGGCAATGGCCGGGCGACGACCAGCGAATTGAAGGCGCACGGGCAAAACAAATTCTGGTTGTGGCCGATGTTTGAGAAAGAAAACACCGAAGCGGGGTGTCAACAGTGCCACGCCAAAGATCGAGTGACGCAGGGAGCAGAGACGCTGAATCTGGGCCGCGATCTTTTCTATCAGCGCGGCTGCATGGGTTGTCATCGTTACGAAGGGTTCGATCGGGAGACCGATGCGCTTACGAACGCGCGCCAAACGATTAGCCAGTTCGAGGATCAAATCACCGCAAACGAAAAGCAGATTCGACAAGACGAGAATCCTCCGGAGGGCGCCAGCGAAGATGATGTCCGAAAAATGAAGGCCCATGCTGAGTCGCTCCGAGTAGCCAGCAGCCTGCTCGCCGCGCGGATTGATCAGAATAATCTGCAGACAAAATATCTGATGCAGGACCAGAAGAAAGTCGGGCCGAATCTTAAGGACGTGCGGCTCAAGCTGCGTCAGGGATGGATTCCTCTGTGGTTGAAAGACCCGCAGGCATTTCGTCCCGGAACGAAGATGCCGACCTTCTGGCGCTTCAGTGTCGACACCAACGGCGATGATGAAATCAAAGCAATCTCTGCTTACTTATGGCAATCAGGCTTCGAGGGTCAAGCGCCGGCCCAACAACGAGGAGATGCGGGCGCCGGCAAGGTCTTGTTCGAGACGAAAGGCTGTCTCGCCTGCCACTCGATTGGCGACGAGAGCAATAGGATGGGCGGCACCTTTGCCGCGAACCTGACAAAAGTAGGCGAGAAGGCGAACTTCGAATACATCGTGCGTTGGATCTATAACCCCCGCGAACGTTGGGTGCCCTACTGTCCAAAGCACAGGCGGGAGGACGGCGGAGTGGGGCGCGATTTGACGCCGGCAGATTACGCAAAGTACGGCAAACCGTTCGTGTTCGATACTGAGCTGCACTCGAAATGCCCGGAAGATGGCGCGGAGTTGCAGGTGCAAAACATGACGGTGATGCCAAACTTCCGTTTGAGTGAACAGGAAGCGCGCGACATTGCCAGCTATCTCTTTTCACTTTCGTCGCCGCCTGCTTATGACAACGCTGCGTTCATGGAAGATCCGAAGCTGAAGGAACAAGGCCGCCAATTGATTAAGCAATTTGGCTGTGCCGGTTGTCACGAAATCAAGGGCTTCGAAACCGAGCAACGCATCGGCAAGGAGCTGACGCTCGAGGGTGCAACTCCGATCGAGCGTTTGGATTTTGCTCTGTTCACGCAGAAAGCGGAACAGGGAATCGAACCTCTCGAGGCGTTGAAAAAGAACACCAAAGAGAAAGAGTGGTACAACCATAAGGGTTTCTTCGAACACAAGCTGGCCGACCCTTCAATTTACGATCAAGGCAAGGAGAAGGATCCAAAGGATCGGCTGCGCATGCCCAGGCCATATCTGACTGACGAATGGCGCAACGCGTTGACGACGTTTTTGCTCGGCAGTGTCGGCTCGGAAGGCGCGAACGTGCCGAAGACGCTCTTCTACGATCCACAGGAGCAGCAGCGACAGGACATTCAGAACGGTTGGTGGGTAATCAAGAAGTATAACTGCACGGGGTGTCACTCGATTCAGGTGGGCCAGCGTTCAGTGCTGATGGACTTACCGCCGTATCAGGCGGGCACGCAAAACGAATTGGGTCAGGATGGAAAGGATCTGCTGCCTCCGCGCCTGACCAGTGAAGGCGCGCGGGTCGATCCAAATTGGCTTCTGCGCTTTCTGCACGACCCATCGTTGAGCGACAATCAACCGGCAACAACGTCGGCGCCGAGCAGCGAAAAGAACCCCGCCTCTGCGAAAGGTGGCGGCGCGAGTGCTGATCAGACCGCCGGAAGATTGATGCCGCAACCTGGAGCGGATCGCAACGGTGTGCGACCCTATTTGAAAGTGCGCATGCCGACCTTTAATTTTTCGCCCAACGAATTGCAAACGCTGGTGCGGTTTTTTATGGCGCTGGCGGGTCAGCAGGAGCCGTACATCAAGCAGCAGCTCGAGCCGCTAACCGAGCCGGAACGTCAGATTGCGCGCGAGATGTTCACCGCCAAGCAATGCTCGCAATGTCACGCCACCGGTGATCCGGCACATGACAACAGGCCAAACATCATCGCGCCTAACTTTCTGCTTGCTGGCCAGCGGCTGAAGCCGGAATGGACGTTCCGGTGGGTGCCAGCGCCTCAGTTAGTCAACCCCGGCGTGGGAATGGCCAATGGCATGTTCAAGAAAGAGGTCACGCCAGAAGGCGAGCGCTGGGTAATCGATCTGATAAATCCGCCGAAGGATATCAGCGACTATAAGAAGGATCACGTGATGTTGCTCGTGCGTTACATGTTCCTGATGACGCCTGAGGAACAGCGACGATTTTTATCGGCAGCGGCGCCGGCGGCAAATGCGAATCAGAATAAGCCAAAGCCCGCCGGGCCGACAGGTTGGAATAGATCGCAGAAGGGCGAACGCACCAGAAGATCGGCGTTCGTCCGGCCTAATTTGCGCGCGCCCGCAAGAGCGGCTGCAGCGCGCCGGCGCGGGTGGCTTACTTCCCGGCCCGTGTCTTTAAGTGGTTTAATGAAAGCTATCTTGAATTGGAGGAGTTGATTTTATGTTTACGAAAAATGCAAAGTTCTGGCTCGCGCTGAGCATCTTGCTCTCGTTATTTGCGCTTGGCTCGGCCTGCAAGGGCAAGACGGATACTGAAGGCGGACAAGACAATGCGCCGAAGACGAAATACTCGCCGACCGGCAACGAGGGCACCATTACCGGCAAGATCACCTACAACGGCACACCGCCGGCGCCGGTTAAGATCGACACGTCGCAGGACGTAAATTGCGGGAAGGCCAATCCCAACCTGGCCACCGAAGACAACGTCGTCAACAGCAATAAAATGTTAGCCAACGTGTTCGTCTACATCAAGGACGGCACGACTGCTGATGGGAAGAAGTTTTCCGATCTGGGTTGGGACGTTTCGGCAGAACCGGCAAAGCTGGATCAGAAGGGCTGTCACTATTCGCCGCACGTGCTTGGGATTCAGGCAACGCAGGCACTGGCGATCACTAACAGCGATCCGACGCAACACAACATCCACTTTACGCCGCAGAACAATCCGGAATGGAACCAGTCTCAACCGAACGGCGCTCCTGAGCTGAAGCATGAGTTCAAAGTTCCTGAAGTTCTAGTGCCGGTCAAATGCAATCAGCATAATTGGATGAAAGCCTACATCGCCGTTTTGCGGCACCGGCTGTTTGCGGTGAGCAAGGAAGACGGCTCGTTTGAGATCAAGGGCGTGCCGCCGGGAACTTACACGCTCGCGGCCTGGCACGAGGGCGGCGCAAAGGGGACCGAGCAAACCAAGCAAATAAAAATTGACGCGAAAGGCAGCGTCACTGCTGACTTTGCGTTTGGCGGCTCGGCTGATTCCGGGCAGAAGCCCTCGCTTCAGATGATGCCGGCGCTGGAATTGCCGATGCTCAGAAAGCCGTAGGTAATTTCGGTTTTTGATTGATGATTTACGATTGCTGAACGAGCCGTGGTAGGGGCTTATCTTTTTTCAATCGCAAATCTAAAATCTGAAAGCCGAAATCCAAAGATGAATAAGGGGCTTCACCGTTATAGTCTACTCGTGACCGGCGCGACCTTCTTTCTACTGATCGCAGGCGCGCTCGTCACGAGTCATGATGCGGGATTGGCGGTTCCGGATTGGCCGCTGTCTTTCGGTAAGCTTTTTCCGAAGATGGACGGCAACGTCTTCTGGGAACATGGACACCGGATGGTGGCTACGACAGTAGGAGTTTTGACAATCGGTTTGGCGATTTATCTGTACCGGACCGAACGGCGAAGTTGGATGCGTCGGCTGGGCCTGGTCGCGCTCGGCGGTGTGGTTGCGCAAGGTTTGCTCGGCGGATTGACGGTGAAGCTGATGTTGCCACTGGCCATTTCCGCGGCCCATGCGACGCTGGCTCAGGTCTTTTTTTGTACCGTCGTGAGTCTCTCGGTCTTTACTTCTGCGAGTTGGAATGTGCCGCGCGCGACGTATGAAGAGAAGGGCAGCCTGCCGCTGCGTTATCTCTGCCTTGCGTCGGTAGCAACAATCTTTTTGCAATTGATACTGGGCGCAACGCTGCGCCATTCGGCGACGTGGGACCAGTACCTGCCGACAGATCTCGTATTGGCGCACATCGGCGGCGCGGTGGCTGTGACGCTCATCGTGGGCGCTGCGTCTATTACGGTGCTGCGTCGATACGGCAGTGAAAAGTATCTGACGCGCCCGGCGCTGATCGCGGTCGGCTTGCTGGCGGTGCAATTGTTCCTGGGAGTTGTGGCATACATGACACGGCTGGCATCGCCGAAAGGTCCGCAGCCATTGAACCCGATGATTAGCATCACGGTGACGCACGTGGCTTGTGGGGCGCTGGTTTTTGCAACGACAATTGTTCTGACATTGAGATCATTTAAGGTCTTGCGACCCAGGCGCACGGCGATTGAATTCGCTGCGGCGTAACCGAACTGAAGTTTATGAAAGAGTTTGCTATCGAACTGAATCCCGCGGCGGTCGCAGAGCTGGTCGTCGTGCGGCTCAGCGCGCGCGAGCGCCTCGCAGCCTATTTGGAGCTGACGAAACCCCGCATCACGTTTTTGATTGTGCTCACTTCCGCCGCAGGTTTCTGTCTCGCCAGCCGCGGCGGCGTCAATTACGCCGCACTCGTGGGCGCGATGCTCGGTATTGCATTGTTGTCGTCCGGGCTGGCGACGCTCAATCAATATATCGAGCGCGACCTCGACGGACTAATGCGACGCACGGCCGACCGACCATTGCCTTCGGGGAGACTCGCGCCCTGGGAAGCGCTTTGGTTTGGCGTTGGCTTGACCGTACTAGCGGAAGTCTATCTGGTGCTCATGGTTAATCCACTAACGGCGTTGCTCGGTCTGACGGTGATTGCCGGTTATCTGTTCGGTTATACGCCGCTGAAAACGCGAACGTCGCTTTCAACGATGGTTGGCGCTTTTCCGGGCGCAGTGCCGCCGTTGATTGGGTGGGCCGCCGCGCGCGGCAATCTGAGCGTGGAAGCCTGGGTGCTTTTTGCGATCCTGTTTCTTTGGCAGTTTCCACACTTCCTGGCGATCGCCTGGATGTATCGCGAAGATTATGGCCGCGCGGGAATCCTGATGTTGCCCGTGGTCGAACCCGAAGGGCGCGTGACCGGTCAGCAGATTGTCGCTTACACAGTAATGCTGTTGCCGGTGAGTTTGCTGCCGACCGCGCTGGGAATTTCCGGAAAGATTTATTTCTACGGCGCCATTGTGCTCGGAGTGTTATTTCTTTACAGCAGTGTTCGCGCTGCGTTTTCGAAGTCCCGGCAAGAAGCACGGCGCCTGTTGTTGGCTTCGGTGTTGTATCTGCCGCTCTTGTTTATCTTGATGGTCTTGAATCGGTGAATAGCCAAATGTCCGACAGACTTCAGTTTGTCGCTGATGATTGCTCCGCCGGCTGTTGCTTAAGAAGCGGCCACTGATTCGAATTAATAGCGACAAACTGAAGTTTGTCGGACTGATCTACCAAAGGAGAGATAGCCGATGGGACGAGCTCTGGCGGTTATTATCTGGATCCTGACCCTGCTGTCAGTGGTTCTTTTTGTCAGCAAGAAGTGGTGGTTTCCGCCATCCATTTCCGCGCACGGGCCCGCGCTTGACCGGCAATTCATGATTACCATCGTCGTGGTGGGCATCGCTTTTGCCGCCGCGCAGGTCGGTCTCGGCTGGATGGTCTGGAAATATCGCGACGCTTCCAATCGACCGGCGGCGACTTACACCCACGGCAGCAGCCGCCTGGAAGTGCTGTGGACTGTGATCACCGCCATTATTTTCATTGGCCTCGCTGTGATGGGCCAGAGCGTATGGGCCTCGCTGCGATTCAATGCGGCGCCCGCCGGCTCGTATCAGATCGAAGTCGTGGCTCAGCAGTTTGAATGGAATTTTCACTATCCCGGAAAGGACAAAATATTTGGCCGCACCGATCCGGGGAACATCGACGAATCCGTCCAGAATATTATCGGGCTGGATAATACCGATCCCAACGCGGTCGATGATCAAGTGGGAAAATTGCTTGCAGTTCCCGTGGGACGTCCGGTCGAATTGATCCTGCGGTCGAAGGATGTGATTCACAGCTTCTGGGTGCCGCCGTTGCGATTCAAGCAGGACCTCGTGCCGGGCATGGCGATTCGCGTCCACTTTACGGCAAACAAGGTCGGCAAATACGAACTGGCGTGCGCGGAATTGTGTGGACAGTCTCACTACAATATGAAGAGTGTCATGCTGGTCCTTCCAGAAGATGAGTTTCGCGCGTTAACGGAATTGCCGCCAGGAAAAGCCTTCATCGATCGGATGACGGAGTTGCGCGACAAATACAAATTGCCTGAAGAACAATAGAACCGAAAAGAGTTATCCCTGAGCACAAGGAGATAAACAATGTCAGATGGAACGCACGACGCAGTGCATCGGCATGAGCCGCCGAAGGGTTTCATACGCAAGTACATCTTCAGTCTGGATCACAAAGTTATCGGGATCCAGTACATCACGTTGGCACTGGTAGCGGTGCTGATCGGGATGATCATGTCGGTGTTGATGCGGCTGAAGCTCTCGTGGCCGGGAACTCATTGGCCGATTCTTGCGTCACTCTTTCCCGCCGGCGCCCCAGGCGGTGTGATGAATCCGGAATTCTATCTCTCGTTGTTGACCATGCACGGAACCATCATGGTCTTTTTCGTTCTGACCACAGCGCCGCAGGGGGGATTCGGAAATTATTTCCTGCCCATTCAGATCGGCGCTGACGACATGGCGTTTCCGGTGCTGAATATGATGTCGTTCTGGGTTACGGGCGTAGGTTTTGTTGTCCTGCTGGCGGCCATCTTCTTTTCCGGGTCGGCTTCGACAGTCGGTCCGATTGGAGGCTGGACCGGTTACGCGCCGCTGAGTGCCTTGGGTGAGAGGGCCGGACCAGGGCAGGGCATGGGCATGAACCTATGGATCATCAGCATTGCGATCTTTTGTGTTGGGTCATTGCTCGGCGCGCTCAATTTTATTACGACCTTGCTGAACATGCGCACGCGTGGCATGTCTCTGATGCGTATGCCGTTGACTTGCTGGGCCTGGTTTACGACCGCGGTGCTGGCGCTGCTTTCGTTCCCGGTGTTGCTGGGTGGCGGCATCCTGCTACTGCTCGATCGGCTGGCGGGCACAAGCTTTTTCATTCCCGGCGGACTGGTGCTAACCGGCGTACTCTCGGGATCCACAAAGGCGTTCCCGTTGCACACCGGCGGCTCGCCCATTCTTTGGCAGCATCTTTTTTGGTTTTTCGGCCATCCGGAAGTGTACATCGCGATCCTGCCGGGCATGGGCGCCACGTCGCACATCCTGGCGACCTTCGCGCGCAAGCCAGTGTTCGGTTACCGCGCGATGGTGTTTGCGATCTTTGCGATCGGTTTGCTCGGCTTCTTTGTCTGGGGCCATCACATGTTCATCAGCGGCATGAGCCCGTATTCGGCGATGGCGTTTTCGATTCTCACGTTGTCAATCGGCGTGCCTTCGGCGGTGAAAACATTTAATTGGCTCGGCACTCTCTGGGGCGGCAGAATACGCTTTACAACTCCGATGCTCTTTGCGATTGGGTTCGTTTCGCTGTTTGTCGCCGGTGGAATTACTGGATTAGTGCTGGGGCAGACGTCGCTCGACTTGCCGATGCACGATACTTATTTCGTGCTGGCCCACTTCCACCTGGTAATGGGCGTCGCATCAATCTTCGGCATGTTTGCGGCGACCTATTTCTGGTTTCCCAAGATGTTTGGCCGGATGATGAGCGAGAGGTGGGGCAAGATCCATTTCTGGATTACTTTCGTCGGCGTCTATTCGATCTTCGTTCCGATGCACGTAATGGGTATCGTTGGCATGCCACGCCGGTATTCTGAATTCACGCAGTATCGCTTTTTGGATTCGCTTCATCCGCTCGTAGTCTTTGTCTCTATTGCGGCGATCGTGACGGTGATCGCGCAGGTAATCTTCTACTCCAATCTGATCTGGAGCCTCTTCAAGGGCAAGAAGGCGAGCGACAATCCGTGGGAAGCGACATCACTTGAATGGACGACGGCGACGCCACCGCCGCACGATAACTTTGCCGGTCACGCGCCAACAGTCTATCGCGGGCCCTACGAGTACTCAGTGCCGGGTGCCGCGAAAGACTTCTTGATGCAGACCGATCCGGAAGGCGCGGGGGCGCCGGCGGCGCACTGATTGGAAACAGCCACAATGGTCACAAGCACTAGAGTCGAACCGAAAAAGGGAATTGGCCTCGGCGGGGGATCGCGGTCTCCTGGACCTAACGGCAACAGTTCGCGTAAACGAAACGGTCGTGGCGAACCGCTTTTCGAGCAGCGATCGTCAGCCGCCCGCTATCGGATTGGGGCGTGGGTCTTAATCGCTTCGATCGTGATGCTGTTCACGGCACTGAGCAGCGCCTACATCGTGCGCGCGGCTTCGGCGCAGGACTGGCGGCCGCTGGCGATGCCCAGAATATTGTGGCTCAGCACAGCGCTGATCTTGTTCAGCAGCGTGACGCTGGAAAACGCGCGCAGGAATCTGAAGAAATCATTTGACAGCGGATACGTCCGGTGGTTGGCGATCACGGCGATTTTGGGTATTGGGTTTTTGGCGTCACAGTTGTTCGCCTGGCGCGAGCTCGCACGGCAGGGAGTTTATCTGGCGAGCAATCCCCACAGCTCGTTCTTCTATCTTTTGACGGCGGCGCACGGACTGCATCTGCTCGGCGGTTTGCTGGCGGTGGTTTATTTGCTTTTTCGCACTCGCCGGCCGCGGGCGGATGAAGCGGCTGAAGGCAGGCGCATCGCCCGCGCCGATGCGGTTGCCATCTACTGGCATTTCATGGACGGTCTTTGGATCTATCTGTTTCTACTCCTATTCGTCTGGAGGTCACAGTGAGCACTGAGGCACGCGCAGAACATTTTGGGGCAGCCGATTGGGACGGAGGTGTGCTCCCCTATCGCGTTGGGCACCGGAAGTTGGGAATGTGGTTGTTCATCGTTTCCGACTCGTTGACGTTTTCCGCGCTCTTGATTGGTTACGCCTATTTGCGCGCGTCAAACGTCTGGCCCACGCCATTTCCTTTTCGTCCGAGCATCCTCTTTTCGTCGGTGATGACCTTCTGTTTACTGTCATCGAGTTTGACGATGGTCTTTGGCGTCTCCGCTTCGAGCCGGGGCGACAAGGGTGGGGCGCGAAAGTGGATCCTGGCGACGATCTTCTTTGGTGTGGCGTTTATCGTCCTGCACTTGATCGAATGGAACCACTTGATCGGCGAAGGTCTGCGGCCGTTTTTCCTGCCGGAACACTGGGTCACTGCGTTCACGACAACTGATGGCACGCCGCCATCGCCGTTATTTGGCGCCACCTTCTTCACGATCACCGGCTTGCACATGTTTCACGTGTTTACCGGAACGATTTATCTTGGAGTGGTGGCCGGTCGCGTGAAGAAACTTAAGCACGAAGACGTCGAAATCAGCGGCTTGTACTGGCACTTCGTCGATCTGGTTTGGATGTTTGTTTTTCCGTTGATCTACATTTTGTCGGTCGATGTGGGTGGGCGCCTGGCTCGATAAAGTTTTCTCGCGGAGGAGTAAAATGAGCACACACGTTGAAGAACATTTTGCCGGCAGTAACAAGCTGTTTACTTCAATCTGGGCGTGGTTAGTGGCGCTAACGCTAATCGAGATCTATCTTGCTTACAAGCCCATGCCCATTCGCTATATGCTGACGATCCTGCTCGGCCTCTCAATCATCAAGGCCGCGCTGATCGTTGCTTACTTCATGCACTTGAAGTTTGAGCGACTCACTTTGATCCTGACGATTGTGCCGATGCTGGTTATTTGTATCTGTCTGCTGTTTGTGTTTTTCCCGGATAGCTTCCGGTCGTCAGGCCTGCGCTACAAGTTCAAAGAGCCCGCTCCCGTGGCGCCAAAGAGTGTGGAGTAAAATCATGCGCGCGCTGAAGTACATCCTGTTGATTGGCCTGGTAGCTCTGGCGATCCTGACGTTGGAGCCGGCAGGGCTGGCGCAGTGTGCGATGTGCCGAGCGTCGCTGGCTGGCTCGAACAATGCGCACTTCGTCAAAAACCTGAACATCGGCGTGCTGGTGTTGCTGGTTCCTCCGGTGGCTATGTTCTGTTCGATCTTTGTTGTTCTGAAGCGACACAGCAAACGACGAGACGATCCTTTCGACCAACCGCCCGCGAGTGATTCAGAAAATGGCCGAACAGACTGAGCTGGCGATTGACGTTGAAAAGCGGACCACGCGCGGTCGCTCGTGTCCGCGCTGCGGCGGAAAAATCATCCCTTCAGATCGCGCGGTCTATCAAAGCACGACTAACCCCAGCGCCGTGTTTCCCATTTGGCAGTGCGAACGTTGCGGCTACGAGGAAATGTCCGAGCGAGCGCCGGCAGCGGACAAAGCAAAACATTAGGTTGGGAATTGTTTGGAGGATTCTTTCCAGGTGTCCATCGCTGAAATTGAGGGAAGCGGAATGAAGAAAGAAACAGCGCTCCTGAACATCCTCTGCATTTTGGCGGCAATCGGATTCATTGCGTTTGCCGTACTGAACGCGATCTTCTCAGGCGATTTTCTTACGATTGACAACCTGTTTTCGACGGTGGTGTGTTTGGTGCTGGCGCTGATGTTTGCCGTGAATCCTTTGTTGTATTTGAAGTCGGAAGGAAAGCTGCCAATCCCCTTCAAGAGCAGCGCGAAGGAAAAGAGTCTGGCGCCTGCGACGGCCCCGCGCAGCTTAGCCGGCTCTCCGGCCAGCACGCCGCCAATGTTGGACGCGAAGGGGCGTGCCGTTCCTCCTGACGTCAAAGGCATCGTCGACAGGTTCACCCAGCCATCGCAAAAGGACGTTTGAGAAAGGCCTCTGAAATGGCGAACGTGGATGAATTGACTCAGCGAGTGCTCGGAATGTTCGCGCAGTTGAACAAGGACGTGCTCGATCTGCATGAGTTGTTTGAGGCAGGCGGTAACGACCCGACAGAGCGCACAGCGGTTTTCGATTTGATCGAGCGATTAGTCAAAGAAGGATTGCTCGATGAACGCGGCAACGATTTCTACAGTCTGACTGACAAGGGCCGAGAGGTTTCCCGGCTTGCCTCATCATTTCATCTCTAGTCCGAACTAGTTGCTTCCATGCGAGCGGGTGTGATAAAAAGCGAGCCGCTCTACAGTTGATCTCAAGTAGTGGTCTCACGACTCCAACAGCGTGTGAGTCAAGAAGGAGTGCAAATGTACTGCGAACAATGTGGTACGACGCTCGATCCAACCACCGGGTTATGCCCTGCGTGTGCTCGCCCGGCGGCCACCATTCCCGTGACGGTAGTGCCAACCCCGCCTGCACCGCAAATAACCTCGAAGGTCAAGGCCGCCTCGAAGGATGCGACTCAGGCCTTTAAGACTTTTGCTGCTGATCCAGTGGGTGGACTCCCGGCGGCGTTTGAGAGTCTGGGGCCGTCGCGGGCGATGGGGGTTGGCGTTGTGTTTGCCGCGGTCGCGATCGTTTGCGTGTTCGTTGGCGTCTTCATTAGTCTCGGTTCTTACGCGCGACCCGACTTTGGCGATTCGATTAAGTTTCTGCTTTTTGGCGCTGTGCCGTTTGTGAGCATCCTGCTGGCGAGCGCCGCCACGCGCAAGGTCTTTCGCGGCGCAGGCAGTTTTGGCGGGGACAGTTTGATCGCCGGCGCGTCGCTCTTGCCGCTTGGCTTTCTTGTGCTCGTGAGCAGCATTCTGGGCCTTGCGAACCTGGAGATCGCGGCCCTGCTTCTTGTCTTCGCGCTCTGTTACGGGATTCTCATGCTCTATACTGGCGTGACGCGGATCTCGAACGTTTCTGAGTCGAAGGCGGCGTTTGCCGTGCCGGTGATGATCATTGTGAGCTTTTGGCTGACGAAGATCATTTTTGGGGCGATGCTTCCGTCGTTCTTGCCCTCACCGACGAAAATGATGCCGTTTGGAAATTGACGGCAAAGCGCGCGCGACTGGCGCTTGAAAGCTGAGCGCGTCTATTCCGGGCGGAAGTTTTGCAGTTGCGATGACTGCCGACCGGCATTTCCTATTTGTAATGTTCGATTCAACTGGAGGTAATCGAAAGATGTCTAAACGCAAATTGTCCATAGTTGGTATCCTGCTGGCAGTTCTGATTTTGCAGGCGGCTTGTTCACGCTCAAAGCACAGCGGTCTGCACATGGTCATGCAGAACGGAAAAGCCGGGTTCATTGACAGCAAGGGGAAGGTTGTCATCAACCCGCAGTTCGACAGCGCATTTTTCTTTTCTGAGGGACTGGCGCTGGTCGAGGTAGGACACAAGGCCGGCTACATCAACACAAAGGGCGAATATGTCATCAACCCTCAATACGATGCTGGGATGCCCTTCACGGAGGGGCTGGCCGGAGTCAGAGTAGATAAGAAGTGGGGCTTCATCGATAAGAGTGGAAAGATGATCATCAACCCGCAATTCGAGAACGCTGAAATCTTCAGTGATGGATTGGCCGCAGCGACTACGGACAAAAAGGTTGGGTTTATCGACAAGACCGGAAAGTATGTTGTTAACCCGCAGTTTGATCGCGCCGAGCCTTTCGGCGATGGACTGGCGCCCGCGCGGGTTGGGACTCAGTGGGGATTCATTGATAAGGCCGGGAAGTTTGTAATCAACCCGCAGTTTGAAGAAGTTCGTTTTGGTGTCCCGGCGGCGGCTCTCTCGGGATTGTCCCTTGCCTGGCCGGTCGCCGTAAAGTCAAACACCAGATGGGGATTTATCGACAAAGCGGGAAAGTATGTGATTAACCCGCAGTTCGACGAGGCGATGGACTTTTGTGATGGCTTAGCACCCGTAAAAACCGGTGATAAGTGGGGCTACGTTGACACTTCGGGCAAGCTGGTCATAAATCTCCAATTCGAAAGCGCCGGCTACTTCTCGGATGGTCTGGCCCCTGTGTCAATTTCCAAGAAGTGGGGATACATTGATAAGACCGGCAAGACGGTAATCAATCCGCAGTTCGAGAGCGCCGGAGCCTTTGATGATGGTCTGGCGCAAGTGACAATCAACGGTAGTACCGACAGCCCCATACTCATCGGCTATATCGACAAGACCGGTAAGTACGTCTTTAATCCGACGAACCCGTTTGCGAGTCCGAGCCCGACGCCGTAGTTTCCAGGCTTGGAAGGTGCTGCAACTGTGTCACGCATCACCTTCCAATTCCCCTCATCTCCAGTGCGCGGATTCAGTCGCGTTGAACTGGTCATTCAATCTCGCGTGGGTTGATCTCTCGTACGCTTTTTCGTGTTTCAGGGGATTGCACGGTCGCGGAGGAATTTCGATCATGAAGTACTGCCCTGATTGCCGACTCGACTATCCGGACACCAGTAAATTTTGCAAAGCATGCGGAAAGTCGCTCGTGCTGAAGCCCGCTCAGAGCGAATCATGTCCATCCTGTGGCAGCGCGATGCAGTCCGGCTGGAAATTTTGCAAAGAGTGCGGCCACTCTTTTTCCGGAGCAGGCGCCTCGCACGAACAGACGGCACCTGTCAGTCAGACGCCGCCCGCTGTGACTGTTGCAGCACCCACGGAGTTTTCGATTACCTGCGTGGCGTGTGGTTTTGCGCAGGCGCCCGGAGAACCCTTCTGCAAAGGCTGCGGCAGGCCCTTCTCACAACCCACAGAGCCACGTGCTGACTCAGCCACACTTCCTGCTTACTCGCCGTCTCCGTCGTATTCCGGGCCCAGCGCGCCGTTTGTTCCGGAAGTCAAAGTAGAACCTCCACCGCCCCCGCCGCCAGTAACTTGTGCAACTTGCGGACATCAGAACCGCCCTGACGCGGAACAGTGTGAAGCCTGCGGCGCGCTCGTGGGTATTGGATTGAAGCGAAAGCGGCGACGCCGGATTCTTGTTGGCGTTTTGGCGAGTCTGATCAGCCTGATCGTTTTGGTTTGCGGCCTCGGCGTAGGTTGGTACTTCTGGGGCGTCACCGTGACGGTAAGCACGGACCCGGCTGACGCGCGCGTTTTCATTGATGATAAGGAAGTCGGAAAGAGTAAAGACGCCGGCGCGGGCTCGTTGTCACATATTCGCGCCGGTGAGCATTCACTCAAAGTCATCCGTGACGGGTACGACGAATGGAAGCAGTCGTTCACCATAGAGTTGACCGATTTCAACAAGAGCTTGAACGCGAAACTCAACGCCACCAAGTTCAAGCTGACTGTTGTCTCGACTCCGCCAGGCAGCGAAGTGCTCGTTGATGACGTGTCGGTCGGAAGGACTTCAGAAACGAGCGGGAGCTTCTCGACTGAACCAATGAAGCTGGGTGAACATAGCCTGATTGTTCGCCACGACGGCTACCACGATTGGAAACAGACTGTGTCGCTCAAGGCTGACATGAAAGTCGAAGTCACGCTGAGCTCCGCGCCCATTATTGATACAAATACAGGTTCGGCGGAAACCGACATTCGCAACACACTCGAAGGCTGGGCCCAAACCACACGCAACCGAGACCTCGACGCGCACATGCGCTACTACGCCGACACACTGGACTATTATTACAAACTGACGCTGGTGCCTTCAGTTCGAGTGCGCGAAGATCGCTCGAAGGCATTTGCGCGATTCAATACTCTCACCAACGTAACTTTGAACAATATGACGGTTCAGTTGGATTCGACCAACGAACGCGCGACGGTTATCCTCGACAAGAACTTTGACTTCAAAGGCGACAATAACGCGTTCTATAACGGCTCAGTCCAGGTTCAATTGACCATGACGAAGCTGGCAGGCGCGTGGTTAATCACCGGCGAGAAGGAATTGAAGGTTTACTACGTGAACAAGTAGTCTATTGCTAAGTGCGCCCGGCGTTCGTTCTAAAACCCCAGAATGACTGATTACATTTCGCTTTTGCCTCACGTTAATGCTCTGCTGAATGCAACCAGTGCAATTCTTCTGCTAACTGGATATGCGTTCATCCGCAGACTTCGGATCAAAGCGCATCGCAATTGCCAGATTAGTGCGGTCGTTAGTTCGACCCTTTTTCTCATATCTTACGTTACCTATCATTCTTTGCGCGGGTCGAAGCATTTCCTGGGGCAGGGGATTGCGCGGCCGATCTATTTCACAATTCTCACAACGCATACGATTCTGGCGGTGGTGATCGTGCCGCTGGTTCTGGTAACTCTCTATCGCGCGGCACGCGGGGATTTCGGGCGGCATCGAGCGATTGCGCGTTGGACTTTGCCGCTCTGGCTTTACGTCTCCGCAACTGGCGTGATCGTATATTTGATGTTGTACCAGATCTATCCAGCGCGGTAAGGGCAAGGAGCGAAGGGCAAAGCGCAAAGAAGAGCGGACCAGTTGGCGATGAGCGAATCGACGGAAAACGGAAACAGTCCGAGTGTTGCGATCGGTGCGACGGAAACGCCGCGCCGTCGCTCGTCGCTTCCCATTCTGATTCTGGCCGTGCTGTTCGTACTGGCGTCGTTTTTGACCTGGTACTTCACCTGGTTTGGCCGCGAGCTGAGTGACGCGGACCTAGCAAAGTACTTGTCGGATGAAAAGCATCCGCGTCACGTGCAACATGCGCTGTTGCAGATTCAGGATCGCATCGAGAAGGGAAATCCAAACGCCAGACAGTGGTATCCGAAGTTGATCGAACTGGCCGGCAGTTCGGAAGCTGAATATCGCTTGACTGTCGCTTGGGTGATGGGTTTCGACAACAAATCGAACGAGTTTCAGGAAGCGTTGCTGAAGTTGCTGAAAGATCCTGAACCAATCGTACGGCGCAACGCGGCGCTCGCACTGGTAAGGTTCAACGACGCGAGCGGACGCAGCGAACTATTGGCAACACTTAAGCCCTATCCAGTAAACGCAATCACCGCAGGCTTGGTCAATAGCACTCTAAACGAGGGATCGCCGATTTCGCGTGGAACGTTGCTGGCCCGAATCAGCAAGAGTGACAATCAGAGCGCTGAGTTGCGCTCGCCACTGACGGGAAGAATAGAAAGAGTATTAGCGTCGAATGGATCAAGAGTAAACCCCGGCGACACCGTGCTGACCATTAGTTCGGATGCGGAAAGCATCTGGGAAGCTTTGCGCGGACTCTCGCTCGTGGGGCAGGCTGAGGATTTGCCGGAGATCGAACGCTATGTGCGCGGCGTTGATTCATTTCCCGATCGAATAAAAGAACAAGCGGCCCTCACGGCAAAATTCGTTCAGGGCCGCTCGAATGAAAAGAAAGAAAATATTAAACCGTAGGTGGCGCTGGTGGAGCATCCGGCAGCGCGATGCCATGCACTGCTTCCCAGTCTTCGGTCGGTACCATCTCGATTGCATCCCACGGACAGCCATCAAGAAACGCGCCGTCAGGTCCCTTGCTGATGCATTTCTGGCAACCGATGCAGAGGTATGGATCGACTTCGATGCGGCCGAACGGCGGATGGTCTTCGTCGGGAATCCAAAACATGCATGCTTCGATGGGACAATACTCGATGCACGCGGGCGAGCCGGCGCAGCCGGTGCAACAGTCAGTCGTGATAGCGAGGATGCGAGGTTTTTTCTTCCGCGTCGCCTTGCCGTCGCCGACTGACATTGGCCAGTGCTTATCTACCATGTCATACATGCAATGTTTCCCTTAAAAAGTGGTAGCGTCCCGAAGATCGTCAGGCGACTTTAGCACGGCAGCAAAGATTTTCTCAATGACCTGCTTCGAGAATGTGGTAACAGGATGTGTCGCTTGGTAGAATTGCCAAGCCGCATACCTTGGATTGACGATGAAGCGCTGTCCCAAATGTCGAAGTGAGAGGATTCGGCGGGGCTACTCGCCCGATCCGCTGCTCCTCCGGCTGGTGGGTTTTCGTGAACTCCTGTGCGATTCATGCAATTTGCGGTTCAAGGGTTTCATCTTGCCGGGGACCTTGCCGCGCTCGGGTCGGCGCAGGAAAGAACGCCAGAAGGAACGCGTGGAGAATGCGAGCCCCAGTGCCGGGCCGAGCAAGACTGTTGGACGACACCGTGAGTCAGGTGAATGCCCCGCGTGTGGAGGTCAGACGCACCGATCTCATCGACGCGGCATTATTGAACGTTTGGCAGGACTGATCGGCATCTATCCCTACAGATGCGCTGATTGCAATAACCGGTTTCTGGCTCGCCGGAGCAGTAGTAAGTGAGTAAATTCCGAGATCGTTAAGGCCTCGCCTTCGCGGGAGAAATAGTTGAAAGATCTGCTGCTGAATTTAGTTGTACTCATCGCCATCCTTGGCTTGAGTGCGTTGATTACACAGCTGTTCGCTCGCGCCATGTATAAACGATGCCAGGCTTGCGGGACTCTCAACGCGAAGCGGCGCGCGCAGTGCCGCAGGTGCCAGGCGCAATTGTCATGATTAGATCCGGGCGCACTCCGCGGGCCGGAAGTCGGATTGAAGACTTTGGCCGGCAAGAGTAAGCGGCTCTAGTGGGCCAGCGCATCCGGATGCTCGGAGACTTCCTTGACCGCCTTGCTGCGGCCTCTCCAGGTAACAACCGCCACGCCCGTAAAAATCAAAATACATGCGACCAGGGTTCGGGAATTCAGTTTTTCGCCCAGCACCAACGGCGCGAGTCCCAAAGCGATCAGCGGTTGAAGATAAATGTAGGTGGCGACGATACCAGGCGAGACTTTCGTTAGCGCCCACGCGTTAAGGTAGTAAGCGCCAACAGTCGGTACCAAAATGGTGTACGCGATTCTGAGCCACAAGCCCGCACTGAGACTCCCCAGGTGATCCGCGCTTAATCCGACAAGACCGATTGGGAGCGTGACGACGCAACCGATCACAAAAATCCACGTGATTACATTCAGCGCGCCATAACGTTTGAATAGATCTTTCGACAGCACTATGTAGCAGGCGTACGAGAGTGAGTTTATGACAATAAGCAGATTGCCCAGCGTCGTCTGCGCCGAGAAGTCTGCCCGCAGAGGGTCGACAAGATAAATGACCCCGGCTGCCGCTGAGATGATGCCAAGACTTCGTCTCAACGAGAGCTGGTCGTAGCCGATAAAAATGCTCACAGCTAAAGTAAAAACCGGAATGGTCGTAGTGATCAGGGTGGCGTCAATCGCCGTCGTCAGCGACAACCCTTTCACAAAGAGAAGCTGATTCAGGGTTACTCCCAGGGTGCTGCAAACGATAAGCGAGAGCAGATCTTTTCTGGGTATAAGGCGGAGTTGACCGAGTCCGCGTTGTAACAACGAGAACGCGATCGCCGCGCCGACAACACGAAATGCGACTAAACCCGTGCTCGAGACTGAGCGCAGGAGAACCTTGCCCACGATATACCAGGTGCCAAACATCGCCTGCACTGCGATCAGGGCGAGGTGCGGCGCAACACTGCGGTCTTTCAATGGCTGGCGCTTGGCATTCATAGCAAAAAGGACCGGTCGTCCCGATCCTTCCTTGAGAGCAAGCCTTTTCGTCGACGGACTCAGAGGTTCGTCGGTCACAACTAGACAACCAAATAGAGCGGATTCTCAAGAATCTTCTTAAACGTCTGCAGAAACTTTGCGCCCGTTGCGCCGTCAATCACCCGATGATCGCACGACATTGTCACGCGCATCATTTGTCGCACGACGATTTCCCCTTCTCGTACAACCGGCTTCGGCGCTACTGCGCCCACCGCCAGGATCGCACCTTCAGGTGGATTGATCACCGCGGTGAATTCGTCGATGCCGAACATGCCAAGATTGCTGATGGAGAAGCTCGCGCCCGTATATTCTTCCGGTTTCAATTTCCGCTGACGCGCTCGTTCGGCAAGATCACGCACTTCGCGTGCGATTTCGCTTAACGATTTCTGATCAGCGGAACGCACCACCGGCGTGATCAAACCGTCTTCGATTGCTACCGCGACGCCCACATCAGCGCGTTCGTAATATCGAATCACCTTGTCCTGAAAAGACGCATTGACGTCGCCGTGCTGAATCAACGCAGCAGCGGCAACTTTTACGATGATGTCGTTGATGCTGATCTTCAACTCGGGATCGAGTTCGTTGATGTTTCGCCGCATTTCAACGGCGCGGTCCATTTCGATCTCTGTCGTCAGGAAGAAGTGGGGCACCGGCCCGATCGAGGTCACCAGACGCCGAGCAATCACTTTGCGAATCTCGCTAATTGGCTCATCGCGAAACGGCGAGGCCCCGGCGAAAGCAGGTTGCTGCATAGGCTGAACCGCGCGCAGTGGCCTCGGCGGAGGCTCGACCCTTGTGGTAGCGGGCTGCGCTATTGCTGCTTCAATGTCGCGTTTGATGATTCGGCCTCCGGGTCCACTGCCGTTAAGTGAGCGGAGATCGATCCCGGCTTCGGCGGCCATGCGCGCGGCCAGCGGTGAAACAATCAACCGACCAGACGTCGCGGTCTCGACGACTTCGCCCTCTCTGCCATTTCCACCTGCGACTGGCGTGGGCTGCTGAACGCCTGGAACATCTGGCTGAGGAGTCGGCTGCTTTGCTTCAGCGGCAGGTTGAACGGTTGCAGACTTATCGAGCAGAGCAGAGATGTCTTCATCAGGCTCGCCAACGATGGCGATCGTCCGGCCCAGCGGCGCCGACTCACCTTCCTTGATCAGAATCTTTCGCAGTACGCCACTCGCGAGCGCCTGCATCTCCATCGTTGCTTTGTCGGTGTCGATCTCCGCCAGCGGCTCACCCATTGCGACCGTGTCGCCCTCTTTCTTGAGCCAGCGCGAAAGTTGTCCCTCCTCCATCGTTGGGGAGAGCTTCGGCATGATTACCTCTTTGGCCATTCAGCGTGTACCTTAGTTAACCAGCGTCACAGACTGAAATCTGTGCTACTCGAGATACGCAACCTCGCGCACCGCTGCGACAATTTGTTCGACGCTCGGGATTGCAAGCTGCTCGAGATTCTTCGCGTAGGGCATCGGCACGTCTGCTCCGGAGACTCTACGCACGGGCGCATCGAGATAATCGAACGCGCGTTCGTTGATCTCGGCGCTTATCTCGGCTCCCACTCCGCAAAAAGGATGCGACTCTTCCGCGACGACAACCCGGTTGGTTTTTTTCACTGATTCAACAATAGTGTCAATGTCGAGCGGCCTGATGGTGCGGGGATCGATGACCTCACACGAGACGCCTTGTTCCTGGAGCGCTTCTGCAGCCTTCAACGCTGCGGGTACCATCAGCGACCGCGCCACAATCGTCGCGTCGGTTCCTTCTCGCTTGATGTCGGCGACGCCAAGCGGAATCGTAAAGTCTTCGTCGTCCGGGACTTCGCCCTTTAGTCCGTACATCCGTTCCTGCTCGATGAAGATTACAGGATCGTCATCGCGAATTGATGACTTAAGCAGTCCCTTTGCATCGGCGGGAGTCGACGGCATCACAACCTTCAATCCCGGGAAGTAGGCGAACCACGATTCCAACGCCTGCGAGTGTTGCGAAGAAACCTGGAAGGCCGAACCACCTGGACCGCGAAAAACGATTGGAATTTTGAATTGCCCGCCGGACATGTAAAGCATCTTCGCGGCGGAATTGATGATCTGGTCCGTGGCGAGGATCGAGAAATTGAACGTCATGAACTCGACAATCGGCCGCAGACCGGCCATGGCAGCGCCCACGCCAAGACCCGCGAAACCCAACTCAGTAATCGGCGTATCGATAACGCGCTTATCACCAAACTCCTGAAGCAGCCCTTTTGTCACTTTATATGCGCCCTGATAAGCCGCGACTTCTTCTCCCATGAGGAAGACCTTTTCGTCGCGAAGGAGTTCTTCGCGAATTGCCTGATTGAGCGCTTCGCGTATTGTGATTACGGCCATATCAACAGGTTCCTAAAGCTGAAACGTTGGTTACCTTCATTCCCGGCCAATCGGATTCGCGTAAACGTCTGCGTACAATTCGTCCGGGTTCGGATACGGGCTTTCTTCCGCGAAACGGACTGCATGTTCCACTATTTCGCGAATCTCTCGATCCATTGCTGCCAACTCATCGTCCTTGACGATGGCATTCGCTTTGAGCGTTTGCGAAAAGAGTTTAAGCGGATCGCGCTCCTGATGTTTCTCAATCTCCGCTCGCGTGCGATAGTTTCCCGGATCGGACATCGAGTGACCCATGAAGCGATAAGTGCGCACCTCGAGCAGCGTAGGCAGATACTGTTTTCGAGCCCGTTCCACGGCGCGCTCGGTCGCGGCGCGAACTGCAAGCACATCCATTCCATCGACGTGCTCGGCGGCGATCTCATAGGCGTGCGCCTTTTCCGAGATGTCCTGGAACGACATGGCGCGCTCAAGCGAGGTTCCCATTCCGTACTGATTGTTTTCGCAGATGTAAATGCAGGGAAGTTTCCAAAGCTGGGCCAGGTTCAGCGATTCATGAAACGCGCCCTGATTCACGGCGGCCTCGCCAAAATAACAGAGCGTCACCTGGTCGGTTCCCTGGTATTTTGACGCGAACGCTACGCCGGTCGCCAGCGGAATCTGGCCACCCACGATCGCATGTC
The DNA here is from genome assembly GCA_041492185.1 of Pyrinomonadaceae bacterium. GTDB lineage: Bacteria > Acidobacteriota > Blastocatellia > Pyrinomonadales > Pyrinomonadaceae > JAOAPY01. Next base: position 98,218 of record JBGPWL010000001.1, on the reverse strand, counting down.
CGCCGAGGAAGTTCACGTCTTTATCGAACATGTGCATCGAGCCGCCCTTGCCTTTTGAACACCCTCCAGCCTTACCGTACAGTTCAGCCATAACCGCATCTGGCGAGATGCCTTTGATGATTGCGTGCGCGTGTTCGCGGTAGCTTGCCAGCACGTAGTCGTCAGCACGAATAGCTGAGATCGTGCCAACAGCAACGGCTTCCTGACCGATGTAAAGATGGCAAAAGCCGCCAATCTTTCCGGTGCTGTAAGCTTCGGCTGACTTCTCCTCGAACCGGCGCACCAGAAGCATTTGGTAGTAGAGATCTATGAGAGTTTGCCGGTCGAAGCCCTGGACCCGCGCTTCTTGTTCGTTCTTCCGGCTGTTGGACGCTTGGTCGTGCGAGGCCGGGGCCTCCGGCTCAATTACCGCAGTCGCGCCTCCGCCAGAGGCTTGGGTACCCGCCGCCCGATCAGATGTTTGTTTGCTCATCTTGCGTTTGCATCAAAGACATTCGTCCCGCGAACTCTAAGTTTCTGCCTGGGCCAATCGAATCAGTATCATTGGCGAAAGTCTGGATTATACGCGAGATGCGCGATGGCGTCCAAAAACGATGGCTCGCAACGAGTAAGGAGCACGCCACATCATGCAGCGTGCTCCTGATATAGACAACAACAAACCAAGCTAGGTAAGTGCGTCGATTGTTGCGGCAGTCGGGGCCATCGAAAGGATGGCAATTGTCTTGCGTGAGTGCTTGTCGGTTTGCATGTTTCGCGCGGCCGACGTCAGTAGCTCTTCCGTTGTCTCTCCGTCAGCAGGAAAACACGCCACACCCAGGCTGAGGCCTACCTCAACGACTCGCCCCGGACGAACGGAGAACTTCTTAGACTCAACGGAGTCGCGTATGCGTTCCGCGACTGAGACGGCCATCGAGGTCGACGCCATGGGCATAATTGCGACAAACTCATCGCCGGCGTAACGAGTGAGAATATCCATTTGCCTTAGCTCTTTGCGCATCACGGCAGCAATGCTTGCGAGCAGACGATCGCCAATAGCATGGCCGTAAGCGTCGTTTATCGATTTGAAGTCGTCAATATCGATGCTGATCAAAGCAAGGGATTCGCGGTTCATGCGTTGGCACTCCGCAATTCGCTGTTCGACCATCATGTAGAAGCTCCGCGCATTTGGAAGGTCTGTCAGCGGGTCAGTCAGCGCGCTCTCCTTCGTTTTCTCGAAGGTCAACGCATTATTTAACGCGCTCGATGCATGCTGGGCCACCGATTCAAGCAGGCGGACATGCTCGGATGTATAAGACGTGCGGCTCTTTGAATAGAGCGTGATAGAGCCGAAAGCCCCATCTTCTCGCAGCAGTGGCGAGACCAACACGCCACGAAATTGTCTTGTTATCTCCTCTGGTAAGCCCACCAGATCGAGTTCGGGTGACGCGTTGCACATCGATCGGCCGTTGGCGATCACCCATCCAGTTATGCCGTCGCCGATTTGGATTCTTCGACGCGCGAAAACCTCAGCATGCTCGCCGGCAACATGAACCGCAATCGCCTTCCCGGACCGATCATCGACTGTAAAGATGATGCAGGTGTCGAACGGAACGATCGCACGCAGCTTACCTGTGACAAGCGTCACTGTGTCGTTCAGGTTTAGCGACGAGCCAATCGTCTGCGCGATTTCATGGAGCGCAAACACTTCGCGCTGGGCTTCGGTAATCGATCTGAAACCCAACTTACGATCGGGCGTGCCTAGTATGTCTGAGGCCAAACCCGCATCGGGACGAGTCGACGTCTCGTAATCAAGCTGATCGGATGCCACCTGCTCCTGAATGTCTTCAGTACCGATAAGCTTGTCAAACTCTTCAACGTGCTCCACGAAGACCTGGACCAGTTGCGGATCAAAAGCTGAGCCCGACATATTACGAAGCAGCGCAATGGAATCTTCTCGCTGCATTCCCATGCGGTACGGGCGATCGCAACGCGTGGCATCATAGAAATCGACCACGGAGATGATGCGCGCCACCAGGGGAATCGCTTCGCCTTTGAGACCTCTTGGGTAGCCGGTTCCATCCCACTTCTCGTGGTGGTAGCGAACGATGTCTTCGACCGGGTAGGGAAACTTAACGCGTTTCAAGATGTCTCCGCCCACCGTGGGATGGATCTTCATCTTGGCGAATTCGGCCTCTGTTAATTTGCCCGGCTTGTTCAGAATGTATTCTGGCACCGCCAGCTTGCCAATGTCGTGCAACAGCGCTCCGGCGATGAGTGCTTGCAATTCCGCGCCAGTCACATCAAACAGTTTGCCCATTTCGCTTGCGTAGATTTGCGTCCTGCGCACGTGGCCATGAGTGGTTTGGTCTTTCGCATCGATCGCGATGGCGAGAGATTCAATTGTGTTCATGTGAATGTCAGCCATCTGCTGCAGGTATCGATGCTTCTCAGTCTCCGCCAGTTTTACTTCCACTAGACGGTTCTCGTTGAATCGATAGAGCAGGTGAGCGAGACCGCTGATGAGTAGCCCCAGGAAGACGAACGGCCAGCCGCCGCCATGGATTGCGGAATAGAACAACACCGCAGAAGAAGCTCCCGCCACCTCAGTGAGCGAGGTCCACACCAAACTCTCTTTCGAGGGAAATATGCGCGCTTTGCCAGAATCCAGGCTGAGGAATGCCGTCGCGGCCATTGTGCTCACGAGATATTGAACTACCGCAAGAAAACAGAGCGGTACGAGCAGGACGCTAATGGAAGCACCTTGAGGAACATTGGATCTGGCGCCATCAAACAGGACATAAAGCAAGCGGTACGAATGTGCTGCGATGAAGGTTGAAATCACTGTGATGCTGGTCGTGAAAATCAACGCTCGCCGGCGGGCGTAAGCGTAGGACGAGACGACGCCTACAAGCGCCGCGAGGATCGTCGCCGGTCCGGCAGTGTTGGCAGGGGGGACCGCATAAACCATCACTGCCAAAAGTACAAAGGCGTCAGCGATGGATTTGCGGCTATGACTAAGTCCATCGGCGCTGGTCACTGTTACGGTGAACCGGCTGGCTGCCAAGGTGAGAAGCAACAATACAAACATAGGTCCGAGGCCCGACCAACTCAGCAGCGGCAATCTTGCCGTGGAAATGACCGCCGCAAACACGAGTGTGAGACCGATGGTAAAGCTTGGGAGTACGAGAGCGAGACTCTTCCAGTTTCGTGGCGCCATAATTGGCTTACTGAGCTTGGCGTTATGTCGAACGCAGGGTTTCAAAAGCTGATGGAAAACTAATTCCCGTTTGCAGTTTCGGAGCGTGAACGAAGTCGGATGCCGGGTTGGCAAGTAAAGCTTTTAGGAGGATAAATACCGCCAGCAAGGGCCAACGTTGTTTATCACGAGCTAAAGATAACGCTTTTAAGGGTTTGGAGTCAAGAGTTTTCGCGTGTGAGCTGGGGCTGATCGGTTTGAAGACCATCAGTCTCTCAGAATGCCTGCGCCGACGAAAGTTGGGCAGCGAGCTCGTCGGCGTCCGTGACGGGCTGGCGACAGGTATAGTGCTCACATACAAAGGCCGTTGAGCGTCCATCACGGAGATCTCGGTCCCGCACAAGGGGTATCACATCAGCCACTTGATTGCTGGCTGGCGACGCCTGAGCGAGCACTTTGTTTGGAAGGTAACGCTTCCAGACCTCGTGTTGCAGCGACAATGTATCAGCTGATCCAGGATCGCCGAGAATCGCAATTTCCTTGGGGGACGAAAGATAGAAATCGAGAGCGGAAAGCGCCCGGCCAAATGCCGAAGGATATCGTTGCAATGGTTCGGCAATCAGCCGTAGAACCGTGGTTGCGCGCCGCCGGTAGTCGTCATTGTCAGTTAATAAGGCGAGTCGCAAGAGAACGTCGGCAGCCACCGAATTTCCGGACGGAGTCGCATTGTCGAAGTAATCCTTTGTGCGAACAATGAGCGTTTCGTGACTCTTACCGGTAAAGTAGAAGCCACCATCCTCTTCATCCCAAAACTCCTCAATCATCGTATGCGTTAGGACGGCAGCTTCTTCGAACCAGTTGAACTCGCCAGTTGCTTCGAAGAGAGATAAGAGTCCATCAATCAGAAATGCATAGTCTTCGAGATAGCCATTGAGTTTCGCCTGTCCATCTTTATAGGAGCGCAGGAGCAATCCGTTGCGTCGCAGGTTGTCGAGCAGGAAGCGAGCATTGGTCCGAGCAAGTTGTGCATAGTCACGGCGATCGAAAATCGCGGCCGCTTCAGCAAAACCAGCCAGCATGAGGCCGTTCCATGCCGTCAGAATTTTTTCATCACGACCAGGCTTGATCCGCTGCTCGCGAGCAGCGAAAAGCTTCTGCGCACCTAGGTTGATCCTATCGAGCAGATTTTCAACCGAAATATTTTCCGTCGCTGCTAGCTCCTCGTCTGAACGCGTAACGTTGAAGATGTTCTTGTCTTCGAAGTTTCCCGCGTGCGTTACATTGAAGTAGGTGCAGAATAGCGAACTGTCTCCCGCTCCCAACACCTCCTCTATCTCTTCAATGGTCCAGACGAAGAACTTTCCTTCGTGACCCTCGGAGTCCGCGTCCTGCGTCGAGTAGAACCCGCCCTGCGCGTCGGTCATCTCGCGCGCAACGTAATCGAGCGTCTGTTCCGCAACTCTTCGGACTGACGCATCACCGGTAACCTGGTAAAGGTGCAAGTAGAGTCGAGATAGTAGAGCGTTGTCGTAAAGCATCTTCTCAAAATGGGGGACCAGCCATTTGGCGTCGGTCGCGTAGCGGTGAAACCCGCCACCTAGTTGATCGTAGATACCTCCCTGGGCCATCTTCCGACACGTATGCTTTACGATTTCCAGCGCGTCTTGTCTTCCAGTTCGGTGGTGAATACGGAGCAAAAATTCCAGAGTCATCGCCGGCGGGAACTTTGGCGCGCCGCCAAAACCACCATTCGACGAATCGTAGCTTTTGATAATGCCGCGATACGCGGCGTCCAGGAGATCGTTTGAGAGTAGTTCATTGGACTCGCGCGCTACATTCAAGCGCCGCAACTCTCCGAGCATCGAGACGGCGGTGCGCGTTACTTCATCAGGTTGCTTGCGATAAGCTTCCGCGACGCTGAGAAGGACGCGGGGGAAGCCGGGCATGTTGTGACGGTCCTCCGGCGGAAAATAAGTCCCGCCATAAAACGGCACGCCTTCCGGAGTGAGGAAGACCGTCATGGGCCAGCCGCCGTGTTGCGTCATCATCTGGACGGCGTTCATGTAGATTTGATCCAGATCCGGACGCTCCTCGCGATCCACTTTGATGTTGACGAAACTCGCATTCATGAGCTTCGCGATCTCTTCGTTCTCAAACGATTCATGCTCCATAACGTGGCACCAGTGACAAGCTGAATAACCGATGCTCAAGAGAACAGGCTTATCTTCGCGCCGCGCTTGCTCAAATGCTTCCTCGCTCCAGGCGAACCAGTCCACGGGGTTGTGCGCGTGCTGGAGCAGGTAAGGACTGGTTTCCTTGATTAGGCGGTTGGTATGTTTCGCTTCGCTCATTCGAAATTCGATCTCATTCTACAGAGTGGTCAAAGAAAGGTGGAAGAAGCACGAGAACTCTCAGCGGGTGAGCCAAAAGACCGGGCGGACATCCCTCAATCTTTGAACCAGTATGGAGTTTTCTTTGCCCACGGGCTTGCGGGATAACGGCGATGAAGCAAATCAAACGCAGCTTTGGACCACCGGGCCGTTTCTTTGTCGGTGCAACCATAGCGAGTCGTTCTGACGGCAAGATGTAGCGCTTCGGGGACGCGCGGGTCGCTCGGGCTCTTTGTCGCCCAGGCAATTACCTCACGGCAGAGATAGTTGGGCGCCGCACCCAGCGCCTTCAACTGATTGTGTTCCCTGGCGGCTGCGTCCCTCTGGGCAGTTGACACGAACGAGAGGGCATTAGCGTCAGTCCTTGCCGTGATCGGGCGTGCGGTCGCGCCTTGAGTCTGCTCGCTTTCAGACTCTCCGGCGACCTCAGGAGAGATAGCCGACGAGCACCACCAATTATCGCGAAATGATTCCTGCTGGTTAAGTTGCGTTCGACGACCGACGCCTGCATCAACCACTGGTTCTACTCCGGGAAACTTCAACCAAAGGTAGAGAGCCGAAAACTTTGTCGCGTCGGCTTGCTGCGCCTGCGCATACTCCGCGAGCAGCAAGCGCATCTGGGGAACGAGACGATTCAGAGTAGGCACCAACTCTTTGGCAGTCTTATAGTCGTTCAAAAGGATCGCTCTAATCCACGCTGCCTGGGCGACGTCGCGGCGCAAATGCACCGGTAACACATCGCTCATTGCGGCCTCTTTCAAAATAGCGAGCGGGATTCTCTTGTTTAGTATTTCGGCGCCATCCAGGTCGAAGAGTTTTTGACCTTGCATAGTCTTGATGTCTTCTCCGACCTCGGAAGCTTCTGCGGGGATCTCGCGACCGTCGTCGTTCCAACTAAAAGCGGCTGGCACGCGTTGAGCAAAAGTAAGAAACTCTCCTAGATCCGTCGCCAGCATCATGCGTTGACCCAAGAAGAGATTGACTGACGAAGTGGGAAGACGCGATTTGTGCTTGGCGAGGATCTCGTCCAGTCGCGTACGGGCCTGATCGAGCTTTCCCGATTCTATGGCCAGGCGAATCGTGTGAAAGCTGACCGAAGGAAACGCAGGGGAGTCGGGGCCGATCTTTGCGCCTGTTGAAACTAATTCTGCGACCTTCGCGTGATGACCGTCTATCTTTCCCAGTGCCGCGACGAGCCAGGCAACGGAACGTTGCTGTTGCCATTTGGTAATCGCATGATTGAGTGAGCCGGAGTCGGAGGCTTGGATCGTAGCTAGCCAATCCGTCAGATCGTCCTGCGTGAGACTTGCCGGCAGTTCTCTCTTCTTGCTGGAATCATCATCGCCGATAAAGCCGTCGAGCAAAATTGTGTAGTCCCAAAGATCCTGTTTCAGCCTCTCATTCTGTTCCTTCCGCAACAACGAATGCGCCAGCTCGTGCAGCTTCTCCTCAGGATGGAGTCGCACACGTACGAGATTCAGCAAGCGCGCTGCCGCAAGATGTGTGGACGCGAGCTTCTGATCACCGATAATCTTTCTCAATTGCTCCTCGGCCTGGCCCAGCGCGGTATCTCTTCCTTCCTTTGGACCGAGGCTCGCCTTGCGAATTAGTGTGCGAGCGACGAGGTATTGCGCAGTCTGGCGCCATGGAGAGCTGTTGTCGTCCGAGATTGCGACGAAGAGTTTTTGTGCTTCATCGAAGTTGCCGGAGTAGAAGTTTGCCGCCGCGATTTGATAGCTTCTGTCCGAGCGAAGCAGCGGGGGAGCTTCAGCAGTCGCGGCGCCGGGAAGATGTTGCCCCTCAGAACAATTGGCGAAGACCTGATCCTGGGCTGAAACCCAGTCTTTGATCTCAGCGCTCTCGGCCCCAAACTCCTTGATACGTGCTTCGAGTGTGGCAGCCGCGGTTTCAAAAGCGTCCTTCTGGCAATTGAGATACGTTTCGTACTCGTTGGGCTTTTCACGATGGCGATCGACGCTGATCGTTGGCGCCGGCGTGACGCCGGGAACTTTCTGTCGCGCTGCGAGCCAGGGCTTGGGCCATTCCTGGTCATACTCGGGCCAGGTAAAGTCCAGACGGTCATGCCATAGTTCGACCAGGGCTTTCTGCTCCTCCGCATTGAAGCTGGCGCCGTTGAGATAACGATAAGCGACAAAAAGATATGAACGCGCATGGCTTGGTTCAATGACGCCGATCTTGCCGCCCGCAAAACTATCCAACGGATACTCAGGATGGACGGTGAAGGTGAATACTGCATCCAGCGAGAATGGACCGCAGGCGAGCGACGGCTGAGAGCTCAAAAGAAGAACGCCCATCAAGGCGATGGCGCATACGGTTCGACTGTTCATCGTTGATAAGTCTCCATAACTTTCTGCATGGCACTTGATGACCATGGCTTCGTGTTAAAAACATAGATCCGCGCGCTCCTGGGAATGAACGTCAGCGGTTCGTCGGTCGAGATTCCCGCGCTGTTGCGGCAGAGAGTTGAATTGAAATTCGCTCCCGAAGAAAGTTGCGAGAGGATTTGCCTCCGCTCGATTCCCATGCGAAACAACATAGGCACGGCTTCATCCAGCGGCAGATCGCTCATCCAGTTATCGCCCTGGCACCATGAGGCCAGCGCGGTAATTGAGAGACCGGTTGAGCCTGGGAGCGCGCGCCGCAACGCCACCAACATATCGTGATAAAACTTTTGCTGAGAGCGTGTGGCGTCGAAATCAACCTGTACGCCGATGACCTCCGGCGATCGGGCAACCTCACCAATTTTCTGGACGACGCGGTTAATCTGTTCGCTTGAAAGAGCAGGGGAGCGATCGACTTCGATGCGCGTGACGGCGATCAGTCTCGTACCCGAGGGCACGTTGAGTGGTTGCCGGCGCGGCTGCGCCACGACCTGGTCACCACGCAGGTAAAGCGTCTGGGATAGAAAAGCCACGCCTACGCGTGTTGGATCGATGAAATCAAGCTGCTCCGGACGCTCCCAAGCCCAGAGAATGATGGGAGGCACAGCAGAAAGGCGTGCGACAGAACTCGCATTCGATCCTTCTGACAAACACCCTTTGCGAACCGTGGAACGCATGACGCCGACAGACAGCGCTGACGCCACTAAAAGTGCAGCGACGCCGATAGTCTTTCGGTTCAGTCTGGGAATTCTTATTCGCATGGTGAAGTGTGAGTTTACACCGAGTGGGCGTGATGATTGAAAGAAATTTCGGGGGCGACCGGCCCCCGTTGAGCTTAGAGAGAATGAACGCATTTGCTATACTGGAACAAAAATGAATGGCCATTCATTTCACATGAATTTTGGAAGGACTGATTGATGGAACGCGAAACTCTGGAATTCGACGTTGTGTTCGTGGGCGCCGGCCCTGCGAACCTCAGCGGAGCTTATCACCTTGCGCGGCTCGTGAAGCGACACAACGAGGCTGTGGCAAAAGGCGAGCGGCAGGGTGAATCGCTGAGAGACATCGAAATCGCCGTGATCGAAAAGGGTGCAAGCGTCGGTGCGCACATTTTGTCGGGCGCGGTGATGGATCCTAAAGGATTGAAGGAACTGATACCGGATTTCGTCGAACAAGGCGCGCCACTCGAATCACGAGTTAAAGAAGATTACTTTCTGTACTTGACGCAGAAGCAGGCGATCCGGTCGCCGATCACGCCGCCACCGCTCAGGAATCATGGCTACTACATCGTCTCGCTGAATAAGCTGACCGCGTGGCTGGGCGAAAAGTGTGAAGAGGTTGGCGTCAACGTCTTTCCCGAGTTTCCCGGGGCAGAAATGCTTTATGACGAAACCGATCAGGTCATCGGCGTGCGGACGGGCGATAAAGGCGTTGACAAGGAAGGGAAGCCGAAAGACAACTACGAACCCGGTGTGCACTTGCGTGCGAAAGTCACCGTGTTGGGGGAAGGCCCGCGCGGCTCGCTGGCGAAACAACTTATCCAACGCCTTCATCTTGACGAAGGGCGCGAGCCGCAGGTTTATAGTATTGGAGTAAAAGAATTGTGGGAGCTGCCGGACGATCGCTATCCGGCCGGACGTGTCACACACACGCTTGGCTTTCCTTCCGATTCGCGGACCTATGGCGGCGGCTGGATTTACGGGATGCAGAATCGCATTCTCAATCTTGGTTATGTGACCGGCCTCGACTATCACGATCCTTTGCTCGATCCGCACGCCGAGTTCCAACGCTTCAAGCAGCATCCGTTTGTGGCGAAGTTGCTCGAAGGTGGCAGGATGATCCGCTACGGCGCGAAAACAATCGTGGCCGGCGGTTATTTCGCAATGCCAAAGCTTTACGCAGACGGCGTGCTATTGGTCGGGGATTGCGCCGGCTTCCTTAACTCACAACGTTTGAAGGGAATTCATGCGGCAATCAAGAGTGGAATGCTCGCTGCGGAAGCGATCCTTGAAGCGCTGATCGCTAATGACTTTTCCGGTAAACAACTACAGCGCTACGAGCAATTGATCAATGAGAGCTGGATTATTCCCGAATTGCGGAAGGTGAGAAATTTTCACGCGGCGTTTCAGCAGGGGCGCTGGCTCGGATTGGTGAACGCGGGATTCCAGTTCATCACCGGCGGGCGGGCTTGGGGAGTCTTCGATCGAACAAAGGCCGAGGCGGGCCATGAGGAGATGAAGAAACTTTCCGCGTTTGGCTATCACGGCGACAAGCTCGAGCAGCGTTACGATGGCTTGCGCTTTGACGAAAAGCTCACGTTCAGTAAATTGACCGACGTCTATCACGCCGCCGTGAGTCATGACGAAGATCAACCCGTGCACCTGCACGTGCTCGATACAAACATCTGCGCGACGCGCTGTGTGGAAGAGTATGGAAATCCTTGTCAGCGCTTTTGTCCGGCGGCAGTTTACGAAATGGTTGACGACGGCGGAAACGGCAGGCGTCGTTTGCAGATTAACTTCTCAAACTGCGTGCACTGTAAGACGTGCGACATCATGGATCCGTATCAGATAATCAACTGGGTCACGCCGGAAGGCGGCGGAGGGCCTGATTACAAGGGGATGTAGCGAAACAGCGTGTTGAGTCGGTTCATTTCTGCGAGCGACTCACGCAGCTCAGTAATCCGAACTGTCTCGACTCACCACTTCTTAATGATTGAACGTCGGCGTGGCTTTAGCGGCGTCTTGCGCAGCTCTTTGTGGCGCGACTTAAGTATCTCGCCGAGTCCCTGATGTGAGATGCCGAGCAATCGCGCCGTACGCGTGAGCTGGCCACCAGCCTGAGTCATCGCGTCAGTTATCAAGTCTGCTTCGTAACGTCTAACCGCCTCCTTCAAAGAACCGGCCGACAGAAAAGCGCCGGCCTTCGGCAAACTCGTCTTGGGCGCCTCGCCAATAATGCTGCGAGCAGCCGCACGCAGTCGGTTAACAGTCTCAGCGTCGGGCGACGCTCCTATGGATCGATCGGCTTCCAGGTAAGAATTCACCATTTCGCGGGCTGGCAGAAAATGCTGAAGCTCCTCAATCATGACCAGGCGCGCGCGGACCGCGCATACGGGATCGCCGGCAGTCTCCGCGAGGTTTACGGCCCGCTGCAAAGTGTCGCACGCGGCTTGATAATTTTGGATTCGGGCGAGTGCCGTACCGTGAGTCGTTAAGGCTTCAGCCAAAAGCGATTGCTCTCCTCCGTGTTCGAGTGTCCTGACTGCGGCGATCGCCGCATTCTCGGCGTCAGCATAACGTTGCTGCGACAAAAACACGCGGGCGCGCGTTTCGTTAACCTGGGCGACGCTGCCGCTGTCTTTTAGCTCGTTGAAGATCCGACGCGCTCTATCCAAGTGCTCGAGTGCGTGGTCGTAGCGCGTGAGTTGCAGTTGAATGAAGCCAATGTTGTTTTCAACGCGGGCGAGATAGCGCGTGTGCCCGGCCTGTTCAAGATGGAAGCTGGCAGCAGCATTCTCGATTAGCGCACGATCAAGATTCTCCGCCCCGCCCTTTCGTTTGAAAACGAGCGCCAGTTGCATGTAGTAGCGCCCGTAGCTTGCGTGGTCGCTTGGTCCTTCGAGTAAAGGCGCCGTCTGCTGCAGCAAGTTCAACGCTTCGTCGAGGCGGTCCGAAGAGATCTCAACGGTTGTACTGTTAATCAAAACCCGAGCTCGGTTCAGTGGTTCCACCGCATGAACGAGCGCCTGAGCAAACCAGACACGCGCTTCGTCCATTGCTCCTTCACGCCAATAACAGATCGCCAAATCAGTTTGGCTCTCGGCTACTTTCTCAAAGTCGCGCAGCGAGTCAAATCTGCGAATCGCTTGTCCGATCAGATCTTTGGCGAATTCCTGCGAATTGTCGATCTGTCGGGCACTGCCGAGCCAGCCTGACAGGACTCCAGCTCTTAACAAGACCTCCGCCTGAGTACTGGGCTGCAATCCCTCAAGCCTGGGCCCCTCGCCGATAACCTGCCAGAAAGGTGAGAGATGAGCGCGAGCGCCTTCATAATCACCAGCTCTCTCTGACTCCCGTGCTCGCTGACATCCTGTCGTCGCGACCAAGTCCAGATCGAAGTTCAGTGTTTTTTCGGTTGACGTTAAGTTCATGTGAGGCCTACCTTTCTAGAAAGTTGCCAAACTGGTTGCTAGTGCTAGCGACATTTCCTGATAGTTGTTATTATCTTCCGGTTCAATCAGAAAGCCCTGAATTGCCGTGGTCTCGATTGACGGCGGTTCACCCTCAAAAAAGGAACAAACATGAAAAAGCTTAAAACATTGATTGCGTCTTCGATTCTTGCTCTCTTGTTCTCGGTGACCGCGCTTGCCGGAGACATGCAGGGACCTGGCATTACCAATCCGCCGCCACCGCCTCCGGCCTCCAGCTTGGTGCCTGGCGAGCCAACTGAGACGGCAGTTTCACAACAGAGCGCGTCCGACTCGATAGCCGAAACAGCGATCGAGATGATGCAGCTTTTTCTGTCAATCTTCTAGCACGCGCGCTGCGCTCCGCTGTCTCCCCTTGCTGTCCCCGTCGAGGGCAGAACGTCCGTAGTGTAAGCGACGTTCAAACGGCTGACTGCCGCGCCCTGCAAACGCCTGCATGCTACCCTTAGTCCGTTGCAAAAAGCAATACTAAGTTACTACACAGGTTGAGAGTTTCTGCACCTGTCCGAAACGGAGCTAGGCGCCGTCTCCGGACCCCTTGAGCGGCCTGATGTGAAAGTCGACCTTACCGCGGATTACCTCTTCCAGGGCGACGCGAGTCGACTTGTGTTTCAAGGGATCAATATCGATGCGCGGCTTCGCACCTCGCTGCAATTGTTTGCTCCGCTTCGCAGCGACAATTATTAGGCGATATTTCGAATCTATTTCCGGCGCCTGAGTCTCTTCTACGGCGTCTTCAATATCTCCATTCGATGTTGACATGATTGCTCGCCGTCCTCCGCTGTTTAATTTAGTTTCCAGCAGCTCCTTGCCAACTCAGACACTCCGACAATCGAGTCAACCCGTCGGAAACGTGTCGGCCACGCGCCTTACCTCGTTCTCCTGGCGTTCACTTCGCGCTCTCTCCGCATAAATAATCGAGGCCAGTTGCGCGGCGGCGCGGGCCGCGTCATCGTTGATGACCACGTAATCAAACGCGGAGTAATGTCTTAATTCCTCGGGCGCATTGCGCAATCGGACTTCAAGCTCCTCGCGTGAATCCGTTCCACGCGCCATTAATCGTTGCTGCAACACGTCGAACGACGGCGGCAAAATGAACACGCCCACCGAATCGGCAACCAACGCTCGCACACTCGCCGCGCCTTGCACGTCCACTTCAAGGATGATGTCTCGCCCTCCGAACATCTCTCGCCACACTTGCTGGCGCGCGGTGCCGTAGAGATGACGATGCACCACCGCCCACTCCAGAAACTCGTTCGCGGCAACCATCGACTCGAACTGTTCCCGAGAAATGAAGAAATAGTCGCGGCCATCCACCTCACCTTCGCGCGGCGCTCGCGTAGTATAGGAGACAGAATAGCTGACGCCCGGCACGGCATTCAACACGCGATTGATCAGAGTGCCTTTGCCGCCGCCCGAAGGCGAACTGACGACAAAGAGAATGCCGCAAACCGATGGTTGGTCTCTGTGAACTGCGGCCTGGAGTTCTGCTTCTTCCGTGTCACTCGACATTCTGAACCTGTTCGCGCAGCTTCTCGATCTCTGCCTTCAGCGCCAGCGCGGCCTCCTTGATAGAAAGATCAGTGGACTTTGATAACGTAGTATTCGCTTCGCGATTCAATTCCTGCAGCAGAAAGTCGAGCATCTTTCCTGTTTCGCCAGTCGCCTTCAGGGCGTCGCGAAACTGGGTTAGATGACTTCTCAGGCGCACCATCTCCTCGCTGACATCGCTTCTGTCCGCCAGATACGCGACCTCCTGGGCCACCCTTGCGGGATCGAGTTCGATGGTTTGCCCGTTGCGATTGAGCATCTCACTGATGCGCTTCTGCAGTCTGGCGCGATAGACGTCAACCAGGCCACCCGCGCACTTTTCAATCACCGGAACCAATGCGTCGATCCTGTCCACGCGTTCGCGCATCTCTTCACGGAGCGCAACTCCCTCCTGTTCACGCATTCTTTCCAACTCGTCGAGCGCCTCGTCGACCGCTTGCTCGACTGCCGCGACCATCCTGTCGTCAAGGCTGTCCCGCGCTGGCTGCAGCGCGCCGGGCAGACGCGCGATGACGTTGATGTCCAGTTCGCCTGGCAGGCTAAACTCCTGCTGCACCGTTCGCAGTGCGTTCACGTAGCCGGCAATGAGAGGACGATTGAGTTCGTAATCAACCTGCGAGGTTCGTTCGAAATTTACCGTGGCATCGATGCGCCCGCGCGACAACCGCGAGCTGATGCGGCGCTTGACCACAGGTTCGAGTGACGCAATTTCACCGCTGAGTCGCAGGTGAATGTCCAGAAAACGATTATTCACCGTCTTGAGATCGACCGACACTGCAAAGTCGTCGCTCACAAATGAACTCCGACCATATCCCGTCATTGACTTCATAGTTTTGTGACTCTTGACTACCCGTCGACTAACCAGTGACTAACAATTCTTCTTCTTCATCTGCAAACTGCAATTCATACAGCCGTCGATACTGACCGCCGTGGGCCAGCAATTCAGAATGCGTTCCCGTTTCAATGATGCGGCCAGCCTCCATGACAACGATCTTGTCCGCGCGCCGAATGGTGGACAGCCGATGCGCGATAACGATGGTGGTGCGATTGCGGACCAGGTTGGCAATGGCCCGCTGCACCAGGCGTTCAGACTCTGCGTCGAGCGCAGAGGTCGCTTCGTCGAGAATCAGCACCGGCGCATCCATCAGAATTGCGCGTGCAATCGCGAGGCGCTGTCTCTGTCCGCCGGAAAGAAAGATACCCCTTTCGCCAACGATGGAGTCGTAACCTTCAGGCAGCTCGACTATGAATTCGTGCGCGAAAGCGATGCGCGCCGCCTCTTCGATCTCCTCGTCCGTAGCCTCGGGCCGCCCGTAAGCGATGTTATGACGAACGGTGTCGTTGAATAGTACTGTCTCTTGAGGCACCAGACCAATCTGTTGTCGCAGGCTTGAAAGCTTCACGTCGCGGAGATCGATATCGTCCCACAATACGGCCCCGGAAACCGGATCATGAAAGCGCGGAAATAATTTCGTCAATGTAGATTTGCCGCCGCCGGATTCGCCGACCAGGGCGACCATCGAGCCCGCGGGGATGAGCAAATTAACATTACGCAGCACTGGCCTATTCTGGTCTGCGTAATCAAATGAAACGTCGCGCAGCCGAATTTCGCTCCGTAGGGGAAGCAAGTCGATCGCGTTTGGCTTTTCAGGAATCTTCGCGTCTTCGTCCAACACTTCCCAAACGTGCTGGGCTGCGGCCAGCGCTTGCTCCATGGCGTTGTGCAGGCGCGACAATTTGCGCATCGGATCGTAGCTGCGAAAAAGAAAAATAATTACCGCCAGGAATTGCGCAGCGTTCATGCGGCCCGAAGCGATTTCGTACCGGCCGAAGAAGAGCAGGAGGATGATAAAGACAATGCCAATCATCTCGATCGTGGGCGGCGCAAATCCAACAATGCGCGCCGTCCTGAGATTGGCTCGCACAATTCGTTTGGCAACCGTGGTGAAGCGCGCACTCTCGCGTGCTTCCGCGTGATAGGCCGTAACGATGTTGTGATTGGCCAACGCTTCCTGTGCCGTATCGGTAAGTGTCTTGTTACCTTCAAGGCTTTCCCGCGCAAGATTCCGCAACGAAGTGCCAAATCGCGCCGTGAGAATACCAATGATCGGAGCAATCGTCAGCGAACCAAGCGTCAGACGCCAACTGAAGTAGAACGACGTTCCCAGAAACGCGATCAAGATGAAGCCTTCGCGCAGCATATCGCGCAGCGTGCCCGTGATGCCGGCCTCAATCGCCGCAGCGCTGGACACGAGTCGCGACACCAGATAGTTGGTGCGATGCCGCTCAAAGAAACTGGAGGACTGGGCCAACAGATGCCCGTACAGATCCTGGCGCAGGCGCAACACTGCCGACTGTCCGATGCGAGCCATTAAGTAGGTGGAAAAATATTCGGCGACTCCCTTAATCGCGGTAAAGGTTACCAACAACAGCGCGATAGCCTTCAAGGCCGCCAGGCCGGAGGCCGGAATGAGATGTTGCAGTCCAAATATTGTTGACGTACGGCTGCCGGAACCTTGGGCCAGCGCTTGATCTATTATGGGAACGATGAGGCCATTGATCGCGCTCTCCAACACTGCACCGGTAACCATGGCCAGAGTCGCCAAGGCGAACATTCCCCGGTGAGGCTTTAAGTATTTCAGTAATCGTCGAAGATCATTCATCGCCTTGCGAAAGTTTCTGATCCGCAGTTAGTAAGGAAGGAAACGAAGCCCAAAACGTAAAAAGTGACTATACTTAGCCTTGATTAGTAACGTCAAGGTTAGTTGCGGGGAATGGTGTCCTAATTTATTTCTCTGTGCGACCTCCGTGTCCTCTGTGTCTTGTGGTGAGGGGGTTGCGCGTTTTTTCACCACTGAGGCACAGAGGACACAGAGGTTGCACAGGGTAAACACCCAAATTAGGATGGCACTTGCGGGGGCCGCTCGACACTTTCCTGTCGTGGATTGAATCGCCTTATCATCGATCTCGCTTCCACAATTAGGTATAATCGTTCCTCGATTCAACCAATTCTCCTTTGGGGCGATAAGTTTTGGAACAAAAAGCAGCAAAGAAGTATGCCGGCAAGCGCCTGCTCATCGTTGATGACGATGCGGATATGCGTCTGTTACTGGCTGAGTATTTTCGTCGGTTGGGCTTTGACGTTGACGAGCGAGAGAGTGGCGCCGCCGCGCTCGAGCCGGCGCAGGCCGGTCGGTTCGATTGTTTCATTCTCGATGTGTCGATGCCCGGAATGTCCGGATTCGAGCTACTCAAGAAGATCAGGGCCCGCGGCATTCAGACGCCTGCGTTGTTTTTGACCGCGCATGATGCGCTGGACGACAAGGTTGCGGGGTTCGAAGCAGGAGCTGACGATTATCTGGCCAAGCCTTTTAGCCCCCGCGAGCTGGAATACCGCGTGGAGGCTTTGCTGCGACGATCGGGTAAGGTGGAGACAACCGACGATGGTGAGCGTATTGAGGTTGGGGATTTGGTGATCGACAAGCGACGCCACGAGGTTCGACGGGGCGGCGCGCGGATTGATTTAACTCCGCTCGAGTTTCAGATACTCGAGCTGCTCGCCGGAGAACCGGGTCGCGCATGGTCGCGCAATGCGCTGCTTGATCGAGTTTGGAGTACCGACTATGAAGGTTATCAACGCAACATCGACCCGCACATTAATCGCCTGCGAAAGAAACTTGAAGCCGATCCTAAGAATCCAAATTACGTGCTAACGGTTCGCGGTGTCGGATACAAACTGAACGAATCGCCGTAACCATTGAATTCTTCCCCGGTCAAGACGGCTGGCTGTAGGGACTATGCTTTCTCCGTTGGCCTGCGCGCGGTCGAATTGTCGATAGGACATGCAAGGTGTCAACGAGGCACTGAGAGTTTGAACGGAGGTATTTGTGGAACTCTGGTTTGTAGCGGCGGGACTTTTTCTTACCTGGTTTGTTTTGAGCGTTTTTCTGCAAAAAGGCGGCATGGTTCACGCGCTTTTGCTGGCGGCGATCGCCGTGTTTGTCGTGCAGTTTGCCGCTTATCGCAAGGCCAAACATCATAAGAGCGGCGCCGGCCGCTAGCTTGACCCCCCTTATCTCTTCGGCAACAATGCGTGTTGAAGTGGCATCAAGATACAGAAGAAGTTTGAGCTGCATGTTGTTTCAAGCTTCTGCTGCTCGTCCAGGTTTAATCAGGGAGTGAAGTTGATATGAATTTCCGTCGAGTGTTTTTGCGCTGCATTGTCATTTGTTGTCTTGTTGCATCGGCGTCGATCAACATTCTCGCGCAGAGTGATGTGCCGAGGCAGACTGTGGCTGTCGCCTATCCGCTGGATGAAACGGTCATCGTCAAGTTTCGCGGCACGACCCTGTTGTCGCGACTAAAAGGCGAAGCGCGAGTGAGACGTTCTGGCCGGCGCGGCACGCGTGTGGAGCTGAGCGTTGATAACATGCCGCGCGCTTCTGAGCTTGGCGGCATCTACACTACTTATGTGTTGTGGGCCATTTCGCCGAATGGACAGGTCGACAATCTCGGCGAGATCAAAAGAAGCGGCAATAGCATCATCGATTCAAAGCTCGACGTCACTACGCCGCTGCAAACCTTCGCGCTGATCGTCACTGCCGAGCCTCACTTTCTGATGAAGATTCCGAGCCGCATGGTGGTGCTTGAAAATCTGCCACCGCAACGACCCGGCAACGCGCAGATTGAAACAGTCGACGTCAAATACATTGGCAACAGCAGCGACTATTTCAAGAGCGCCGCCGTCCCCGACATCGCAGCGCGCGATTACCGCGACACGCCGGTTTCGCTTTTGGGCGCGCGACAGTCAATCAATCTCGCTCGTTTCGCAGGCGCCGACCAGGACGCGCCAGACGAACTGAAGAAGGCGCAGGCGGAACTCGACGCAGCCGAAGAAGCGTGGCGCACGAAAGAACTGGCTGCCGAAATAGACATCAAGGCTCGCACGGCGACGTCGTCTGGCGTGCACGCGGAAGAGATGGCGCTGACGAGACGAGCCGCGCGTTTGCGGCGTGACGATATTCGTCGCCGCGACGAGGCTTTGCGTTCGGCGGAACAATCCACAGCCACTGCGAATCAAAGAATCGAACAGTTACAAGTCGCGCTCGATCGCGAACAACGCGCGCGCGAACTCGCCGAGCGTGACGCCGCCGCGGCAAACGATAACCTGCGGGACCTGCGTATCCAGGTTGCGCAGTTGCGTGATGATCTCCAAATTGCGCGCGCCGAAGGTGAGGCTGCGAAGCTGAACCTGGCGCGACTCGAAGGTGAACGCCAGGCCGAGCAAGCTCGCAGCGAAGCGGAGCGCCGCGAGCAACTGAGACGCGCTGCGGAATTGACGTTGAAGCAGAACCTCGCGCAATTCGGCACAGTGCGCGACGCGCCGCGCGGGTTTCAACTTGTGTTGCCGGATTCGATCTGGTCCGGGATGCGCGCAAGTAAGCTGACCGCTGCGGCTGGGACTAAGCTCGAACCGCTGGCGGCGCTGCTGGCCAGCAATCCCGATTACCAGATACTGATCGAAGCTTTCAGCGACAACAAAGGCGACGAAGTCTCGCTCCAGCAGTTTACGCAGGAACGCGCGCGCGTTCTCTCGGAACGTTTTCAAACGGCAGGCGTCGACCCGGCGCGCATCCAGGCAAACGGCATGGGTCCGTCGAATCCTGTGGCGGTAAACACAACGCTCAATGGCCGCTCGCGCAACCGGCGCATTGAGATTACGTTCATGCCGCCGCGCAGCACGGCCAGCGGTCAGTAGGCAGGAGCAGGAGGCAGTAGGCAGACGCCAGGAGGCAGGACAAAGGGAACTCGACAAATCGCTCCCGCTACCGAGACCCAAGAAAGAGAACCGCCGTCCTGCCGTCTGCTTCCTGCCGCCTGCCTCCTCCTGATTCCATGTCCCCACTTGAAGTCCTTCAACTCGTCGGCTACAGCATTGGCGCGGTATTGCCCCTGTGGCTGGCGGTCTTGCTGCTTTCGCGTCGTCGCAAGCTGGCGCCGCTTGAGCGAATGCTCTTCGTTCTCGCTCTGAGCATAGGTGGTTGGCACACCAGCAATCTCGTCATTACGCTTCACAATCTTTTTGGCCTTACGAATAGCCAATTGACGACGCTCCTGCGATTGGCCGACACCGTCGCGGTAGTTTGCATCACCTTCACCTATTCATTTCTGTTACACGTTCACGCGCATGTTTGGGCCAACGCATCGTCGCGACCGCTCACGAGCAGGGAAAAGTTCGGCGTCTATGCTGCCTATCTTCCGACTCTCTTTCTTGCGGTTGTCGTGCCGAAGATTTGGTCGGGCGCCTACGCGCCGATGCTCACGAAACTGGGGTTCTTCGTCCTGCCGTTTGCTGTCTGGGTGGCCTACGTACTGGGAATGATCTCGATCAAAGAGTTGCTGATTGCCAGAAAGTCGCCATACGCGAGTGAACAGCGCATCATGCGCGCGCTCGCCGCATCGTTTATTACCGTCGGCGTGGTGATTATCGCGGCGCTGGCGTTGGGATTCGGCAAAGGCACTTGGCTCCGACCGTACGTGCTCACGATCGCAAATCTGGGCTCGCTGCTGCCGTCCGCGCTGCTGGTCTATTACATTTACCGCTACCGCTATCTCGAATTGGTTATTGAAGAGAGTCTGATCGTCGCGACGTTCGCGGCTTTCATTCTGGCAATCTATCTTTACGGCATTCGCACCATCGGTGAACGCATGACCAGAAGGTTTCACGTTCGCGCCGGCGTGATCGAAGCCGTATTGATCCTTGCACTGACATTAGCGGCGGCGCCGATGAGGCGATGGCTCGAAAGCCGCTTTCATAGATTGTTTGCACGCGAAGCTACGCTCTATCGCGAGATCGTCGCGCGCATCAGCTCGCACGCCGGGCAATACAAAGAATTGCCTGAGCTGCTGCGCTTCGTTGAAGAACGAACGACTCAGGCGCTGGGCTTGCGCGAAGTGCGCATCATTACCAGCGGCGGTAGTTCTGAGCCGGTCGAATCAACGCTCTGGATCGATCAGATTTTGCGCCTATCCAGAGAACACGACTGGGAACCGGTTGAAGACGAGCCTGCGTTGACCGCACATGGTTACGGGCTTGCCTATCCGTTGCGGCGCGAAGATCGTACTGCCGGTCTCTTGCTTGCTGACGGACCGAGTGGCGGGCTGACGCCGGATGCGCGCGCGGTGCTCGCAGTCCTGGCCGGCCAGATCGCGATCGCCATCGAAGATTGTCGTTTGGTGGAAGAGAATGTGCGGCTTGAGCGACAGCTTGCCGACCAGGAACGACTCGCGGCGCTCGGCCAGATGGCCGCGACCGTGGCGCATGAGATCAAGAATCCTCTGTCGTCCATCAAATCAATCGCGCAGGTGATGAGCGAAGACGAGCGCGTGAGTAGTGAGTATGCGCGAGACCTGGGGTTAATTGTTGGTGAAACTGATCGACTGAGCCAGAGCGTCACGCAACTGCTGAGTTTTGCGCGCCGCGAGAGTCCCGCAGAGCTGCCGTGTCGAGTTAAGGAATTGGTTGCGTCGGTGGTTGGCCTTTTCCGACCCGAAGCCGATGAACAAGGCATCACGGTCGAGTGTTCTATTGAATCTGATGAAGAACTCGACGGTGTTGCAGTGTCTGCCGTGCGCGACTCGTTGGCAAATCTTCTGTTGAATGCCGTGCAAGCAACTCCTTCGGGCGGTCGCGTAATCGTCCATGCAAAGCGGGCGGATGGTCAGGTGTTGATTGCTGTTCGCGACGGCGGCCCCGGCATTCCCGCTGAAATCCGGCAGCGCATTTGGGAACCATTCTTCACTACGAAACAACGCGGCACCGGCCTGGGCCTCGCCATCGTGCGCAAGCGCATGGAAGAAGCCGGCGGCACCGCGCGTTTGGCGCCAACGGAGAACGGCGAAGGCGCGCGCTTTGAATTGCGCGTTCCGATCGCCGGCGTCTAGTGTGCCGTAACACCTATTTCTTGACACCAGCTCGACCATGCACCGGAGAAATCAGGAACTCGGTATTGCTAGCGCTTGTTCGTGTAGGTTCCGGCCTTTTTGTGTAACTTCGTGGATCGTCCGTTGGTTAGCCCGCAGAAAGACGATCCACGAAATGACACGAACGAAACGAAGAAACACGAACCGTCGAGTTCCATATCCGACCCTGTCTACAGTCGCATGAATGGGGGCCGCAAAGAATTAGCTGGTGCAGCAGAGCGCGGAACTTTCCGCAGTTGAGGGCGTGTTAGTAGCGTAGTTCGGGAGCAGCCCATGGCGATGGCGAATTACAGCTCGCGCTCCGTAGATTAAGCAGTGAAGCAGTGGAACAGCAAAACACGACTGCCTCAGTGCGGAAAAGTTCAGACTCTAAGGAGAACCAACGATGATTATGCGCAAGATCTTCAACTCGATCATATTGTCATGCCTGTTCCTGGTGCTGGTTGCGAGCGCATCTCAGCGAGCGCTGGCTCAGGATGACAACAAACCGTCTCAATCTACCAAGGCCCAGACAAAGGATGATGAGACTAACCTCGACACGCAGTTGTATTTGGTTGTCGGCACCAATCAGGATGTTGGCGATGCGAAAATGCCCGCCGCCCTCGAAGGAATAATCAAGCAACTGCGAACCTCCCTGCCGTTCAAGAACTATCGGCTGGCCACGACCCTGATTAATCGCGTGAGGGGTGATGGCCGGCTGAATCTGAGATGGGCCGGTGCTCCTTTGATGGCCTCAGCGGCGGCGACGGCAAGAACGCCCAGCTTCAATGAATTCAATGTCAACCGGATAAAAATCGTCGACGACGCCGAGGGACGGAAGGTTATCCGTATGGAGGGATTCACCTTTGGCGCGCGCATTCCCATCGAGACCTACAGCGCCGTTGCCACCAACGGCAATCCGACTCCGATAATCAATTACGAAAACACCGGTCTGACCACAGATATCAGCATGCGCGAAGGCGAGCCGGTCGTCGTTGGCACTTTGAACGTTGGGCCTTCTGGCGATGCGATCATTCTGGTGATGTCGGCGAAGCGAACACCGAAATGATTTGGCCGACAGTCGCAATGTAATGCTGACAGTGCGGTCAGCAACCGAAGAGTTCACTTTGGAAGCGGGAGCAGTCCCGCTTCTTTGCTTTTTGAGCGGTTGTGGTCTCTCTGTGCCCTCTGTGTCCTCTGTGGTGAATGGTTTCCCACTTCTGGCACGCCACGCGCTAGGGATTTTGCGGTGGGAAGCTCTAAACTACATCGCTAAGGTGAAGAAAGACGCGTTGCGATTACTAATAGTTGACGATGAAGAGGCCGCGCGCTACGGCATGCGCCGCGCTTTGAGCGCGTTTGGCTACAACATTTCAGAGGCCGATTCAGCGGAAGCGGCGCGGCTCCTCATTAAGCAGCAGGAACCTGAACTGATGCTCCTGGACGTGAACCTGCCGGGCATGAGCGGGCTCGACTTCCTGCGCGAGTTGCAAGGCACAAATGGAAACGCTCCACTCGTGATCATCATTACAGCCCACGGATCTGAACGCATGGCCGTCGAGGCAGTAAAGTCCGGCGCCTACGATTATCTTTCCAAACCGTTCGAGCTGGACGATCTCAGGTTGGTGATCAAGAACGCCGCCGAGACTATTCAGCTACGTCGCGAGAACTTCTCGCTGCGGCGACGAATTGAGATTGAGCGATCGCAACGAGGCGCGCTGATCGGAAACTCGGAAGGAATGCAGCGCGTGCGCGCGATGATTGAAAAAGTTGCCGAGACTGATGCAACAGTTCTGATACGCGGCGAGTCGGGCACGGGTAAAGAGCTGGTCGCGCGCGAGATTCACGAACGAAACTCGACGCGTCGCAACGGCGCGTTTGTCGCCGTCAACTGCGCGGCGCTTCCATCCGAATTGATCGAGTCTGAATTGTTTGGCCACGAGAAGGGCGCATTTACCGGCGCAGCCGCCAGAAGAGAAGGGAAATTCGAGCAAGCGGATGGCGGCACGCTTTTTCTCGACGAGATCGGCGACATGAGCGCGAACGTGCAGGCCAAGCTGTTGCGCGCACTTGAAGAGCGACGCATCGAGCGGCTCGGAAGTAATGAGTCGATTCCGGTCGACGTGCGGATTATCAGCGCGACGCATCGCCCGCTCGAACAGGAAATAGCGGCGGGAAACTTTCGCGCCGACCTTTTTTATCGCCTGCACGTGGTGACCATAGAGATTCCGCCACTGCGTGAGCGCCGTGAGGACATTCCGGTGCTCGCCGAAAAGTTTGTGCGCGTTGCCGCGGAGCGTTACGAACTGCCGGCGCGCGCAATTGCACAGCCCGCGTTGCGCCGGTTGGTTGAATACGAGTGGCCGGGCAACGTGCGCGAGTTGAAGAATACGATTGATCGCGCCGTAATTATGGCTGAGGGCGACGAACTCAACGCCGTCGACCTGCCTGAAGAGATCACCGCGGGAGTTGAGAAAGGCGCGATCGCCAGTGAAACGGAATCGGAGAGCGGCGGCATCAAGGTGCCATTCACCGCTGACTTTCGCGAGGACCGCAGAGAATTTGAACGCCGCTACATCTCACGCTGTCTCGAGCAGACCAACGGCAACGTCACGCGCGCGGCGGAGATCCTCGACGTGCACCGGCAATCGTTGCAGCACAAGTTGCGACAGCTTGGATTGGGGCGACGCTACGTTTCTGTTTCGAATGATCCGCAAGACAAATCTGATAGCTGAGAGCTCGTTGTTTGCCGTGCTCCGCTTATTGTCCTTTTTTCTTCTGCTCTCAGTCCCGTTAGGGACGAAATATTTATAGCCGGCAAGAGCCCCCTTCACCGCTAGCCCCGCTAGGGGCGGCATGTCGCTCCTGACGGAGCTGTAGTTCCGAAGAGATTGTGATGCTACAAATATTCGGCTCCTACGGAGCCCTCAGAACATTCGACTCTTACGGAGTCTAGATCGGTTGCGATGTGGATAGTGACACAATAGACTGACGTTGCAATAACCTATTCTCAAAGAAAGGTCTCCATGAAAGCACGCATCGACGCCATCATTCAGCGCGAGCAGGCAGAGTATCTCGATCGTTTGTTATCACAGAGTGACAAGCTTTTGATAGAGATGGAAGAGTACGGCGCGGAGCATCGTGTTCCGAGCGCAGACCGGGAGGTGGCACGCTTTGTGGAGATCACAGCGCGAGCAATTAGTGCCACGCGAGCGCTGGAGATCGGAATGGCGATTGGTTATACGACGATTCATCTGGCGCGCGCCGTCGGTGAAGGTGGATTGGTCGTGACGATTGATCCGAATGACGAAATGATCCGCGCGGCTGAAGGTTATCTGTCGCGCGCTGGTCTGCATGAGCGTGTGCGCATTGAGCGGGGCAAGGCTTTGGAGGTGATGCCGCGTCTCAACGAGACATTTGATCTAGTGTTCATTGACGCAGTGAAGGAAGAATACAGCGAATATCTAGAACTCGCGTTGCCGACGATGCGGCCTGGTGGTGTCGTGATCGTCGACAATCTTTTGTGGGGTGGCCAAGTCGCGGGCGAGATCCGTTCACCGGATCAGGAGACATCAACGAACGCACTGCGCGAATTTAATCAGCGGTTTGTGAATCATCCGCAGTTGCTGGCGGAGGTGTTGTCGGTAGGCGATGGTCTCGGTTACGGAGTTAAGATCTGATCTCTGTGCTTCCTCCGTGTTCTCTGTGTCCTCTGTGGTTAATAAATCAGAAAGATTCACCAAGGACACAGAGGAGCACAGAGGATCTGTCATGATCCTTAAAGACACTGAACAAGCACGTGCCCAAGCCGCCGCGATCGTCGCACGCGGTGGCATTGTTGCCTTTCGCACCGACACGTTCTATGGACTAGGCGCTGAGCCTTTCAATCAAACCGCTGTCTGCGCTATCAAGGAACTGAAGGGCGGGAAAGAGAGTAAGCCGATTTTGATCTTGATCGCCGACATCCAAGATCTCAATCGCTTTATCGCACAGAGATCCGCGTTGTTCGATCGCGTAAGTGAGCGTCACTGGCCCGGACCATTGACACTGATAGGAAATGCCCGACCGGAATTGCCCGAGGAATTGACCGCGGGATCGGAAACAGTTGGTATTCGCCTTCCTAATGATCGAGAAGTGCGCGAGTTGCTGCGCGCCTGCGGTGGTGCGTTGACGGCAACCAGCGCGAATGTCTCGGGGCAACCACCCGCGCGCACTGCGAAAGAAGTAGAAGCCTGTTTCCCGACTGGCATCGATTTGATTATTGACGGCGGCGAGGTGACGGCGACGGAACCGTCAACGGTGCTTGATCTGAGTGGCTCAGAGCCGCGCCTCATCCGCGAGGGAGCGATCAAAATTCACGTGTTGCAAGAGAGTTAGGCGTAGCCTCAGAGAGAATTATGACGCGCCGGAAAGGCTGAGCCTTTCCGCACTGGGAGGCGGCAAAGCCGCAAATCGCCCCGCTACTTCACCGTCAGTTTTCGTACAAACGCCCAGTCGCCGCTCGCGTTCACCTGAATGTTCTCCACATTCTTCTTCGCAATCACCATGTTTGCCTGATACCAAAGCGGAAATATTGGCGCCTCGCGGCTGACAATCTCCTGAATCTTTGTAAAAAGCACGAGGGACTTTTGCCGGTCGGCGGTGTTGACGGCCTCTTCCAACAATGGATCCAACTGGGCATTGCTGTAGCGGCTGCGATTTTTCGCCGCGCGTTTCTCGGTGGGAATCTCTGAGGTGGCAAACAGATCCTTGTAGAAGATCGGATCCTGATTTCCCCCGACCCATTGGCCATAAGCGAGCTCAAAGTTTCCTCGTCGCAACTCATCGAAGTGGGCCTGTGACTCCGCTCCTTCGATTCTGACGGAAATGCCAACTTGTTTCAGATTGTTTTGGATAACACCGGCATACTGCTTGGCTGACGTACTACTGCCAATGACTCTGAAGACGAGCGGTCTTGCGAAACGCTCTTGGGAATTCTTATAGCCTGCATCATCGAGGAGTTTCCGTGCCTGCGCCGGATCGTAGGAATATTTCTGTCCGCTCGTGAAGGCCCACGAGTCTTCCGGCAAGATCGAATGCGCGATTTTTCCCTGGCCCTGTAGCAACTGGCGGATCATCGATTCGCGATCGATGGCGAAACAGATCGCCTGCCTGACACGCGCGTCATTCAGAGGCGGCGCCGAGGTATTAAACGTCAACAGATTGAGATTTGAACCGGCAAACTGGAGCACTTGCAGATTGGCATCTTGACCCAGCGACTTAATCGCATCCGGTGACAAACTCGTCGGCAACGGCGCGATATCAACTCTTCCCGAGAGGAACTCAGCCTGCAAAGCGTTGGTATCGCTTATTACTCGCACCCGCAGAGTCTTGATGTTCGCCGGGCCCTCCCAGTAATCAGGATTCGCTTCGAGATCGAGCACCTGTTGAGAACTGTCATAACTGACAAACTTGAAGGGACCGGTGCCGAGTGGATGATCCTTCTGCGTCGCGTAGCTGTCTTTAGGAATGATGGCGATGGGAACCAGGTTCGACAGCAAACCGGTCCAGGGTTTATTGAGCCGAACGATCATCGTTTTTGGATCGGGCGCGTCTACACTCTTAACGTAGCTCTTCTTATCAGTGCCGGCGCCCTCGAAGAAGCTGGCCGACTTTGCAAAGGGGTTCGCCAGCACCGTGTCGAGCGTGTATTTCGTATCAGCGGATGTCAGAACCCGTCCGTCGTGAAATTTCACACCGTCGTGAAGTATGAACGTGTAAGTCAGCCCGTCGTCCGAGCGTTGAATGTTTGAGGCCAGCTCCGGCACGTAGTCAAACTTGTCATCCTTCTTCACCAGCGAATTGAACATCAGAGTGCGCACGCGTTCGCTGGAGGCATCCACCGAAGTCGATCCGATCGGATCGATGGTGCGAATGGTATCGCTGAGGGCAATTACGAAAGCGTTGCCTTGCCCGCGACCGGAGCCAGTGCCGCGGTGGCAGCCGAGCGGCAGAAAACAGGATGTCAGCAAAATCGAGGCCAGCGCCAGAAACCGAAGGAGGTCTTGCCCTCGCTGCGTCACGCTCGCTCGCCGTGGTCTCATAGAACGGTTCCTCCGTATTGATAATTGAGTTTGCTGTTGAGCGTAGCGATCTCCTCGGACAGAGACTTGAAGCGCTCGAGGTCCAGGGGCAACGCCGGTTGAACGATTGATTTGGTTGCCGCAATGCGCTTCAGTGACGCGCGGATGCGATCTTTGGGGAGCTTGCCATCGCGGGCCGCTTTGAGGAGCGCCTGATAACCACGGCGAATAATTTCCTGGTGCGCGCAAATGAGCAACATATCTTCGCCGGCAAGAAAGGCGCGCACGACTGCCTCTTCGATTTGGCAATGGTTTCCGATGGCGCCCATTTCGAGATCGTCAGTTAGAACCAGATGCTTGTAGCCTAACTCCTCACGCAAAAGTTTTGTCACGATGTTGTAGTTGAGCGAGGCCGGCTCGATCAGTCCGCCGGTAGTCTCAGCCCTGATATCGACGTTGGGAAAGCCACCATGGCTCACCATCACAGAACGAACGCGATCGTCTTTGCGCTGAAACAACTCGATGTACGGCGCCAGGTCCTGCGCAATCAGGTCGTCATGCGAAAGGTGCACCAATGGCATCTGCTCGTGCGAATCGACCTCGCCCCCGCCGATGCCGGGGAAATGTTTTAGGCAACCAAGACACCCCGCGCCTTGCAAACCACGCAAGTACACAGTCGTATAACCGAGCACTTCGCCGGGCGAGCGTCCGAACGAGCGCGAGTAAAGACCATTCGACAATAGGTCGCGCTCGTCGGTCATTAAGGACATCACCGGCGCGAAATTCATGTTGAACCCCAGCATGCGCAGAACCTCGCCAGTGATACGCCCCAGGGAGCGCGCCGCTGCCAGATCGCCGTGCTGGCGAATCACACGAGCCGCAGGCATCGGCGTGAAGATCCGTCGCATACGGTCTACCAATCCACCTTCCTGATCGATTCCCGTTAACGGCGCGACCGGAAGGAGCTCGCGCACACCATCGAGCAGCGCGCGCAACTGTTCGGGCCCCGCGACATTGCGACCGAAAATAATCACGCCGCCAGGCTTGACCTCGCTGACCAGCGCGCGCGTCTCGTTGTCGAGCTCCGTGCCGGGAAGTCCAATGTAGAAAAACTGTCCAATCTGCTGTTCGATCGGGAGAGAATAAAGAGAATCCAATGGCATGTTTGAAAGCGTGGTATCTTGCGCTGATTCCTCAGACGCTACACTTTAGCATGAAGAGGAGTTGGAGCTTAGCGAAATAACTCATTCGTGCTGGTTCAGTTTGAAGAGTGGCAAGGGCGTCCCGCCCGTGAATCACGCGCAAGATGCGCGTGCCACAAGCGAACTGGGAATGCCGTGTCTGATTTCGTCGTTTATCTTTTTATCTCTTAGTAGTATAAACCCACCATGCCACGAGCGATCACGGATCAGGAAGCTGTCGCCGACGCCGTTAAGAACCTTCCTTTAACCGCCGAGTTATTCGAAGAGCAGGGCGGCAAGCTGAAGTACGCCACCGATCTCGAAGTCATAGTGCGCGGTCGCGACTACACCGGCGGCAAAAAGGTCGGCCCTTACGTGCGTCTGCTCATCTACGCCGGGGGCGAAGACATCATGCAGCAGGGCGAGTGGGGCGGGAATACTTTTTACATTTCCGTCGATGGTGTTCTGGATGTCTTCGTCAAAGATCCAAGCGGCGTGCAACGAAAGATCAGCCAGCTACCACCAGGGACGTTGTTCGGCGAGATGTCGGTGCTCGCGGGCGTCGAACGCAATGCCACCGTCAGCGTTCCGCGCGATGGCCACGCGGCTGTGCTCGAAGTAACGCGTCCCGCGCTTCGTTTGCTCAGAAAGTTACCGAAGTTTGGCCAGGCCCTGGACAATACGTATCGCGCGCATGGTTTCGGGCGCGTCCTCGAGGACCTGAGCCACGTGATGGGTGGACAAACCAGTGAAGAGAGTATCGAGCGACTCAAACAAATCTCAAAGTTCGTTGTTTACGGCAAGCATCACGTGTTGTGCCAGGAAGGAACACCCGTCGACAAGATCATTCTGATCAAAAGCGGTTGGGTGCGTCGCGTGCGCGGGATTCCGTTTGACGCCGGCGACACCGGCATCGCGCTCGGAGTGGGCGAGAATATTGGTGTTGATTTTCTTGGCGCGGGAAATTGCCTGGGACTCGAAGGTGGAAAGGAAGGCGGCACGTGGAAGTACAACGCGTCGGTGATGGCGCGAACGGAGGCACTCGAAGTACCAATCGAGCTGTTAACAGGAGACTCCCTGCGAGGCCAAGTCATTTCTGTGTTCTCTGGTTTTTCGAGTGCCGACGACAAATTGCCGGCGACGATCGAAGAGGTGCCCGACTTGCGCGTGATGGCTTCCGCCGAACAGGAGATTTCGACCGGCATCGTTGACGGCGCAAATCTTCTCGTAATGGATATGGATTTGTGCGTCCGCTGCGGCAATTGTTCGCTGGCCTGCCATAAGGTCCATGGTCAATCACGCCTGCTGCGGCGCGGTATTCAGATCGTGCGCCCTGTGAAAGTAGGCGGCAAGACACAACACGTGCTTTCACCGCAAGTGTGTATGCATTGCAAGGATCCGGAGTGTCTCACCGGCTGTCCCACTGGATCGATCTTTCGCGACAAGACGGGACACGTCGATATCGATCCGGCTACCTGCATCGGCTGTTTCGATTGTGCCACGCAGTGTCCTTACGACGCGATCTCGATGGTGCCTCGCACGCCGGAACCGGTTGCGCAATTAAGCCTGACAAATAAATTGAGACGGATTCTCAGTCTCTCTGCGCCAACTGCCACGTTGACACCGGTGCAAGGTGACGACATGGTCGCGATCAAATGCAATCTCTGCGAAGACACGCCGCTCAATCCGCCGGGCGCTCGCCGGAAAGCCTATTCATGCGAGGAGAATTGTCCAACTGGCGCGCTGGTGCGCGTCGACCCGCTCGAATACTTTAGCGAGATCAATAACGCACTTGGCGTCGTCTTTCGAGACGAGACGCACGCCATCGGCAGAAACATCCACAAGAGCGATCCGCTTGCCCGCGTGTGGCACGCCGGGGGAATTCTTTCGACGATCGTTCTGGCGATCGCGGCCGCGTGCGGCCTGGCGCATCACGGGTTCGGCGGCCATCTTGGCGGTACGTGGCTGACAATGCGCTGGGCCACGGGTCTCGTTGGTTTGATCGGTGTCGTAGCGGTCATGAGTTATCCAATCCGAAAGCAGATATACCGTCGGCGTGCAGGCGCGCTGCGCTATTGGTTGCTGGCGCATGTTTACGCGGGCACGATCGCTACAGTGCTGCTACTGATGCACGCGGGCACGCACACGGGCGGAATGTTGACGACGTTGCTGTACGTTTCTTTCATCGGAGTCATTGTCTCGGGGCTGCTCGGCATAGCTTCATACATCGTGGCGCCGCGTCTTTTGACGAGCCTCGAGGGCGAACCTTTGCTCATAGAGAATCTGCTGGGCCGCCGCGGCGAGTTGCGCGAATCGTTTGCAGCGATGGTCAAAAAGAGCGAGGGCTGGCTGCGCGAAGAGATCGAGGAGAAGGTGCGTAAACACTTTCTTGGCTGGCCTTTTCTGTTTCGCCAGTTTTTTCGCCGCCAGGAATTGAAGCGTGAACTTGCCGACGCGCGGGAGCAATTCAAGGAACGCACAACCCGAATGGCTACTGCTGCGGAAAGGACGCTGCTGCTGGAAGCTGTTGAGACCGCGGTGACGTTGCGCCGCGTTGATGCTCTGATCTATCTGCACAAGACGCTGCGCATTTGGATTGCGCCGCATGTGATCTCGACGTCGCTGATGCTCGGCTTGATGCTGGTGCACATGATTCAAGTAGTATTCTTTGCCGTCAAATAGATCGTTCAGGAATATTCGTTACTAACCAGATGGGGAACAAATTCATCGTTGTGCGCGAGGACCTGGTGCAGGACCCTGTAACCATCATTACGGATGGTTTGTTGATCGGGCGTCTCCAGGAGTGCGAACTGTTGCTGAATCATCCATCCGTTTCGCGGGTGCAGGGAGGCATCAAACAGATCGAGGGCGACTATTACGTCTTTGGGCTTCGTCCGGCGAATCCTGTTAAGCTCAACGGAAAAGCAGTTGAAGAAAATGAAGCCCTCGGCGCAGGCGATGTGATCGAGGTCGGCCCTTTTCTGCTCGACATTGAGCGCAGCGAAGGCGCGCTGGTAATCAAAGTCTCGCTTCAAATCGGGAGGTCTGCACATCGCCTGGATGCGAGTAGCGCGAGGGTCGAAACGCAAAAGCTTGAAGATCTGTTGAAGGATGCCTCAGCCGAGAAGAAACGTGCTGCGCCGAAACGAGCGGCGCCGTTACCGGGAACGAAGGCGCTTGATATTTTCTGGGACAAGCGGATCCGCGAAGCCGGCAAGATGGTGCGCCCCTCGCCGCTCTTTCCGCGCAGCCAAAGAAGAACCGGCAAGGGTCAATTTAACTGGCTGCCCACAACGGATCTGGCGCGGCGCTGGCCCGTTTCGTTTTTTATCTGGGGCGGGATCGTTGTGACGCTCGTCTCCGTCTTAGCCGCTTATTGGTACGTGAATGCTTACGCGCCCGCGCCGGTGTCGAAAGCGCACGCGCAAAATCAATTGATTCTGCTCCCCGCAATTGCGGCGCGGCCCAATGCGAATTCCTGCACGACGTGTCATTCGCTCAGAGGAAGTATGGAAGCAAACTGCGCTGCTTGCCATAATGCCGATGCATTTGTTGCCACTGTGATTCCGCCGCACCAGGCTGCCGGCATTGGTTGCACGACGTGTCACGCGGAGCACCAGGGCGCCAATTTCAAGCCGGCCGAAGCCGCGCTGCTCACCTGCACGCAGTGCCACAACGATGCGAACAAGCAGACGTATGGTGGCAGGCGCGTGGGCACGCCGCATGGAGGTGCGTTTGGTTATCCGCTGGTGAATGGCAAGTGGGTCTGGAAAGGACTGAGCGACAGTGATTGGGCAGCGAAAAAAATAGACGTACTGCGGCTAGCCACCGACAACGACGAGCAGTGGCACAGCAAACAATTTCATACCATTCACGTGGGGAGGGTGCGCGCAGCTACGGGCATGCCGGCTGACGCGCGAGGACAGTTGTCGTGTTCGAGTTGTCACAAGTCACACAATCCGCCCGATCGCGAAACACCGCGCCAGACTTGCGGTGCTTGTCATAATGGGCGGATCGAAATTGCGACGGGACGCGCTCTGATTGCGGCCGATAAACCGAATTGCACGTCGTGTCACGTCCAGCACGTGAAAGACAAACGGCACTGGAATCCGTCGTTGATGGCTAATACTTTTTCGGGTTCGAGTAATGGGACCAAATAGAAGCCGAAGCGGCGAGATAGCGGCTCGCGTGCTTAACTCACGGGCTTGTGGCAGGGCAGACAATCGTTTGACCCGGCGATCTTCTTTTCCTTCAATTGCGGCCGCGCGGCGAGCGCTTTGTCGTGACAGATGTTGCAGTTCTTGTGATACGCAACTTCATTGGTCAACTTCGTCGGCGCGGGTTTATCTGCCTCCTGAATTGTAGGCGTCGGCGCACTGTCGTCGCCGGCTTGCAAGTGGCAAGCACGACACGTCTTCACGGCCTTTGCATCCGCTGCTTGCAACAACGCCGCCGTCAACGCGACAGTGCGTTCCGAAGTTTTCAGCGGGGCCTTGAGATCTGCTGCCGGCTGATCGGTGTGGTGGCAAAAGATGCAGGCGGTGACTGTTACTCCATCCGGATTGTAATTCTTCATCGAATGGTTCTCGTGATTGAAAGGAACCTCACCGTATTTGTCTGACTGGCTGTCTTTATCCAGCACGACTTCTTTTGGCTGCGTCTTGCTCTCTTTCTCCGGAGTTTGCGCGGACGATAGTCGTAAACCACTCCCGCCAATAATTAGAGCGATACAACCGAGCAGGGCAATCAGAACAATCTTCAGTTTCATCTTCTGTCTTCCTCTAACAATGATTTTGATAGCAGCACCTTGGCTTAGATCGGGGAGGGGCTTGCAAAGCTCTGATGAGCAAAACGTACACGGAGTTGGCAACTCTCAAAGCCGGCGTAGATCTTAATTGGCTAAGACGGAGGTGTCAAACTTGTCATTCGGGACTAATTGAATCGCGGTTACATTGGGAGGCGGAAAGTCGGACCGGTATGACAACGCCGGCAATCTTTGAACGCGAGGTCGCCTCCGAAAGACCGTTTCCCGTTATGACAAGCCCCGCAACTTTGCCCGCCGCCTGTCGAAAAGTGTTCGGACGCGCGCGGCGAGCTGACTTGTTTCCCTTGTGGCAAGCCCGCAGTCAACGTGTGACACGTCGCGCATTCCAGACGCTGCCGCGGTCCATGTTTCGCATGAGCAAAACCCAGCCGAAACGCCGGACTATTGGTGGACGTCCGCGCAAATGGTTTTTCCTGGTGGCACACACCGCACGAGGCGATTTCTTTTCCGCCGGCAGAAGTGCTAGCGGGAGTGTGACAAGAGTAACACTGGCTGTGCGCACTCAAGCCGGTGGGAATCGCGAGTGCCGCGCCGCGATTAAGTTGCTTGTCATGACAGGCGGCACATCCATTCTTCGGTCGCGCGAGCAGGCTCATGTGTTGCGCGTGATCGAAAGTAACATTGAAATTCTCTTTGAAGGTTGTTGGGAAGGCTTTGAGCGGTGCTTTAGCGCTCGCTACGTTTGAGTGACAGATCGCGCACATCGGCGTCCGCGGGGTGACAAACTGTCCCGTGTGACAATTCATACACGCCTGGTGTCCGGGAAACGCCGGCATCACGGAATTGTCCGCCGTGCGCTGATGACAATCCGTGCACTTAAGCGAAGCATGACGCTGGCTAGCGTGTTTGAAGGTTGAGTAGTCGAGTTCAGGACCTTGAATGGTGTCGCTGAGACGATCATTGGTGACAAGCCGCGCGACGAGTCCCGTAGGGATGAAATGTTCATAGGCGCGGCGTGTCGACGTATCTGGCGAGCTCCGTAGGAGGGACATGTTGTGGCTCGCCTGATTGTTCCTTTGGTTGCGAGGTATCGCTCCTACGGAGCTTGGCTGTCGGCTTGGCGGACCGTAACTATAAACATGTCGCTCCGCTGGAGCTAAGGAAATGAGCCCCAAGGCACAACAGCACGCCAGGGCGCGAACGGTAAGAGCGAGCCAACCATCGCCGCAACGCATCCCGGTCGAGCCAGTCGCAAGCTTTTCCTTGGGAACGCTCACTTCAAATCCTTCCGCTTCAGCGCCCGTCGCTCTGCTACGACGTAGTGACTTGCGGGCGGGTCGAGCTTGCCTACGTTCGAAGTGTGGCAATAACTGCACACAAACTTCTTGTCCTGATCAAGAGACGCCAACTCCTTATTCAGATCCTGACGAATACCTGATTTATTATGGCATTCGGTGCAGCCAGTAATCGGCACGTCAGGCTTCAGGCCTCTCAACGTCGCAGACTTCGTAATGTTGATGTGGCAGCTCGTGCATTCGGTTGGTGGAACGGCGTGGGTCCTTTTCTCGCCGCCACCCTCGTGTCGGAACTTGATTGACTTCCGTTCGTGAGACGCCGGCAGAACAAACGGCGCGTTGGCGAGCTTGTGACAGCCGCCGCAGTTGTTCCTAATCGGTTCCTGACTTTTCCAGTGACAATTGAAACACGACGCGTGACCATCAGGCGCCGCTTTGAACGTATCGATCGCCGGCGCGTAGCCGTCAAGCCAACCAGTCGCCGGCGCAGCCAGCGCTTTTGTATTCGCGACATGGCAGATCTCGCAGTTGTAGTAATTCTGTTTCTTGTCATCGAGCACGTGCGCGGACTTCACAAAGAAAGTATTGACTGCGCGATCAGACTTAGGCCGCCAGCGCAGCGAAGCGATCACGTCCTGGTGCTTGTCGTGCGGAAACTCAATCGTGAACTGCTGCGGCGCCGCCGGATTGCGAAAGGCGAGGCGAGCGTCATCGCGTGGCGACGTCTTAACGTGACAGACGGTGCAGATTACGGGCTGAACGCCTTTGAAGAATTGCTGGCGGTGACAGCGGACGCAAGCGTCGTGATCGGGATAGTCGGCAACGTCGGGAAACTCCCGAACCTTGTCCCAGTTTGCAGTCGGCGTTTTGTGACAGCTCTTGCAGGCTTCCTGATGTTGTTTCGTAGCGTGCGAGAATTTTGAGTAATCGATTGGAGCTTTCCTGGCGGCTTGTGGCGCTGCCACTTTGCGCGTTCCTCGCCTCTGTCCCGCTACCTCGCCACTCCCGGAGAATTGCTGGGGACAAATGATGAATGCCAGCGCCATCGGCGCGAGCATGAACAATATGACCTTGTAGTGTTTCATAGCTCGATTGGAAGAGACGCGCGTCGGCTTTACCGAGCCGGACATGCGGGCAGCGTCTTTTCCACGCTGACAAACTTGATGTTCCTTACATATCGCGGATCTTTATTGCCGGGGTTCGAGATCAAGATTGGCTTTTCTGTTGCCAGGTCCTCAGGCTTCACCTTTATTTCAAAGTTCCACAACGACGCGCGGTCTCCGATTTCCGTGGCCAGAATGTTCGAGATGATGTAGGTACCTGGTTCCAGATCCGTGAAATAGGCGGTGCCGTTCCGGTCTGTCATGACCGACATGACCTTCACCTTCGTAAGCTCTTCGGCCTGCTTGATAAGAGCTACCAAATCCTGTTGCTGCCGTTTGTAAAAGCCGTCGCGGATTTGATCGGACAGATTTACCGTCAGCCATTTGCGAGCCAGTTCGCGACTGCCGAACTCCTTCTCGCCTGCGGCGACGGCGAGCTGAAACTCGGGCACCGCGTCTGCACCCTCGACGTCCTTCGGTTCCACTTCACGACAGTAAACCGATTCGCAATCGCTCGCTTTCAACCAGCGGATCAACGCCTCGCTGGCGCCCAACCCGCGGTAGTAGCAGTCGCGTGAAACCAAGAGTCGCTGCTCGAAGCTCTGAATCAAACTCTCGTTCTCTGCCAGCGACCCCTTAATCAAAAAGAAACGTTTACGCGAAAGACCTCTCGCTTTGGTCGCATCACCGAGTACCACTTTTACCCGCAACCTGATTACGGCCCGCGCATCCGGCAGGGCAGTTGGCGTTTGGGCCACAACGGTGACGGCCAGACTGGCCAACAGCGCGAGGCCGAGCGTGCGCCAGGTAATTTGTTTCGAGTTTGTTTGCTTCATCCGCAGAATCTCGCGGCGCCGTGCTGGTTGCTTCAAAGATTCGGGCTGCGCGGGAATTTCAGAAATGGCAAGCGCACGCCCCTGACAAATACTTGATCCGAACGGATCGCGGGCGCCGGAGAATATCCATTGCCGCCGGCAGCCGAGATAATGTCATCTTGATCGACCCCGTCCCCGCTGATGCCGATGCCGCCGACGAGCACGCCGTTCTTGTAGAGTGGTACGCTGCCCGGAAAGATCTGAATGCCGTTCGGCAGATTCGGAATCGAAGTGCAGGGCACGCTCGCGCCGCCAAGTGTCGCGAGCAGGTTCGCTTTAATCAGATCGAGCTGCAAGCCGACATTGAATGGACTCCATTCGCTCAGCTCGGTGCTGAATGGGCCGGCAGCTGTGTTGTTGATTCCATCGGGGAACAACGGGCGATGCAGAAATCCGCCGGCGCGATCGGTAAATGCCACCGAGCCGTCGAGTCTCAGTCCGTCGGCACTCGCGCGATCGACGAACGATCCCAGGCCGGCGCCGCGCAACAACGTCGCGGCATTTGCGTTTGAGTAAAACGCGGCAGTCCTCGCTTTCTGCACCGATACATCAAAGCCAAATACCGGCGCATCCGATTGTCGAAAGACGCCGAGCACATTTCCTTCGCGATCAACAACCGCAATGCTCACGCGGGCGTTGCTGCCGAGCGGCTGGCGGATTGCTGCGCGAGTGATGTTTCCTTGCTGCGCCGCGTGCGCGATGATCGTTTGCACATCGGCAGCGGTTAATGCGTTTGGCCCGGCGGGAGACGTGCCGCCGACGAATGGGAAGAAGCGAGTATCGACTTCGCCGCTAATGCCGCCGACGATTACGGGAGTGAAGGCGGAAGTCTGCGCGCCACGAATTGGATACGCGACGAGCACGGCTCCCGGCAGACTCGCAAACGAAATCGTTGGCGGCGCGGGAGCGTTGGCAACGTTTTCGTAAGCGAGCCGGATGCCGTCCGCCAAAATGTCGTCGCCGCGAATCAGCGACGGCGGCTCAAAACCTCGTTCACCCGACGCCGCGATCACTTCCTCAAATGGCTGATCGAAATCAGCCGGATCGCGATCGACTGTGTAGAGGCCGTCACCTTCGATGCCGACGCCGCCAACCGCCACTCCATCTTTGTAAATCGGCAAGCCTCCGGGATCAGCCGAGAGACCGAGCGGCAAGCCGGGCCGCTTGATATCCGAACAGGGAAGCGAAGAAAACTGCACGCCATAGAGCGGACCACCGGCTTTGAAATTCACTCCGGGCGGAAAGTGTTCCTGAATAATGAAGCCCGCCGTGCGCGTCGAGAACGCGTTGCCTGTCGTACTAAACAACGCGCCGGTGCCGGCTTTGGAAATCGCCGCCAGCTCAGACGGCACCACCGTTCCTTCGAGTCCTTTGCCCGCCGCGCCGACGCTGCGGATCGTCGTGCTCACCGGCGCTCCGGTCATCCGGAAAACTCCAAGCACGTTCACTTCGCGATCGACAACTGCGACCGTCACGTTCCGATTCAATGCCACTGCCGCCGATACAGCTTGCGCGATGATGGTCTTCACTTCATCGGGCGTGAGGTTTCCCGCAGTAGCGTTAGTTCCCAACGGCGGCAGGGGTACAGGCGAACCAGGCGTAGGCACTGCGCCTTCGTCGTCCGGTGGGCCATCGCCAACGTGTCCAATGCCGACGCGCACGCGATTGCTCGACGCGCCGCGATAGGTGATGCGCACAAGCACGTCACCCGTATCGCCCATCGCATCGTTGAGACAAACGATGATAGACGTGGCCCAGGGTTGCTCCGGCACTGCGCCAACATACTCGACCGTTAAAGGATAGATGCGGTGTGCGGCGTCCTCGGCTTCCGCTACGATCGACTCGGGTCCTTCGCCTGATTGCAATTCCAAATGCATTGCAAAGAGCATGACGCGAGTGTGATTGTCCGCGCCAAACGCTACAGGCGCGATTGCGGTGAAGGGTTCGCGCGCGCGTGTGACGGATTCAAAAGCGACCGCCCGCGTTGACGTTTCTTCGCTGATCAAAATTGGCCCGCTGGTTTGTGCTCGCGCGTGGTGCGGACGCGCGAGTTCGCCAAAAACAACCAGAGCGAACAAACCCAGAAAGGTTAAGCCAAGGAAACCAGCATTGCGGGTGCGAACTTTCATCACGAAACGTGCAATCATTTGGCCCGGCGGCGGCGCATGCGAGCACAATGTACCACCAATCATTTTTCAGTCAATAGATTCCCGCCAAATTCTCCTGCTCAAATTTGTCATTGCCTCGCGCGGGCTCGTGTGCTACAAGGCAATTACAGTCGAATGCGAATGAAAGCGAGGTTCAATCTGCGCGGAAATTCAATTCGGGCCGTTGTGGTGATTGGCCTGACGTTGGCAACTTCGCTTTGCGCGTTGGGTCAGCATCACGGCACATTGAAAGGTATGGTCCGCACGTCAACGGGCGCGCCGGCCAACGGCGTCGTAGTTGACGCGACAAATCAGGTTACTAGTCGCGTTCGTCGCGCGCGTAGCGGTCCCGATGGTCACTACGCATTTCAACTTTTGCCAGGCGCTTATCGCATCAATGTCGAGCCGCCGACCGTCGCAAAGTTTGATAAGGACAACAAGAACTATGGCGAGTTTGCGCTCGTCCGCGGCGAAGCGTTGGAGAACGTCATCGTCGAGCCGGGCAAAGAAACGACCATCGATATCCAGCTTGAAGAGAAAAAGGTTGAACGGAGCTCGGCCCCTCAGACCCCGCCCGATCGAAAAGAGACACGCGACCGTTGGCGCATCGGTTTTCCTGAGTACGATCGCTATGGTGATCGTGGGGCGCGCGGGCGCGACATTCCGTTCAAGAAGGGGCGCTGGTGGGATCCTTACAACCAGAGCGTGCTGAAAGGCGACTACCCAATCAAGGGCGACAAGACGTTTATGGTTTTGTCCGCGGTTAGCACGACCGGGATCGAACTGCGACGCACGCCGACACCTTCGGACGTCAGCACCGCGAATCCAGGAAGCGCGGAATTCTTTGGCCATTCCGAAGCGTTGGCAGTAAACGAAACGATACAGCTCACGTTTGAGCTCTTCCATGGCGACACCACGTTCAAGCCACGCGATTGGGCGATCAAGATCTCGCCGACCTTCAGCATTCCAAACTATCTTAACGCGCGCGAAAACGGAGTCGTCAACATCGACGTGCGGCGGGGCACTAATCGTACTGATACGCAGGTATCCCTTGAGGAAGCATTCGGCGAAGTAAAACTCGCGGACCTGAGTGCAAACTTTGATTTCATATCAGTACGCGCGGGAATCCAACCATTCGTTTCGGACTTTCGCGGCTTTGTTTTTTCAGATAACAACCTGGGCGCGCGATTGTTTGGAAGTTTCGGCAACAATCGTTATCAATACAATGCTGCTTACTTCTCGATGCTTGAGAAGGACACGAATAGCGGCTTAAATCGTTTCGACACGCGCCATCAAAACGTTTACATCGCGAACCTGTATCGTCAGGACTTCATTCGCAAAGGCTACACAATTCAGGGCAGCCTGCATTACAACGACGATCGAGCGAGCATAAAGTACGATCGTAATGGATTTCTTGTGCGGCCCGCTTTGATCGGCGACGTGCGGCCGCATTCGATCAAGGTTGGTTACCTCGGCGTCAATGGTGATGGCCATCTCGGGAGACTGAATCTGACGCATTCGTATTACTACGTGTTCGGTCGCGACGATCGGAATCCAATCGCCGGCCGCAGCGTGCGCGTCAAATCAAACATGGCGGCGGCCGAGCTTTCGGTCGATCACGATTACCTGCGGCTCAAGGGATCGTTCTTTTTTGCGCAGGGCGACGCGAATCCGACGGATGCGAAGGCGACAGGTTTTGATGCAATCTTTGACGATCCAAACTTTGTCGGTGGGCAGTTTTCGTTTTGGAATCGAAATGGAATCAGGTTAACGCAGACGGGAGTCGGACTGGTGCAGCCGAACAGCATCTTGCCGAGCTTGCGCAGCAGCAAGATTCAGGGTCAGGCGAATTTCGTGAATCCGGGAATTGTGATTTACAACGCAGGCGTTGATGTTGACATAACGCAACGCGCCAAAGCCGTCTTCAATGTAAACTATCTTCGGTTTCATCGCACCGAGCCGCTGGAATACGTTCTTTTTCAGAATCATATTCGACACGATATCGGATGGGACTACAGTTTGGGCGTCGCGTACCGGCCGTTCCTGATTAACAACGTGACGATGACGTTTGGCGCGGCGACATTGCAGACGGGCCGCGGCTTTCGCGATATTTTTACTGACCGCTCGCGTAACTGTCCGCCAAACGTCGGCGACTTTTGCGAACCGAGCGTGGTTAATCCAAGCAAGCCGCTGTACTCGCTGTTCGCGCAATTGAAGTTGGTGTTTTGAGCTATGAGAGAAAAACAGTTTCCCGCAAAGGCGCAAAGACGCGAAGCCGATGAGATGGAATTCATTGGTCCTACGAAATCAAGTCCTGCAGAAAGAAAATGTTTTCTTAATCCCTTGGCGCCTTTGCGCCTTTGCGGGAAATTAACCGTTAGGAATCCTCTCAACTTCTCGCTCGTGGCAGTCTTGGCTTTGATTGCTGCGGCGCTCATGAGTGGTTCACGCTCGTTCGCAGTCAATCCCAGCGACGGACCGAGTCCAAAGCTCGAGGGCTGCGTCTCATGTCACGAAAAGATAGAACCGATGCACAAGTACGGGAAGACCGAGACCCTCACGCAACTGAAGGATGGCAAGGATGCTTTTGGCCTGACTTGCACCGCTTGTCATGGCGGTAACCCGGCGCCGCGAAAGACGGGCGAGGATCCGAAAGAATTAGAGCGCGTCAAACGCGAAGCTCACGTCCAGCCTCGCTTCCCGGAAGAATGGAAACGGGACGGCAGAAACACGGGCGCAAATCCTGAGCGCACGAACACATTGCTCGCACGCGAAGCGATTGAGTTTGTTCGCTTCATCAATCCCGGCGATCTCCGCGTCGCGGCGAGCACCTGTGGCAACAGTGGCTGCCACGAATCACAGACAAAAGCGACCGCGCGCAGCATGATGACGCACGGCGCGATGCTCTGGGGCGCGGCGCTTTACAATAACGGGAGTTTCCCGTTGAAAGACGCGCGCTTTGGCGAAAGTTACAACGCGTCGGGCGCGCCGCAAACATTGATACAGAATCCGGCGCCGACGCTTGAAGAGCAACGCCAGAAAGGTCTGCTGGCTTATCTCGATCCCATTGCGCGCTGGGAGATTTCGCAACCGGGCAACGTCTTGCGCGTTTTTGAGCGGGGCGGAAAACGCAGACTGGAAGTCGGTAACCCGGACAGAGAAGAAGATCCAGGGAAGCCCGACAAGGGATTAAGCCCGCGCGGTTTTGGCACAAACCAACGCACCGATCCGGTCTTTCTCGGACTACAAAAAACCAGACTGCTCGATCCGACGCTCAATTTTCTCGGCACAAACGATCATCCTGGCGACTATCGCTCGTCGGGCTGCTCCGCTTGTCACGTTATCTACGCGAATGATCGCGATCCATCGCACTCGGCATTTTATTCCAGTGCCGGCAACATGGGCCGTTCGCAGACTGCGGATCCAAATATTCCGAGAGACGAATCGGGTCATCCGCTGAAACATCAGTTCACCAGTCAGATTCCCACCTCGCAGTGCATGGTCTGTCACATGCATCCCGGCACGAACATGGTCGCGACCTATCTTGGCATGACCTGGTGGGACAACGAGAGCGACGGCGACAAAATGTACCCGAAGGAGCAACACAATCCCTCGCCGGACGAGGAACGACAGAAACTCAACCGCAATCCCGAGGGCGCTAGCCTGCGCGGCCTTTGGTCCGCTCTCGAATTTTTGCAAAAGACTGGTACGCCGGAATTCAACAGCCAGTTAAAGAACACACAGTTCGGCGATTCTCACGGTCACGGCTGGATGTTTCGCAAAGTCTTCAAGCGAGATCGAAAAGGCAACCTGTTGGATGCCGAAGACAAAATCGTTTCAGCCGACGACAACGACAGATTCAACAAGGCAGTGCATCTGAACGACATCCATCTCGAAAAAGGCATGCACTGCGTTGACTGTCACTTTCGGCAGGACGCGCACGGGAATGGCAATCTCTATAACGAGCCACGCGCGGCGATCGAGATTACCTGTGTCGATTGTCATGGCTCCGTGCGTCGGCAAGCAACTCTGTTTACTTCGGGTCCTGCCGCCGGACCAGCGCCCGAACGCGAGGTGGCACTGCGCAAACGACAGAACCAGCCACTCGTCGGTCGCAATCTCACTCGGATCGCGATATCTGCCACCGGTCTGAACGCTTTCGAGCGCATTAGAGAAAAACAGATCAGGAAAG
Organism: Pyrinomonadaceae bacterium; assembly: GCA_041492185.1. GTDB lineage: Bacteria > Acidobacteriota > Blastocatellia > Pyrinomonadales > Pyrinomonadaceae > JAOAPY01. The sequence goes on along the minus strand of JBGPWL010000001.1, from coordinate 54,908 downwards.
ACGAGCACAACAACAACGTGCAGCTTGAAAACGGCGACGTCGTGCAGAACTCGCTCGTTGTGCCCGGACGCTGGTGGCGCGTCAAGCAGACCATCGACACGATTACCCCAGGCAGTCGCGACTACAGCGAGAAGTCGCATTACGCGAAGACGATCCGCAAAGACAATGCGACCTGGGGCAGCATACCTACGGAAGACAAACAGCTCGCGCACCGCGATGACAACATGACGTGCTTCGCTTGTCATTCATCATGGGTGACGAGTTGTTTCGGCTGTCACCTGTCGATGCAGGCAAATCGCAAAATGCCAAACCGCCACAACGAAGGAGGCGAGTCGCGCAACTTCACGCAGTACAACTTTCAGGTTTTGCGCGATGACATCTTCATGCTTGGTCGCGACGGCACGGTGACCGGCAATCGGATCGCGCCCGTTCGTTCTTCATCCGCCGTGCTGGTAAGTTCGCAAAATCAGAATCGCGAATGGATCTATTCGCAGCAGCAGACGGTATCGGCCGAAGGTTTCTCAGGCCAAACGTTCAATACTCACGTGCCGCACACGGTGCGCGCCAAAGAGACAAAACAGTGCAGCGACTGTCACGTTTCGGAGAGGAACGATAACAACGCCTGGCTGGCGCAGGTGCTGCTGCAAGGGACAAACTTCGTGAATTTCATGGGGCGTTACGTCTACGTCGCCTCGAATGACGCGCTCGAGGCCGTGGTCGCGACCGAACATTCTGATCCGCAAGCTGTCTATGGCAGCACTTTGCACCGCATCGCCTATCCTGACGATTATGAGAAATTCATTCGAGCTGGGAGCGAGTTGCGCGAGGCGTACGAACACAAGGGCAACCCGCGCGTGTTGCAGGTGCAGGTTCGTGGCGAATACGCCTACGTTGCGGCGGGTGAAGGGGGCTTGCGCGTTTACGACGTCGCGCAGATCGACCAGAAGGGATTTTCCGAACGGATCACAACCGCGCCCGTCTCAAAGTTTGGCCAGAAGTTTTACGTCAAGACAAAATACGCGACGGCTGTAGCTGCGCCGAGCACATTGGCGGTTGATCCCGCGCGTTGGCGGATGAAGGCCGACGGCACGATGATCGATCCTGTCAGCGCCAGTAAGCTAACCGGCAAAGAGCGCGAGCAACTCGTCAACGAAGAGCAGCCGATCCATCCGCTCTACGCTTATCTTTATGTGGTCGACAAATACGAAGGCTTGATTCTGGTAAATGCCGCGACCTTGCTCGACGGCGATCCGCTGAATAATTATCTGAAGCGCGCGCTCGATCCTTCACGATTTCCGAATGGCGCGTTCAATCCCGGCGGCGCGCTCACCGGTGCGAACAACATCACCATCGCCGGCACTCACGCGTACGTTACGACTGATCGTGGGCTGGTGGTGATAAGTATCGACGATCCGCTTAATCCGAAGATCGTCACTCGAATTGGCGAGCCAGCTTTGCAGCATCCGCGCGCACTATCGATTCAGTTTCGTTACGGCTTCATCGTTGACGACGACGGCTTGAAGGCTATTGACGTGACCACGCCCGAACAGGCGCATCTGGTTGACGGCGGTTCCGTGGCGCTGGCAGACGCGCGCGATGTTTATGTAGCGCGCACTTATGCATACGTCGCTAACGGAAAGCAGGGAATTGCCATCATCGACATTGAACAACCAGAGAAACCGCGTATGGATCAGATGTTCAACGCGGACGGCAAACTGAATGACGCCCGTCAGGTGAAGATTGCGATGACCAACGCCAGCCTGTTCGCTTACGTCGCGGACGGCAAAAACGGAATGCGCATCCTCCAACTCACTTCGCCTGAGACGATGCCCGAATATGCCGGGTTCAGTCCGCGGCCGCGGCCCGTTTTGATCGCTACCTTCAAAACCAAAGGCGAGGCGCTGGCGATCTCAAAACCGCTTGATCGCGATCGGGCAGTTGATGAGAGCGGCAACCAGGTTTCCGTTTTTGGGCGTCGCGGTGCGCGACCGTTCAATTTTGAGGAGATGATGCGGATGCTTCGCGTAAACGATGGTCAGGGTGATTTCTTCCGCGTGAGTGACAAGCCGCGACGATAGGTTGTGATGAAAACGATAGCCCTGGCGAAGTGACAAGACTCAGTGCGGTTCGGTATCGGGTTCGAAAGTATCTTCCAGCGTTTTGTCTTCTTCCAACGACGGCAACTCAATCGTGATGCGATCGCTCACAGGTTCTTCAAGGTCGTCGCCGAGAAAGCGCGCCAGCACGACGGTTATGTTGTCCTCGCCGCCGCGTTCGTTTGCCAAATCAATCAACGCGCCGCAAGCCGCCTGCAAGTCGCCATTGCTCGTAACGATCTGTTGAATGTCTTCCGCCTTTAGCTTGCCCGACAGTCCGTCACTGCAAAGCAACAGGACATCGCGACGGCGCAGCGCGAGGCGTCCTGTTGCCGGCGTGACCTCGCTCTGCGCGCCAAGCGCTTGCAGAATGACGTTGCGGAACATGTGCGTCTCGGCTTCTGCTTCGCTGATCTGGCCAACATCGACGAGCTGCTGGACCAGCGACTGATCTTTCGTCGCGAGGCGAATCTGTTCCTTGCGAATGATGTAAGCGCGACTGTCGCCTACTTGAACCAGATCGAGATAGTGATCCTTAACCGCGGCGCCTGTGAAGGTCGCTCCCATGCCGGCGCAGCGTGCGTCTTCCTGACTGCGCAGATGGATCGCGAGGTTGGCATAGACGGTGGCGTTCTTCAGACATTCAACCAGCGGCACGTCTTCGTCGCAACCTCCATCAGGATCATCGCCGACCAGCATTTCACGGACGGAATCGACTGCCATGCGACTGGCCACGTCACCCGCCAGCGCGCCGCCCATGCCGTCAGAAACGACCAGCACCAGACCTCTCTGGCCCAGTTCAAACTTCCGGAACTCCGTTGGCTCTTCCTTATCGTCCGAGCCGATCCAGGTCCGATCGTTCGTGAGATCCAATACGAGGAAATTATCCTCGTTGCCACGGCGGACGCGGCCCACGTCTGATTTTGCATGCAACTCGACGATCATAAGGAACCGAGGGGCGATTCGTTTACTGGCTGTAAATCAGAATGATTTTAACCCGTTCCCGCTTTCGTGTCACTGAGGAATAAACTATATTTTCAATCCGTAACGCAAGTTGTCAACGTGCGGTTCCGCGAGCGCTCAGATTCGCTGCAAAGCCTGATCAAGATCGGCGATGATGTCATCCGTGTCTTCAATCCCTACAGAAACGCGCACCAGACCGTCCGTGATGCCCAGTCGTTCGCGCTTGGCTGGGTCAACGGACGCGTGAGTCATCGTCGCCGGATGGCAAATCAACGTTTCCACTCCACCGAGGCTCTCGGCGAGGGTGCATAGCTTAACAGATTCCAGCACCGAACGGGCAGCCGCAAGCGAGCCCACATCAAACGCCACCATTCCGCCAAAGCCTTTCTGTTGGCGCATGGCAAGCGCGTGCTGTGGATGCGAAGCCGACCCTGGATAATAAATCTTCAAAACTTTCGGATGCTCTTCGAGAAACGCCGCGACCGCTCGGCCCGACTTGTCGTGTTGCTCCATACGCAGCGCCAGCGTTTTGGTGCCGCGCATCACGAGCCACGAATCAAACGGTGCAAGGATGGCGCCGGCGCTGTTCTGCACAAAGGCAATCCAGGCGGCGTCGTCTTCGTTATTGAGCACGACCATTCCGCCGATGCCGTCGGAGTGGCCATTCAGATATTTTGTCGTTGAATGCACGACGATGTCCACGCCGAACTCGAGCGGCCGTTGCAGGTAAGGCGACATGAAGGTGTTGTCGCAGACCACGCGCGCGCCCGCCCGATGAGCGACTTCAGACACAGCCTGCAAATCCGTCACGATCATCACGGGATTTGTCGGAGTCTCGATGAAAACCATCTTTGTGTTTTCTTTGACGGCAGCTTCGACGTTCAAAACGTCGGAGGTATCGACGAAATCGAATTCGATTTGGTAGTTCGCGAGGATCTTCGTAAACAAACGGGCCGTACCCCCATAAGTATTGTCTGAAACGATCACATGTTCGCCAGATTTCACCAGACGGAGCGTCGCATCTATAGCCGCCATCCCCGAAGCAAAGGCAAAACCGAAACGCGCGCCTTCGAGAGCGGCCACGTTACGCTCGACGGCCGTGCGAGTTGGATTTTGCGTGCGCGCGTACTCATAGCCTTTGTTTTTGCCGAGTCCGTCCTGCGCATAGGTCGAGGTTTGATAAATCGGAACCGAGACCGCGCCGGTCGTCGGGTCAGGTTCCTGTCCGGTATGAATTGCGATAGTTGCGAAACCCATATATTCAGAAGTCAGGGGCCAGAAGTCAGAAGTCGGTCGTTTCCATCAGTTTGATTTTTCCACTGCAAAGCCCTCGGGCACGCACAGAATAACACGATACCCGCGCGCGACGCCGATAAGCGCCAGTCCAATTCCAGCATTGCCGGCGGTTGGTTCGATGATCGTAGAACGTGGTTGCAGCATACCGCGGCGCTCAACGTCGAGAATCAAGCCCAGCTCCGCGCGAGCTTTCACGGAACCGCCGGGACTGGAGTATTCAAGCTTGGCGTAGATATCGGCGAGCGGTGGCGGGGAAAAGCGCGAGAGGTGGAGCAGCGGCGTGTTACCTACGAAGTCGATGATGCTTTCAGCCACGCCCGGGTTCATTAAGATTCAGTGTATGCAGAGCACAAATACGGAGAAGACAAACGAGCACGCATGTTAGCCCGCGGGCTATGCGCTGTCAATTTACGCAGGATTGAACTGTCGTGACACAACCACTCGGGCAGAGCCTAAAGGCATGCGAATTCGCAGACGCTAACTCGTTGACGGCCTTGACCGGATGACGCCTGCAATAAACGTTGTAACAGAGCTTGACAAGATAATACCTGCGGTGCATTATGCGGGAAACGTAGAATTTTTGGCGTCGGTGTAGGCTGAAGTTAGACGGGAGGGAAAGATATGTTTATCTCAATGCAGGGCAGCTGGACCATCAATGTGAAAGCGATGGAATCTGATAATCCACGGCGATTTGTGATTAGCGGCGCCGCAACCGGAAATGGTCCCCATAATGCGTCAGTCGGGATGGCCCCCGTTAGTGTCACTGGAGATTTATGGACCATTGCCACTCAATTTAACTCGGGCGCGGGTTTTCAGCAGTCAGACACGCGACTCAAATTCCCCGTCCTGCAAGGGGGTAACTACAAGTTTGACATAGAATCAAACGATGACCCATCCTTCGTGGATTTCGATGATCTTATCCTTACGTGTTCCACGCCCGCTTCTTTCAGTGACTATCTGATTTATGGAAATGTTTCTACCTATTCCGGACTTTGTTATTACAATCCGTGCTACCGGGGTTGGTTGGTGATCGAAACATCCGCAGCGCTTCGGGCAGCCCTGCAAAATCCGTTGCTCGCTAGTGTTATTAAGAAGTATTACCCCGAGCGTATCCCGCCCATCATTGTGAACCCGAACCCACCTGATCCCGGTCCGTTTCTGCCTCTGATGATCAACCTGAATAGCAGTGCCCAGCCGGTCACCAGGGTCGCGAACATTTTTCGCAGAACGCAAAGCGAGGCTGTCGTAAGCGCGGATACGAAGAAATCACCAAAAGAGATGAAAGCGGAAGCGATGTCTGTGACTACGGACGTCAGATTCGACAGAGCGGTGACTCTGGCATCATCCGGGCAAATGCAGTCAATCGGTGTCGATACGATCGCGCTCGCGAAACTGGTTGATATCGGACGCCGGTGGTGTGTCACGCAGCCAGCCCGAAACGTCACCTTAAATTTCCAGGAATATGACAGGAGCCCGTCAGAATTGGCGGGGGGCACCTACACCGGCACCGGTGTACGCGACTTTTTAGGAAGCGTTATCACGGACATGAATGGAAATTATATTTTCCGTTTTACCCAATCCTTGTCCGAGTTGTTTACTGAAGTAATCACTGATGTCGCGCCCGGTGAAAATGTACTTGTCCAATACAGACCGGATCTCATCGTGAGCGTGCCGGATAGCAATCCCGCTTCGGGAGTGCTTTATGAAAGTGCGCCTTATTACAATGTGCCCAATTTGTACCGGCTGGATCTCTGCCTGCCTGCATCACAAGTGCCTGTTACTTCAATCTGCTTTAACGGCAATTTAATCGGCTCGTTGGGCAATGTGTTTATAGGAGGGAATCAAAATACATCGGGCAGCACGTCCGCTGCGGCATTGAACCGAAACGGATACAACAATCACCTGCGTCCCGACGGGAAGATTACCGTTCATAATTCGCAGGCCGTTTTTGCGGTGGATTGCGCCTGCTGGGCGGGAGTGATTGATGTGAAGGGATGCCTGTATAACACTCAGAGAAGCGCAGCAGATCCGATCATCAGGCACTACACGATCAGATATTCAAAAGACGGCGTGAATTGGCAATTTGTTAGCGAGTCGTATTTACATCCGATCTTTTCGAAGCGTAACCTTCCCAATTACAACGGGGATTTGGTAGGACCTTTTCCTTCCACTTTGAGTGTTGACGGCGTTGCAACACCTAACGTTCCAGCCTATAAAAATATTCAGGCGGAAGTGTTCTTCGACGGCGTTGATTGGGAGTTCAGCAACCTGGATCGTTATATGCAATTATCTTCCGGGATTTATCAAGGCACTCAGCCCGGAACGGTTTATTTCAAGGTCGAAGGCTATGATGCGGCCGGCAACCTGGTGCCTTTAGCAAGAGATCTGATTGCGTTGTTTATTGATAACAATCGACTCGGCTTTTCATTGGATAACGTTTGGTTCGTTGACGATGGAGTCAATATCATCAAAGCCGAGTGTAACTTGTATCGTATGAAGGAAGGGAGTTTGAATACTCCGTTAAATATTAGGTTTAAGGCCAACGACGAATGGGGCTTCCTCGACAATTATGATCTTGGCATTTCAAAATGCGGGGCTGGTTTTGCGGTGGTCGAGAGCATACCGGGTATTTCATCGGGCAGCAATCCCGGAAACACAGATGGCAACGGTTGTCCCGGATATACGGGCACTGCTGAGCTGAGCAAATTTGGAGATCTCAATTCACACGATATCACCTATTCGCCTGCACCCGTGCCTACCAAGAAATGGCTGGAGAGCACGGAAAGCTACACCGTTTATTACATCGGTTTGTCTGCCGCGAAGAGGCAAACGAACGGCTACAACACCGGAATTGATGGCACCTACTACAACAGCACGTCGTTTGCCGTAGAGAGAATAAGCTAAGATTAATTACTTCATTTTTCTTCTATCCGTTTTGGCAGTGTGGCGCCTCACCCATTTGCTTCAGGCTGAAGATGGGCCATTCGATGTGATTTTCAAGTTAAGAAAATCACTGGGAAACGGTGCCCTTGGATCATTGATGGATTGCTTCTACTGCCTGTCGTTGTGGGTGGCCCTGCCGCTCGGTTTGTACTCTGGGCGCACTTGGCTTGAAAAAACTCTGCAGTGGTTGGCGCTGTCTTCAGGCGCGATTATCATACAGAACCTTTTTATTAGAGATAAGAATTCTCCATCAGAGTAAGTACAATCCTAATGAATTGTTGTGGTAAGAAAAGACAAGCGCTTACATCATCATTTTCTGACCCACCGAAAACAATAAACGAAAGCCAGGGTGAAGATTCGACTGTCTCTGTAGAGTCAAATGGCTCGCGGACGACGGCGCTATTCCGTTATACGGGCAGATCCTCTTTGGAGGTGGATGGAATTTTTAGACATCGTGTGTATAAGTTTTCAAAAGGAATACCGGAGCTTGTGATAATGGCTGAGGATGTGGCCGTCATGCGCGGATATCCTGAATTGATTGAATTGAAAGATGAGAGATGATGGACGAATGCGAATGACAGCGTGTTACCTACGACGTCAATGATGCTTCCCGCCACGCCCGCGTTCATTAAAGGTTCGCCCGACAATTAACTTGTGCACGAGCTCCTAATTAGCGCACTACCTCAATTTTAGTACTGAATCAAACTGCCTTCGCGCTTCGCGCGGCGAATGGCGCGGCCGAATACCCAGAGCGAGAAGGGAAGCAGCACTGCCAGAAATAGCAGTAGCGCCATCAACGGGTCCTGAACATCTCGTAATCCGCGCCCTTCGATCAAAACGGCGCGGATGCCATTGATGCCATAAGTCGGCGGCAGAATTCGCGAGATGCTGCTGATCGATGCGCCCCCGTACTCTTTAAGGAGCTGGGTCGGAAAAAACACCCCGGAGAATAGGACGGGCGGTTTCGACAACAGCGCTCGGGCCACTGCCAACCGTTGCTTGTTGCCGGTCGAAATTTCGCCGAAGCGACGACGCGCGACATCTTCAAGTTCAAGCTGTCTGAAGAGATCCGCAATACGGACTTTTGCGGTGCGCGTGCTCATGCCATAGAGTCGTGCGAAAAAGAGCAGGTTCTGTTCGGCAGTTAGTCGCCAGTAAAAGCTTCGTTCTTCCGCGTTCGCGAGACCTACGCGCATACGCACATGCACGTCGTCATGCACGCTGTCGTAGGCCCCGACGGTCACGGTTCCGGAGGTTGGCTGGACCAGCGTCGCTACGATCTTCGTCAGCGTAGTCTTGCCGGCGCCATTTCGTCCGATGAACCCAAAGATTTCACCACGGCGCACGTCGAAAGAAACGTCGCGCAGCGCCTCGACTGGAGGTTTACTCTTGCGCCGCAGAAGAGCCTTCAGGCGCGCAAACGGTATTGGATAGATTTTTGAGAGATGGGCGACAAAGATTTCGACAGGCCCCGCATTGCCTGCGTTAGCCGTGCCCACATTTGTGCGGGCAAGACTATGCCGGTCGCTCATCTCCGTCAGCGGCATGTCGCGAATCGCCTAGCGAACGCGTCTTCTAATGTAGCGTCTTCGCCGCACAACGCGACGGCGGTGAATACGACGCCCTCGACGGACAACCGCGCGGCGATACATCCGGCGTTGGCGCCTTCTGCCGATTTGCAGGAAAAGCGGCGCCACAGTTTTGCTGCCAGCGATTTTTGCTGTCTCGCCGGCAAGTTTGCCCGAGTCTCTGGCGTCGCTGTAGACAGGCAGACTAAGGAAGAAAGTCACGAACAAGATCGCGATCAAGGCTCGCTTCATTTCAGATTCTCCTTTTGAAGTAGTTTGATGAGACCCTTCGATTCATCTATCTTTCGCGCTGGCGCGGATCAAGATACTCGCGCAGTCCATCGCCGATGAAGTTGAATGCTAACACAGTAAGCGCGATTGCGATGCCTGGAAAAATCAAGGCGTGCGGCGCCGATTGTAGTGTTGATAGATCGCGCGCCTCTTCAATCATCACGCCCCAGGATGGCGCAGGCGGTTGCACGCCGAGGCCAAGAAACGAAAGCGCTGCTTCCGACAAGACAGCGCCGGCCATTCCCAGACTGGCCTGCACAATCAATGGCTGGATCGCGTTAGGAAGAATGTGAAGCAGTAGAATACGCATGTCGCTTGCGCCGAGTGCTCGTGCGGCCTGGACGAAATCGTATTCACGGACTTTCAAAACCTGGCCACGAATCAAACGCGCATAGCCGACCCAGCCGATAATACACAGGGCCAAAATCAATCGATTCAATCCCGCTCCGAGAAAGGCCACCATTGCGATCGCTAACAGTAAGCCGGGGAACGCGAGAAAGACGTTGAAAACGTAACCTGAAACAAAACGGTCAATCCAGCCACCGTAAAAGCCAGCGAATGCGCCCAGAATGGTGCCCACAAAAGCCGAAACGGTAACAACAATAATTCCCACTTGCAACGAGATGCGGGCGCCAAACACGACGCGGGAAAAGATGTCGCGACCCGTCGAGTCAGTGCCGAAGAAATGTTTCGCGTTCGGTGAAAGGTAACGGATCGAAAGATCGGTGGCTCCAACATCGTACGGGGCGATCCAGGGCGCAAAGATCGCCACGATGACAAGCACCACGACGATGATCAAGCCAATGATGGTTAGGCGGTTCATAGCATTAGCCACAGAGGCACAGAGACACAGAGCAAGATCAAAAGGAGATAGACAACATCTCTTCGGCTCAGCATTTTCTGCTTTCTAAATACCGTTTTCCTTTCTCTGTGTCTCTGTGGCCAGGATCACGAAACTCTAATCCGCGGATCCAGCCAACGATAAACCATGTCCGTAAGCGTGTTGGCGATGATGTAGGTAACACTAATTACCAAAACGCAGCCCTGCACGACGCGATAATCGCGTTTGGCGATGCCATCTTCCACGAGTAGCAAGCCCAGACCGGGCCAGCCGAAAATCTTCTCGGTTATGATCGCGCCGGCCAGTAACACCCCGAGTTGCAGACCGAGAATCGTAACCACGGGAATCAGTCCGTTCTTCAAGACATGTTTGTAAATGACTTTCCTCTCGCTTAATCCCTTTGCTCGCGCGGTGCGCACGTAGTCTTCGCCCAGTTCTTCAATCACTGAGGAACGAACCATACGGGTCAGAATCGCGGAGAGCGCGGCGCCCAGGGTAAACGCCGGCAGGATGATGTCGCTCCATTCAAAGCGGCCCGAGGGCGCGAGCCAGCGGAGTTTGACGGCAAAGACATAAACAAGCATCGGGCCGATGACAAAACTCGGCAGACTGATTCCCAGCAATGCGACTACCGATGCCGTGTTGTCTATCCACGTACCGCGGTTCGTTCCGGCGACGACGCCCAGCGGAATCGCGATCGCTATGGCGATCAAGAGCGCGGCGATGGCCAACTCGATGGTGGCAGGGTAGCGTTCGAAAATTAGACCGACAACAGGACGTTCGTTGCGGAAAGAGAGACCCAGGTCACCGTGCAAGATGCCGCGCCAATAGTCGATGTAGCGATTGTCGCTTCCATGCCACTGGAAATGCCTATCGCCATGCGCGTCGCGCGCAAACGTGAAAAAGAACGCCGGCCGATCGAGTCCATGTTTTTGTCTGAATTGCGCAAACTGTTCCGGCGTGGCCTGTTCACCCAGAACGGCGACAGCCGGATCGCCAGGGACAAGCTCAACGAGCAGCGTTACCAGCGAGACGACAGTCCAGACGACCAGCAGCAAAATCCCGAAGCGTCGGAACGCACCGAGGGTTTTGTACTTTGTCGTTGAGCGCACCTGTGCTCCAACCAATTGGATTTCGGAAAAGCGGTGCGAATAATAGCACGGTGATGGTGAGAGTGAGACAGCTATACACAGTTGTAGTCCGCGAGAACCAGCCTCTAAAACCGCGCACAGCCCCGACAACCGCGCGCCGTCACTCGAATGCTAATCCCCGCGGACTACGCTTTGTGGCTGCAAATCGCCCCGCCTGCAATTGCAACCAATCCTTATGGCAACCCCTGCGGCTTAGTTCCTGAATGGATTGCCGCAATTCCCCCCGTCAGATTCTGATACTCAACTTCCTCGAACCCAATTTCGACCATCATTGAAGCAAGCCGCTCCTGATCCGGAAAGTTGGATACGGAAGCAGGCAAATACTGATACGCGCTTCTTGAGCCGCTAACGATGCCGCCCAGCAGCGGCAGCACCCGAGCAAAGTAGAATTCAAACAGCGCGCGAAAGCCCGGCATCACAGGCTTTGAAAACTCAAGTACTGCGACCCTGCCACCAGGTTTCAAAACGCGAAAAAGTTCGCTCAGGCCGGTTTCGACATTCGAAAGATTTCGCAGGCCAAAAGCGATCGTCACGCCGTCGAACGCATCGCTCCGGAACGGCAGCTTCAACGCGTCACCTTCGACAAACGGTACGGGCGTCGCGCGTCTCAGCGCCTTTCGCGCCGCAAGCTCCAACATCGGCCGGCAAAAATCTGTGCCGACAATGCGAGCGCCCGTCGATTCAAACAACGTTAAGGCCAGATCTCCCGTGCCAGAAGCGACATCGAGGATTCGATCGCCGGATTTCAGATCGCCCCGGAGTTCACTTGCAACTCTACGCCTCCATCTCTTGTCCATATTTCCGGACAACAGATGATTCAAAAGATCGTAACGAGCAGAAATCTCCGCGAACATGCCGCGAACTTTACTCGCGTGCTCTTGTTCGTGTTCGCTCCTCTTATCAGACACAGTCTTGCCGATGCGCTCTAAGGTATGGTTGCAGCCGCATTGTGAAACACTTGTAATTAGCCCGGCTTGGTTGGGGGTTTTGTGCTCTTCATCAGCGGGTTCGTATTTTTTGGCGCGGGAAGAATGGGAGTTGGATGTTTTGTTTGCGGCGCGTTGTCAGGTGTCGGTTTTTCCTGCGGCGTCTTAGGTCCAGCGACTTCTCCCATTACTTCGATCTTTTGTGTTGGCGCCAGCGCGGCCTTGAGACTGTCCGCATTGCCAATCGCGACTGAGGCAAACGCGGCATTTCGAAAGAGACGAACTGCGGTTCGTTGCACGCCATCGACGGAAAGCGCCTGCCACGCGCGTTGTTGGTCCGTGATCGATGGCAGTGAGTAAGTATCGATATCGAGCCAGGCATAAGCGGCAGTATCAGTTGTCGAGAGCTGCCGGTTCATCAAGGATAACGCTTCGGTTTTTGCGCCTTCGAATTCCGCAGCCGTTATCGGCGTGCTAACTAGTGAATTGATAACGCCTCGCGCAGTTTCCAACGTTTTGGCTGCGGAGCCCGCATCAACCGCCGCACCCATCACAAACATGCCGGGCAGGAAATGCACTTCGTGTCTCACAAAAATCGAATTCGGATTCAGTTCTGGCGCGAGCTTTTGCCAACGAGTGCGAGCGACGATGGCCAGCACATTGGCCGGAAAGTAGTCCGGGTCCGAACGCGCCAGGCCGCGCGTCGCAAGTCGAATTGTAGCCGTCCGCGTCCCGGTTGAATTGACGATCAGGGTGCGCGCATCCGGCGCATCGGGTAGACGAAAAGTTGCGGGAATGATCTGTTCGCTCTTGCGCCAGATACCGAGAAGCTGTCGCAGGGCCCGCATTGCGCGACGCGAATCCACTCCGCCGATTATCGCGAGCGTCGCATTATTAGGATTGAGAAAACGCTCCCGGGCAAGCATGAGGTCGGCGCGCTCAACCCGCGCCAGGCTGTCGGCGTCGCCGTGAAGTAGATGGCTATAGGGAAAACTTCCATAGAGCCTGGCCGCAATCGCGCGATCGGCGATAGCGCTTTCGGTCAGCGGGACATTGCTTAAGGACTTGATCCGCGCTTCGCGCACCTTCGTTACGTTTTGTGGCGTCAATGGGCTGGTCAGAGCGGCGCGCAGAATGTCCACGATGCGATCGTAATCGCTCGCGCGTCCCTGCAACGTGATATTAATTGAGTCATAGTCCTCGTCGACCTCGAGCCGTCCGCCCATCTCTTCCGTGAAAAACTCGTGGGTTGCCGCATCTGGAAACAGGATATCTCCCAGCAACGCCATTGTGCCGCCCTTTCCCGCCAAATCGAAAGCAGCGCCGCTGTGTATGCGCAGCTTCAAGACGACGCTTTGGTCGCCTGGGCGGTGCCATATCAGAACGCCCAGACCATTCAACAACTGGTCGCGCTGCGGCTCGGATGTCTGGGCAAGAGCAGTCTGCCCATGCAAACTTGCGGCGATGCCAACCAGGACAATGGCAAGGGTATTCATGGCAGCGCGTCGAAGGGCTTTGATAAAGTACATAGTTCCTCTAATGAACATACCGCGGCGATTGGCCGTACTTACCGCGCATCAAAACGAAAGAGGGAGCGAAAACATCTTAGATGCGAGACATTTCCTCGTCAACCGTTTGCGCTTTGAGTGCATCCAACCGGTCGATTAGCAAGGCGCAGCTTGAGTTAGAGATCTGCGTGCTGCAGAGAAAACAAACGGTAGTATAATTCAAGGAGTGGTCGGTATTTGATAGTCCGACTGATAGCGGCAGCGGGAAACCGATGGGCGGAAGGCCGTATCTTTTAGCTGTTTGGTGGTAATACACGTAGGAGCAACTCCTACAGGATCGAGTGCTTGATTGCCAGATAGGTTCACAGACGAGCTTTTGCTTGCAAAGGCAGGAGGCGGCGACCAGGCAGCTTTTCTCCTCCTGTATGAGCGCCACCGAAACGGGATCTTTCGCTTTTTGTATCGGCTGATGGGCTCAGTCGAAATAGCAGAAGATATTACGCATGATTGCTTTTTAAGCTTGATTAAGAAACCGCAAAACTTCAATCCAGCGCGAGCGTCGTTGCGTACTTATCTGTATGCCGCAGCCAGAAACCTGGCGATGAAGCATTTTCGCAATGCGGGACGCGAGACCGCGCTTGACGATTTGGCGGAGGATCCACCAATGCCCCGGCAGCAAGAGCCGCTGCGCAGGTTGCTCGATGAAGAGCTGGCGGCGAAGGTGAAGGAGGCCGTAGCAGATCTGCCGCCGCTGCAGCGTGAAGCGTTGGTGCTGTTTGAGTATGAAGGATTGGCGCTAAGCGAGATTGCCAGCGTGGTGGGAACTGACGTGGGTGCGGTCAAATCGCGGCTGCATCGAGCGCGTGAGCGGCTCAGGAATTCGCTCGCGCAATATTTGAATAGTTGCCCGGAAATTGTTACTTTGGAGAAGGCTTGACATGAGTAATACCGAGCCAGATGAACGGTTCTTGTCGGAAGATGAGCTGAGAGCGCTACTTGACCGTTGGGAAACGCCCGAGCCGTCGCGGTCACTCGACAGGCGAGTTTCTTCCAGCTTTTTGCGAGAGATGAGTCAACCGGGTGCTTTGAGAAATCCAATTCTGCTTTCAGCGAACGATAACGAGGTAGTACCGATGAAGCTTTGTTCTACGTGTCATGATGAGTTTGCGGACAAATTCAGTTTCTGTCCCGTCGATGGCACACCGCTAAGTTCAGTTGTCGCGCGACACGACGAACCAGCCATAACCGTCAGCCCGGAGAATGCGCGCGCGATCTTTTCAGCCCGCGAACCGGAACCTGCTTTCGCTGAGGTTGCGTCTTACGCGGCCACTTCATCGGCTCTGGTTATGCGAGATGAATTTCATCTGACAATCATGGACGACTCCGGTCTGGCTTGGCGCCTGGCCGACGAGTTGAAAGGCGTCGCGCATGAGTATGAGCTGACCTGGCCAGAATTCAAGCGCGATCCGTCCGGCTTCATTAAGCGATCTGCCATGGGCTACGGACAGATCGTGCGTCGCTTTTTCGCCAACCGTAACGTCATGATTGGCATGGGCGGGGCGTTATTGGCGATGTTGGCCCTGGCGGGCGCAATTACTTTTCTGGATCGCTCTGATTCTAAATGGACCGGCCGCATCGGACTGACGATCTTCGGCGTGGTTGCTTTCAGCGGCCTCGTGGCCGTGTTTGCAACCTGGTTAGGCAAGGAACGCGGCGCCGCGGTGATGGGAGCACAACCGTCGGACTCCCAGAGCGTAGCGTTTGCGATGGTGACCGCATTCGTCTTTATCTTTGCCATTCTGGGCGGACTGATATTTCTCGAACGCGAGGATCTCAAGGCCCACTTGGCAGCTGTCTGGCCCGAGGATGAGTTGATCGCGGAAGTTTTCGATATCCCTGTGAACCAGCCGACACCTGAACCCGGCGCTGCCGGTATGGCGAAAGGCTCTGGCGGTGGCAGCAAGAAAGAGAAAGAGAAACCAGGTGGCGGCGGCGGCGGCGGGCGTCAAGAACAAAAGCCGGCTTCTTTTGGAAAGCTCCCTCCGGCCGACTTGAAGATTCCTGTGGTAGTGGCTCTTGATCCACATCCGCCACCAAGGCCGGCTCATCCCGCGTTAGAGGTGCCACCCCAGATCGATGCCGATCATACGTTGTTCCCCGACGATCCGCGTAAGATCCCATGGGGCGATCCTAAATCAAAAAGCACCGATCCTTCGTCTGGCCCGGGCAGCGGCAACGGAATGGGTACCGGAACTGGCGCGGGGGTCGGACCGGGTGAAGGCGGCGGAGTTGGTCCAGGCCGCGGCGGCAATACTGGCGGTGGCGACCGGCATGAGGGCGGCGGCGGTCCCGGTGGCGGTGGTGGTGGCGCGCCAGATTACAATCGTGTCTTCAACTACAAAGAGGTAACGCAGAAAGCACGCGTGCTTTCAAAGCCTGAGCCTCAATACACAGAAGACGCCCGCAAGAATCAAATCACCGGAACCGTGGTGCTGCGTGTTGTGTTTACGTCAGGTGGACAAGTGACGAACATAACAGCGGTAAGGCAGTTGCCCTACGGCTTAACCGAAAAGGCGATGGCAGCCGCGCGCCAAATAAAATTCGTCCCGGCGATGAAAGACGGACACACTGTCTCGATGTACATGCAGTTGGAATACAACTTCAATCTGTATTAACAGAAAGACAATAGCCTCGAATAAAAAGGCGGCGTCGGTTTCGTAACCGACGCCGCGCTTTTTGTTGGCGATGAAATGAGCCCCTAATCTGACCGCTCGACAAACTGCCTAATGCGCTGCACTCCTTCTTCAAGTTGGGCCATCGAGGTCGCGTACGAGATCCTGATATAACCCTCGCTGCCAAAACCTGCGCCATCAGTCACGACAGTTTGCGTTTCTTCCAGCAACGCCCGCGCGAATTCACCGGATGACTTGATCTTGCCTCGGAAACAGCCGCGCACGTTCGGAAAAGCATAAAACGCTCCCTCCGGCTCATTGCACGTCATTCCCGGAATCTCTCTCAAGGCATTGAGTAACCATGCTCGCCTGGCGGTGTACTCAGCCAGCATCGTGCTGACCGATTCTTGCGGGCCGCGCAGCGCTTCGGTCGCCGCCCACTGCGCAATCGAAGTCGGGTTGCTGGTTGAATGGCTCTGGACCATGAGCATGGCTTGCATCCATTCGCGCGGCGCCAGCGCATAACCCATGCGCCAGCCGGTCATCGCGTAGGTTTTTGAAAAGGAGCCGGCAACGCAAAGATGAGTGCGTAGCTCCGCTGGCAAGCTGGCGGCGGTGAATACCTGGCCCGGCGGATAGACGAAACGTAAGTAACACTCGTCCGACACCACGTAAATTCCGCGCTCAGTCAACAAGCCCATTATTAGTTTGAACTCAGATGTCGGAATAACGCGCCCGGAGGGATTCGAAGGCGAGTTTAAAATGATCGCCTTCGTGCGCGGCGTGATCGCGCGCTCGATCATCTCGGCTGTCAAAACGAAACCGTTCTCTTCCGTCTCGATGAAAATTGGTGTGCCGCCGGCGAAAACTACGATCTCCGGAAATGTGACCCAGTAAGGCTTCGGAATCAAAACTTCGTCGCCCGGATTAATCAACGAGACGATCGCGTTGAAGATTGCTTGCTTGCCTCCCGATGTCGCCATGACTTCGGCGCGCTCGTAAGCGGCTCCGAATTCGCGCGCGTAAAAATCGACAATCGCGTCCTGCAGCTCGCGTATCCCCGCCGTCGCTGTGTATTTTGTTTTGCCGGCGCGCATCGCCTCCGCGGCGGCCGCCTTGATGTTCTCGGGCGTGTCAAAATCCGGCTCGCCCGCGCCAAAGTCAACCACATTTGCGCCGCTCCTCCGCAGTGCTTCGGCTGCTTGCATCGCTGCCAGCGTGGACGAAGGCTTCATGTTTGCAACGTTCTTTGAAACGGGAAAGGGAAGGAGTGCGGATTGCGTCATCGTCAATTGGTTGGCCTCTTGCGGGCGGAGTATAACATGCGTCATCAGTGGTTTGGTCTAGCAGCCTGCTGAAAAAGTCCCCTCTCCCATTGGGAGAGGGTTAGGGAGAGGGCGTGAGTGCGGCAGAAAACTAAAAAACATTTAGTAGCCACGTCGTCTCAAACCCTCTCCCCGGCCCTCTCCCAAAAGGAGAGGGAGTTTTTCAGCAGCCTGCTACGGGCGAGCCGCTTTTTGTTTCATACGCGTTTCGATCAGCGGCGGTACCAGTCCATCAAGCTCGCCACCCAGCAGAAAGACTTCCTTAACCAGACGCGAGCTGACATATGAATACGCTTCCGCGGGCATCATGAAAACTGTTTCGATCGTTGGCTCGAGGCGACGGTTCATCAGGGCCATTTGTAACTCATACTCATAATCTGAGATCGCGCGGATGCCGCGAACGATGGCGTCGGCCTGCTGCTCGACCGCATAGTGGACCAGCAGCCCTTCAAACGAATCGACACGAACCTCGCAAGCTCCGCGGTCGATCCCTTTCAGAACCTCGCCCAACATTTCGCTGCGTTCGTCGATGGTGAAGAACGGTGTCTTCTCGGGATTGACGAGTATGGCGATGATGATCTCGTCAAAGAGCTTGCACCCGCGCGCAATGATGTCCAGGTGGCCGTTGGTCACCGGATCGAAGGAGCCTGGATAAATGGCGCGCCGCATGCGGATGAATGGTAAATGGTAAATCGCAAATGGTAAATAGGAAACTGAGATTGCGGCCAACACAGGTAAAAATAAGTGTTGAGCCCAATTAAGAACAGATACCCAGCGCATCTGTCCACCAGGTCGAAGCCTTTTGAATTCCGTGCTTTTCTACTATTATTGGTTTGAGGTTGAAGATGTCACAATTGATCAGTTCCCATCGACCGCAAATCGAGCCGTTTCTCACCGTTGATTTGAGAAGTATCACGGTAACGCCTGTGCAATTCGAGCAGTTATGCCATGACAATCCAGATCTGCGCCTGGAACTTACGGCGAGAGGAGAACTCATAGTCATGCCGCCCACCGGGTCAAGAACTGGAATTCGTAATTCAATCCTTACGTCGAGAGTTCGGCAATGGGCTGAAAGGGAAGGAACGGGAGTGAGTTTTGATTCTTCTGCTGGATTCACTCTACCAGACGGAGCGATCCGTTCGCCTGACGCATCCTGGGTCAGGCGGGAACGCTGGGAATCGCTAACTAAGGAGGATCAGGAAGGCTTCGCGCCGCTTTGCCCCGACCTGGTTATCGAGCTACGGTCGCCAACTGATCGGCTCACCGACATTAAGGAGAAGATGGCGGAATACATCGAGAATGGCGCGCGGCTGGGGTTCTTGATTGATCCTTTTGAGCGGCGAGTTCATATCTATCGACCCAGTAAGGACACTGAGGTTGTGGATGACGCCGAAGGGATTGTCGGCGAACCCGAACTTCCCGGGTTCGTTTTATCCCTGCGCGACTTATGGTAGAGGCGTTGACAGCTCGGCTCTATGAATGCTTGAATAGGCCGTGACAAGACGTGGTGAGTTAAAGCGACTTGCGGCCACGTAAAACAATCCGCTAAACAGCTCGGCAAGCTTCAATCGCAACAGATTTGATTTGAGCCCCGCGTTGTTTCAGCGCGGGGCTTTCACTTTGCAAGGATCATTTTAGTGAACATGTTAACAAGACAAATAAGTTTGCTTGCGCTGCTCCTGCTGACGCGGTACGGCATCGCGTTAAGCCAGGACGAAGTGAAGCGACCTCCTCTGCGCGTGCCTCAGACGGCGGACAGTCCTGCGAGTTTTGCGCCGCCCGGTTGGCGAGTCGAGGAGAACTCGATCAAGGAAGCGGACCTCAATGGAGACGGACAACCCGACGCGGCTTTGGTGCTCACTCACGGCGGAAACGGCGCGTCGGTCGATGCGCAATTCGCCAAACATGTGCTGGTTCTGGCGCTGCGTGGCAGCGATGGCAAGCTGCATCGTTCGATCGTGAGCGACGCCGCAGTCCTCGATGGTGACGAAGGGGGCGTTTTTGGTGATCCGTTTGAGGAGTTATCGATTGAGCGCGGCGCCGTTGTCATTACTCATTACGGTGGCTCGCGCGATCGCTGGGGCTACACGCATCGCTACCGGTACCAGAACGGCCAGTGGATGCTGATTGGGTTGACAATAAATTCTTCAGACACTCTCGACACCGAGCATTTCAGCGAATTCGATATCAATCTCTCGACCGGATTGGTCAACGCGCACGAGAAAGGCGAGAGTGATCGACCGCAAGGACGAAAGTCGCGGAAGCCCGAGCTGCACGGCTCTTACTACGAATTACAAGCGTTGCCGCTAGCCAAGCCGCCAACCATCGACGGGCAGATGACGCCGGGCGAGTGGCCGGGTTACACGGTTTCGCTGAACGAAGCGCGGCACGTCTTTCGGAACAAGCAGCTTTGGGGCGGCGCGGACGATCTCTCGGTTAAGCTGCATGCCGTACGTGTGGGCGAGAATCTGTTCCTGTGCGCCGAAGTTACGGACAACGAAGTTACGACCGGCGACGCTGTACGGTTGGTAATAAAGAACGGCCAGGCCATTAAACCGCTGGAGAGTAAACCAGGCCGCACTGCCAAAGGCTACGTTGTCGAGGCGCGCTATTCGCTTAAAGAGATAGCGAAAGCTCTGAAGCCAGCCGATGAATACATCATGGATCAATTGGAGAGCTATCTTAACCCGGACGAAGAGAGCGGCGACCTTGAAGGCCTCTCGCTGAAAGTTGCCGTCGAAGTAGTTGACGTCGACGACGCGGCGACGCCTAAAGCACGAAGCGTTTTCTCGACGCGCGTAGCCGGCAGCCCGTACAACGGAGCGATCCGCATTTTTCGCAAAGGGACGTTCGTATTAGTAAGCGATCTGTAAAGAGATGAAGAGTTTTCTGGAAACATTGAAAGAGCGCATCGTCGTCTTTGACGGCGCGATGGGCACCAATCTGCAAGTGCAGAACCTGACGCTGGAAGATTTTGGCGGCTTGCGGTTCGAAGGCTGCAACGAAAATCTGCTGGTCACCAGACCAGACGCCGTCGAGAAAGTGCACACCGGATTTCTTGATGTTGGTTGCGACGTGATCGAAACCAATTCCTTCAATGGCACGCCCGTCGATTTCGCCGAGTATGGCATTGGTGATCAGGCCTACGACATGAATATCAGGGCCGCGCGCCTGGCGAAACGCATTGCCGCGGACTATTCGACCGACAACCACCCACGCTGGGTCGCGGGCTCAATGGGACCGGGACGCAAACTGCCGACGCTCGGACATATCACCTTCGTCGATCTCAAAGCGGCTTATGCGGAGCAGGTGCGCGGGTTGATTGATGGCGGCGTCGATCTGTTGATTGTCGAGACTTGCCAGGATTTGCTGCAAACGAAGGCGGCGCTCGGGGCGATCTTTGATCACTTCAAAGCGACTCGCCGGCGTATTCCCGTGATCGCGCAGGTAACTATCGAGACGTTCGGCACGATGCTCAACGGCACGGAGATCAGTGCGGCGTTGACTGCGCTCGCGCCGTTCCCGATCGATGTTATCGGCATGAACTGCGGCACGGGGCCGCGCCACATGAGCGAGAGCATTCGCTATCTTTGCGAAAACGCGCCGCTGCCTGTTTCGGTTTTGCCAAACGCCGGACTGCCATCAGTCAAAGAAGGCAAGATGCACTACGACGAGACGCCCGAAACTTTCACGGCTCAGCTCGTGCATTTCGCCAGCGACTTCGGTGTCAGCGTTGTCGGTGGCTGCTGCGGCACTACGCCGGCTCATTTGAAGCTCGTCGTCGAAGCGATGCAGCGCATCACGCCAAAGGCCCGCGATGCCAAACTCGTGCCGGCGGCGTCCTCAATCTACTTCCAACAACCTTATGTGCAGGACGCATCGTTCCTGATCGTTGGCGAGCGCGTTAACGCCAGCGGCTCAAAGAAGATGCGCGACCTGCTGAACGCGGAAGACTGGGACGGTCTCGTTTCGCTGGCGAAAGAGCAGGAGCGCGAAGGCGCCCACATCCTCGACGTCAATGTCGATTTTGTTGGCCGCGATGGCGAGAAAGACATGCACGAGCTGGCGTCGCGCTTGGTGACGAACATCAAGTTGCCACTGATGTTCGATTCGACCGAGTGGCAAAAGATGGAGGCAGGCCTGCAACATGCCGGCGGCAAGTGCATTCTGAATTCGACCAACTATGAAGACGGAGTGCCGCGCTTCGCCAAGGTGATTGAGCTCGCGAAACAATACGGCGCGAGTGTAGTCATTGGCACGATCGACGAAGAGGGAATGGCGCGCACGGCTGATGGCAAGTTTGCGATCGCCAAGCGCGCTTACGAGCAAGTCAAAAACGAACTCGACTTTCCGGTCTCGGACATTTTCTTCGACTCGCTGGCGCTGCCAATCTCCACCGGCATCGAGGAGGACCGTCGCAACGCGCTCGAAACGATCGAGGGAATTCGCCGCATCAAGGCTGAGTTGCCGGGGTGTTTCACGATTCTGGGCGTATCAAATATCTCGTTCGGCCTCAACCCGGCTTCCCGGGTCGTCTTGAATTCGGTATTTTTACACGACGCTGTCGAGGCCGGACTTGACGCTGCGATCGTTAACGCGAGCAAGATCGAACCGCTCAACCGCATCAGCGAGCAGGAGTTGAAAGTCGCGCGCGAGTTGATCTACGACCAGCGCAAGTTCGACGGCGATGTTTGCATCTACGATCCGCTGACACAGTTCACAACGCTATTCGAAGGCGTAAAAGCCAAGAGCGCCAAGAAAGCGTCGAAAGGTGAAACCGTCGAAGAGCGCCTGAAGAACCATATCATCGACGGTGAGAAGATCGGACTGGAAGCCGAGTTGACCAAGGCACTCGAAAAGTATCCGGCGCTCGATATCATCAACAACATTTTGCTCGACGGCATGAAGGTCGTCGGAGATTTATTTGGCAGCGGGCAGATGCAGTTGCCGTTTGTGTTGCAATCAGCCGAAGCGATGAAAGCCGCCGTGCGTTTCCTCGAACCGTTCATGGAGAAGAAAGGTGGGGCGACCGCGAAAGGCACGATGGTGCTCGCGACCGTCAAAGGCGACGTGCACGACATCGGGAAGAATCTCGTTGACATCATCTTGACGAACAATGGCTACAAGGTCCTGAACCTTGGCATCAAGCAACCGATAGACAACATCCTCCAGGCGTGCGAGGAACACAAGGCTGACGCGATTGGAATGAGCGGGCTGCTCGTAAAATCGACGCTGATCATGAAGGAAAACCTCGAGCTGATGAACGAGCGGGGCATCAGCGTGCCGGTGGTGCTCGGCGGCGCGGCCCTGACACGTCGCTATGTTGAGGACGATCTGAAGTCGATATACAAGGGCCGATTGTTCTACGCTCGTGATGCGTTTGCCGGTCTGCACACAATGGACAAGCTCACCAGTGGCGACGGTCAGGAAGCATTGAGCGAAGAAACTCTGCAGGCGATTGCCGCGGTTGCGCCCAGTGATGAGGAGGAAGACTTGGTTGGTGAAGAGGCGAAGCTCGGCATTCGCAAGCCTCTCAAACCGCGCGGCGTTGCAAAAGTTGCCGGCGACACGACGCACACCACGCGCTCAAACATTCGCACCGACATCGAGATCCCGCGAGCGCCGTTTATCGGTTCGCGCGTAGTTGAAGACGCTTCCCTTGATGAGGTTTTCGCTTTCGCAAATGAGACCGCGCTCTTTAAGGGGCAGTGGCAATTCAAGCAAGGCCGTAGACCCGCAGATGAGTACCAGGCATTTGTAAGGGATACTGTTCGCCCCATCTTCGACGAGCTGAAGCAGCGTTGTAAGCGTGAGAGTCTGCTGTCGCCCCGTCTTGTCTACGGATATTTTCCTTGCCAGTCTGAAGGTAACGATTTGATCGTTTACCAGGACGACGCGCGAACCGAGCGTTTGCGTTTCACTTTTCCGCGACAGCCCGCCGGTCGTCATCTTTGTCTCACGGATTTCTTTGCTTCAAAAGACTCCGGCAGGATGGACGTTGTCGCGTTTCACCTCGTTACCGTTGGGCGTCGAGCGAGCGAGTATGCGCAGGAGCTGTTCAAATCTGATAACTACGCCGACTATCTTTACTTTCACGGCCTGAGTGTAGAAAGCGCCGAAGCGCTGGCTGAGCTGTGGCATAAGCGCATTCGCCAAGAGCTGCGGATTGCGGATAACGACGCGAAGAATTTGAATGAGCTGTTCCGGCAGGGCTATCAGGGCTCGCGTTTCAGTTTTGGTTATCCGGCATGTCCGAATCTTGAAGATCAGGCAAAGCTCTTTGAATTGCTCGATCCTGCGCGCATCGACGTTGGGCTGACGGAAGAGTTCCAACTGGAACCTGAGCAGTCCACTTCTGCTATCATCATCCATCATCCGGAAGCGCGGTATTTCTCGATTGAGTGATCGTACCGCATGACTGTAGGGGCAGGGCTTGTCCCTGCCATAAATCCCGTATAACTTTACATCTGTATTTATGCCTGACGACCTTGTAACTGAGAGCCGGGCAGGGACACGCCCTGCCCCTACCAGCGTGCTGCTACCCACTCGCGAAGAGCTTGGAGTACTCTCACCCTTCGAGCGCTTCGCCTTCCGCGTCACGCATCGCATGAATCAGGGGCGCTGGAAACGTTTCTGGACCTGGTGTCAGAGTGTGTTTGGCGCGGGTTGGATTCATCTGTCGACTTACAATTTGATGCGCGTGTATGGCTTGGAGAACATCGAAGCCGTGGATCATGGGCGGCCGATTCTGTTGGTTGCGAATCATCGATCGTTTTTTGATATGTACGTTGTGTCAACCACGCTGTTTCGCAAAACGCGTTGGCGCAAGCAGCTTTTCTTTCCCGTGCGCGGCCGTTTCTTTTATCAATCACTCGCCGGCATGTTCGTTAACCTCGTGATGGGTTGGTGGTCGATGTACCCGCCGTTCTTTACCGGCGGCGACAAACCGATTCCTGAGAAGCGCGAGTTCGACAAGTATTCGTTTCGAAGGCTGACTCAACTTTGTCGCGAAGGCGCCGGCAACGTGATTGGCTTTCATCCCGAAGGCACGCGCAACAAAAGTGCTGATCCATATTCATATTTAGCGGCACAGCCCGGTGTGGGCAAATTGATCAAAGACGCAGCGCCGCAAGTGATTCCGGTTTTTATCGCCGGGTTGGGAAATAGACTACCGAAGCAGGTGCTGGGAAATTGGACGGGCGGCGAGGCGATCCGGATTCATTTCGGCGCGATGCTTGATCTCTCCGCGCTCTTGCCAAAGCCAGATCGCGTCAGGACGTACAAAGAGATCAGTGACTTTGTCATGAGCAAGATTGGCGAGCTTGGCGAAAGAGATCGAGAGATGAACTCGCACTTGACTGCAGATGAAGTAAGAACTTAAACGCAAAGGGCGCAAAGGCATGCGCAAAGGAACGCAAAGATGTCCTGCTTCGCGGCCTTTGCGCAGACCTCGGCGTCCTTTGCGTTAAGGCGGATCGCCCTCTGCTGCGTACTTACACAAAACGAATGTCGCTACCATTAATAATCGTCAACCCCGAATCCGCCAGCGGCGCAACACGCGACGACTGGCCCAGGATCGCGAGCGACCTGCGTTCGCATTTCGGCTCGTTCACGATTGCATTCACGACAAAAGCGGGTGAGGGAACTGAGTTTGCCGCGGAAGCTGCGCGGAAAGGCGCGAGGTTCATCATAGCTTGTGGTGGTGACGGAACCATTTCAGAAGTCGCGAGTGGAATCCTGAATTCCGGCAAGGACGCTGAACTTGGCATCCTGCCCAGCGGCACCGGCGGCGACTTTCGCCGCACGATTGGCATCCCGGCACGAGCGCGCGACGCGGCAAAGATCTTGCGCGAGGGAAAGACACGCGTGATCGACGTCGGGCGCGTGACATTTGTTAATCATGAAGGCGCGCAGGATACGAGATACCTACTTGGGGTTGGGTCGTTTGGTATGAGCGCCGAAGTGATCGAGCGTGTGAAAGACGGTGGGTCGGATTGGCTGCCTGCAAACACGCCAAAATGGTTGAGCAGCCGCATCGCTTTTGGCGCCGCTATGCTGCAAACGGCAATGTCATCGCCAACCTCGAAAGTTATCGTCCAACTTGATGAGGGGAATGAACAACGTCTCACGGTTACCAATCTCTGCATCGCCAACGCGCGATACTTTGGCGGCGGCATGAAGATCGCTCCCAAAGCGAAGTTGACCGACGGCCAGTTTGATGTAATCACGATCGGAGATCTCGGCTCGTTGAAGATTCTCTCCAACGCGCCGCGCATCTATGCAGGGACACATCTGAGCATGGATCAAGTGCATCATGCGTTGGCGAAGAAGGTTGAGGCGCGGCCGGCTGACAAGAACACACAGGTGGCAATCGAGATCGATGGCGAACTTCCCGGCCGTCTGCCGGCAACGTTTCAGGTTATTCCGAAAGCTTTGCGTGTGCGATGCCCGGCATGAAGCGGCGGATGAATGATCAAGACAAGAAAATACAACGGGCGATCGTTCGCCCGCCGAGTACAAATTTCGGCGAAGGACTCACGACCGTCAACCTGGGAGTGCCGATTTACGAACGAGCGCTCGAGCAGCACGAAGCATATTGCGCCGCGTTGGAACAGTGTGGTGTGGAGCTGGTGCGTCTGGAGGCTGACGGGCAATACGCGGATGCGACCTTCGTGGAAGACGTGGCCGTGTTGACCGAGCATTGTGCGATACTCACGCGCCCGGGCGCGCCGAGTCGCGTCGGAGAAGTTTCATCCGTCCGGAGAGTGCTGGCTCAGTTCTATGCTGAACTCCATTCGATTCGCGAGCCCGGCACGCTTGATGGTGGTGATGTTTGCGAAGCTGGAAGTCATTTCTTCATTGGCATTTCTAACCGGACAAATCATGAAGGCGGCCGGCAACTGGCCGAGCTGCTCGCCTCATTTGGTTTCGGTTCCAGCTTTGTGGATATAAGGACCGTCACGAGCATTCTGCACCTGAAGAGCGGTCTGGCGTATTTAGGAGATGATCGGTTGGTGGCGATAGATGCGCTCGCTGACCGCGACGAGTTCCAAGGCTACAATCTTATGCGCGTAAGCGCCGGCGAAGAGTATGCGGCCAATTGTGTGCGCGTGAATGATCATCTCCTGGTGGCAGCCGAATATCCGACGCATGAACGAAAGTTGCGAGATCTGGGTTATCAAACAATCTCGCTGGAGATGTCGGAGTTTCAGAAGATGGACGGCGGTTTGAGTTGTCTGTCGCTACGCTTTTGAGGAAGTGAGCAGTGCTGAGTTGAACGTGATTCCAAGCCGGATTGTTGAATGGCCTTTTTTTCGCGCCGTACGCCGCGCCCGCGTGCCCATCCTGACTATTGCTCTTACCTATTTCGTTTTCTTTCTGGTTGGGCTCGCGATGGCGCACGCGGGTAGCAAGTTCGCGCTTGATCGCCGAGACCGTTTGGTCAAGCATGGCGAGACTCAAGACCCCGCATCGATTGCGTTCCAACAAGGAAAACACTTGAAAGCAGCATCGATTGAGTCTGGCAGAGATGCCCTGCGCGCCGTTCCCAAGGTTCTTGAAGGACTGACGGTTGTCGCTCCGTACCCGTCAGGAGCGTACAGCGCCTGGTATCGTGGCATTCTTTCCGTCGACAGCGGTCACGCGAGTCGCATAGCTGACCCATTCGATGCCGTTTACTTTCTGGTTTATCAACTGCTGCAGGGCATTTCGTACTCGCTAGCGGCGGGTGCCGGTATGAATCTTACGCTTGCTGTTTTCCGGCGGCGGCCCTGGTACCAGGGGAAGAAATTATTCGGCTTGCCTATGGAAGCGTTGCGCGATCTTTTGCGGCTCTATTTGCTGGCGGTGGCGGTGATTCTCGCCGCTTCCTTCTGGGAGTACTTCTTTGTGTAACATAAGTGCTTTTGGAACGATCGAGTGGAAACGCAGAGAACGCGGTTAGCAAAAAAAGTGGCATCTCCTTAGCTGATCATAAACCCTTGTAGCAATTGACTCGCGAGTCGCATTTGGCATATTGTCTTGCGGCTCGCAATAGACCGATCCATGAGTCGAGTTTCCCTTTACTCGAAACAAAAAATTCCAGAGACACCAAACGATTACGCAGGAGAAGCAAGAGATGAAAATGATTAGAGAACGCAATTCGACTTCGATGCTAGCCTTGGGGCTGATTCTCGTCGCGGTTTTGGCATGCAACCTCCTAAATGAGACGGACAAGGCCAACAAACTTGTCGACGAAGGCAATGCGGCGGCCCAGGACGGGAAAAAATTCTTGACCGAAGCCGAAGAGAAGAGGCAGGCAATGATGACCGCCTTGCCCGATATCAAAAGTGCCGAGGAACCGGTAGCGGCCCGAGGCCTCGCCAAAGACGCGATCGCTGCTTACGACAAGGCCAGGGCGAAATGCAACGAAGCGGCTAACAAGTATGAAGAAGCAAGTAAGCTGAAGATCAACGCCAAGTTCAAGGAGTATCTGACGCTCAAAGCGAAAGAATACAAGACGCGCGCCGAATTAATGGAAACGGCGAAAGGCACTCCGCAGGCATTGATTGATAGCTCGGGTCCCAGCATGTTCATAGCCAAAGCAAAAGAGAACGACGCCAAGGTCTCGAAACTGGTCAAAGAGGCCGATGATCTGGGCGCTCAAGCCGAGAAGGTCCATAAAGAAAACAAGGGCATATTCAGGTCTTAAGCCCCAATGTGCTGCGGATATTCACCGTTACGGCGAGCCTGGGTTTTGGTAGAGTCATTCGTTCAATCACGCCATCGGGGAGATTGCTTTCGGTAATCTACCCGTGGCCTAACCTGAGAGATCCAAAAAGACAGAGATTCGCTATGAAAAAGCTGATCCGCCTTTTCTTTGTCATACCGCTTGGTTTGCTATTGCTTGCTTCCTTTGTCTTTTTGACCCACGCGCGAACGACTCAGGCTGGTCCGACGCTGCTCAAGCGCACGGTAATCATCAGCACGAAGCGCTTCCTGCGTTACTGGCCCAATCCCGGCGCGGCTGAGCCGCGATACAACACGTGGTCGTGGGCGCCGCAAGTCAGCTTTCAAATTCTGGGCCCGGTGCCGGGCGGCAGTCAGTGGATGTTCGAAGCGTCTACGCCCGATGGCAAGCCGTGGATCAGTTACAAGCTGCGAACTGATGAAGTCGGCAACGATGAGCTGGTCACGATCAAAGGCCCGGACCTCGACGAAAACGAATGGGAGAAAAAAGCGATCACGCAGACTGGTCTGTTCCCATTCAAGATCACTTTACGGAATGCGCTCGCGGGAACGAACACCGCTCTGTTCGAAGGCAAGTTCAAAGTCGCAACCTACGCGCCCGATCAAGCCATTCCGGAATACAGAGGCAAACAGGAATTCTATGTCGTCAACGATTGGCGTCTGCCGATTGGTTTCATCTGGTACGACCCGACCATGGATGAAAACGTTCCCGTGATTAGTGCCCAGATGTGGTTTCGCGGCACCGAGTCAGGCACCAGGATGGAAGCGGTGATGTTTTACAAGGGCCAGCAGATTGCCACGGCTTCTGGAAACAACGAGAACGAGATTTCCACCGGCGTAGGAGACAGCCAGGGCCGTTGGGGCTTATGGAAATTTGGGTTTGCGAAAGTGCGCGGCTACAACCACGATACGAGCGCGAACAACTGGGACGGCGTTTTCTTTCTCGACAAAAATCCGGGCGATTACGAAATAAAAGTTCTGCGGTTGCAAAAGCTGGCGCGCTCGGCGAGTTTCAGCGTCGGCGCCGACGGCCGCATCGTTGATAACGGAATCGCGAAGCAAAACAACCTGGGCGGCATCCGCATGGTCCTGCCGGTCAAGATCATTGGCGATCAGGATCTGAAATACGATCCGACGTCATGGAAGACGGACACGCTTTACGGCAATGGGCTGAGTGGATTTACAGCGCCTTGAGTTGGCGAAAAAGGCTACTCTGGCGTTTTTTCGATGCGGCTTTGCCGCCCCGCAGTGCGGTAAGCCTACGGCTTACCGTCGTGGCATCCCGATCTTCAAGTTGAGGCTATGCCTCAGCCATGAATTCGATGCGGGCTGACGGTAAGGCAGAGCCTTACCGCACTGCCGGGCGGCAAAGCCGCGACGCCAGCGCCAATCCGTGGGCCTATCGCTGATCCGTCTTTGCAAAGCACAGGAGGAGTCATGAAACGTTCGTCATTTCGATTTGCACTCATCGTTGTTGTCTTGGCGATGATTGTTGGCTCTCTGGCGAGTAATTCGAAGACTCTGGCCCAGCCCACTCAGTCCGGCCCGACGCTCTTGAAGGCCTCGCTCATCGTGCGCGCTAATCGCCTGCTGCATTATTGGAAGGTCCCCGAGCAGGACAATTATTGGAGTTGGATGCCGGAAATGAGTTTCGTAGTGATAGGTCCGATCAATACCGGCAGTGCTTTTTTCATCGACTTTACCAACGAAGCCGGCGCGCCCTGGTACAGCGTCGAATGTGAAACGCCCCCGATCGACGCTACGCGCTGGCAAAAAATTGTCACACCCGCAATTACCACGCACATTGATAAGCGCACGACCCTCGCGACTGGCACATTCGGATTCACCATTCGTTTGAAGAACGAGCTCAGCGGAACCAACGAGAGAGTAATCAGCGGCAAGTTCAAGGTGGCGAAGTTTCATATCGGCAACAACCTGCCGGCGTTTAAGAACCAGTTCGAATACTATGTCGATCAGGATTGGAATCTCCCGATCGGCTATCTCTACTTCAATACGCCGGCCGACCCGAACATGCCGCCACTGAAGATCGCGATGTGGTTCCGCGGCGAACTGGACAACACGAAACTCGCTGCTTATCTCTTCTTCAACGGCAAACAGATCGCGAGCACGAAAGAGCAGTCAGGCAGCGCCGGCTACGACTCGGCGGTCTTTGCCAACAGCCACGAGGGCAACACGCGTTGGGAGCGATGGACGTTCGCTTGGGGATTGGTGCGCGGCTGGAACACCGACACCAGCAGTGCGAACAACACGTCGCAGATTTTCTTTCTCAATCAGAACCCTGGCGAATATGAAGTTAAGGTTTTGCGCGACGGCGAGCTGGCACGCTCGGCAAAGTTCACCGTCGGCCCTGACGGCCGTCTGGTCGACAACGGCATCGCGCAGAAGAACAACCTCGGCGGCTTCGCGACGATTTTGCCGGTGAAAGTCATCGGTGCGGCTGATGGCCAGTGGGACGCGAATGCGTGGAAGACCGACGCGTTCTACGGCAACCCCTTGGCTGGCTTTGCTGCTCCATAGCCCTGGCCCTCACTATTACAAAACCAAGTACTTGAAACTCGATTGAGAAAGCAGGTAATCTCTATCTGTGTCCGATCTGGTTACCTTGTTCCAGCTTGCCCGGTTCCAACAAGCAACTCCTCTTCAATGACTAGCAACAGGATCGATTAACGATGGCGATTCACGGCACGCTCACGACAATGAGTATTCCCGATCTGCTCCAGTTTCTGGCGGTGGGCCGGAAGACGGGGAGTTTGAAGATTGGGCGCGGCAAAGTCATGAAGGAGATCTACTTTGAGAATGGCCTCATCGTCGGTTCGTATTCAAATGATCCGAAAGAGTATTTGGGCCAGGTCCTCATCCATTACGGCAAGGTAGACGAAACCAAACTTCAGCTTGCCATGGAAGTCCAGCGAACCTCTGGCGGCAGACTGGGAGAGATATTGGTTTCGAAAGGGTTACTCACAGAGGTGGACGTACTTGAGATTCTGCGCACTCGCACGTTGGAAGTCATCTATGAGTTATTTCTCTGGGACGAGGCGCAATTTGAATTCTATGATAACAATGCGCTGCCCGACGATCTGATTCGCATCCAGGTTCAACCGCAATCCGTCGTGATGGAAGGAATTTACCGAATTGACGAGTGGAAGCGTTACCGAACTCTGATTCCGTCCGATCGCGCCTTGTTGGAATTAGGGCCCGGCTGGACGTCGTCATTGAATGCTTCGAAAGAGGTCCGCCTGTTACTCTACTTTGTTCAGAAACACATGTCGGTGGCCGAGATTTGCTATCAGATCCACGCGTCTGCATTTCACGTTTATTCTCAACTATACGATCTGGTCAGCAACGGAATTGTTCGAGTTGCGGGCGAGGCGCCTGAGCTTCGATCGACGATCGAAGAATTACCCGAGCTGCCGTCGACGGTTACGGACATGTTGCGACTGGCGCAATCCGATCTCGACGAAGGTAAGGCGGAGAGTGCTTTAGCAATCGTTCAAAGAGCCCTACAAAAGGAACCAAAACATTCCCAGGCCCAGAGCTTGCTGCTGTTGGCGGAAGAACAGTTTATCAAAAAGGTCTATGCTTCTAAACTATCACGTCGCGCGGTGCCGAAGATCCTGGTTCCGTTAGAAAGTCTGACGCAGGAACAAATCGGACCGCAAGAGGGCTTTGTGCTTTCGCGCATCAACGGCGAGTGGGACATAGAATCGATCCTGTCCATCTGTCCTTTTCGCGAGGCTGATAGCTTGCGAATGATCAAGCAACTGGCTGACAACGGAATCATTGGCTTCTAATCACAACAACAATGAAACATGCCAATGCGAACATCGGCGCCATTGGTTTTAAGGCGAAGACAGGTCGAGCCATTGCAGTTGTGCTGCGCGGGCCCGCAGATTCTCCGCAGTTCGTCCGACGCATTGAACTCCTCCTTAGCGATCCGCGCGTGCCCGCGACTTGCCAACCCTACCACGAGGTGATGGAACTGCCCTGGAATCAATCCCAGATAAAGGTGAAGCCACTGGTGCGCAAGATTGAGCGCGTCGCGGCAAGCGCGCTCCGCGAACTCATCGGCGAATTACAATCCGATGGAGTGAGGGTGATACGCGTTGGAATCGCGGGAGCTGCGGATCGCGATCTAAGCAGAATCGGCAATCCGCACATTCGCGCCCACGCCGCCGAAGGAGTGCTGTTTCGGCAAGTGCTTGAGTCGGCAGCGAAAGCTAACGGACTGGCGAAACGAGTTTTCACTGAACGAGGCTTAGAAGCGCAGGCGGCATCGACACTCCAGTGTACGATCGCAAAGTTGAACGCCTCCCTCACGAGTCTCGGCCGTTCCGCAGGCCCACCCTGGCGCGCCGAGCAACGAGTAGCGGCGACAGCCGCGTGGCTGGCTCTGCGCGGTTCAAGAGGGGATTGATGAGTACGCGAGCCCGCTAGCGGCTAGAGTGGCGCGGGCTTCCAGCCCGTGATTCTAAGCGCAGGATGCGTGTGCCACTGTCAAACCCAAGCAACGAAGCCCGACGGTTTACTATTCGCCATTCACGCCTTATTATTCACCAACCCGCGTGAAGGGCGGGGCACTAGCCCGACCGTGAGGAAGGGCTCCGCATACGGGAAAACTCCCTCTCCCTTTGGGAGAGGGCTGGGGTGAGGGTGCCAGGCTTAGCGTAAAGTATTTTTGATCGTGAGTCGTGTTAACCAACAACATGGGGTCCAGAGTAGGTTCTGCGCTCAGGCCCTCTCCCCAACCCTCTCCCAGAGGGAGAGGGAGAAAAATGCATAGCACCCCACGCTTTACGAAATAAGTTCTCTCGGCTTACCATCCGTGAACATGCGCATCCCGACATCAATCTTTGTTCTCGCTTTCGCAATTGTTTGCGTCGCCGCTTCCAGCGCGAACGATTCACTCATTCCTGCTTCTACTCAACCAGGCAAGCTGCAACCGAACTCACTCTGCGCTAAAGACGAGCGCATCATTTTCAGTTGTCTGGTCAAACGTCCCGCAAAGATCGTTTCCATATGCGCGTCGAAAGATCTGACCAGTGAACGCGGCTATTTGCAGTATCGTTTTGGCCTGCCGGGAAAGATCGAGCTTGAGTATCCCAAAGACCGGGAAGCGACGCAGCAGAAGTTTCACTATACTCACTACTTTCGCGCGCAGTTCGATCTGACTGAAATCAACTTCACGATCAACGGCTACGAGTATTCAGTCTTTGACGATTACAACGGCGAAGAAAAACCAGCCGTCAGTTCTCAAGGCGTCAGCGTCACCGCCCCCGGCAAACCAAAAGAGGTTAGCTTTGTCTGCCGCACGAAACCGAAAGCAGATTACAGTGATTTGCAGGCGGTGCTTGGCACTGAACAGAAATAAAAGTCGCGATAAGATGAAGACCGAATTGATAATTGCAATCGTCTCTGCAGTTGTAGCTCTTTCATCGGCGGCCATAGCAATCTTCGGCCAACTGAAATCCACGCGATTTCAGGCGGAACTCGAAAGACTTCGCACGGCGGACGAGAGGAGATTTGAGTCAGAGAAAACAGTTGCTAAATTTCGAGAGCCTCTCGCTAGAGCGGCCTACGATCTTCAGAGTCGCTTTTTCAACATCCTTAAGCTCGACCTCATCCAAACATATATCCAAAGCGGTGATGAGCGGACTCGTTCTTACGTCATTGATAACACGACGTTCTTGATTGCCCAGTACTTGGCGTGGACAGAGATCATCCGCAAAGAGATTCAGTTCCTGGATCTTGGCGAGGACGAGCAAACGCGGAGTCTGGCTCGCCTGCAAGATAATATTTATTCGATCTGGCAGGCTGATGCGAGCGCATTTAACCAGGTGTTTTGGATTTTCGCCGGTGAGCAGCGCGCAATCGGAGAATCGCTGATATATGAAGGCCCGCGCGGTCCCGAATGTATTGGCTATGGCAAATTCCTCCGTAGCCTCAAAGCCAAGAAGAATCTGCTAGTGGAAGGCCTAAGACATGATATTGCTAAATTGAACACTGATCTCGAAAAGGCTCGACCTCGGATGATCGCTCTGCAAAACGCCCTCATCGATCTGCTGGCTTTTCTCGATCCGAATAACATTCGCTTCCCGGCTGACCGCAGGACCAAGGTAACGCATTAGGCACTGCGGCCTCAGCTTCAGCATGTAGAACCTCCGACAAACAGGATGCGTGAGGTTGCGCCAGCGCGAAAGTGGCCGTTCACTAGAAATCTCAAAGCCGAAGGAATTGAAGAGAGCGCGCCACTGTGACTCCAACCGGAAGGTGCAGGGCCCGGTGCGGTTCTTCCACTGGCGATTGTGAAAATTGCAAACCAGACGATCCCACCAGCTATGCGGAACGTCTTCGTAGACAACAGCCAATCCACCAACACGCAGCACGCGACGCATGTCGCTAAGAACCACGCGGACATCCTGCGCGTGATGCAGGACGTAACAGAGCAGCACTGCGTCAAATGAATTGTCCGGCGCTGGAAAACGCGCGCCGTCGTAACGTCGATAATCGATCGGAGCGTCAGCGCTGTCCCCCAGGTCGATTCCGACAACACTCGCTCCCAACATTGCGCTGAGATGATGCGCGATGAAGCCGTTGCCGCAACCAACGTCCAGTACTTCTGAGCCGCGCGGAATCACGCGGGCGATTTCCAGCGCCATATCGTATGCGCGACCAACTTTGCGTCGTCGCCGTTCGCGCGCCCATCGCCGCTGAATGCCTTCAATTATTCCTGCGGCCGAACCGACGATCGGATCAAAGACGGTTTCTGGCTGCCGAGCGATCGGCTCACCGTCGTAGCTGCGTGAACGTTGCAAAATTGTCAGTGGTCGCGGAAACATCTGCGACGATAGTTGGCAAACGCAATGCCCAACCTCAAAATCGCTAATCGTTAGGCAAGTGTCATACGCAAAAATGTTGCGCGCCATTTTGCTGACCGATGGCTGCAAGGAATGTCGGACAGTTGATTCAGGAGTCGGTGCGCCCTGGGGTATACTTAAGGCCGAGTTCACAACTAAATGGAGTTCCCTCAACGCACAGGAGGGCCACACAAATGAACACGGGATCAAGAATCTTTATGCTGGTGGGATCTGCTGGGTTGGTTCTGCTGCTGGGTTTGCCGCTGCTGTTGTCTCCCATGACTTGGGGACGCAGGCTGGGTTGGAGAATTCCGGACGAAACGCAATTTGCAAACTACCTCGGACGTTCGCTTGGCGGCGTCGCGCTATCCATTGCGATTGTCGGATTTCAGGCGGCGCGCGATCCCTGGGCTAACCGCTCAGTGTTCGATCTGATCATCCTCATTGGCATTTTCATGACCATGGTTCACGCCTATGGATTTATCACGAGGGCACAACCCTGGTTCGAGAACCTCGAGGTTCTTCTTTACCCATTAGTGAGCATTGGCGCCTGGCTGTTTTATCCGCACCAGGTATGAACACGACGAATTGAACGAGACGAAACTATGTCCCAAAAAATAGCCGCCTCTTTGTTGCTGGTCATTGTTACGGTAAACATTTGTGCCCAAACAGGAGGGCCTGTGAGAAGCACGAATCAGCTTCCCGCGGGTTATTGGCCGCTTGAAAAGAGCCAGCCGATTATCGACAAGACGCAGACGATTCGGCTAGCGCCGGACTTGTCACACTTAAGCGAGGGCGAGCGTAGAGCGGTGGCGAAGCTGCTCGAGGTCGGAAAGATATGTCAGAGACTGTACGAAGCGCAGCGGCACACACAGGCGCTGTCGTCATTCACTGCACTTGAACAACTCGATAAGCAAACCGGATCGACACCAGCTAGTCAGAACTTGTTGACGCTTTATCGTTTGAACCAGGGACCGATTGCGACGACGCTCGAGAACAAGCGCGAGCCGTTTTTGCCGGTCATTGGTTCGGAACCGGGCAAGAACGTATTCCCGTGGGGCGCGACGAAGGACGAGCTGGAGGCTTTCATCGCCAAAAATCCCGAACAACGTGAGAAGTTCATGGATCTGCGTACCCGAGTGCGTGTGGCGCTGCAAAAGAATTTGCATGAAGACGCTGCCAACTTAAGCGACTTCCCAGCATTGAACACTTTGCATCCAGGACTGCGTCAACATCTAGGAACGCTTCAGGCGGAAAAGGAGCTTCATCTGTTCCGCGCGGACATGCCGGCCTCACAATGGGGATTCTATGCCGTCCCCTATTCCGTCGCTTACGCTGATCAGTTGATGAAGGCGTACGCGCTTTTGAACGAAGCGGCCGATGCTGTGCAGAAAGACGACGAGGAGTTTGCAAAGTATCTGCGCAACCGCGCGCGCGATTTGCTTTCAGACGATTACGAGTCGGGCGATGCGGCGTGGGTCACCGGTCACTTTAAAAATCTGAACGCGCAGATTGGTTCATACGAGACTTATGACGATGAACTTTATGGCGTGAAGACTTTCTTTGCTTTCAGTCTTCTGCTAACGCGACAGCAGGAGACGACGGCGCTGCGGCAAGCAATGAAAGGCTTGCAGGGGTTGGAAGATTCGCTGCCTTACGATCATCACAAACGCATCCGCGAAGACATTCCAGTCGGCGTCTATGATGTGATTGCTGACTTTGGCCAGGCGCGTGGCGGCAATACGGCGACCATCTTGCCGAACGAGAGTTACCTCGCCCGCCGCTATGGCCGCACGATCCTCCTACGCGCGAACATCATGCGCGAGCCAAATATTTTTGAGGGCACCTCGCGCACCTGGGAAGCGGCCATCGCGCCCGCACACAAAAATGATTTGACCTCAGACGGAAACTTCTACCGCACACTTTGGCACGAGGTTGGTCACTATCTCGGTGTAGATCGCACGCGCAACGGACGCGACCTTGACGACGCTTTGCAGGATGACGCAAACGCACTAGAAGAGATGAAGGCGGATCTGGTTTCGCTGTTTGTCGCAGAAGCGCTGGAGCAGCAGAACTACTACACGAAAGACCAACTGCGCAGCGTTTACGCCAGCGGCATCCTGCGCGTGTTGCAAAACAACAAGCCGCGTCGCGATCAGCCTTACAACACGATGCAGTTGATGCAGTGGAACTTCTTTTTAGAAAATGGCTTGCTTAGTTTCGAAGGTGGAACACTCAATATTCACTATGAGAAATATCACAGCGTCGTGGGCAAGCTGTTGGCGAAAGTTTTGGAGGTTCAATACGCCGGAGACAAAGCCGCCGCGGATCGGTTCATCGAGCAGTACACGAACTGGAACGATGATCTGCACGGCGTCGTCGCGAAGAATATTCGCGAACAGCAGCGTTACCGGTTTCGATTGTTCAAGTATGCGGCGCTCGGCGAATAGTAGAAAACCACCTGCGGTAGCGGGTGGTTCTCAGTTGTTGGCATTCAACCACCCGCTACCGCAGGTGGTTCTGACATGGCAAGTCTATTTGCGAAACGCATCACCACCGAGAAAATTCTCACGCAGGTAGACAACAGTGTCGTGGAGCGTCTCGCCGGGGTCGCGCGGCTTGAAGCTGAGTTCACGCGCGGCTTTGTTGCAGTTCAAATACCAGAAGTATTGCGCCATCTCGATCGCGCCGGGCTCGACGGGCGAGGCAAAGTTCCACTGCTTGAAAAGCGAATCGACGAGTTGCGAGCCAGTGATCATTAACTTCGATGGCAACGCCAGCCTGGGTGCTGAGATCTTGGTCAATCGCTCAAGCCGGCCAAAAAATCTTTCAAAGGTCCAGTTCGCCGCGCCCAGCAAGTAGCGCTCACCATGCCGGCCCTTCTTCATCGCGGCGCGAAAGGCCTTTGCAACGTCGCGCGCATCGACAAAGCTGAGCCCACCCAGGGGCACGGCGCCGATCTTCCGCGCCATGAAATCCAGTATCACTTTGGTTGAACTCAACCGCTCGTCGCCGGGTCCCAATAGCAAACTCGGATTCATGATCACCAGACGCAGGCCTTTGCCGCTGAAACGTTCGAGCGCGGCCATTTCCTGGTACGACTTGCTGGCGTAATAGGGCCAGCGAGAGATGATCTCGAGCGGCGGCACCGCAGTCTCGTCTGGAATCGAATCGCCGTTTTCAGTGACGGCGATCGTTCCGCTCGTCGAGGCCAGCACGATCGTTTTCACTCCCGCCTCGCGCGCCGCGTCACAAAGCACCCGCGTCCCGTCAACGTGTACGCGGTACATCTTGCGCGCGTCGTCACGCTCGCGCGAAACGCGGCCCGCGAGATGATAGACTTCCTTGATTCCTTCAACGGCGCGTTTCGCGTCGTCGGCGTTCATGATCGATCCCTCGAGTGGTTCCACTCCCAGATCGACCAACCAATCGGGAATCGACGTGGCCATCACGCGGAGGTCCTTCGTGCCGTCTTCGACAAGTTGACGCACGAGATGCGAGCCCAAGAAGCCGGTGCCGCCGGTGACCAGGATGGTCGGGCGCGGGCGTTTTTCAATCGCGGCGCGCCGTTTTGATCCCGCGTTGGCGGGCGTCATGCGGGCTGTACGCTTTTTTGAGGTGGTAGCCATTCTCAGGCGTCTGTGATTGGATCGCGACGCAGACCGAACTGGTGCTGCTAACCGACGAGTTCTCCTGCCGCCATTTCTCGTTCCGCAGTCTGCGCGCGGCGCTCGGCCTTCCAGCGTTTGCGCAACGCCTTTGCATCGAACGTGTGCCTTGTCCGATCGCGCAGGTTCTCGATCTCGTGCTTGACCAACGCGGCGATTAATCGGTAAGCCTCGGCGCGAGGCATGCCTTCAGCTAACTCCTCCAGCTCTTCGATGGAAAGGAAGCGGCCGATGCGTGCGCCGATGTCGCGGCTCTTGATGATCGTGGAACCCTTGGGAAACGCTTCGTACGTGCCGTAGAGATAAAGCGGCAGAATCCCAACTCGCGAATGAAGCGCCAGATAACCAACGATTGGCTTGAAGTCAGCCATCTGCCCGGTTACGGAGCGTGTGCCTTCGGGAAAGATGAGTGCGTTGTAGCCGCGGTCAAGATATTCACGCGCGTGACGCAGCGATTGACGTAAGCTCCCCGTGCGCTCCATCGGCACCAGGTTCGTGAAATTTTCCATCACCGCGCGCTTGTATTTGCTGTCAAAGAAGTAATCCGCGGCCGCCAGCGCCACCATGTCGCGGCCGGCGTCGCCCAGCGCCATCTTCGTCAGGCCCATGTCGAGGTGCGAACAATGGTTTGCCGTGACGATAAAATTAGTGCGCGGCGGAATGTTCGTGCGGCCCTCATATTTCGTGTTGAGAAAGCGTTCATAAAAGAAACGCTGGACTACATCGACGCCCTTGTTACCAATGACTTTGACGAGCGACGGAATGTTGATTTCATCCTCGTCCTTGCGCCGTTCCGAATCCGCACGCGCGGTTGCGCCATCAAGTCGAGGAGCATTCGGCGAGCGACGACTGACGACGCTAATTAATTCTCTGATGTCCTGAATCTCATTGAAACGCTCTGGGGCGGAGATCGAGCCGCCGGCATTCTCAATCG
Organism: Pyrinomonadaceae bacterium; assembly: GCA_041492185.1. Lineage (GTDB taxonomy): Bacteria > Acidobacteriota > Blastocatellia > Pyrinomonadales > Pyrinomonadaceae > JAOAPY01. The sequence continues at coordinate 15,123 of JBGPWL010000001.1, read as the reverse complement.
CCGTGCCCAACTCAACAAACATCAAACTATCAAAGCCAAGATCGCTGAGCCGAGTATTGATGGAAACTTCCTCCAGGGGTCGATTGCAAACCGCGGCTACAGTCTTGAGCACCCAAAGCGAATCCAGGCTGGCTGCCTCGTTGGCTACGGGCACGCGTCCGGCTTTCTGGTTCTGTTCCAGCGAATGCATGATCTGCACGACTTCCTGGCGCTTCACTTTTCGCGTGGCTGTTCGCGGCAACTCGATATGCGTAAATTGCAGAACTTTCACGCGCTTGTAGTAGGGAAGGGTGGCCGACACCTCGCGAAAATGCTCTTCGACGCGCTTCCGCAACTCATCGCGCGAGAGGGCGATGTCGTATTCATCATCGGCCACTACCAGGCAAGCAACTTTTTCGCCGATGCCGTCGGGCAGACCGAGAATGCTTAGCTCCTTGATGTAAGGTGAGTTTGAGTAGAGTTCTTCCAGCTCGTCCGGGTAAACATTTTTTCCGTTAGTGTCGACGATAATCTCTTTCGATCTGCCGACGAGATAAAGATTACCGTCGTCGTCCAGGCGTCCGAGGTCGCCGGTATAGAGCCAGCGATCGATAAGCGTGCTGCGGGTCGCATCTGCGTTTTCATAGTAACCAAGCATCACGTTGGGGCCACGGGCGATCACTTCGCCGACGCCGGTTGCGTCCGCTTCTGCGATTCTCACTTCTACGCCGGGCAACGGCTTGCCGACGCTTCCGGTCAACATTCGATTCGCAGGGCGCGTTACGGTCAGCACCGGCGATGCTTCAGTCAAACCATAACCTTCAAGAATTGTGAAGCCGAGTCCCTGGAAATCCTTCTGAATCTTTTCATTCAGCGCCGACCCACCGCTGATGAAATAGCGAATGCGACCACCCAGACCCTCATGGATCGGATAGAAAAGAAGTTGGCCAAAATTGAGCGGCGTGTTGTCGCGCAGCCAGGCATTGCCGCGGATCAGCAGATCGGCCGTTCTGCCAATCCAATCGCTCTGCTCGTAGAGCCTGTTCTTGATGCGCCGGTGAAGCAGTTCCCACAGCGCCGGTACGCCGACCATACCCGTCACATGGCCGTTCTTGATCGCGCGCGCCAGGGCGTCGCTCGTCAATTCCGGCAGGTAAGTGATCTGCGCGCCGCGACTCAACGGTGTGAGAAATCCCGTTGAGAATTCGAACGTGTGATGCATCGGCAAGACCGACAACACGCCGTCCTTAGTAGTCATGTCAAAGACTGACGATAGCATCGAGACCATGCTCGTAAGGTTGCGGTGCGACAGCATCACGCCTTTGGGCTGGCCCGTCGTCCCCGAAGTAAAAATCAACGAGGCGACCGATTGAGCATGAACGCGCTGCGGCAGTAGAGCGATGCGCTGATCCTCGATCTCTTCATCTCGCAAAACGAAGACTTCAGCAAAAGTCCAAAGCTTTACTGGCAACCCTTCCGCAGCGAGTCGATCTTTCAGTTTTGGATGATCTTGGATCAGCTTTTCACTCATCACCAATGCGGCTGCATCGCCCGCGCGAGCGAAGGTGATGATTTCGTCGGTCGAGCTTTCCGGGTCGACGGGAATACACGTCGCGCCTGCCTTGAGCACGCCGAAGTAAGTCATGCCCCATTCGGGCGCGTTCTGACTGACGAGCATCACGCGATCGCCGGGCTTGATTCCCTGGCTCGCGAGAAAACCGGCGGCGCGCGTCGCCAGCTCGCGCAAGTCGGCATACGTGTACTGCTCTTTGTGGCCATCGCGCTCAATGCGCATCGCAACGCGAGTCGCGTGACGCTTGGTTGAGGTCTCGAACAGCTCGAGTAAATCTCGATACGTGTAGATGCGCTTGGGTTGCGCGCGCATGTCTTCTTCGAGCGTGGGGAAAACCCACTTCTTCAATCCAGGCAGATGGATGTTCAGCCAGTAGTCGTACCAATCGAAAGTTTCCGGGCTCCAGGTCAGCAGCGATTGTTCGTCACTGCGAATGTCACTGAAAAGCGAACGCACGTTATCGGACCGAAAGACATACGCGTTCTCGATTGTGAACGGCCGAAACATTTCAAACGCGTCCGCGGTTTCGCGGGTAATCTCTTCAACGCGGTCGACGCTCGTCTTAACGCGATCGATAACTTCGACAACTCGGCCACCGCCCCAACGCGGCCGCGCCCGATCCAACAGCGCCGAAACTTTCTTTGCCGCGGAGTTGAACATCGGCGTTGAGGTCGCCTCGAATGTCCCCGTTGAGACCCCGCGCGGTTCCATGCGCGCGGCAATTTCGTTGAGCAGCTTGATGCCGGTGTTTTTCTCCTGGAAGTGCTTGCGCTTGTAAAGACCAACCAGACCGATAATCCGCTCCATATTATTGGGATTTGAATCACCGGTAGCGGCCTGGTAAACCAGACGCGGCTCTTCCACGCAAGCGACGGCGGCAACTGCGAGCATCACCGAAGCAATCTGATCGACGGGCGTGATGTCGAGGATCAATTTCTCGTTAACGGGAAGCTGCGTCTGCCCCTTGAGCACCATGAAAATAATCGGAGCGGTCGTGGTGAAGCCTTCATTCCATCCGGGGAATGGATACGCCAGCGCCGACTCGACGATGCTGGGCCGCACAATGCTACGAACGATTTCTGTTTCCGCGGCGACCAATTGCTCGCCGAGTGCCTTCGTGTAGGTGTAGATGTTGGGCCAGCCCCACCACGCTGCGCGCTCGACGCCCAGATCGGTGAGCCGCGTGCGGATCCAAACCTTTCGCTCGCGCGCCACCGCCAAACCGAGCGCGTCCGGATCGTCAGCGTCACGTCCTTCCTCATGCAGACGTTTGCGAGCCAGTTCGCGAAAACGCGCCACCATCATCGCGTCGCGGGCTTCTTCGCGAACGCGTTCTGAGAGTTTCGCGCAATCCTTGATTTCCTGTTCGACTGCGAACTCCACGCCCTGCAATTCGTGCTTGCGGGGGAAATAGCCGATGACTGGATCGCTTTCCCACACCGCACCGGACCGATTGCCGGCAACGAAGCAGGTGGATACGTGAACCAGTGCCGGCCGCTTCATGCGCTTGGCAAAGGCGATCACGTTTTGCGTTCCAACGACGTTGGTCCGCAGCGCGCTCTCTAAAGTTGGGTTGAAAGTTACGTTGCCCGCGGTATTGATTACGATATCGAGATCGTCAGCTAGCTGCTGCGCGTCTTCTTCGCTATAGCCCAGATTGGCGTCCCCGATATCGCCGCCCAGCACCACGATTTTGTCGCGGATGAATCCTTCGAAAGCGTCGCCGTACCTTTCGCGCAACGGATCGAAAGGCGGCGCGGTGATGACGTTATTCCAGAACCGCGTCTCGGATTCTTCCTGCGACCGTGCGCGCACGGTGACATAAACCCGCCCGATGTTCGGAAAGCGATGCAGCAACATGCTCAGCGTGACTTTGCCGAGAAAGCCGGTGCTGCCGATCAGAAAGAGCTTCCGATCTCTGTAGATTTCAGTTGGAGAAAAGTTCATGTCGTCATAAATGTTCGACAAACTTCAGTCTGTCGTGAACTGGCGAACTGAGCCGCGGAAAAGAATCACGACAAACCGAAAGTTTGTCGGACAGCTACTCCATATCCGCGATCCCGATCATCGGTTGATGCAGCATTGTGATCTCGGCTGAGTTACCCATGTGGCTCCGGGCCATGGCAATCGCCTCGGTCAGATTGTCCGCGCGCTCCCAGCCCAGAATTGCCGGCACGTGGGCATTTTCTGCGCCGGCGACGATGACTTTGCCGACGTGCTGGCGGCCGTTCTCGCCCCAGTACCACATGAAAAACGGATGCGCACCGTGATAAGCATTGCCGCGCCGGTACATTTCGACGTAACTCGGATTATTCGCAAACTCGCGTTCATACTTTTCTCTCAGCACAAACGCGTCGCGCGTCTCCGGCAGTAGCCGATTGAAGAATTCTATGTAGCTCGGATGAAACTTGTGATCGAATTCGTCATAACAAGGATGATGCAAAATCAAAACACCACCCTTCTTCAGCAGCGGCTTGTGGCGATAGAAATTAAAATGATAACCAAGACCCATTACCTGCACGAGCAGCGGGTTCAGGATCGAATAAACGTTATACGGTGAAATGTCGGGAATGCCGGTGATCAGGATGTCGCATTGGCCGCGCACGGGAATGATGTACTGCTCGAAACCCTTTTCAATGATCTTCTCATGGACCGGTTCCGTTTTCCCCGCATGGCATGCAGTCATCTCGTACTGCGAAGGGCGCGAATGCAGCAGCTTGCGTCTCGCCTGCCGTGGCAACTTGCTCATGGTGTAGCGCATCGCTTCAAACTTCATGCGATCGAAGGCAGTAAAGTCATCTTCGTTCTTGAGCAAAAAGTCCATGTCGCCTTTATACATCCGATTGTTGATGGCCGTTTCGATGTGAAAGACGTTCAGGTGCTCGTCAACGAGTTTGCCCAGGCGGACACACTTCCTATTCAGCTCCGACTGTGCCGGATCCATGTAGCTGTCTGAATCGCGAATGGTCTGCGGCTCGTGATGCGCGCGCAGCGATTCATAGTCGCAGAGACCGACCGCTACGGATTTGTGGCCGCCGTCCATCGGCACCAGATTGATGTTGGAGTAGATGAGGAGATCGCTCTCCGCGGCGCGACGATTGAGATTGAGCGGCTCTTTGTGCTTTGTCTCGCCAATCCTCATCATTCCGTCGTTCCACTCCGCGTCGTGGTTGTAGTAACGATCGGGATAGTACTCGTCATAAATCTTCGCGCCAACCATGCGCTTCATTTCCCACGGCGTCATTTTGCGGTGCAGCGAATTCGCGATGACGATGTGCACGTCGTCCACGCCGTGGCCCGCGAGCATGTCGAGCACAATCTCGAGCACCGTTTGCCGAATGTCCGGCGTCGCCATCGGCGGCAATGGCAAACTGATATCGTCAACTGCGATCGTAACCTTCATTCCCGGCTCGAGCTGCGCGAACAGCGGGTCGCAGCCATGCGGGTGATTCAGCGCATATCTGATCGCGGCCTCACGATTTGGCAATCCCTTCAGCGGCGGATTTGGATATAACACGCGCGTGCCGATCGGCAGATCCTCGAGAATGAAATCCTCGCCCGAAGGCATGATGCGCGGTGCGCTGTCGCGATCGATGTAGATAACTGATTCGTGTGTTTTGCGTCTTAGTTGAAGTGCCATGGGCTTTGATTGAAAACTAAACTTATTTCAGATTCAGAATCGGCCAATCGTGATGCAGCGCTGTTTGTCGCAACCGCATGTCCGGATTGACTGCCGCCGGATGCCCGACGACTGAAAGCATCGGCAGGTCGCTCATGCTGTCGCTGTAGGCATAGGAGTCGCTCAGACTAATTCCTTCGCGCTCAGCAAACGTTCTTATCCACGATGCCTTGGTTGCCGCGGCCATCACCGGAGGCAGCAGGCGCCCGGTCGCCACTCCGTTCACAAACTCGAGATGATTTGCCACGTAATCTTTTATACCCAAATGTTCCATCAGCGGTTTCACCGAAAGATCCAGCGCACCGGTCACGACGACTTGGCGCAGGCCCAGACTCCGGGACTTTTCAATCAGTTCATATGCGCCCGGGAACACCGCCGGCTTCAAAACATTCTCAAACAGTTCCGTCGCGAAGAAACGCATACGATCTTCGCTTTGCCCTTTGTAGCTTTTGAAGAAGAGGTCGTTGAACACCTTTCGGCTATACTGATCGGTGATAGCGAAGACCGGCAAGCTCAAGAGGGTCTCGGCACTCTTGCGCAAGCTGCCAAAAATGCCGGCCTGGTTCTTGGCATAAAAGTTCAGCGTATGAACCAGATTTGTGCTGACTAAAGTGCCTTCGAGATCGTAGAATGCCGCCGCAGCCACGGGCGCGCCCCCCTTAAAGTTTTGCGGATGCCGGTTCCCGGCCACGTGGCAATATAACCTATTCGGCGGAATTTGGGTAATTGAAAATAATGTGTATGGAGGGACCGTACAATTGACGACTAACGTGACTCAAGTCAATAAGAAATCAAACAAAATGCGACTATTGTTAGTTGTTGGGCTTGCGCTCATGGTGCTCTCCAACGTAACAGCTTGCCGCAGGCAGCGGGCGGAAACCGTCGCAGACCCCAAGGCAGCAGAGGCGAAGCTCGCGGAAGCCGAGAAGCTTTACGGTCAGAGGGAAGACCTGGCAAAGGTACGGCAAGCGGTTTTTTTGGCGAGACAGGCGCAGCAAGCCAACTCCGGCAACTACGATGTGGCGTGGAAGGTTGCGCAGTTTGATTATTACCTCGGCGAGCACACGAACGATGACCGCGAGCGCGATGATGCGTTCCGAGACGGTGCTGAGGCGGGCAAGACGGCTGTCCGATTACAACCAGATAAACCGGAGGGGCACTTTTGGTTAGGTGCCAACTATGGCGGCGTGGCGGAACACAGCCTGGTTCCCAGCCCATCGAGCGTTAGTAACATAGAAACCGAGATGGGAACAGTCCTCAAGCTTAATGAAGAGTTGTATCATGGCAGCGCTTACATGGCGCTGGGCCAGCTTTACCTAAAAGCGCCGCGAATCATGGGCGGCGATTATCAAAAGGCGATCGAGAACCTTGAGAAGGGATTACGATTCGGGATTAACAATTCGCTCCTGCGCCTTCACCTTGCCGAAGCGTATCATGCCGTCGGGCGAGACGCAGACGCCCGCAAACAGATTGAGGAGTTGCTCACGCTGACTCCAGATCCAAACTATTTACCCGAACACAAAGAGGCGTCAAAGAAGTCGAAGCAGCTTATGGCGCAGCTAAGAGGCTAGCGAGCTAGAAGAGCCGGGGCAAATACGGAAACGGCACGTGCTCAGCTTTGCGGCCAGCGTCGTGAAGCACATCGAGCATCCGCTGCGCCCCCGCGTAGTTGAGTGAGTGAATGACAATTTGCGCGTTCGCTTGTTGGTCAGGATTGCGAGCGAGCCACTCCGCCACTGCGTAACCCGTAAGACCGTCATCAGCCATCTCCGAAAAATAGTGCTCCTCAGCCAGGTCGTGGTCCAGGAAGATCAGCGAGTAATCGTTCGCTGCGAGTAATGTAACTGCGACGGAAACGTCGCTGGTCGTATCGCGATCGTATTTCGCAAACTCCTGATGAAACCAGGAGCACCGCACTTCGTCATCCTCGACGATCAATATCCTGCTCATACAATTGGGAGTTTTTTCGCAGTCGACTCGAACGGTAGGGATGAGCGCCATTAATGTCTGCCGCCTAACTTTTTCAACTGCTCAAGCGTGCGTTTATGTTGTTCCAGTTTCTGCCCAGCTTCGGCAAGCTTGCCTTGTGCCGTCAGACGTTGATAATCCTCAAACTCTTGTATCGCGCGATTGATAAGTTCCTGCTCGCTTTCGGGTTTTGTTCCCGGCGAGGGTGAAGGTTTTGCGTGTCCTTCCGACGGCTTTTCTTTTTGTTGCTCGACCTGTTCTTTGCCGGCGGGCTTCGGCGCTTCGCCGAACAGGTTCTTCATCGCTTCCTCAAAGCTCTTGCCATAGCCAATTCGATCCTGAATCGCCAGGACGACCAGACGCAGTTCCGGCATTGGGCTGCTTTCGGCCTTGAGGTAGACAGGTTCGACGTAAAGCAGAGAGCGGCCGATCGGGATGACGAGCAGATGTCCGCGCAAGACCCGCGAGCCTTGTTGATTCCACAACGTGAATTGCGATGAAAGCTCGGCGTTTTGATCGATGCGCGCTTCAATTTGCAAAGGACCATCGATCAATCGCGACTTCGGAAAGTTGTAAACCAGGAGTTTCCCGTAATTATTTCCGTCGCAGCGACCGGCCATCCAGCCAATCATGTTGTTGCGGTTGGAGGGCGTGAATGGCAGGATGATCGCGAATTCGTTATCAGTCTTCTCGCCCGGCAACTGCATGAGCACGAAGTAAGGCTCGATGGTCTGCGTCTGTTTCTTGCCTTGCTCGTCGAGCCCGACCTGGGTCGCGACGCTCCAAAGATCCTCACGCTGAAAAAAGACCTTCGTGTTTTGCGTGTGATAGAGGCCAAATACTTCTCCCTGAGTTTTCATCAACGTCTCAGGATAGCGAATGTGGGCGCGGAGATCCGCAGGCATCTCTGTTTCGGAGTGAAAGAGTGTGGGAAATGTCGCCTGGTACGTTGCGATCAGCGGGTCTTGCGAATCAAAAACGTAGAAGCGGACACTGCCATCGTAAGCGTCTATTACAGCCTTTACGCTGTTGCGCATGTAATTGACGCTATTGGCGCCGGCCGGGTAGTGGCGCGAGTACGGATACGTCGATGATTCCGTGAAGGCGTCGACGATCCAGTAAAGCCGCCCGTCGCCTCCCACGACGACGTACGGATCGTCATCGTAGATCAAAAAGGGCGCAACGCTGTTTAGGATTTCGCGGATGTTGCGATGGATGAGGACTCGGCTGTCGGCAGTGATGTCTGTTGCGAACGGCAACTTTGTGAGATCGCCAAGCGCGTAGGCCAACAGGAAACGCCTCAAGCCGCCGCCGATGCGAATTCCGCCGCTGCCCTCGTAGGTCGTGTAGTTATTGGTCTCACCCTGCGGATAGTCAAACTCCTTTTGTTTGGTCTTAACGTAAACGTCGGTGTCGGTTTTCTGGCCAAAGTAGATCTGCGGCCGCGTGACTTTGATTCCCGCGCTCGCATCGATCGGCATGTTTGAAAGTACGAAGCGCGGCATGCCTTCGGTGTCGAAGCCGTTTGAGGTGTTCATCGTGACACCGTAGCCGTGCGTGTAGATCAATTTCTCGTTGATCCAGTTGCGCGATTGTTCGGGGAGTTTCTTTTGATCGATTTCGCGTGCCGCGAGCATCATCTGGCGCGGCTGGCCAGCGATGGTGTAACGATCAACATCGACATCAGGGAAGTCATAGTAAGTGCGAATCTCCTGAACCTGGCGCAGGGTGTCCTGCAACGCGCGCCAATCCCAGAGTCGTATGTTGTCAAGCGTCGCGCGGTTTGCCGCGAGGTTCAAGCCCTCAACTGAATTCTCGGCATCGAACGGTCGCTGCTCAATCCCCTCAATACCAAACGCGCGGCGCGTCCAGGCAATGTTGAAATCGATATACGGCCCTTCCCGACCAAGCTCGTTGGGCTTAACGATGAAACTGCTGACATACGCAGGCACAATAACGACGCCGACAATGTAGATCGCGACGGGAATCGCGACGCCGACAATCAGCAGGCGCAGTCTTCTTTGGGTCAGCGCATTCAGGACGGCAATCGCTGCCGCCGCGACGAGACCAAAACAAACGAAAAGCAGCGCCGGCAGTAGATACTTCGCTTCGGTGTAGGTGATTCCGGAAAACGTTTGGTGGTCCTCCCAGAGATAAGGAAAACGCGAGAGGTACGTGTCCCACGCAAGCGTGAGCAGCAGGAGAGCGAAGGCGTACGAGACGGCGGCGAGCGAAGTTCTGCGTGTTGTTTTCGAGCCGGCCTTGAGAGCACCTTGCGGCAGAGTGATTAGCGCGTAAATGATCGTCGCGCCAAGAATGATCGCCGTGATCGACGTCAACCAACTGCTTAACAGATCGTAAACTGGTAACGAAAAAAGATAGAACCCAACAGGCTTGTTAAAAATTGGATCTCGTAGCGTCGTCGCCGTTTGATGTATGTACAGTGCAAACTTCTGCCAGGCGTCCTTCATTACCAGACCGGATATCACGCCGCCGATGAGCGAAACAATCCACGCGAGCGGACGCACGAAGCGGGCTGGGGAAAATTGGATCAGTTGGTTATTCAGAGTGATCGTTCGTCGCTCGATTGCGTAGGAGGCGAAGAGCCGTTCCAGCAACCAAAAGGCGCCGCGGAGAATCACCGCCGTCAGGATGGCGAACGCGACGAACAAACCGAGCTTCATTTTGAATATGTACCAGTAGACGGCTGAATAACCCAGGGAACCAAACCACAGCGCGGAAAGATAGATCGATAGGCCGCGCCAAGCCGCGATGAGGAAGATGAACAAAGCGAGAATCACCCAAAGCAGTCGTCGCCGTCGTCTGGGTGGACCGACGTCTATGACTTCGTCGTTCGTTGGCAGCGGAAAAGGTTTAGCCACGATGCGTAGCATACGCCTGAATCGATGTTGCGCCAATGTCCCGGCACTGCGTCACGCGGCGCACGCTAACTGGGGGTTTCGGCTCGCAGATCCCCCGTGTATAATGGCTCGCTGGTTAGTGCCGCTCTCCCTCGAGTAGATCGAAACTAAGACGCGTCGTCGACCGCGTGAATTGAGCGATAAGAATTAATGCTTGCGTCAGACACAATTTTGCAGGGCCGGTATCGGATCGTGCGGCTGCTCGGTCAGGGAGGCATGGGCGCCGTTTATGAGGCGATAGACAAACGGCTGGATAAAACGGTGGCGCTGAAAGAGACGTTGTTTACTGAGGAGCGTCTCCGTAAGCAATTTGAGCGAGAGGCGCGCCTGCTGGCGCGTTTGCATCATCCAGCCCTGCCGGGAGTGAGCGATCATTTCGCGGAAGGCGACGGAGAGTTTCTGGTGATGCAGTACGTTCCCGGAGAGGATCTGTCAGCGATGTTGGCGCGCCGACACGAACCGTTCCCAGCGCATCAGGTGCTGGCGTGGGCCGATCAGTTGCTGGATGCGCTTGACTATTTGCACACACAAGATCCGCAGATCATTCACCGTGACATAAAACCGCAAAACCTTAAGTTAGCCGCGCGAGGACAAATCGTTTTGCTTGATTTTGGACTCGCGAAAGGATCGGCTGGAGAAATATCGCGCGTTACTTCGAGCGCGAGCATTTTCGGCTACACCCCAAACTATGCGCCGCTCGAACAAGTGCAGGGACTCGGCACTGATGGTCGCAGCGACCTCTACTCACTTGCAGCGACGCTTTATCATTTGTTGACTGGCACCAAGCCTGCAGATGCGTTGACGCGCGCGGCGGCGATTGTCAACGGCCAGCCCGATCCTTTGCAGAACGCGATGGACGTAAACGCGTCCGTTGACGCGAATGTCGCGGCAGTTTTGGATCGAGCTATGTCCCAAAAGCGAGATCAGCGTTACGCAAGTGCAGCGGAGATGCGCCGAGCATTGAGCGGCAGCGCCCAAGTGTCAACCGTGATCATAGGCGCGGGCGCAGGCGCAGAGGCGGCGACCGTCCTATTTCCTTCCGCGACTACCACCTCGGCGGCGGCGCCGACGAAGGCTCTGACAGCAGCCGCGGCTGGTGAAACAACAGTGGCGCACTCGCCGGCCGCGTCTTCGCGGAAGCGCTTCAATCCGTTGGCCATTGCCGGGATCGTGATCCTGCTGGTTGGGGGCTTTGGTGTTTTCTACGCCTACCAACGTCGACATGCTGCGAGCACGAGCGCCAGCGCAAATTCGCAGCCGGCGGTCGCGAGCGCAAGCGCAGGGAGTAATTCCAACGCGCCGACGAAGCCAGACGACGAAACGGCAAAGGCAGAGCCTGCGAAACCTAATGCAGCTAAGAAGGAACCGGCGACAAAGAAGAAAGAAAAGCCGACTGAGCGGACGTCTGCCAATAATGAGAAGGCGGCTGGTAACAGCGCCGCCAAGCCGCCTGACCCGCCCCCCGGGCCTGGGACGCCTGACTTCAGCCGGACGCCTCCAGGCCCCAATCCGCGCGGTCGCCGAGAACCGCCGGAGGGAGCAAGAGTGCGCACCTTCCCGGATGGCACAAGAGTAGTAATCGCTCCAAACGGCACTCGGGTCGTGACGTATCCCGATGGCACAACGCGTATTTTTCGTCCGGGAGAAAGGATCAGGCGACGTCCATAAGTTGGTTTAGCAAGAACTCAGTCGACACTCGCTTCGCGGAGGATCTCACGTGCTGACCGTTACAATCGGTCCTAACTGAAAAGGAGAAAGTAAATGATCTCACGCCTGTTAACCAGGAAGGCGATCATCATCATCGCCGGCCTCGCGCTCTTGACTGGAAGCTTTGCTCGCGGACTCGCACGCGGGGACGAAAGCGGACCAGCCAGCTCACCAGTAATCAGAATTACGCCGCCGGCACCGGTGTTTGACGAGAAGGCGCGGCTGACAGAATTGGCTGAGCGCCGAGCGCGCGTGGCGCAATCGATTGGGCCGAACGCGCTACTCGTACTTTTCAGCGCTGAACCGCGCGTGTATGCCAACGACGTTGATTACGCGTACCGGCAAGAGAACAATCTCTACTACCTCACGAACCTGAAACAGAAGGGCGCGACGCTGGTGCTGCTTCCCGGTAACACGCAAACGCCCGAGATTCTTTTTATGCCGCAGCGCAACCCGTTAGCAGAAACCTGGACCGGCCATATGTACAGCCCGGAAGAGGCGAGTCAAATCTCCGGCATCAGGGAGATCTGGGAATCGAGCGAGTTCGAACCATTCATGCGCTCAATTCGTCTGCGCCAACCGCACCGACCAAATGCTGAAAAGATCTTGCTTTCCGCTTCCACCTCACCGGTCACAGGTGCGTCGGGCTTCGCGTCTCTATTTGCCTCCGCCGCGAAAAATGAAGCGGAACTTTTCCTGCTTGTGCCCGGCGAGCAGGAAAGCCGCGAATATCGGCAGGAACAAAACTTCGCCTCGCAGTGGGCCAAGTCTGCTACCGCTTTTGCAGTGAGAAATGCGTGGCCGATCTTTTTCGAGATGCGCTTGCGAAAATCGCCGATGGAGTTGGAGTTGCTGCAACACGCGATCGATATCACAACTGAAGCGCAGGAGCGCGCCTGGGCCGTGGCCGGAAATGCAAAGTGGGAATATGAAGTTGACGCGCAGGTCGCTTACACTTTCAAGCTGCGCAACGCCGACAACTGGGGCTATCCGGACATCGTTGGTTGCGGCCCAAACGCGACCACGCTTCATTACGAGGAGTCGCAGGGGCCAGTCAAGCCTGGCGAGTTAATACTGATGGACGTCGGCGCCGAATACGAACATTACAGCGCGGATGTGACGCGGACCTTTCCGGTTAATGGAAGGTTCTCACCGACGCAGGCCGAGGTTTATCAGATCGTCTATGACGCCCAGGAAGCGGCGGCGAAAGTTGCGCGACCAGGTGCTACCGTTTCAGACGTGCAAAGAGCCGCAACGGAAGTCATCAAGGACGGACTCTTGAAACTCGGATTGATTACCGATCGCAACTCGCTGCCGCAGATTCGCGTTTGGTTCATGCACGGGACGTCACACTGGTTGGGAATGAACGTGCACGACATTGGTGACTATGGTGCGAAGCTCGAGCCGGGGATGGTGTTTACAAACGAGCCCGGCATTTACGTTCGTCCGGATGCGCTGGATTACCTGCCATCGGGATGGACCGAAGGTAGTTGGGAGAAGTTCAAGACAGACGTCCGCCCGGCCTTTGAAAAATACAAGAACATTGGCGTGCGCATCGAGGACGACATCCTGATCACCCCCGACGGCAGGCGCTGGATGACTGAAGCGCTGCCGCGCAAGATGTCGGATATTGAGGCATTCATCGCCCGAGCGCGGCGGTGAAGCTGGAAGCCGTTGAATCTCAAGCGCGGGCGAGACGGTAGTGCTTTTCCGCTGCATGGCGGCCAGAACTGCGCTGCCTGCTATTCCGCGTCCGGCTCATCATTTCACTCGATGACGAGGCCCGTCTCATTGAAGTGTAGCCTTTGTGGCTCAAGCTGCATCACCGACTGCAAACATGCGCCGGCCAAGAGGCGAAAAGTGACCAGTGAGGCCTCGTCGTTGGTTTGTTTGCCGTTAATATAGCCCGCCAGTATCAGACCGCTAAGGTAAACCAGCCGGTCGTGAAGGTTCTGCTTGTCGCGATTGCTCAACCGTGCTACCTCCGGCGCTGCGGACATCAGTTCGCTAAGCGCTGCCATTAAATTCTCGCTGGCCGCATCCGAAGGTTCAGCGGCGTCGTTGTAGACAGTCACGCAGGTAGCGATGAAAAAGGTGAGGGCCGCGGCCACGTTATTTGATTTCCCTGCCTTTGCGACTTCGACCTCATAAGCTTTTTTAGTCGCTTTCAAAACCGTCAGTAGAGCTTCGCGTTCGTCCGCTTTCGCTGTCAGGCTATTTACCAATTCACGATCTACGCCGGAATTGCCAAGCGGTGTGAAAAGCAGAGACCTGGCGGCAGCGGCTGTAGCCGAAGTTGAGGCGCCTTTATTCGCTGCCCTGGGCCGGGGCCTCCGCTGTCTGACTGCGGCGTTGATCTTAGCTGGGCTCAGCGACGTGGTTACCTCCCCCAGGAAGGAGGACACCGGCTGCTTCCAGTCTGGACCAGAGGTTGCCCACTGAGCGGAAGCAATGACCGGCGACAACAACAATACGAACAGGCCAACCACAAAAGTGAAGCTTCTCTTTAACATATCTTTCCTCCCGCGGATTTCCAGACAGTACACCCCATGGATCTACCATGATTTGAAATAATCGCAGACTGGAAAAATCCTACCGCAAATGTTTGGCGGTGCTATGCAACAGAGAGTATAGACTACCGGTTGAAGATTTGCCGCAGCCACCCTGAGAACCACCTCAGGGCGGTGCGAAAAAAGCCATGGCGGGGAGGCGCGGCACCCGCGGTTGTTTTTGCTTCGGCTTCGAGCGCGGTGAAAAACTGTGAGGCCATCATCTTCGCCGTGCCCTGAATCATGCGCTGGCCCACACCGGCGATCGTGCCGCCAACCTGCATTTCGCCGACGTACTTGATGATCGTGATTCCGTTTTCTTCCTGCAGATCGAGATCGCCGGTACCTTTCATGAAACCCGGCGTACCTTTACCGTCGACGACGATGCGATAGTGCTCGGGTGGGCGCATGTCTTCCAGCCGGACGTTGCCGTTGAAGATGCCTTTGATGGAACCGACGCCTGCTTTGATGGTTGCTGCGTAAGCGTTCTCATCAGTTTTTTCGAGTGATTCGCAGCCGGGAATGCAACGTCGCAGAACTTCGGGATCAGTTAGTAACGCATATATGCGTTCGCGCGGCGCATGGACTTCGTGGGTGCCTTCGAGCTTCATAAAACGGACGGCTGATGACCAAACATAATGAATAAACTTTCAACGTAACCGTCGGGACTCACCTTAAATTTGATTGGTGGAACCTCGCCTCACCATTTACTGTATGCGGTGGAGGCTTTCGATGTAGCTCCGCACT
>JBGPWL010000054.1:0-29900 GCA_041492185.1 Pyrinomonadaceae bacterium | reverse complement strand
AGAGTGATGCCCGAAACCTTTTAGGTTTTCCAGCATTGACGTGAATGGCTTGCGTAGGGAGACTGCCGCGCGCTCGTTCCGTCTCATCCGCGTTGACTGGCGCTATTGTAGGACAGGGCCGTTGCCTTGCGCAAGAACTAAGTGTGTCTTTGATCGTCATTACGAAAGAATTATTTACGAGGGAATCCCTACGCCGAACGGTGCAACTTTCCGCTCGCGCCGGCGTGTACTGCATGCTGGAGCGCCTCTCCGCTCTTCGATCGATGATGCGTGCTATACTTTTCGGGCAGACTCCGAGACTGACTTCGGTTGCTTTGACCCGGGCTTCGCAAGGGATTTGCATAACAAATAATGGCTGAATTCATTTGTCGCTTAGGAACTCCCGCGGGCGAAGTAGTGACGAGGACCGTCGAAGCGCCGGGCGTAAACGAAGCGCGCGCGCACCTCGAGCGAGAGGGATTCAAGGTTTTCAACGTTACGCCGCCAAAAACTTCGGGCGTGACGGCATTGACCCGGTTCGGACGCGCAGGAGCGCGCACTCCAGTCAAAGCAAATGACTTCCTTCTTTTCAATCAACAACTAGCGGCGCTGATTCGCGCGGGCATCCCAATTCTTCAGGCCATTACGATGCTGCAGAAGCGTGCGACCTCCGCGCGCCTGCGTGCCGTGCTCAGTGCGGTAGAGGAGCAGATACGCGGCGGCGCCGCTTTGTCCGAGGCCTTCGCGGCGCAGGGGGAGATCTTTCCCAGAATCTATACTGCGTCTATTTTGGCGGGCGAACGTTCCGGCGCGCTGGACGAAGTGTTGAGCCGCTACGTTGTTTACATGCGTCGCACCGTTGGCCTGCGCCGGAAAATCCGCGGCGCGCTTGCTTATCCGATCTTCTTGTTATTCGCGTCGTTTTGTATGGTGATGTTCCTGAGCATCTATGTTGTGCCGCGCATGTCGGAACTGTTTACCGGATTGAGCGGCAATCTGCCGCTCCCGACACTGATCGTAGTCGGACTCTCGCGTTGGCTCACGGCAAACTTTTTCTGGTTTGGGCCGTTAGTGATCGTCAGCGCCGTGTTGTTCTTCCTTTGGTCACGCACGCTTAGCGGCAGAATGAAACTCGACGCCTTCATTCTCAAAGTTCCTTTCGCGGGCCGGCTCGTGGTCCAGTTGTCAGTCGCGCAGGCGACGCGTTCGTTGGCGACGTTGCTGGCGGGCGGCATCACCTTGGTCGAGTCGTGGGAAATCGCCTCCGAGTCGATCTCGAACCGCGAGCTGCGCCGGAAAAGCGCCGCCATCCTGCCGCTGATCCGTGAAGGACGATCGTTTACCGAGAGTCTTGAAGACGCGGGTTGGATTCCTCTGCTGGCTCTCGACATGATCGGAATTGGCGAAAGGTCGGGCAGCCTGCGAGAGATGCTGGACGAGGTGGCGGTCTTCTACGATGCCGAGTCGGAGGTGCGCCTCGAGCAGTTGACGACCACCCTTGAGCCTGCGATCCTTGTGGTCATGGGCGGAGTCGTCGTCACGATCTTGCTGGCGATTTATTTGCCGATTATTAATTCGATTTCACGCGGCGGCTTCGGCGTTGGAGGTCGTTGAGAACGTGATGTCAATGGAAGAACAGACTGAAACTTTGGCGCTACCGGACAAGGACGGTTTGCCGCCGATACTCGAAGAGAACGAGCCGCCGGAAGTGCGCGCCGCGAAAGAGCTGGCGCGGCGCTATCGTCTGCCTTACATCGATCTCCTGCCGCACAACGGCGATTCGCCGATCGATTACAACTTATTCAGCGAAGTGCCGGTCGACTTAATGGTCCGTCACCAGTTTTTGCCGCTCAAGCGAGAGGCGAAGGGACTGCACATCGCCATGGCGGACCCGACGGACCTGGAACGGCTCGACGAACTTGCCAGCGCGCTTCAGTCACGACTGATTCCGTTCGTGGCCACTGCCGGAGCTATAGATGTCGTCTTGCGTCGCGGCGATACAACGCAACGCGTGTTGCAGGAAGCAGCGTCGGGCTTTCGCATCTCGCTGGTCAGAGAGACCGAAGCTGGCGAAGAGGTCCTGGATCTTGATCGGTTGGCGACCGATTCTGAAATGTCGCCGATCATCAAGCTGGTCGATACCATAATCTACAACGCGATGGAGTCGCGCGCCTCAGACATTCACATCGAAACGCGCGATACAGAAGTGCAAGTGAAGTATCGCATCGACGGCGCGCTGTATGCGAAGGTCGATCCGATCGATCTCGCTTACCATCAGACGCTGATCTCGCGCATCAAGGTCATGTCGGAACTCGACATCGCCGAGCGCCGCGTGCCGCAGGACGGCCGTTTCCGCGTTCGTTACAAAGGCCGCAACGTGGACTTTCGTGTTTCGATCATGCCGACGATTCACGGCGAAGACGCAGTGATTCGTATTCTCGATAAGGAACAGATCAATGAATCGTTTCGCAATCTGAACCTCGACGTCGTCGGTTTTGCCGAGGAGGACTTGAGAAAGTTTCGGCGCTACATCGCCGAACCTTACGGCATGGTGCTCGTCACCGGACCGACTGGTTCCGGCAAGACGACGACGTTGTATGCGGCACTGAACGAGATTAGAAACGAGGAAGATAAGATCATCACGATCGAAGATCCGGTCGAGTATCAACTTCACGGCATCACGCAAATACCCGTAAACGAGAAGAAAGGCTTAACATTCGCGCGCGGCTTGCGTTCTATCCTGCGTCACGACCCGGACAAGATCATGGTCGGCGAGATCCGCGACACTGACACGGCGCAGATTGCTATCCAATCAGCGCTGACGGGCCACCTGGTGTTCACGACGGTTCACGCCAACAACGTGATTGACGTGATCGGGCGCTTCATTAACATGGGAGTCGAGCCGTATAATTTCGTTTCGTCTTTGAATTGCGTGCTGGCCCAGCGCCTGACGCGGCTGCTCTGCACCTATTGCAAGCGCGCGTATCGTCCTTCGGACGAGGAGTTTATAGAGTCGGGTCTCAAGCCGGAAGAGCACCGCGACAAGATGCTGTACATGAGCGTCGGTTGCGACGCCTGCAATCACACGGGTTATCGCGGCCGCACGGCGATTCACGAACTGCTCGATCTTTCGGATAACATTCGCGAGATGATCGTTGAGCGCAGACCGGGGTCGGAGGTCAGACGCGCGGCGGAAGCCGAAGGCTTGAGAGGCTTGCGCGAGTCAGCGCTGAAGAAGGTGTTTGCAGGGATTTCCACTCTGCATGAGATCAATCGCGTGACGTTTGTTGAAGAAGTGAATGTTAGTGCTTAGTCCATTTCAGATCTGAAATCCCAGATCTCATGGAGAATCTCAGATCGAAAAATCTCAGATTTCAGATCTGAAATTTGAAATGGAAATCGGAGATTGTCAGACATCGGGGAACCAGTCGTTCCGCGACGCGTTTAATTAGATTGGCCGGCGACTTTCATGCTCTGCTTCGCAGGCGTCATGATCGCGCCGTTAATCTGCAGTTGCTCCGGGAGAAAGAAGCCATGAACACCAAAATTCGGATGCGCGTATTCGCTTCGCTGCTTGTCAGCTTCTGCCTGTTGGTCGTGCCGCTCAGCGCCTTTGCAAAAAAGGGCGACGCGCACTTTAAGAAGGGCCTCGAGTATGAGAAGGCCCAGCAATGGGAGAAGGCTGCGCAGGAGTTCACGTTGGCAGTGGCTGCCAATCCTTCGAGCGCCGAGTTTCAGCTTCATTTCCGGCGCGCCAGCTTCAATGCTTCGCAGGCGTTCATGCAGCAGGGCCGCGCGCTGGCCGAGCAGCGCGATTACGTTGGAGCATACAACGCGTTTCGCCAGGCGTACGGTTATGATCCCGTGAATCAACTCGCCGTGTCTGAGATGGAGCGCATGCTGCGTCTTCAGGCCGTCAAGGACGGGACCGCTGCGCCAAACACGCCGAAAGAAGTCGAAGAGAGTGGCGCCGGGACACCGTCCAGCGGTCAGCAAAGTCAGGAGCCAGCGGCGCCGCCGGCGCGGACCGAGCAACTGCGCGTGATCAGTTACAGCGGCGATCTCAAAGCATTTATTCGCAGTCTTGCCGATCAACTAAACCTCAACGTTGTTTTCGACAAACAGTCGTTCGCTTCGCCGCGGCAGATTGACTTGAATCTCAAGGAGGTCACAACCGCGCAGGCGCTCGATTACGTCTTTCTGCAAGAGAGCTTGTTCTTTCAAAAACTGAGCAAGAGAACAGTTCTTATTGCCGACCAAAATCGTCGCGCGCAGTATCAACAACTCGTGCTGCGCACCTTCTTCCTATCGAACACTGAACCACAGAAGGCCGCCGATATCATCGGGCGCGCCATTCCACCGTCGGTGGGCCGGCCGCAAACGATCGTCGTGCCGGATAAAGATACGAACACGTTGACGGTGCGTGATACGGCTGAGAATGTGCGGCTGATTGGCGAGTTGATACAGAGCATCGACAAGGATCGCCCGGAAGTCGTGATGGACGTGAATATTTACGAAGTGTCGCGAAACGATCTGCTGCAGCTTGGAAACCAGATCGGGCAAGTAAACTCCAACGGCGGCGCATTCAACCTCGGCGGCTCTCCTGGATTATCTATTCTTAGCACTGGCGCTACCCGCATCGGCCAACCGCAAGGAGTGAACTTGAGCGCCATCACCGGCAGTGTCCCTACGGCGCTGGCCGCGGCCCTCGTGCTGCCGTCTTCGACGCTCACCGCGTTTCAAAGCAAGACCAACGCTCGCCTGGTTGCGTCGACGCAGATTCACGCTTTCAATAATGAAGAGTCGACCGCGCGCATTGGCCAGCGTGTTCCCGTGCAAAC
Organism: Pyrinomonadaceae bacterium; assembly: GCA_041492185.1. Taxonomy (GTDB): domain Bacteria; phylum Acidobacteriota; class Blastocatellia; order Pyrinomonadales; family Pyrinomonadaceae; genus JAOAPY01. The sequence goes on along the minus strand of JBGPWL010000054.1, from coordinate 25,080 downwards.
AGCGCAAGCTTATCCCTTCGGTGTTCAAACAGGTCAGCCTAATCAGGGAACCAATGGCTTTCCCACCGGCGGCTTTCCGGTGATCAACTACGAGCCGACGGGCCTGACGCTCAAGTTTACGCCGCTGGTCTATCCGAACTTTGATGTCCAGGTGAAGATGAACATCGAATCGAAAGACGTTGCGGGCAGCAACACGCTGACGCCGACCTTCACCGAACGGACCATTACTGGAACGGCGCGCGTGCAGAACAATCGCACGATGTTGCTCGCCAGCGTCTCGCAAAACGTTCAATCGAACGGGCGCCAGGGATTGCCCGTGCTGGGTGGCCTCCCGGTGATTGGTCGATTGTTTTCTTCGCCGACGAAGGAAAACCGCCAGGTCGATATTGTCATTGCCGTAACGCCCCGCGTATTGCGTGCGCCGGCGGTGACGCCGCGCGACGAAATGATGCGTCAGAGTGGAACGCTCGCGAACCCGACCCTTGGCACGATCGCGACGATGATTCAGGAAGCGGACCGCGAAGATCAGATCATCGCCGCGCGCAGATTGCCCCGCGATTCGAACCTGCAACTGCCCGACGCCGAACCGGGACTATTTGCCGAGGCGAGGAGTATTCCGTCTAAGTGGAACGCTCAGGATGTACAGCCTGGTGCGGCAAAGCCCGGCGCTGTGAACGCCGGGAATGGATCGGCGGTTAATAATCAGTCGAATAATCTTTCGGCGAACAACTCGACGCCGGTCGAGAACACAAGTGCCGCGCGAAACCTGAACAGACCAGTTGGGGACGAGCCGCCGGCTTACGTGCCCGCTCCGAAATCTCTGATCAATAAGCAGGCGGCGGCCGAGGCGACTGCCATAAACACCGGCGCCGCAGGATCGTCGAATGCGGTGCTCACTAGCTCACCCAGGCCGATCGACGTTTCCGTCGCGGAACCTAAATCGTCAAGGATCGCCAGTCTCTCGATTGCCACGAAGGACGACCCTCTAAAGGTCGGCGAGAAGCGACGGATTGCAATTGAGTTAAAATCTGACGTGCCGCTTGGTCTGGCTGTGCTGACGTTGCGGTTTGATCCACATGTGATCGCCGTGCGAGGCGTATCGGCCGGCACGATGTTCGCCGACAACAAAGAGGCTGCGCCGATTATCAGTAAGTCAGTCGACGCGAGCGGCGTGTGCTTGATCTCCATCTCCGCAGTCCAACCGATGAAGGGAGCAGGCGTATTTCTTTTCATCGACATTGAAGCGCTGGCCGTTGGCGACGGCGGACTAACATTCGATCGTGAAAACCTGCACCTGGTCGCAACCGACGCGCGCGATGTCGTGCTCGATTTGTCGCAGGGACCGACGACGGTAAAGCCATAGATGAGGTACGAAGCGCAAGACGCGGCAACGCGGCGACGCGGTGACACGGTGAGGGTGGTGCGGTTAACGGGTCACCGCGTTGCCATGTCAACGTCCGGCCAAAAAGGATTCACGCTCATCGAGCTGGTCATCACCATCGTGGTGCTGACAATTCTGACGATGGGCGTAATTCCACTGGTCAAACTTTCCGTTCATCGGCAGAAGGAGCAGGAGCTGCGCGATGCCTTGCGCGAGATGCGCACGGCAATCGATCAGTTTCATCGCGAAGCGTTGATATATCCTTGCACGCAACAAACAGGCGGAACAGGCCTAACGGGGGGACGGAATCCACCCGTGGCTGCCGTGCCTCCCGTCGTCGATCCGCGCATTAAAGTGGCAATCACCGACTGCACGATCTTCGGAGTCGATAATCCGGATCGCTATCCGCCGGATCTCGACACACTGGTAACCGGAGTTAATGTCATCCCGATTACCGGGTTTGGCGGCGGCGCCGGGCAGCAGAACGTGAACGCTACTCAGGTAGGGCAACTGTCGACGAAGAAGAAAATTTACCTCCGCGCGATTCCAATCAATCCCTTCACGGGTGACAAGGATTGGGACTTTCGCTCGTGTTACGACCCCGCCGATGCGGAATCCTGGGGCCATGAAAATGTTTTCGACGTGCGCTTTCCGGCTTCGAAGGACCAGTACTTCAAGCCGTTGAAGGAAGGTGAGAAGTATAGTGACTGGTGAAATGCAGGAGGCAGGAAGCAGGAGGCAGGAGGCAGGAAACGATATTACTGGCTCCCTGCGTACTGCCGTCTGCCGTCTGCCGTCTGCTTTTCGCGGCTTTACGCTGCTGGAACTGATGATCGTCATCACGATCATCATTATTCTGGCGTCGATTGCGTTGCCGCAGTATCAGAAGACAATTGCGCAGGCGCGCGAGGCAGTGTTGCGCGAGGATCTTTTCAAGATGCGCTCCTTGATCGATCAGTACGCAGCCGACAAAGGCAAGTTGCCGTCATCACTGGCCGAGCTGGTCAGCGCCGGTTACATGCGCGAGATCCCTGTCGATCCGTTTACCGATCAGAAGGATTGGAAAGAAGACTCGGGCGAGGATCCAAACGTGTCCGATGGCGGACAGGGCCTGCTCGACGTCCACAGCTCGTCCGGTGAGACGGCATCCGACGGTACGGCGTACAATACATGGTGAACGTCGCCAATCGCCGAGTCCGGAATTATCTTCCCGGATCGCAAATGACAAATCGGAAATTGGCAATTGGAAATCGGCAATGAGTAAACTCATCGATCCCTGGTACCCGTCGACGGCGCTTGGACTTGAGAAGGGAATGGCCTCGGTCGTTCACCTCGAGCGCAGCCGGGGAAATGAATTTGCTTTGCGGCGCGCCGCGAGCATCGCGCTTGCCGACTCGCTGATTAGGCCGAGTTTTGATGAGCCCAACGTCGCTGACCTCACTGCGTTGGCGGAATCGTTGACGGAATTGGCCACCGGCGCCGGCTTGCTGCGACAGCGCAAGTGGTCGGTGGCCCTGCCCGAAGCCTCGACGCGCACTTCTATACTGACGCTCGAGAGTCAGGTAGCGACTCAGGCTGAGTTGGAAGAAATCCTGAAATGGAAAATGGAGCGCGGCTTCGGCGCGCCGGTTGAGGAGCTTTCAATTTCCAGAGATCGTCTGCCGCGCGATCGCCAGGGACGAGACCGTTACCTGGCGTTGGCGGTGCGCGCGTCCGTGCTGGCAGAGTATGAAAGTGTTTTCCACTCGCTCGGATGGCGCGCCGGACTTATTCTGCCGCGACACATGGGCGAGGCGCGTTGGTTGACGGGCAATGGAAACACGGGCGACTCTTTGCTGTTGAGTTCTTACGACGACGGTTTTACTGTGGCGGTCTTTCGTGACAAAGAACCGCTGGTGCTGCGATCAATCGCCTGCGAGCCGGATGAACGCGAAGACGAGTTCTATCGGCTGCTGCTTTTTTATCGCGATCGCCACCTGCCGGAAGCGGCGGCGCATTCCATGACCCGTCTGCTGGTGCTCGGCGCCGGTTTCAGCAAGAACCGAGCAAGCGAGATCGTCAACGAAACTCTTGGCGGCAGTCTGCGAACGCTTGATGCCGCCGACGTTGGCTTGCAGCTGCCGTCAGGCGAATTTAGTTTTGACGCGATCGCCGCCGCGGCCGGGCTCGCCACGATGCGTTGGTCGTAACCCGGTACATTTTCCATTTTTCATTTGACATTTATCATTGGCCATTTGCATGAAATGAAAAATGAGAAATCATGAATGGAAAATGGAAAATGTCCCCGTTTTTGCTGAAACATTACCAGCGGTCACCGCGTAACATCAGAGCATCATGAGTGCATCATCCGTTGCTATCGCCAATTTCAGTTTAGCACCCGACCGAGAGTTGGTGGCCAGCGCGATAACCGGCCTGGAAGGCGGTTTTGAAGAGCTGGTGCGCCGCTATCAGCGCCCAATCTCTGCCTACGTTTACCGCATGGTCGGCGATTACGACGCCGCGCTCGATCTAACGCAGGAGATTTTCATCAAGGTTTACGGTTCGCTGGCCCGCTATCGTTCTGAGTTTAAGTTCTCCACGTGGATTTACAAGATTGCGCACAACTGCGCCGTTGATTATCTGCGGCGAAATCACGGCCGCGAGCAGTCGCTCGTCAGCGGAATCGAGGGTGACACTTATGAGCTGCCGCTCGAGAGCAAGCGGCTAAGTCCGGAGCAGGAGAGCGAGCGCGAAGAGCGTCGGCTTGAGATCGAGGGCGTGGTACGCGCGCTGCCGGGCGCCTATCGCGAGTTGATCATTCTGCGGCATTCGCAGGATCTTACTTACGAAGAGATTGTAGAAGTAACCGGCTTGCCTTTGGGCACGGTAAAGAACCGGCTGTTTCGGGCGCGCGAAATGATGCGTCAGGAATTTTTGCAGCGAGGCATAACAAACATCTAATTCATGAGCGCGAACACGAACAAGTTGCGTTGCCAGAGCGAGCAAATCGCCGCCTATCTCGACGGCGACCTCGACGACAACTCGTCCTTTGAACTTGAACAGCATATCAAGCAGTGCTCATCCTGCGGCGCGGAGCTGACCGGGCAGCGGCGGTTGTTGTGCGCTTTCGATTCTGCGTTGGCGCAATCGGGCGACCTGCTGTTGCCAACAGACTTTGCTCGAATCGTTGCCGCTCACGCCGAGAGTGATATGCGCGGAGTACGAGCGCGGGCGGAGCACAAACGCGCGCTGCGTTATTGCATATTGCTGACGTTGGCGGCGTTTGCTTTGCTCGGCGCGGCAGCGAGCAAGGTTGTATTCGGCGCCGGTCGCGCGATCGTGCACCGGGCGTCGGGTGTTTTCGATCTTGCATGGACCACTGCCTACGACGCGCTCTCCGGTGTTACAGTCATCTCGCGAGTAGTCGGCAAAGGATTTATTCCGGGGTCGTATTTCGCGCGCTTCGCAGCAATTATTTTTCTGGCTCTCGTTGTTGTGCTGCTCTCACGCCTGATCGCCAGCTATCACCGAATGCGCCTTATTGAATAAGTGTGCGCGACGTGTGCGTAGCAACTCTCCGGTAGCAATCGTGAATGAACTGGTATTAAAGCAAGACGGCGATCTGTTTGGGGCGCGCGTGCTCGCGAAAATGAGCGCCGCGCTCTCCGCCTTGTTGTTGATGGTGATGGTAGTTGGCGCGCAGACCAGCGGCGATTCGCGGCCCGGCGAGAAACCACCCATCGTTGTCGAGGGCGTAACCAACGGCAACGTCTATGGCGTGGGACGATCGATCAAGGTCAGCGGCACTCTTAAGGAAGGCGCGGTGGCGATGGGCGGTGACGTCATCGTCCAGGGAACGGTGGAAGGCGACGTCGCGGCGATCGGCGGCTCGGTTATTCAGCTCGAAGGCGCGCGCATCGGCGGCGACGTGATCGTGGTTGGCGGCAGCTATCGTCATGCCGATAAGACTCCGAACAGGAATCCCTCGAGCAGCACGGTCATGTATGCGGGCTATGAACAAGAGCTGCGCGACCTGATGCGCGACCCGAAGGGATTGCTCGCGCCACATTGGTCGGCAACTTACTTTGGCCTTCGACTGCTCGCAATTCTTTTCTGGTTCGTTGTATCGCTGGGCTTGACCGCTGCGATGCCTGGCGCGGTGAGTCGGGGAGTGGCCCGGCTGCAATTAACCAGTTTCCGAGTCGGCATAATCGGACTCCTCGGTGCTGTTGTTGTAGTGATTGGCGCCGAGGCGAGTTTGTATCTGCTGCCGACTCCTTTCAGCGCCCTGGTAGGTTTGATGGTGATGCTGTTCATCGTGCTGGCAGGTGTATTCGGTCGCGTGGTGATTTATGCGGCGACCGGACGTTGGCTGCAGCGCAAGTTCCTGCCGCTGGGCCGGAATTCAGAGTCGCTCGCGCTTCTCATGGGAACGGTGTTCTGGGCCATCCTCTCTTCACTGCCTTACGTTTGGCCGGTCGTCGTCGCAGTAACTTACGTGCTGAGCTTTGGCCTCGCTCTGACCGCCGGGCGTCGTCACGAGTGGAAGAAGGCAGAAGCTGCCTGAGGACGGGCCTCATTTCGAATAACCTTTCAGCCGAAACCGGCGTTTCCTGCATCAAAAGCCTGTTGCGCGTCGAGCGACGCGCCCGCTAAATTGAGAACATTCGTTTGGATTTGTGCGTAAGACAACTGTGGTTTCAACGAAATACGCGGAACCATAATCAAGAAAACCCGTTTTAGTTGTCATGAACCCGCAGCGTGCGGTGTTCCTGCAACAGAAGGATCAGAGGAGAAATGATGAGAGCGCTCTTTTTTGCTGTTGCTCTGAGTATTGTTACTGCGTTGAGTGGCGTTTGTGTTTGCGGGCAGACGCCTCAGCCCTCACCGAGCGATGCAGGTATAACTCCGAATCAGGTGATCGGAGAAGTCAAAGCGATTGATGCGACGGCGAACCGGATTGTCGTGAAGACGGATGCCGGTTCGGAGGTAGCGGTAATGCTTACCGACAAGACGAGCTACCTACGCGTCGCCCCAGGCGAGAAGGACTTGAAGAATGCTGCCAAGATCGCGTTCACCGACGTGGGCGAAGGCGACCGAGTGTTGGCTTTGGGCAAAGTCGCCGACGATCATAAGTCGGTTCCGGCTCGCGTTGTCGTTGTTATGACCAAGGGCGACATCGCGAAGAAGCATGAAGCCGAGCGAGCCGAATGGCGCAAACGCGGCATTCTCGGAGTCGTCACGGCCCTGAAGTCCGACAGCAAAGAGATTACGATCTCCACTCGGACCGCGATGGGTTCGACGCCGGTGTCGATTCCCGTGACTGAAAAGGTTGACATGCGTCGCTATGCACCTGACTCGATCAAATTCAGTGATGCAAAGGCCAGTAACTTCGGCGAACTGCAAGTGGGCGATCAGTTACGCGCGCTGGGTGAGAGAAGCACCGACGGGACGCACTTCACCGCGGAGAAGATCGTCACCGGAGCATTCCGCACTGTGGGCGGTATCGTAACCGCCGTCAATGTGGCGACCGGTGAGATAAAGGTCAACGATCTGCAGACCAAGAAGCCGTTGACTATCGTTATCAAGAGCGATTCGGTGCTGCGCAAGTTTCCGTCGCAAGCAGAGATGGGCGGGATGATGGGCATGATGGGTGGCGGCAGACCTGGCGGAGCAGGCGGCCAGGGTGCGCCGGCGCAAAGTGGCCAACCGCCGGCGGCAGGCAATAAGCCACCGCAACCCTCTGGTGGTCCACCAAGCGGCCCCGGCGGCGGGCCAGGTAATGGTCCGAGAGCAGGCGGTGGTGGCTTTAACATTAACGACATACTCGAACGGCTGCCCACCATTTCACTCGCCGACGTCAAAGCCGGCGACACGATTGTTGTCTCGAGCACGAAGGGCGCCGATCCAACGCGTCTGACCGCGATCTCGCTGGTCAACGGAGCCGACACTTTGTTGGCCATGCTGGCGCCGAGACCGGCGCCTGGCGCAGCCGCTCCCAATCCCGCTGCCGGTTTGGGCTCGGGAATTTCCTTCGGCATTGGTTTGCCGTAAAGAATCTTAGCTGCCTCTTTAGCTGGTCGCGAGTAGCTGAGACGAAAGAGACGGTCTAACAAGAAAGAGCCCGACAACTTTTCCTGGAGTCTGAGTCTTAATCATGAATCTAACTGCAAGTCCACTGCGACGTAGTGTACACATCGGCCTGGTAGTGATCTGCTCGGCTATTCTTTCTTTTGCGCAACAGGGTCGAGGCACACTCCGCGGCGTGATCAAGGACGAGGCTGGCGCAGCAATCGTTGGCGCCACGGTCACAATTACCGACGCAAACGGCCAGGAGAAAAATACCCAAACAAATGGCGACGGCGCCTATCTTTTCAATGGACTCGCTCCCGGCAAATACTCTGTGCGAGCCGCGGCAAAAGGCTTCGCGAAATCGCAGGATACGGAGGTTGATGTCGCAGCCGGGCAACGAGCGCCGTTGGACATCACGCTGAAGGTAACCATCGAAGAACAAAAGGTGACGATCGCGACTGAAACGCCAGTCAGCACTGAGGCGAGCGCGAATGCGAATCAGACCGTGATTTCCGGCAAAGATCTCGACGCATTGCCGGATGACCCGGACGAATTAGCGGCAGCATTACAGGCGTTGGCTGGTCCATCAGTCGGACCAAACGGTGGCCAGATTTTCGTCGATGGATTTTCCGGCAACAGCCTCCCGTCAAAGAGCTCGATTCGCGAGATTCGCATCAACCAAAATCCGTTTGCGGCCGAAAACGATCAGCCCTCCGGCCGAATTGACGTTTTTACAAAACCAGGAACAGACAAGTTGCGCGGTAGTTCTTTCTTTACCTTCAATGACGAGAGCCTGAACTCGCGCAATCCTTTCGCTTCTAATCGTCCACCGTTTCAGGTGCGACAGTTTGGCGGGAATCTCAGCGGCCCGCTCGTAAAAAACAAAGCTTCATACTTCGTGGACTTTGAGCGGCGTGAGGTCAATGACAACGAACTTGTTACGGCAACGATCCTCGATCCCAACCTGAACCGCGTGGTGATAGGGCAGGGAATTCTCGCGCCGAGACGTTTCATCAACTTCAGTCCGCGCGTGGACTATGCGCTGAACACTAACAACACGCTGGTGGCGCGCTACAGTTACTTTCATCAGAATCTTCAGAACAACGGCGTGATTGGTTTCTCTTTGCCGGAGCGCGCGTATGATCTGCTCACAACCAGCCACACCTTGCAGTTGACTGAGACAGCGGTGCTTTCGCCCACGGTAATAAATGAAACGCGCTTTCAATATAATCGCTCGCACACGGAGCTGCTCGGCGATTTGAGGCCAACACTGAGTGTCGTCGGATCCTTCACTGGCGGCGGCTCGCTCGTCGGTCATCAGATTAACCGCGACCAGCGCTGGGAGTTGCAGAACTTCACCGCCTGGCAAAAAGGCCAGCATGCGTACAAAATTGGCGGGCGCATGCGCGGAGTGCACGTCGATCAAATCAACCCGTCGAACTTTGGCGGCCAGTATGTTTTTACTGGCGGACTGGTGCCGCAATTGGACGCGAGTAACAATCCAATAGCGGGCGCCACACCTATCGCGGTCGACAGTCTCGAGCGCTATCGCCGCACGCTGTTGTTACAACGGCTGGGATTCTCTCCGACCGATATTCGCGCCCGCGGCGGTGGCGCGGCTGCGTTCAACATCAATGCCGGAAATCCGGAAGCTACGGTTTCTCAATTCGATATCGGCGTCTACGCGCAGGACGACTGGCGCGTTCGGCCCAACATCACGCTCAGTTACGGACTGCGTTACGAGTATCAGACCAACATCCACAGTCCGTTGAATATTGCTCCGCGCGTGGCGATTGCCTGGTCACCAGGCGCCGCGAACAGCGCCCGCCCGCCGAAGATGGTGATTCGCGCCGGCTTCGGCATCTTCTACAATCGATTCAATGAAGGCAACACCCTGCAAGCGCATCGCTTGAACGGCATCAACGAACAACAGTTCAGTGTTAAGGAAAATCTTCTGTACGATCCGAACGGTCAATTCGTGCCACCGGTGGCGACGCCCCTCGACGCCTTTCCGAATATACCGTCGGTCGCTGGTCTGGCTGCATCCCGACAGCAAGTCTGGCGTGTCGCTTCCGATTTGAGAACGCCCACATTCTATGGCGGTGGCGTGCAGGTTGAGCGGCAACTGCCGTACAAGTTCACAATGTTTGCCGGCATCTTCGTGCTGCAAATTCAGCACGTGATTCGCGCGCGGGACATTAATGCGCCATTGGCTGGAAGCATTACCACGGCCAATCCGAATGGCATTCGTCCGTTTGGCAACGTCGGTGATATTTATCAATACGAGTCGAGCGGCCGGTACAATCAGAACCAGATTTACATCGGCTTCAACAATCGTTTTAGTCCGACCATCAGTTTCTTTGGCAACTACAGCTTGAGTCACACGCACAATGACACAGATGGCCAGGGCGCCTCGTCCTTCCCGGTTAATTCTTATGATCTTCGCGGCGAATACGGCCGGGCGGGTTTCGACATTCGCCACCGCTTTGTGCTTGGTGGCACCTGGACTCTGCCGTGGTGGGGACTGACCTTGAATCCATTAATCTTCGCTTTGTCAGGTGCGCCTTTCAACATCGTCACCGGAGTGGATTCCAACCTCGATGGCGTAACCACTGAGCGTCCTTCTTTTGCTGCCGCAGGCGTCGCTTGCACTGGTCCAACGAAACCAGTGAATGTCGTCTGTACAAAGTTTGGCAATTTCAATTTGCAACCCGCGTTGGGAGAGCCACTCATTCCGCGAAATTTTGGAAAATCGCCAGGCTACTTCAACGTCAACCTTTCAATCAGCAAGACGTGGAACTTTGGCAAGATTCATTCAGCGAAGTCTGCAGCCAACTCAAGTCAAAAAGCTGGCGCACCAACCGCACAGGCCGGAACAGCGAAACCTGCGCCGGGTGGCCCGAGCGCGGGCGGCGGCGCTCCGGCTAAAGTTGCGGGTGCTGGCGCTGGTATTCCCGGACTTGGACCAGGAGGATTGGGTGGCGGCGGTGGCAGCAAGGAAGCCAAGCGTTACAGCATGCAGTTCTCGCTTAGTTTTCAAAACCTGTTCAATCGTACTAATCTGCGACCATTCGAGGGCAATCTGTCGTCGCCATATTTTGGACAGTCGCTTGGGTTGAGCCCATTCGGTGGCGGCGGTGGCGGTGTTCCGGGCAGCTTAGGCGCAGGCAATCGTCGCATCATTGGCAGGGTACGCTTTAACTTCTAGATCTGAGCAAGGCAACGAACGAGAGGATTAAGTGTTATGAAGAGCAAGTTCATGTTTTCGCTTTCCGCAGTGGTAATAGTTTTCTTTATTTCGCTAAGCGCCTTCGCGCAGGGAGAGACGCCCGCGAAGAGTGCTGCGGCGCCGGCCGCGACTAACTCAGCGGTGGCGGCCATCGCTATCACGGCGACGACGTCTCCGATGGATCTCGCTCGGGCGGCACTCGCGGCGCAGGGTGGCGACAAGTTTAAGAACCTCAAGAGCATGGTCTTGATCGGCACGGTCGATCTCTATGCGCCTAACTCTACACAGTCAATTCCCGGAAAGTTTGTTTGGATTGTTGCCGGAGATAAGGTCCGCATCGACCTCGACGCGCGTCCGATAGCAAACTTCAAGCAGATCTACGATGGCCAGCAGTCATACAGCTCGATGCCTGGTGTCAACATGCCGCCGGCCAGCAAGTTTGGTCCGGCGGTGTTGGCCAAATTCGATCAGCCCGGATACACCGTCACTGCCTTGCCGGATAAGAAAAAGCAGCGCGCGTTTCGCGTAGCCGACGCGGAAGGCAACTCGACGGATTTTTACATCGATCCGGCGACGGGACGGGTCATGAGCTTTCTGATTCCTTACAACGGCTACGTGTTCGGGGTCGAGAACAAGAAGATGAAGGAAGTCGAAGGGGTGCTCGTTTCTACCAGCTTCACGCAAAGACTCGAGACGCCGCAGGGAGCGTTCTTTGCTGACTACACCGTGAAGGACGTGAAACTCAATCAGCCACTCGGCGACGACGTCTTTGCAATTCCGAATTAGTTCGAAAACGATTCTTGAAAAGCGAGAGGCCGCCTTCGATAAAGGCGGCCTTGTTTTTGAATTCGAATGGCGCCTCAGATGGGCACGATTTCGAATTCTATATGTTTTCAGAGAGCTAACGGGATCCCGAGAGCGCGGCAGATGCTTCGAGCAGTTCCCGCTGGAATCTCTCGATGACGCGGCACGGCAGAGGATTTTTTGGTTTGGCGGTTGATGTAAAGGGTGTGCTGTTTTCCTTCGCGCACGAATTCGCAGCCGTGACTTTCGAGATGCCGGATTAAATCGACTCGCTTCATGCGGCACGGAAAGCTATTTCTTCGCTGCTGATTTTTTCCCTGGTAACTTCTTCCGCAAGCAGGCGGTTTCCTTCCAACACCATCTCAATTGCTTCATCCAGATTTCGTCGCGCCTCCTCGACATCGGACCCGAGCGAGATCGCGCCCGGCAGTTCCGCGACGGAGGCCTGAATAAGGCCATCGGCCTTTTCGTAGATGATCGTCATTTTGATTTCCATGCGCGCTCTCCAGCCACATCATACCACAAGGCAATAATGTCGACTCTCTTGTATCGACCTGAAAGCATGGTTGGAGTATCCCGTTTTTGCTGTTTAGTATGTTACTTCAGGGCTCCTCAAAACCGCTGACCCCTATCTGCGAAGTTAGACTGTCAATGAATTCGTCGGTCTCATTACAAACAAGAAATTGAGCGTCTATGGCGTCAATGTAGTGTTCAGCCTTTCGCACCGCACTTGGATTCGATGTATCGACGTGGGCCATGACATTCTTTCGAAGTCTACGTAACATAAGCCGAACATTGTGATTGGCACGTCGCTCTTCCTCGGCATCAAACTTACTAAATCCGTTGCCTCCTAATGAATGTGACAGCGCTTGAAACGGGAACAACGCTACAGCCTCGCAATCACGCTTTACCAAGCGAGAGAACATATCCTTGACGCATGAATCTCGACATTCTTCAATATACGTAGAAACTACGTCGTCTATTTCGACAAAAGGAGTCCCTCGCTCGTTCGCTTCACGTTTGAATGCCGAGACCCCTGCTTCGTTGAAATATGCCCTCTGATATCCGGAGCCGATAAGATGCTTTTCAGTATGGTAAATATTTCCGCGAGTGATATAACCGCGACACATGATGCCCTTGTTAAGTAGCATCATTACGGCGCTCCAGCAATGGTGAATTAGATTAACTAAACCCGCAGGAGATATTTCGGAAGAGACGATTACGCAGTCGGAGATCTGGCTCACGCGAAAATCAAGATTCCGCTGAGAATACGAACTTCTAGGGCAACACGTTGGTCCGTACTTTTCAAACTTCTGTCTTTCGTTACCCGTCCCAAGGTTTTCCAGTAGTCTCAGCAGTTCGTTTAGAGGAATGCCAGTTCCGGCTTCCGATGCCTCAACTAGATTCTTAAACCCTAGCACATCAACAAACGCAATAAATTTTTCTCTGAATTCCACAGCTCTGTATTCGCAGACCGATCATACGCTTGTGATTTCGTGTTCCTTGCTTTTTGTTAGCTCGTCTATTCGGGCGATGTAGGTGTTCGTGAGTTTTTGGACTTCCTCGAGACCATCGCGTTCGCTGTCTTCGGAAATCTGTTTGTCCTTGAGCATCTTCTTGAGGTGATCGTTGCCGTCGCGACGAATGTTGCGCACGGCGGTGCGATGATCTTCGGCGACCTCGTGCACTTGTTTGGCGAGTTGCTTGCGCCGCTCTTCAGTCAACGACGGAATAGGAATGCGAACGAGCTTGCCGTCGTTCGACGGATTGAGACCGAGATCCGAAGCGCGAATCGCTTTCTCGACGTTGCCCAGTTGCGACACATCCCACGGCTGCACGGTCAGCAGCTGCGGCTCGGGAGCGTGCACCGAAGCCATCTGATTCAAAGGTGTCTGCGTGCCGTAGTAGTCAACCATCACGTTGTCGAGCAAACTGACGGCCGCGCGGCCCGTGCGAATCGTCGCCAGCTTGCGACGAAAGTCTTCGATGACCGTCTCCATCCGCGGCTTTGTCTCTTTGATTACGTCTTTCTCGCTCATTGATTTGGCTCCAGAAAAAATCCAAGCATTTCCCGCAAAGGCGCAAAGGCGCAAAGGCGCGAAGAAGTCGAAACTATTTCTCTAAACAGACTCTGGTGCCTACGCCGGCCTCGCCGGTTACGACTCGTTTGATGTTGCCCGGCGTGCGCATATTGAAAACCACGATTGGCAGATTGTTGTCCATGCAAAGCGAGATGGCCGATGCGTCCATCACTCTCAATTGCCGCTCCAGCACTTCCTGATAAGTTATACAATCGTAGCGCGTAGCCGTAGCGTCCGTCATTGGGTCGGCAGAATACACCCCCTCAACCTTTGTTCCTTTGAGAATTATGTCCGCTTTGATTTCCAGCGCGCGAAGAGCGGCGGCCGAATCAGTCGTGAAATATGGGTTGCCGGTGCCCGCGGCGAATATCACAATGCGTCCTTTTTCGAGGTGACGAATCGCGCGCCGCCGGATGAACGGCTCGGCTAGTTGCGGGATATCGATCGCGGAAAGAACGCGCGTATGCACCGAAAGTTTTTCGAGCGCATCCTGCAACACTACGCCGTTCATCACCGTTGCCAGCATCCCGATATAATCGGCTGACGAACGATCCATGTTACCCGCACTCTTCGATACGCCGCGGAAAATGTTGCCGCCGCCGACGGCGACAGCGACTTCCACGCCGAGTTCGTTCACAGCTTTCAGTTCTTCGGCAACGGTGCGCGCAACATTGACGTCGATACCGTAGTTCTGCTCGCCCATCAACGCTTCGCCGGAAATCTTCAAGAGAATACGGTGATACGCAGCGCCGCCCGTCACAGGTTGGGGAGTCTCTTCGATCATTTCTGCTTCACTTTACCGCAGGCTTGCCGTCGGTGGTTATTCCAACAGAGCGGCAACTTCGCCCCCGAAGTCGTCGCCGCGTCGTTGCAAGCCCTCGCCCATCTTGTAGCGCGCGAAACGGCGAATCGTGATCTTCTCGCCTGTTTTGGCGACTTTGTCCGTGACCAGCTCTCCCACGGTCTTCGTCGGGTCTTTCACGAAGGGTTGATCGAGCAGGACTGCCTCTTCGTAGAATTTGTTAAGCCGACCCTCTACGATCTTGTCGATCACCTGTTCGGGTTTATTCGCATTCTTTGGATCGTTCGCTGCCTGGGCGCGCGCGATCTCGCGTTCTTTGTCGAGTGCGTCCGCTGTCACCTCTTCACGCGAAACATAGCGCGGCTCGGCGGCGGCGATGTGCATGGCAATGTCTTTGACCAGTTGCAAAAATTCTTCGCTGCGAGCTACGAAATCGGTTTCACAATTGATTTCGACCAACACGCCGACCTTGCCGCCCATGTGAATGTAGGAACCGACCGCGCCTTCCGCGGCGATGCGACCTTCCTTCTTCCGCGCGGAGGCCAGACCGCGTTTGCGCAAGATGTCAATTGCGCGCTCTTCGTTACCCTCGGCCTCGACCAGCGCATTCTTGCATTCCATCATGCCGGCGCCTGTTTTCTCGCGGAGCGCTTTCACCGCGCTCGCTGTTATATCTGCCATGATTGCAAATCTCTCCGATTGTCTTTGGTCCGACAAACTTTCGGTTTGTCGTTGTTGTGTTCAGCAATTCCTTTTTGCGGTCACGACAAACTTTGAAGTTTGACGGACTTAGCGAAAAACGCAGCCCGGCGGAAGTCCGCTAGCAGGCTGCGCTCGCCGATAGGTAATAATCTTTGTCTGCTTAGCTTGCCGCGACCACCGACTCAGCGCCCTGATCACGCTCTGAAATAGATTCCGCGGAGTCGTCGGCGACGCTTGTTTCTTCAACGGCAGCAGCCGCAACGCTCTGATTGCTATCGTCGCCACCGTTTGTTTGTATCTCGGTTTCAATCGCGAGCGTTTCCACGACGGCACTGCTCGCTTCCTCGGCAGCACTTTCGCTGGTCGCTGCTTCTATTGCGACGGCCGGTTCGCGGCTGAGTTCGCCCTGTTCTTCGCCTGCCGCATCAGTAGCCACGCCACCTTCAGTGGCGATCTGTTGACCTTCAAGAATCGCGTCCGAAATCCGCGAGGTAAAAAGACGAACCGCGCGCAGCGCGTCATCGTTGCCGGGAATGACGTAATCGATTCCTTCGGGTGAACAGTTTGTATCAACGACGGCGACTATCGGTATGCCCAACCGGGCCGCTTCCGCGACCGCGATCTCTTCCTTCCGGACATCGATGATGAAAATGGCGTCCGGCAGACGGTTCATGTTCTTGATGCCGGAAAGGTTCTTATTCAAACTCTCGCGTTCACGATCCAGCTTGATGCGTTCCTTCTTGGTCAGCTTTTCGTAACGCCCATCAGTTTGCATCGCTTCGAGATCCTTCAGTCGCTTGATCGACTTCTGGACCGTTTGAAAGTTTGTCAGGAGACCACCGAGCCAACGCTGGTTAACATAATACATGCCGCAGCGTTCTGACTCTTCGCGAATTGCCTCCTGCGCCTGCCGCTTGGTGCCCACGAAGAGAACTGTCTTGCCGCGATCCTCGGCGATCAAATTTGTGACGAAACTAATCGCGTCACGAAACATGCGTTGCGTTTTCTGGAGGTCGATGATGTAAATACCATTGCGCTCGCCGAAGATGTATTCCTTCATCTTCGGGTTCCAGCGCCGGACCTGGTGTCCGAAATGGACGCCGGCCTCCAGAAGTTCTTTCATCGTAACCGAAACCAAGCTATCTTCTCCTTCTCGTGAATTGGTTATGTAGTCGCCGCGGCATCAGGCCCTTTCACTTTAGGGCCACCAACCCGAGCCGCGACAATGGATTTAAGACATTGCCGATTGCCGATTTTTGATTTGCGATTTAACGCACCGGCGATTCTTAAGGTCTCAGACTGTTAACCTTCCAGACTCTCCAATCGAAAACCCTTCGATAGGGTCTCAAATCTGAAATCAAAAATCTAAAATCAAAAATTCGCTTACCGTTTCGAGAACTGGAAGCGCTTGCGCGCGCCCTTCTGTCCATACTTCTTTCGCTCTTTGATTCGCGGATCGCGCGTTATCAACCCAGCTTGCTTTAACTGCGGACGCAGGTCAGCATTAAATTCCATCAGCGCGCGAGTGATTCCGTGCCGAATAGCGCCCGCCTGACCCGACGGACCGCCGCCCGCGACGTTGACCAGAATGTCAAACTTACTCGCCGTATCGGTCAACTGCAACGGTTGCCGAATAATCATGCGTAATGTCTCGTTCGGAAAGTATTGCGCAAACGTCTTGCGGTTGACAATAACCTCGCCGGCGCCCGGTCGCAAATAAACTCGGGCGGTAGAGGTTTTGCGCCGTCCTGTACCGTAGTATTGAATTTCAGCCACTGCTTTATCGTGTCCTTCTTTATTGATCTTAGTTTTGATATGACCGGGAGGGTGCTTCGTAGGGTCGCGGGCGTTGCGCAGCGTGGGGATGTTCGGCATCGGCGTATATCTTCAGCTTCCGGGCCATCGCTTTGCCGAGCTTGCTCTTCGGCAGCATGCCTTTGATGGCTTGCTCGAGCACTCGCTCCGGGTGCTTCTGAAACATATCAACCACGGAAACTTCACGAAGACCACCGGGATATCTCGTGTGATGGCGGTAAACCTTTTGCTCAGCCTTCGAACCCTTGAACACGGCCTGACGAGCGTTGATCACGATCACGTAATCGCCCATATCCAAAAACGGCGTCCATCGCGGGTTGCGTTTTCCGGTTAGAAGGCTCGCAACCTCCGACGCAAGATGGCCGACGGTTTGGCCCGCTGCATCAACGACGTACCAGTTTCTATTTCCAGCGAGGTCCTTCCCGCTGGGGAAGTAAGTTGACATTGATAACTATCCCTGTTTTCAGCGATTAAAACGCGAACGGGTAGAATACAGAAGCGCTCGGAAAGTTGTCAAGTTGCGGACATTGCGGATCTTACACAATTTTGACGTGCAGCAGACTAGAGTTGCTGGTGAGATTCAGATCGGCCGGCGTGTCTGAATAACAAAAAGAGGCTCTCCCGGTTTTTCCGAAGAGCCTCTGATTGAAAACTGCAACCTCTCCCGCTTACGGCTGCGGGGGTTTCGTAGTGGGCGTTTCCGGCTTCTTCAATTTAGGCGGTGCTGAATCCGGCTTGTCTCCAGATTTCTGATCGCCTTCCGGAGGATTAGTTGAATCATCCGGGCTTGGTTGCCGGCGCTTCAGAGTAGGCCGGCCCGGAGGTCCATTCTCTCCGCCCTGCAAATCTCCCGCTGAAGAAGCACGCGCGTTCGACAATCGCAGCAATCGCGCTTTCACCTTTTGAAACTCGGAGGTGCTGATCACATATTCTTCGCGTTCGGGAAATCTTGCCGCCAACGCAAGCGCCGCCGCTCGTCTTTCTGGTGGCGCGGGATGCGAAGCGAAGGCGCGCGATATCAAACCCGGCTTTTTCTTGTTCTTCGCTTCCAGCTTTTCAAACATCGTCGCCATCGCGTTTGGATCGTAACCGGCGGCGTACATGTATTGCACGCCAAGCTTGTCTGCTTCTTCTTCCGCGCTGCGGCTAAACTTCATGAACATGCCCAGCAAACCGATGCCGGCCGTATTCTGGTAGATCAAGCCCGGGATGCCGCCGATAAAGATCGAGCCAGCAAGCGCCAGGTATTCGGCGATCGTCCCCTTCGTCTGGTTTTCCATCGCATGGCGCGCGGCGACGTGACCAATCTCGTGGGCCATTACTCCGGCCAGCTCGGCTTCGTTGTCGGCCGCGAGAATCAGCCCCTTGTTAACGTAAAAGAATCCACCGGGAAGCGCGAAAGCATTCACTTCGTCGGAATCGATTACTTTGATCGTGAACGGAACTTTTGCGTCGGAATGAAGCACGATGTTTTGGCCGACGCGGTTGACGTATTCCGTCACCACCGGATCATCGACGAACTTCGATTCGCGATCCACTTCGGCGGCCAGTTCGCGTCCCAACTTTACTTCCTTCTCAGTCGAGCCGCTCATCTTGGCAATGATGCCCTTGTTGAGGTTGCGCTTCCCGATCATGCTCGGGTCTTCGTTGGTCGAGAGGGGCTTGGTGTTTGTCGGTTTGGTCTGCGCCGGCTGCTGATTGTTCTTGTTATCCTGTTTGGGCGCGGATTGATTCTGAGTTTGATTCTTGTCCTGATTCGGTTCCTGAGCGCGTGGGGCTGCAAAGACCGTCACAGAACTTGCCAGCACCGACGAGGACAACACTAGAGCGGTGACAAAGCGGGAGAAGCGACGTTTCATGTCTTAAACCTCCAATATCTCGAAGTGGGCCCGGAAGGAAAGAGGCGCTTCCTTCAATGGCCGCGAATTGTGCTTCAATGCGCGGCGAAAACATTCAAACGAGGGGCTGTGTTACCTCAAAGCATGATCCAGAATCGGGTTCGCTTATTTGCGCGCGTCCTAAGATGCACCCGATCGGCTCGATGGTTGCGCGCCGAAAGATTGTTTGCTCGCTGCAATTCCGGGTCAGGACATGCTCCGGAACACTGTCAACTTTTGGCGTTCACGGTCTCGCGGCTATTATAATGCAGCACAGTTGAAAAGCCTACGAAAGTGCAGCCTACACTTGTACGGCGAGGAGATCCAGCCGCGGCTCCAGTTTGAAGAGTTGGCCGTGGGCGCTTAATTCAGATGCCCAAACAAGCAGCAACACCAGGAGGCAAGCTGACGGTATCGTTAGTTGGCGCCGGTCGGTTGGGGACAGCGCTTGCCTTGGCGCTCGCCTCGCGTGGCTACGAGATCCAGGCCGTGGTCGCGCGCCGAGTGGCCGCAGCGCGAAAAGCTGCGAGGCTTTTCGATAAGCAGCCGATGGCCTTGTCTGAGAAACAGCTCGACAGGTTGCCACAGAGCGGCTTGATTCTCATTGCAACGCCGGACGATATTATTTCAACGACCGCACGCAGCCTTGCCGCGACTCTAAGGCACGCGCCGTCAGGTCGGACCGCGCTGCATACCAGTGGGGCGCTATCGTCAAAAGTTCTTTCGCCTCTCGCTGAAGCTGGGTTCCATGTCGGCTCGATTCATCCACTAGTCTCGGTCAGCGATCCTGAATCAGGTGCTGCGGGTTTGCGCGAAGCGTTCTATTGTCTGGAAGGTGATCGCGCGGCGCTGCGAGTCGCTCGTTCGGTCGTGCGCGACCTGGGTGGCCGGAGTTTTTCGATCCATGCGCGCAACAAAGCGCTATATCACGCGGCAGCCGTAATGGCATCGGGCCACATCGTTGCGCTAATTGACATCGCGATGGAGATGCTAGCGCGTTGCGGTCTCGACCGGCGCGACGCGCAACGCGTGCTGTTGCCGCTGATAAAGAGCACCGTGAATAATCTTTCAATTTCTGATCCCGCGCACGCCCTAACGGGAACATTCGCGCGCGGCGATCTGGCGACCGTAAAGCGCCAGCTTGCGGCCCTGAACGCGGAGGATCTTGGAGAAGCACTCGGGGCTTACAAGTTGCTGGGGTACCGATCGCTTCAGTTGGCGAGAAAGAGCGGCGCGCCGCAAGCGCTTCTCAAGAAGATTGCGGACACGCTCGAAGACTGACAGAAGTAACTACGGGCCACCGAGTTGGCGGGCCGATCGCCCGAGTTCAGGTGGCAGTACGCGCTCTCTAGATCGCATCGCAGGATACCAACCAAACGTTTTCTTGTTATCGCCACCTCGGCCTCAAAACATCAGCTCCTCACGGAGCAGCATCAACGACATTATAGGGCTTCAAATTCAGATGCTTCCGTAGCCAATCGGCAATGGTGTCCCAATACCCCGAAACGTACTCCTTCTTGCGTACAAATTCTTCAACACCATAAGGTCTGTCGGTCTGCATGAAATTATGGCCGGCCTTAGGCAGAACGATCACGGTAAAGTCCTTGTTTCCAGCTTTACGTAAAGCTCTCTCCAATATTGGCACACTCTTCTTCGTTGGGACTGCCTCGTCTAGTTCTCCGTTCATTGCTAAGAGAGGTATCGTTATTGTTTCCAAAACAGGAACTGGATCGAAGGTCAGTGGATCGCGCAGCCCTTTAGCAGTAACCTCGTCTGGAGGGATCTTGAGAGAGGAAAACCATCCCGCCCGTACATAAGGAAACCACTTTTCATGCTTCGACTTATCAACCTCAGCTTTAAGGTTCTCCCATTCGATGTTAGACAAAATCGAACGATGGATACGCTGGCGAAAAGCTATTGCTTTGGTAATGTCTGCTTCGGAAAAGTTATCCCGTCGCAGATTACTTTCAATTTCGTAAAGGATATTCTCGGTTACAGGTAGCGCCGAAGGAACTCTAAGAATAAGAAATCCTACGTCAGGCGAAAGAGCGGCTGCAAGCGGTGCAATCCAGGCGGTTTGGCTGTCACCATAGAGCCCAATCTGGCGACTATTTATGTCCTTCCGCTTCTTGAGCATTTCAACTCCAGCCAAAACCTCGCGGGCGCGCTCCTCAAAGCTGGATTTTAGATAGTTTGCCTCTGCGCCACCGACAGTTCGTCTTACCGGGGTCATCATGGCGAGCCCCTGGCGAACATAGAAGTACTGGTCTGGACCGTTGTCGGAGCCCAAGAAATATCCTTGCCCTACATCGATCAGCGCAGGGTAAGGCCCCTGCGTCACGGGAAGTAAGAGCTTTGCTGTAACCGTCGCATCTCCGTATTGGTAGCTCACGTCCTCTTCCTTGTAAGGCAGTCTCGTACCTTTGATCGAGCGACTGCCCTTCTCCTTCCATATAAGTCCAGATACTTTCCCTTGCTTATCACGTAGGAACGTTACTCTCAGCTCAACCGGAAAAGGAATGCCTACTGACGGGCCAGAAAAGAACGATGTATCAGATGATGGATAAAGGTACCTCGTACGTCTCGTTTTGGAATCAACGAACCTGGCCGAATCACCAATGGGTCCCAAGTCTATGAACCTGTCAGGGCTCAGTTGATAGCTGCCCGAGTATTTCTCATAGAGTTTAGGATCCACCTTAGCCACACGAACCAATCCGAATTTCGCTTTTCTTTCACCCTGGGTGAACTCGCCCGAAATCGAATCACCTTTGAGCAGGCCCTCGAAGACCGCCAGACCTGAATTACCTTGCCATTCCACACGCATATGAGCATTCTTAATAACAATTCTACTCAAAGACAGTCCCGCGCGGTTTTGAGAAGGGAAGTCCAACGTCCCTGAGACATTTTGCTTTTCACCGATGAAGTGAAACTTGATGGCCTGCCAACTTTTCTCGAAATCTATTCCACCTGTCCAATCGCCATCGATTGACTGTTGCGCCGCACAGGGCAAAGCGCAAAAGCTAAAACAAAGCAGCGCGAACGCGCCAATCATTGCCAGTTTTCTCATTGCGGTCACCTCTCTTCAACCAGGAGCGCTATCGATAAGACATAGGTCCCCGACTTCAAGCCAATCTAGCATGGCATTACGCCTATGGAATCGCGATTGTGTCTAGCATCGCTAGAACTTCTTCCCGCTTGATTTGTACCTGGCTAGCGGGAACGAAAAGCCGCCCGGTATTCACCGGGGGTGATTTCCATGATGCGCTTGAATGTTCTTGAAAAGTGACTCTGATCGTAAAAGCCGCTTTGTGAAGCGATCAGGGCGAGGGGAGAATCAGTCACAGATATCTCCCGACAGGCGAACTCGATGCGGAGCTTACGGATGTACTCTCCAATCGTACAATGATAATTCTGACGAAACACCCGAGCGAGGTGAACAGGGTGGGCGCCGATAGACGTGGCAATGCCGTCAAGAGTCAGAGGCTCAGAGAAATGAGCATGAAGAAGCTCTTTGGTCTGCTTGAGCCAGGTCGGTGGTTTCCGTCCTGGCTTTACATGTTTTCTGGACAGCTCGGCCATCACTTCCAGCGCAAGTCCCTCGATTGCAAGCGAGGAAGCCTCGTCGGCAAGTTGGAATTCCTTGTAAAGCCTTGTTGCGAGCCAGATCGACAGGCCGCCATGAAATGCCGCCGAGTCGTTTAGCGGACCTTGGTCTTCGCGAACGCGTTCCAGCCAGCCGTGCTCAACTTCGACTATCAGGCAGTGCACTTCCGAATCATAGAAACGCTGAGCATGGCTTTCACCGGCGGGACGGGTTATTAAGGACAAAGGACCGACTTCGCGGGTTTTTCTATCATAGGCTTCAGCAAACGTACCTTTTCGCACGAGACAGAGTTGCGGGAGATCGTGCGAGTGTTCAGGGGTCTTATAACCTGGGGAATATACAACCTCTGCCAATCTCAAACCCGCCACTTGGCGAGTTTTCAAATTCCTTCCGTACAATTTCCCCGGAGTAAGTTTGATTTGCATTTTTGCCCCCTTCGGAAACACTTTCAAAGTTACTTATCGAAAAGCTGTGGAAGAAGATTCGAGGCAGCTTGGTTGCACTTGGTTGTCTTTCTGATAAGAGAGCGAAGATAACAGTTCCAGGACAGAGAATTCAGCGAGGCGCCGATCAGGGTTTCGTTTTCTTATTCGGCTTCTCTGGCTTCTGTTGCGGGGTTTGTTGGAGACAGAGATCCGCCAGCGCCAGCGTCGTCAACGTCCGCAGAGACTTGTCGGCGAAGTTGCTTGCCTGATACAACCCGCCGTCGAAATCCAGTTTGCCGACCTCGCGAAAAGCGTTTTCAGGACTGAAGCCCGGAGTTTGAACCGCCGCGTAACCGCCGAACGTCTTGCCTTCAATTTTTCTCATGACGTACTGGCGGGAAAAATCCGGCGTCTCAAGACGATTAATACATTTCACCGCATCGCCCATGACCGCAATCGCCCGATTCACGTCGATCTTGCTGTAGAGATATACGACCCCGAGCAGCGCCCGAGCCGTTACCATTGTTGCCGGCGCTTTTGCCGCCGCCGCGACTACCTCATCAAGCATTTCTCGCGCTTGAGTCTGATCCGGGTTCTGCTTGAGCGACTCTTCGGCAATCCGGAAATAGAGATAGGCTCGTTGATCCAGTTCATCAACTTTCGCCGCCAACCTTCGCGCATCGTTCAGGTTCTGATCCTTGATCGCGTCCTCCGTGCGATTAAAGTATAACCAGTTTAATAGCTGCGCCCGGACGGCCGAATCCGAAATCTTGTCAACCACACTGAGGACATGCTCCAGAGTTTCCTTATCGGAAGGGCCGATGATCGCAAAGGCAAGTTCCTGATCGCGCCTGTCCACGTTTGGATTCTTCTCAGCCGCCTCAACTCGCTCGTCAAATGTCGTCTTCGGCGCGTTGTCATCGTTGACTATTTGACCGACGCTGCGCTGAGATTTCTCCGTCAGTTGCGCGTAGATGTTTCCTTTGGCTTGCTCAGTGGCCGGTGCAAGATCCGGCAACGACTGTTGGATCTGTTTCTCCAGCCGCATCAGAGCCAGCCACATTTGCCCGGGCTCAGACAGGCGACTTGCCGGAGCTGGGTCGGAAGGATTCTCGATGAATTGCTGCACGCGGCGTAAGAGAATCTGTACGAACAAACGCTGGAGAGTTGGATTCGGCGTGAAGCCATCGGGAACCCTGTAAGTCGTATAGCCCGGCATCTCGCCCACTTCGCGATCGTTACCAAAAGGATATGAAGACAGATAAAGAAAGCGTTCCATGGGCGCGTTGGCGTACGCAGCGAGCGCTTCCTGATAAAACTGGTCCGCGGCCGATCGGTTAATAGGGGCCAGCCTGTAGAGGAACACCGGCAGGAACCACGTCGCGGGATATCTCAAGCTGTTCGCGGCAAAACCGAGCGCGGCTGATTGATCGGAAGACAGCAGAGAGCTGGCTATGGTCAGCAGTTTCTCGGCTGTTCTGGCTTCTTGCGTCGCATCCTTCGTTGCTTTCTCTTCTGCTTCGCGCTGTTGGTCCTTCAGCATCTGGTCGGTGAGCTTTCTGGCCCAGGCGAGATCGCGTTTGGCGATTGCGTTGATTGCGGTATAGCGCTGGTCAGGCACTTCAACTCTGGAAAACGTTCCTTCTCTTCGAGGTTCGTCGCCGGCTTCTTTGAAGTTTTGCTTCGCCAGCTCGAATGATTCTGTAAATACGGCACGCGCCTTGTCCTGCTGGTAAGGCCACAGAAGATCAGCCGCGCGAATTAAAACGGCAATGCGCTGGACGGTGTTGTCAAAAGTCTTCGTGGCATCGATCTGTTGCCGAATTATTTCAAGCGCGCCGTTGCGGCTACACGAAGAGATGGGAGTAGTGGGCTCCGACTTCTTCTGTGCTTGTGCTTGCGCGTGCGCACCTGCTCCGGCGAGCATCGCTATCGAAGCTATCGCTACAACGCTTGGGTGAGCCCTTCTCATAGAGGTGCTCCTTCTTGAGACGCCGGTTGCTAGACAGCGGCGCGCAGGCTTTGCGCAATCAACGGCACGATCCGGCGCGGCACATCGATCGCTGCCTTGATGTGTCGCGCGTTTGTGAAATGACCAACGACATAAATCCCACGCACGTTGGTTTCAAATGTTTCGGGATCATAGAAGGGAACTTCGGTTAACTTTCCGGGAGCAGTCTTCACGCCCAGCTTCTTCAGCAACGTAAGATCCGCGTCGCTGCCGATCAAAACGAAAACGACGTCGTTGGGTACGGTCAGCGTCTCACCGTCTTCGGTCGTGATGCTCACTTCGTGCTCCGTGATCTCGT
>JBGPWL010000002.1:0-114236 GCA_041492185.1 Pyrinomonadaceae bacterium | reverse complement strand
CGCGCAAACGTACATATAGGGAATCTGCGGATCTTCTTCTTCTCCGCTATACATTGAGGGGGCTGGGCTGGGAGAAACTGAGGGGGACGCGACCTCTCGCCAATGCAAGTTGCCGACACTAGCCAGTTCTGAGATGCAACGCATAAAGAGTTGAAATGCATTGCTGGATATTTCGAAAAGGTGCTCTTCTTTGGCCGATAGTGCCACGGGCATCTTCACCGCGGGTTTAAGGCGCTGAAATGATTTTTGTTCGGTGGCGTCATCTGGGTCCACGTAGATCCGCGGAACAAGGCTCATCACGTGGGCGAGGTCGCTTAAAGAGTAGGGCTCTCGTCCGTCCCTCCTTGGCCCTACACTGAAGTTTAGAGTTATCGTGCCGGCCCCGTCGCTTCTCAGGAGAACGCGGGCTCCGAAGTTTGCATTCAGATCGCTGCCATCAATCCCAAATGAACCGTTCTCCGGAGAAATATCAATGTGAAGCAAGCGATCCTCAACTCCACGGAGCGATAAAGAATCGCCCACCCCCCAAGTGTGCTGTACCGCTTCCACGTGTTCGGCCGGTCCTTACCATCAAGCAAATGAGTGAATACACTGCTTAGGTTGTCGCCGTTCTCAAGAACGAAACCGTAGGCGAAGTGGACCTCGAACTCAGTGAATTGTAGCTTGCTCATTTGGTCATCCATATGTGGGAGGCCTCGCTGAGTGTTGATGGATTTAGTCAATTGATCTGCCGTTCGCGCATCTTAGCAACCGCCACAGGAGGAATCAAATCAGAACCACTCTCGCATGCGTACAAAATATAGACCAAATCCAAATGAGTGGTGATTATCTCTTTAAACGAAAAATCCGCGACAATCCTACTTGACGTATCAAGATTCGGATATAGAAGTTGACGAGTTTTTGAGCTGCTTGCGGTCTACTTTTTCCCGGTCGTTCTTAGGCAACGAGTCCTTGAACTCGATCCAGCGCGGATATTTATAACGCGCAAGCCTCGATTTCACAAACTCCTTTATTACCTTCGCCAGGGCTTCATTGGGTTCGTGGCCTTCCCGCACAACAACGAAGGCTTTCGGTTTCACTAAGCCATCGCCGCCGTCGTGACCTATGACCGCGCATTCCAGTACCGCCTCATGCTGCAACAAGCAATTCTCAATTTCAGACGGAGCTACAAACACACCGCCAACCTTTAACATGTCATCGGTGCGACCGTGATACCAATAATAACCATCTGCATCGATATGAAACTGATCACCCGTGGTGCACCAGTCGCCGGCAAAAGTCTCTTTCGATTTTTCGTGCGCGTTCCAATAACAGAGCGCAGCCGAATCTCCTTTGATCTTTAACGTGCCCATCTCGCGCGTTGGAACTTCGTTGCCTTCAGCGTCCACAATCTTCGCTTCGTACCCTGCGACGACACGGCCCAGGCTGCCGGGCTTCCCATCGCCGGGCCGGTTCGTAATGTAGATGTGGCACATCTCAGCCGACCCGATGCCGTCGTAGATCTCGACGCCAAAATTGTTCATCCAGCGTTCATATAATTCGCCCGGCAAAGCCTCGCCGGCGGAATAACAGAAGCGCAGGCTGGACAAGTCATGCGTCGCTGCGCCGGGAGCGTTCAGCATCGAGTTAATCATCGTCGGTACGGTGGTCAAAACTGTCGGACGATAGCGCTCGATCGCTGCAAAAAGTTTTTCGGGAGTCGCGCGCTCGGAAAACAGCGCAGTCGCGCCACCCACCGCAAACGGAAAGAGCAAGTTGGTGCACGTGGCGTAGCCAAAAAATAGTTTGGGAACCGAGATCGTCCGATCGTTTTCGTTTACACCGATCGTGCGTTTGGCAAAGACCTCTGTGTTATAAGGAATATCATGTTGCAAGTGCACTGCGCCTCTCGGATGTCCGGTTGAGCCGGAAGTGAAGAGCCAGATCGCAATATCGTCACGATGCGTGTCGGCGGCGCGGCAGACGACCGGCTGTGACGAAACGATCTCCTCGAATGGCATAAACTTGACGCGGCTCTGTTTTGGATCGATGCGGTCTTCGTCAATCGCGGTGTCATTGCGAACCACGAACGCCGCGCGCAGGTGCTCCGCGTCTTGCGTGGCCTCGGCGAACGGCTTAATAAAAGACTCGTGAACGATCGCGACGCGAGCGCGCGTGTATTCGAGGTAGTAGCGGTAATCGTCGGCGGGCAGCAAGGGATTGACCATCGTGATCACCGCGCCGATGCGCGCCGCGCCAAACCACGTCCAGACAAACTCGGGACAATCGGGCAGAACGATCAGCACTCGATCTTCGATCTTGACATCGAGCGCGCGCAGCGCATTCCCGACTCGATTGGACATCCGCGCCGTCTCGCCATACGTCCAGGTCTTGTCTTCGAAATAGAGGCAGACTTTGTTCTCGCGACCTTCCTCAAGGTTGTGATAGAGGAAGTAGTCGGCCATGTTGAAGCGTTCGGGAAAGGAGATGGTCATTCTTATTGTTCGACGTTCCCTTCACTGAACAAGTGCTCTACGGCTGGTTGCGAAAAATGAATTACGCTGAAGTCTTCTTTTTCGCTAGTCCTAAAATTCGCGACGATGACCAACCGTTATGATTTTAACCACTTGGGCATCGTCATCGATCTCGTAGCCTATGCGCCAGTCGCCCACACGAATGCGCCAGAGCCTCTCTTCTCTTTTTACTTTCAGGCAACCGTGTGGTCGTGGATTGTTAGCGAGGGCCAAAGCCACAGGTAAGATGCGATTCTTCGTCGATCGATCAAGACGCTTCAGTTCCTTCTCGGCGTGGGAGGTAATGAGAACCTTATACATCGATCTCGCGCGCGGCCCTCAACTCTTCGACAACTTCGCTGAGCGGCCTTGAGGTGTCATCCTTCGTCTCTTCGGCAACGCGAGTTACATGTAAGTCCTCAAGTAGCTCCTCGTATTCCTCAAGCGGCAGAATGACTGCAGTTCTCTCGCCGTTAGCGTCCGTGACGTATTGAACATTCCTTGACATGAAAGTCGCTCCTTGATGAAAGGTTGAATCATTCTAACACGAAACTTTCCCCGCCGTTAGATTGTCCTCCAGGTTTTGAGATTCAATCGATCTTTGGCCATTGATAGCCTCGCGACCAACTCAGGAAGTCCTGGACCTTGTTCTGATTTTGCTCGAGCCATTCGCTGACGCCGGAAGTAGTGCCGCGCTGATTGATGTAATAGGTGAAAGCTTCGACATGACCTCTATCCTTCATCTCGACGAAATACGGCACGTAATATTTCCAGGTAAACTTCGATCGATCCGACTTGCTCGTCGATTCAGACAGGAAAGCAAATAAGGAATCAAAGTCAGCCGCCAACAATTGTATTTCGGTCTTGTTCTTGCCCTTCTCGGTGGAGTTTGCCGCCTTCGCCAAACCCATGAACAGATCGACGGAACTGAAGTCGCCCTCATCTTTTTTCTGCGGCGACAGGTCGATCGCGATACTTATCTCGTTTGGATTCTTGCCCGGCGAAACACCCGCCTGCATTGTCTTTTGCACCAATCGCACAGCGCTGTCGGAACGATCGGAAGCCGGTTCAAGAATCAGAAACCGGCAAGCGGCCAGCAACGCCGGTATTTTGTACCCGCCTTTTTGAAAGAGCGAAGCGAGCAGGAGTTGGCTGCTTGCGTGCGCCGGATTCAAACTCGCCGCCTTCTTCACGGTTACCCGCGCGTCATCCAATTGTCCAGTTCGGTTGTAGGTGACGGCCAGATTGTATTGGAGCAGAGCGTCTGCCGGACTGAGTTTGATACCGGCCTTGTAAACCTCTATGGCCTTCTTCGAATCGCCCAATTCGTCAAAGCACGTTCCGATCTGGACATAGATCGGCGCCAGCAAGTCCGATTTATATTTTGCCGCCTGATAACCGACCTCAATACTTTTTTGATAGTCCTTTTTTGCGTAAAGCGTGAAAGACATTTCGTAGAGCGCCTCGGCGCTGTCCGGGTTCTCTTTCAACACTTCCTCATAGCGAGCAATAGCGCCGTCGTAATCGCCGCGATCATGCAGCGCGACACCTTCTCTGATCAGTTGCTTCTGCCTTTCAGTGGACGGCGTTGGCTGGAGTTTTGGCGGTTCGAGTTTCTGTGCGGTCACCGTGAGCGCCAGAAAAAAAACAACACCAAGCGTTGCGATCATTTTTTTCACAGGTGGCTCCTTTCGGCTCGCTAGCTCTTTAGAAACCGTATGAAAGCTTTGCTTTTTGCGCGGGCCCGTGCATTCGCAAAAAATCAGGAGAGCTTCTGAATAAACCTCGCGAGCCTCGCGAGATCTGCTTCGTCGTCGCTTGAAGTAAAGCGCACCGCAAACCCAATCTCGTCGGCTTCATCAACGACTTCCCCCCAAACGTAGATGGGTTCGTCGTCGGGCACATCGATCTCCAGCCGAATCAATTCCCCGGGTTCGACTTTGCCGCCCGAAAGCACAAAACATCCTTCCACGCTGAGGCTGACGATGTTGCCCTCATGTTTTTCGAGCACGCCTTCCCAGCGCGCCGGAAGATTGACACTCACTCGCGGTACTCTTCTTCGTTGGTCAGTCGGCATAGATCAAAAAGTCCTGTCACGGAAGTTCTGAAGGTTGCGCTCCGGCACTGATGTTTTCTCGCGCAGTATGTCCAGTCAGCAGTAGCGCTGTCGAAAGACACAGCACCGGTCCCATTACGTCAAACACCGGTCGGGCAACTGTACCAAGCATGTCTTTCCAGGCGCCGAACAGCAGCGCGACCAGAGCGGTTATTGCTGACGCGATGACCCATGACCGTGGCAAACGACCGAGGCGCCAGAGGCCGAGCGGCAAGAGCCATCCAAACACATACCAGAAGCCCTGATTCGAAATGCCGCGCCAGAGCGCTGCCAGGAAATTAACTTTCGCGTTGGCCTGCGCCGCGATATTCCAGGGCCACACCATTTGACCGGCGATGACTGAGTGAAGAATGACGAGCGTCGCAATGCTTGTCGCGCCCATTGCCAAAATCCATTCGGTCCTCATTCGACTTGCCGAGCCTTGACGCTTTTCTATCATCCACCACGCAGTTGTAAACACCAACGCAAACGGCACAAAAGTCTCTTTGGCCAAAGCTCCCAACACGCCCCATAGCGGCAGCCAGATCAATCTGCCGCTTAAGAGCGACCAGGTTATGGCTAACATAAAGCACGACTCACCTGAGTCTATCAGACCGGCGAGCTGTAGATTTGGCATAGCAAAATTCAGCAGATACAACGTTCCGCTTAAGAAGGCAATGCCATTGTCGGCAGTCAATCGATGGCCGATGCTTACGAGGAAACATGCCGCTGTAGCACAGAACAGTGCGTTCGCGACCAACAAACCGAAAAAGACTGGTTCCCATCCCTTTAGATGTGAACGAGCAAACCAGTAAAAAGGTTTGGCGACCAAAGGAACGAGTATTCTGCTCCGCATGTAGGTTCTGTCAATGGATTTCGGCGAGCCAGTCACAAGCTGGTGATACACGGCCGTGTCGCTGAGTGCTTCGAGCGAGCGGGGGTCGTAACGCTTCAACGTCGGATAGCCAAGGCCTAAGCAGATCAGGAAAAATAGCGGCCACGCGAGCAGCGTGGACCGGAGTCCTTCATTCGTCGCTTGTGAGACTGGCATTTTGGGATGTTGGCATTTCCGATCGCAATGGCTAATTCATCATCCGCGACGTCTGCACTTGATTGCGATCAGCGGTCACAACACTTTAGCGAGTGCCCTCTGGCGCGGCGAAGGGACACCCGCCTTCACCGTGCTTGCTGTCCAGATAGGTGCGTGCTTCCCAAAGCTCGGGAAAGAATTTTTTGTCCAGCGTCGTGCGCAGATATCCGATTCCTTCCGAACCGCCCGTGCCTCGTTTCGCGCCGACCATGCGTTCCACCATTTTGATGTGGTGCGAGCGCCACAACGAGAAAAATTCATCGTGCTCGAGCAGCACTTCTGCCAGTCTGAACTCCTCAATTCGTACTTCGAAGTGAGTGAGAATTTCGAGCATCGTGCGCGTTCGTTTTTCATAGTGCTGTTGACGCTGTTCCTGATCGAGGCGCTCGTCGCTTGCCGGCGCATCGAATCCGCGGCGACGCAAATAAGCATAGAAGCCATCTCCGAGGCTCGGCGATTCAAAACGCGCGCGGAGACGATCGTAGGCAAACGGGTCGTTGCGAAATTCGTTGAGAATAGCTTGATCCTTCTGGCCGGATGAGAACTCGATCTCGCGAAACTGCATTGACTGGAAACCGCTGGCCGGATTCAGTTCGTCGCGAAAACCCAGAAAACTGATCGGCGTCATCGTTTCGAGAATATGAATCTGATTAACGAGCAGTTTTTCGATTTCCACCACGCGGCGCAAGGCGCGCTCCGCGGCCGTCGCTCGATCTTCGTTCATCAAAAGGATCGCCGCGTCAACTTCGTGCAGGATCACTTTGAACCAGAGTTCATAGGCTTGATGGATCGTGATGAACAGGAGTTCATCGTGATGTTCCGGATCGGAAAGGCACGTTTGCAAGCCGATCAGATCAGGCACTTTCAGGTATTTGTTGTATGAGAGCGGTGCGTCTTTTCCGTAGTCCTGTGGCATCTTTTTGCTTCTCTGTGTAACTCCGTGCTACCTCTGTGTTCTCTGTGTTGAAATCTTATTTCTCGCTTTTATCAACCACAGAAGACACAGAGAATTCCTCAAAACGCCGCGCCAACTTTCTCCTGTGTTGCGTAAGCGTTTGCGTCGCGAATCTGTTTCATCTCGCTGATAACCAATTCCAACTCTTCATCTTTGGTGTAAAAGTGCGGCGAGATGCGCACGCCGGCACCCGGTCGATAATCGACAATAAATTCGCGACGAATCAGTTCTTTCGTAATCGCGCCGGCGTTGTCATCCCAAATAGTGATCGTGCCGCCACGCTGCGCGGGATTCTTTGGACTGGTTACCCGAAAGCCTGCCTCTTCGGCGAGTGCAATCAGGCGCTGAGTCTGCCGCACGCTTTTCTCGCGAATCGCTTCAACGCCGATCTCGTTAATGATTTTGTAACCCGACTGCGCTGCATACAAAGCCGGAATCGCCGGCGACCCGTGCAGAAAGCGCGTCACGTTCGGCGCATAACGCAGTTCAGGATCAAAGTCGAACGGCGCTTCGTGGGCCATCCAGCCGGTAGTTTTCGGTTCAAGCTTCGTTTGCAGATCTGGCCGAATGTAGAGATACCCGGCCCCAGGCCCGCCGCAAAGCCACTTCACCGATCCGCCCGTGGCAAAGTCGACATTCAATTCCTTGACGCTGAACGGCACTGTCCCGGCCGATTGATAAGTATCGAGCACAACCATCGCTCCGACTTCATGCGCGCGCCTGGTGATCGCCTCTGCGTCTTGCAGAAACGCACTCTTGAACAACACATGTGAGATAGGAACGAGCAGCGTCTCTTCGTCGATCGCCGCCAGCATTCGTTCGAGTGGCACGGTGATCCCGTCGTCTGATTTCACCGTCTCGATTCGCAATCGGCCGCTACGCGCGTGTGCTTCGTAGACATACATCACTGAAGGGAAGTTCAGTTCGGAATAGACGATTTTGTTTCTCGTCGGCGTTGGTTCGAAACACGAAAGAATCAGCGACTGGCAAATGGAAACATTCTGATGCATCACGACCGTGCCCGGATCGGCGCCAATAATGCGACCCACTTCGTCGCCGACCGTCACGGGCATGTTCCACCAGCCTTCGGCCCACGCGCGCACGCCACGCGTCGCCCAAATGTCGGCATACTCGTGTAGTCGATCGTAAGTCGCCCGCGGCATAGCGCCCAGACTGTGCGAAATCAGGTACACAGTCTTCTCCAGAATCGGAAATTCACTGCGCCACTTTAGAAGCTCGTCGGTCAACAGTTGTGCTCCTGTCAGGCTGGTGTGACAAGCTGATAATTTACCACATTGCGCTAAATGATCCTTCACCGAGTGACGGGGTCGGGTACGATCGCCAAGCTCCGTGATAGAGTTAATTCGTCAAGATGTGGAAGTTTCGCGATCCAATTAAACACCCGATTCCGCCCGCGCGTTGGCCGACGGCGGAAGAGGCCGCGCAATCTCTGGTGTTTCAGCCAATAGACATTGGCCCGCTGACGCTCGAAAGCCGCACGTGGGTGCCGGCGATGGTCCCCTGGCGCGCAACTGAAGATGGGTTCGTCACCCAGGAAAATCTGGATTGGTATCGACGATTTGCTGAAGGACAACCAGGAGCCATTGTTGTTGAAGCTACCGGCGTGCGCGACATTCCCAGCGGGCCGCTTCTGCGCATCGGTCACGATCGATTTATTCCCGGACTCAAGAAGCTGGTCGAGACCGTGCGCGCAGCGAGCGATGGTCACACAAAACTGTTCATTCAGATTATCGACTTCCTTGCGGTAAAACGTCGGCCTGCACCGGAAAAATTCTTTCAGCGGTTTCTCAATGTCACTGATCAGCATCGCGCGGCGATTGCTGATGCTACAAGCAATTTAGGTTGGCTCGACGCACCTGAAGATGAGATCAGGGCGTTTCTAATCAAAGCCCCTGACGAGATCCATGAGCGTGTACTGAGCGAGCGTGAGCTTGAAGCGTTACGCTTTGGTTACCGTGAGCGTGTGAGCGACACGCATCTACCTCATGTGCGCGAATTGCCGCAGGTGCTGCCCGGAATCTTTGCTGACGCTGCGCAGCGGGCGCGTAAAGCGGGCTTCGATGGCGTCGAGCTGCACTACGCGCACGCTTACACGATGGCGGGTTTTCTGAGCGCGCTTAACGATCGTGACGACGGCTATGGTGGACCGCGCGAGAATCGAGTTCGTTTACCGCTCGAAGTTTATCGCGCCGTGCGCAAAACGGTCGGCAACGATTACGTCGTCGGCGTGCGCTTTCTCGGGGATGAAGTGATTGAAGGCGGCAACCGGATTGACGATGCGGTTTATTTTGGAGTTGAATTCGCGAAAGTCGGTTTTGATTTTCTTTCGATCTCAAAAGGCGGAAAGTTTGAAGACGCGCAACAACCGAAAGTTGGCCAGGCGGTCTATCCTTACACCGGACGGAGCGGATACGAATGCATGCCGACGACTCTGTCAGACGAGGTCGGACCATTCGGCCGCAGTGTGCCGTTGGTCGCGGCAATAAGGAACGCGGTCAACGCAGCAGGGTTGGCGACGCCGATCGTTGCCACAGGCGGCCTTACGACATTCGAACAAGCCGAAGCTGTTCTGCAACGCGGACAGGCGGACATCGCGGGCTTCGCGCGCCAGGCACTCGCCGATCCGGATTGGTTTATCAAAGTGAAACTCGGACGCGGAGATGAGATTCGGCGCTGCACGTACACGAATTATTGCGAAGCTCTGGATCAGGCGCATCGTCCGGTGACGTGCAAGCTATGGGATCGCGTCCAACTCGAAGAGCCGGGCATCACGCTGATTGACGATGGACGTCGGCGACTACTCGCTCCGGTGTGGAAAACTTAGCAGGAGTTTCCCGCAAAGGCGCAAAGACGCAAAGAAAACAATCTCGAAGGGTTACACTAAGCCGTCGTCGTAGCATCACTCGCCAGACACTTTATTGACTTTGCGTCTCTGCGCCTTTGCGGGAAACTTCTTCTTCATAAGCAGCGATAAAGTCAGGATCGCGCTGACGCAGTTTCTCAACGTCAACACGCCCGCTGCGCGTCATCAGGCTGAAGGCCAGTTCCATCGGACTGAGAGGCATATGCTGCCGCGCGTTCTCGAACCACAACATGCTTTCATAAGCTGCCGCCTGATAGTCTTCAATGACCGGTTTGCGCATCGACTCAAACTCGGTGAGGGCACTTTGCACATTCGCGGTTTTTTGAAAACACTCATGCAAGGCGATCGCATCTTCCATGGCCAGTTTCGTGCCCGACCCGATCGAGAAATGCGCCGTGTGCAATGCATCACCAATCAGCGCGACGTTATCAAACCACCAGTTACCATTCTTCACCAGCACAAAGTTGATCCATTTCGAGCTGTTCGACAGCAGCCTTTGTCCGTGGAGGTCTTTCGCAAAAACTTCTTCGAGATAGACGCGCGTGTCTTCATCCGTCATCGCGGCGAAGCCCGCGCCGTTCCACGTCTGCGGATCGCATTCGACAATGAACGTGCTCGTGGTTTGATTGAACTTGTAAGAGTGCGCCGCGAACACGCCCGCTTCGCTTTCGCGGAACGTGAGCGTCAGCCCATGAAACAACTGATTTGTGCCGTACCAGATGTAACGATTTGGCCGCGCCATCAGGCTGGGCTTGAAATGCTCAGCGTAGTGCTGTCTCAGGGTGCTATTGACGCCATCCGCTCCGAGCAGGAAGTCGCAATCGGCGCTTAATTTATCAACGTCGGCAACTTCAGTGCGGAACAGGAGCCTCACGCCGCGCTGTTCACATCTTCGCTGCAGAATCTTCAGTAGCCGCAAGCGCTCAATCCCGGAAAAACTGTTGCCGTGAATTGAGATCTTGCTGTCGCCATGAACGACATCGACATTGTCCCAAGCTTCAAAGTTCGTTGTGATCTCTGCATGCGTTTCCTTATCAGCCGCGCGCAGATTTGCCAGCGTCTTTCCGGAAAAAACAACACCCCAGCCAAACGTATCGTCCGGCCCATTGCGCTCGTAGACCGTGATGTCGTGCGCCGGATCGGGTTGCTTCATCAGGATCGCAAAATACAATCCCGCCGGTCCGCCACCGATGATGTTGATTTTCATCGTCTTCAGGAAAAGAAGAACTAGGCCACGAAAAGGCACAAAAAGCACAAAAGAAATCGCAATCAGATTCGAGAGACGGGTTCTTATCTCTTTTGTGCCTTCTGTGCCTTTTCGGGGCTACTCCTTCAAAAGTTGACTCGCGATCACCAGCTTCTGAATCTCCGACGTGCCTTCGTAGATTCGGAGCGCGCGGATGTCGCGATAGAGGCGCTCAACAACGCTGCCGCGTACCAAGCCGGCGCCGCCGTGAATCTGCACTGCCTGATCGACAATGCGGCACGCGGCTTCGGTGGCGAAGAGTTTTGCTTCGCTCGCTTCGCGCGTGACGCGTTCAGTTCCCGAGTCTTTCAAATATGCGGCTCGATATACCAACAGACGCGCCGCATCGAGTTCGGTTGCCATGTCCGCGAGTTTCTCCTGAATCAACTGATGTTCGCCGAGCAATCGACCAAATTGTTTGCGCGTGCTGGCGTAGCGCAACGCTTCATCCAACGCTCGCCGCGCCATGCCACACGCCGCCGCGCCGACGCTGGCGCGAAACGTATCAAGCGTCTGCATCGCCAGCCGGAAACCATCGCCCTCAGCGCCCACGATGTTTTCCGCCGGAACGCGGCAGCCATTCAAATTGATCTCGCCAATCGGGTGCGGCGCCATCATCGCTGTTCGCTCGACCACGCTAAAGCCCGGCATCTTCGCACCGACTACAAACGCCGAAAGTTCAGCGCGACCATCCGCGCGCGTGCCAGTGCGCGCGAGGACCGTGTAGAAGTCCGCGATCCCGGCGTTCGAAATGAAACGCTTGTTGCCGTCAATAACATACGCGTCATCATCGCGTCGCGCCGTGGTCTGAATCGCTGCGGCATCCGACCCCGCTTCTGGTTCGGTCAACGCGAAAGCCGCGATCGCTTTTCCATCTGAAGCGCGCGAGAGCCAGAAGTCGCGAACGTGTTCGGACGCGGCCTGGCTGATGGCGTACGTGCCCAGCCCCTGCATCACAAACGCGAGATCCGCCAGCGACGACGAGTACGCGAGCGCCTCGCGAATCAAACAGAGCGCGCGCACATCGAGTCGCGTCCCAGGCGTGGCGACCGCATAACGAAGCACGCCCGCCTGCGCCAGAACATTTACGAACTCGCGGGCCCGCTCCTCGACATTGCGCTCCTCAACCGCGCGCGCCTCGATTTCGCGTTCAGCAAAGATTGCGATGCTGCCCGCAAGGTTCCGGTGCTCGGGAGTGAAGAAGGGAAGTTGTTCGATGAAGGGATCCATGATCTTCCTTTGGAGTGCGCCGGCAGAGCGCAGCGGCGACGGCGCTTTGGATTTACGCCTGTCTACCACTCAACCGCAACATCATAGTCATCAAGAACCCTTAGTCTATCAGTTTTGAAGCCGTATATCGTTTTCACTTGCGCAGGACGGGCGCTTCGTTCAAACCAACTCGCCGAGCACCACGGATACTGGTTCGCGACCGGCACCAAGCCATGCTTCACGGGATTCTGATGCACGTAGTTCAGCCTTGCAAGATAAGATTTCTCGTAAGTCAATCGAGTTTCCCAAAAGTTGTGCCAGACTTCGCGACCGACCGCGTCATCGAGCCTATTAATCCACTTTGCAGTTTTCTCATGAAGGAAGCCGAGCATTTTTGGGAGACTCTCCGCTCCTTCGTCTGGTGAATGTCCAATGAAGTGATAATGATTCGAAAAGACAGCCCAGGCTTCCAAATGCCAACCGAAGTCACGAGCGACAATAAGCAATCCGCGATGCAAAACCTTCAAGCGTTTAGCTCCTCTGAAGTGATGTTGCTTTCGATATGTTCCAGCGGTAAGGAAGTAAGTGCCGCGCGCGGAGAGTTCGTGAAGCGGTGCATGGGGCCATGAAATCGTGTTTGGGATCGACATCAGATCCAAAGCGCCGTCGCCGCTGCGCTCTGCCGGCGCACTCCAAATTACGTGAATTTCGGTTTGCGCTTCTCTACAAACGCCTCATACGCTTCGCGATAATCGGGGTGTTGCATGCAGATGGCCTGCGCCTGAGCCTCGCATTCAAGCGCGGCTTCGAGATCCATATCAAGCTCGCGATTCAGCATCTCTTTCGTTTTGGCGATCCCGAACGACGGACCGTGTGCCAATCGGTCGGCAAACTCGTGCGTGACCTCTGCCAGTTTGTCCGCCGGAACGACGCGATTATACAGACCAAGCCTTTCCGCCTCCTGCGCAGAAATGAAATCGCCGGTTAGCAGCAACTCGGTCGCTTTTGCCAGACCAATGACGCGGGGCAGGAGATACGATGCTCCCATGTCAGTGCCCGCAAGCCCAACCTTCACGAAAAGAAAAGCGATCCTGGCCGTCTCACTAGCGATGCGAAGGTCCGCAGCCAGCGCAATGCACGCGCCCGCGCCAGCCGTGGTCCCATTCAAACTCGCGATCACCGGCTTTGGCAGTGCGCGAATGTTGCGAATCAAATCGCAAGTCATGCGCGTGAACTCCAATAAACCCTCCATGTTTCGCTTGAAGAGTTCGCCGATGATGTCGTGCACGTCGCCGCCGGAGCAAAACGCGCGACCTGCTCCAGTAATAACGACAACCCGCACATCCTTCTCATCGCGGAGCGCGGCGAAGACGTCGATCAGCTCGCGATAAACTTCAAACGTCAGCGCGTTGAGACGCTCGGGACGATTCAGCGTGATCGTGGCGATGCTATTCTCGACGCTATATCTGAAACTTTGCGGTGCAATCATCCGACTACGTTTCGCAAATACAAAATCCTGGTTTCCCGCAAAGGCGCAAAGTCGCTAAGGGAAAGCAGAGCGATGTGGCCGATTAGAAAGACCGCTTTGCGGCTTTGCCCTTTGCGGGAACTGTCTTCGCTTTCAAAGGAGAGCGACACCTTCAATTTCGATCTTGGCCCCATCTTCTAACAAACCGTTGACTTCCACCAGCACCATCGCCGGAAAATGCTTGCCCATGCGCGCGCGATAGCGTTCACCGATTTCTTTCATCCGCGCACGATACTCGTTCTTGTCGGTCACATAGATCACCAGCCGCGCGATCTGCTCCGGCTTGCCGCCCGCTTCAGTTACCACAGCGATCACGTTTGCCAGCGCGCGATCAAATTGCTCGACAAGATCAGTGCTGACAATTCTTTGTTGCTGGTCCCAGGCGACCTGGCCGGCTATGAAGAGCAACCTGCCGCCCGCTTCGGTCAATACACCATTCGAGTAGCCGCGTGGCGCGCCGAGTGATTCTGGGTTGATGAACGCTAATGACATTGATTTACTCTTGGAGTGCGCCGGCAGAGCGAAAGCGGCGACGGCGCTTTGGTTGCATAACTGTCTAGCGCAAATCCAAAGCGGTGTCGCGCTGCGCTTGCCACCGCACTCCAAATTAATAGAGCACCGTTCCGCCGTCAACATTAATCGCCTGGCCGTTGATGCTGCGACCATCTTCGGAAGCAAGCAGCAGCGCAAGCGCGGCGACTTCTTCCGCGGTGACCAGACGATTCTGCGGACTCATGCGCTTGATTGCCGCCAAAGCGTCGTCGGCAGACTTGCCTGTTTTCGTTGTGATGTTCTCAATGCCGCGCGTGGTCATTTCGGTATCTACATAACCGGGGCAAATCGCGTTCACAGTAATGCCTTTTTCCGCGACCTCGAGCGCTACCGAACGCGTCAAGCCAAGCACGCCGTGCTTCGACGCGGAGTACGCGGCAATATACGGCGCGCCAGTCTTTCCGGCAATCGAAGCGATGTTGATGATGCGTCCCCAACCGCGCGCGATCATTGCCGGCAGCGCCGCGCGCGTGCAATAGAACGTTCCGGTAAGATTGATTGCCAGGTGACGCGCCCACAGTTCGTCATCGGTTTTCGTTAGCAGTGCGCTTTCAGCAATGCCGGCATTATTAACCAGAATGTCAGGACCGCGTCGGAACGTTTCTGTGACGCTTGCGAACGCGCGGCCGATGCTTTCGAGGTTGGAGACGTCGCAAACTAAGGCGAGAGCCTCAACCTTACATTCGTTCTTGACTTCCCTCGCAACAGTATCAACCTGATCTTTCGTGCGGGCTGCGACCGCCACGCTTGCGCCTTCACGCGCAAAAGCAAAAGCGACGGCGCGTCCAATGCCGCGTCCGCCGCCGGTGATCAGTGCGATGCGATCCTTAAGCCTCATAACGTAGGGGCGGGGTTTATCCCTGCCCGTCTTTCGTTCTTAGAACGCGGGCAGGGACAAAGCCCTGCCCCTACAATCAATGTCCGGTGAATCTTGGTTCGCGCTTTTCTAAGAACGCGCGCACGCCTTCTTTTCCGTCTCTCGATTCGAAGCATCGAATTTGCGCCTCGACTTCATAGCGCAGCATCGCTTCCAAATCTTCGTGGTCGCTCAGGTAGACGGCCTGCTTTGCGGCAGCGACCGAAGTCGGCGGCGCATCGCGCAGGCGCTCCGCCAGTTTGCACGTCTCTGCTTCGAGTTCGTTTTCCGATACGACCCAATTCACAAGACCCAGTCGCAAAGCTTCTTGCGCGTCGATGGTATCGCCGAGAAAGAAAAGTTCGCAGGCCTTGTTCGCAGTCACGAGCCGGGGCAAAAAATATGTGCCGCCCCAATCCGGATGAAATCCGATCTTCACAAACGATTGTGTGAAGCTCGCATTCGTGGAGGCAATCCGCAGATCGCAAGCCAGCGCAAGATTGCAACCGGCGCCTGCAGCAGGGCCATTGATTGACGCAACCACGGGCTTGGTCATCTGGCGAATGGCAGTCACGACGCGACGCGCGGCGCCGAGTAGTCGGGCGAATTCCTCCGAATCGCCGCGCTCGATCAACTCAGCCGCGTATGCGAGATCGCCGCCCGCGCAAAATGCGCTGCCCGCGCCTGTAATCACTACTACACGGATCGCGCGCTCGCTGCCCGCTTCTTCGAGAGCTTCCGCCAAATCACGCCGCATGTGCCCGACCAACGCATTCATTTTGTCAGGCCGATCGAGCGTGATCGTGACGATGCCGGAATTTTCAGTGACGTTGATGTTGTCGTAGGGCATGATGTCAGAACCGCCTGCGGTAGCGGGCGGTTGATGTTTACCTGCCGAGGCTAATCAATATCAGAGATCAACCGCCCGCTACCGCAGGCGGTTCTGACCTATCTCCCTTTAAACTCCGGCTTGCGCTTGTTGACGTACGCGTCAAGTCCTTCTTTCGCATCTTCCGACTGAAACAATTGCTGCTGCAGTTCGCGCTCGAGCGCCAACGCATATTCAAACGGAATCTCCGCGCCTGTTTGCACACTACGCTTGATGCGTCCGACCGCGTACGCGGCTTTGTTCGGCGCGGTGAACTGGCGCGCGTAGTCTATCACTTGCGCCAAAAACTTCTCAGCGGTTTCGGCTTCGTGGATCTGATTTATTAAACCTAGCTCTTTTCCTTTTTCAAACTCGAACAGGTCGCCCGTAGCCATCAACTCAATCGCTTTCGACTTGCCAACGATTCGCGCGAGGCGTTGCGTGCCGCCCGTTCCCGGCAGCACTCCGAGTGAAACTTCCGGCAAGCCCATCTTGCCGGCGCCCTGGCGCGCAATGCGCAGGTCAGCGGCCATCGCGACTTCCAATCCACCACCCACGCAGTGTCCATTGATTGCGGCAATCACGAGTTTCGGAGTTTGTTCCAACCGCGAGAGCGTTTCGTTCGCGTGCAGACAGAAGGAATATTTGAACGTCGGCGTGACATCGGCGAGCATCTGAATGTTGGCTCCGGCACAGAAAAACTTTTCGCCATTGCCGGTAATCACGATCACCTGCACGGTCTCGTCCATCCGCGCGTCGAGGATGCGACTGTCAAGTATCCGCATCATCTCGTACGAATAGGTGTTCGCGGGCGGATCGTTGAGCGTCAAAAG
Source organism: Pyrinomonadaceae bacterium (assembly GCA_041492185.1). Taxonomy (GTDB): domain Bacteria; phylum Acidobacteriota; class Blastocatellia; order Pyrinomonadales; family Pyrinomonadaceae; genus JAOAPY01. The sequence continues at coordinate 97,628 of JBGPWL010000002.1, read as the reverse complement.
CGCAATGCCCTCACGCACGCTATACTGAACGAGATTGTCTGTCATGTTCGGTTGCTCAACTCCGGTTGTGATCATGCGCCCTGACTGCCGATGCCGGGCTCGCGCCAGACACTCAAACGCTCGGCGGCTGCGGGCGCGGAGAAGTCGAGCGTTTCATCTTGCGATCGATCGAGAAATCCGGTCAGGAACAATCGCATCACATTGTCCACCAGATCGCTGACCGATAATTTCCCACTCGGGTTATACCAGTTATAGATCCAATTCATCATGCCAAACAACGCGTAGGTTGCCACAGTCAAATCAATCTGTCTGCGCTCTTTGGAACCTCGTTGTTGCACCTCGCTGAGAATCTTGCGCGCGAGGCGGGCATAATCTTCCTTTCTGCCCGACACATGCGCGTGGAGATCGCCGGCGAGCGAATCAGCTTCGTGCGAAAGCACTTTCATCTCAGCCATGTTCGCGGCAAAGAATGCGAGGTGATTATCGATGAAGACCCGGAGCCGTTGGACCGGGTCGGGCGTAGCAGACAATCGTTGCTCGAGTCGCTCCAGTACGCGACCGAAGCAGTTATCCTGAATCAGGAAAAGCAGTTCTTCTTTCGATTTGCAGTAATGATAAAGGCCGGCGAGGCTGACGCCCGTCGCGCGCGAGATGTCGCGCATTGAGGTCGAGTGATAACTCTTCTCGGCAAAAATACGCGCCGAGGCGCGCAGGATCAATTCCAGCTTTTGATCGTAACGGGTTGAAGCATTTGCGGGCATATCTGTAGGGGCAGGGCTTGTCCCTGCCCGCATTCTGCATTTGGAGTTTTCGGGCAGGGACAAGCCCTGCCCCTACAGTCTCACATATTCAAACTCGAACGGCTTACCTTTTATTCCTGCCGCAGGCGGTGCGATCCAGTTGGCAATCTTGCCCGGCTCGGTTACCGGATGCATCAGACTGCGGACGTATTCCCGATCTTCGATCGTCGGCAGCCACTCACTCTTGCGCTCTTCAAATTCGTCGCGGGTGATCAGGTTGCCTTCCGGATCAAAGTGATGACCGGCGTATTCACCGACGTGGCGATGAAAGCGAATGTTGGGCAAACACAGCCGCGCAACTACGCCTTCATCGTTCAGCGCCTTGTTCCACCGCGCCAGACCCTTCTCACAGTCCTTCACATACTCCGTCCGCAGCACTTCGTTCAAAGCATTTCGCAGCGGCACTTCGCGCGGCACCAGCTTTCCATTTTCGACAACGGGGATAGTGAAGGAGCCTTCAGCGGCAATGTGATCCGTGTATTGATCCTGTTCTTTAAAGCGTCCTTTCAAACCGGCGGCAAAGAAGTCGGCTGAGTTCGAACTGATTTCACCGCCAAACAGATCGAGCGAATAACTAAACCAGAAGTTGATGTACTTCTGAATTATCCCGAGCGGAATGCCGCCGGCCTCGCGCACCTCTTCGTTTGGATTCTGCTTCATCAACTGCGCGGTGCGGCGGACGACGCGGCTCAGTCCCGTATCGCCGACGAACATGTGATGGGCTTCCTCGGTCAACATGAACTTGCACGTGCGCGCCAGCGGCTCGAACCCGGATTCAGCCAGGGCCGAGAGCTGATACTTGCCGTCACGATCGGTGAACATCGTGAACGAATAAAAATTAAGCCAGTCGTCACACGGTTGATTGAATGCTTCCAGGATGCGCGGCTTGTCAGGGTTGCCGCTGCGCCGCTCGAGCAAAGCATCGGCTTCGTCGCGTCCATCGCGACCGAAATATCCGTGCAGGAGATAGACCATCGCCCAGAGATGCCGGCCTTCTTCGACGTTCACCTGAAAAAGATTTCGCAGGTCATATAGCGAGGGACACGTGTGACCGAGCAGTCTTTGTTGCTCGACCGAGGCCGGTTCCGTATCTCCCTGGGTGACGATGATGCGACGCAGAGAATTGCGAAACTCGCCCGGCACTTCCTGATAAGCAGGCGCGCCGTAGTTATCACCAAAGCCAACCTTCGCGTCGGGCTGCGCGGGTTCAAGAAAGATGCCCCAACGATAGTCAGGCATCTTCACGTAATCGAAATGCGCCCAGCCTTCCGAGCCGACGTCGACCGCGGTGCGCAGCCAAACGTCCTTGTCCTGAAAACCATCTGGCCCCATGTCGTGCCACCAACCAAGAAAGTTCGGCAGCCACTTTTCCAAAGCGCGTTGCAGGCGCTTGTCTTCGGAAAGATTTACGTTGTTAGGAATGCGATCGTAAAGGTTCATGACTCACCTGTGCTTTGTACTTTGTACTTGGTACTTTGTTCTCTACTCGGAGAATCGCTATCAACCGGATGCTGGGAATAGCGAACCAAGTACAAAGCACCAAGTACAAAGTTCCAAGTTTTACGTTCTCTTGTAATCAAACTGCGCCTGCGTTGGCTTACCGTAATTCGTCAACGCACCTTGCGGACCGACCGCATTCGGCCGTTGAAAGATCCAGTTCTGCCACGCGGTCAAACGGCCAAAGATTTTCGTATCCATCGACTCGGGTCCGGCAAAGCGCAACGAAGCTTCCATGCCAGTCAGAGCGTCCGGCGACAGCGATGTCCTTTCTTCTATAGCCACCCGAATCTCGTCTTCCCAATCGAGATCATCCGGCGCGAAAGTTACCAGTCCGGCCTGGTCGGCTGCTTCGGTGTCGAAACGATCTTTGTGCGCGAGTACTTCATCGACTTTGGCCGGGTCCGCCAGGAAACGAGACTGAAGACGAGTCAGTCCGTTGCTCATCGGCAGCGCACCCTCGTTGAGTCCACTTGTCGCGACCTCAATGGTTTGGTCCGGATTGTTAAGCATGTAAGTCCGGTCGGAGGCGAGCGCCAATTCCAGCAGATTTCCCGCGAAGCAACTCCCGGCTTCGATAATCGCAAAGAAACTCTTCGCCGTCAGATCGAGTCGCCGCAGGACCCGCGCCATATGCAAAACGATTTCGCGAATCAGCCAGTGGTCGCGATTTGCCGCGAGCGACTGATCAACCGCCAGCACGTTATCGATGACGCCTTCTGTTCGTAGACAAACCAGACCGATCTCAGGCTCGTTGACCCGCAGATGCAAAAGCATATCGTCCAGTTCGCGATACGCGCGCAGCGGCCAGTAGTCATCGCCGAGCTTTTGAATCTCATCAGGAGTTGTAGGTAAGTCGGCCTCAGGTCCGTGCACGATGAGATCAGCATAACGCTTTTCACGACGCAGCCCGAGGCTGACGTATTTGTAATCGCGAGTATCGGCGATTTCTGTAGGGGCGGGGCTCGTCCCCGCCCGCTCCTCGGAATCAAAGCGGGCAGGGACAAGCCCTGCCCCTACGGTTAAGGGATTCAACTTGATTCCAATCTTCTCCTCTCCCTCGCTTCGCAAATTAACAATTTGCGCTACCCGCGCATCGATTGCTTCCTGAAACTTGCTGGTCGGAAACGAATCATCGATCAGTCCCCAATCCTTCGCGCGTTTGCCCTTCAATCCTTCCGCGAGAGTCGAAAACACATCGGCGCGATCGCGGCGCACTTTTCGTTTGTCTACCAGCCGCGTCAGACCGCCAGTCCCCGGTAACACGCCGAGCAGGGGAACTTCGGGAAGGGAAATCGCTGAGTTGCCATCATCAACCAGATAGATTTCGTCGCACGCGATCGCGAGTTCGTATCCGCCACCTGACGCAGTTCCATTCAGAGCCGCGATGTAACGCCGGCCCGAATGTCGCGAATCGTCTTCGATCGCACAGCGCGTCTCGTTCGTGAACTTACAGAAATTGACTTTGAATGCGTGCGACGAAGTCCCGAGCATGTAGATATTCGCGCCCGCGCAAAAGATGCGCGGCTTCAAACTCGTGACGACGACGGCGCGCACTTCCGGATGTTCAAAGCGCAGCCGCTGAATCGCATCGGCCAGCTCGATGTCTACGCCAAGGTCGTACGAATTGAGTTTCAGTTTGTAGCCATCGGCAAGAGTGATGTCTTCCTGCACGTCAATCGAGAGCCTGGCGACAGCGCCATCGATCGAAAGCTTCCAGTGTTTGTATTGTTCGGGCGAAGTTTGAAAGTTGATCATGTGGGTCAGTACCACCGACGGCAGCTCGGGATGGCCGTTCGAACGTTCGTTCGGACTCGCAATGATAGTCGGGCCCGTGTTTTGGGGTCAAGCGCGCCGGCTCGATTGAGAGCGCACGGGCCCCGCTCAGAGATCAGTCGCCGTGCATAATAGCGAGGTCTTGCGCGTTGGGCTTGCATCTCAAGGGTGCTTGACACGCCAGCCTTGCCACGCGTAGGGTCTGTGACTCTGGCACTCATCAGCGTTGAGATTTGAAGATCTGACCTGGAGGCGAATCTGTTCTGGTGAATGGCGCGGTCTTCAAAACCGTCAGTGAGACTGTGAGAACAGGCTCAGGTAGGTTCGATTCCTACACGCCTCCGCCAAAGGAACGCAAAAGTAAAAAGGTAAAAGGCAAAACGGATTTTCATCGTCTCGTTCTTACTTTTACCTTTTAACTTTTTCCTTTTGCCTTATGAGAGATTGGGTAGCACTCAACATGACTCCGGGCATCGGACCTCGCGCCGCTGCCAAGCTGCTCGAGCGTTTCGGTTCGGCTGAAGCGGTTTATAGGGCAACGCGCGCCGAGCTTCAGCAGGTGCGTTTGTTGCCGGAAGCGGTTGACAGCATCATAGCGCGCGATCTGCACGACAAAGCTGATGCCGAGATCAAAAAAGTCCGCGAACTCGGTGGCGACATACTCGTGCTCGATGACGGAGTTTATCCGGCGCTGCTGCGCGAGATTTACGATCCGCCGATCGTCCTTTACGTGAAGGGCGCCTGGTCGGAGTGTTTGGATCAACCGTGCGTCGCGATTGTTGGTTCGCGCCGGTGCTCGACGTATGGTCAGAACGCGGCTTTGATGCTGGCGCGCGATCTCGCTCAACGTGGAGTGACGATCGTCTCGGGATTCGCACGCGGCATTGATGCGTCGGCGCACCGCGGCGCGTTGGAAGCAGGCGGGCGCACCGTGGCCGTGCTCGGCACCGGCATCGAAGAGCATTACCCGCGCGACCATCAGAAGCTGGGCCAGGAGATTCTCGAGCATGGCGGCGCGCTAGTGTCGCAGTTTCCGCTGTCGACGCCGCCGGTGGCGGAAAACTTTCCGTACCGCAACCGCATCATTAGCGGTCTCAGCCTGGGTGTGGTAGTAGTTGAAGCAGCGGAGAACTCCGGTTCGTTGATCACGGCGCGCTTAGCGATCGAGCAGAACAGAGAGGTTTGGGCGGTGCCGGGAAACATTACGTCGCGGAATTCATTTGGGACGAATTATTTGATCAAAGGCGCCGGCGCGAAACTCGTGCAGCAGTGGCAGGACATAGCCGCGGAGTTACCGCCACAGATCGCAGCGAAGTTGTTGCCGCCTCCGTTTGGCGATAAGAAGAAAGAGAAGTCGCTCGCTGATCAGCTTGCTTTCGTGCCGGAGAATCTTTCGGGATCGGAACGCACGGTGCTGAGACTTCTGACTGCGGACAACCCAGCGCACATCGATGCGCTGCTTGATCGCACGAAGTTATCAATTTCGGATCTGACGGCGGCGCTGCTCGCATTGGAAATGCGCGAGCTGGTGCGCGCACTGCCCGGAAGATGTTTTGTGCGGAAGATTTGAGTAGTGTGAAGACCAGTTATGAGTGATCCCAAGCAATACATTCACAGGTCGCTAGCGTCGGGCCGTTGGCAAACGATGACCCTTGCCGAGCAACTTGGAAATGTCGGTAGCGAGTACGAACGGGCGCTGCGTGGGAAAGAGAAAGGTGACGCGAAATACTTCGAAGGGGCGTTGGCGCGCTTGTTAGAACTGCTCGACTTGACGATTGCGGACTCTCGCTGGACGGATCACCGTCTTAAGAAACTGCACCGTTTGAGAGAGGTTATTTGCGACGAATTCTGCAATGAGGTTCGCGCGCATCCAGACCGGCGCGATTTGCGAAAATACTTTTTGTCGGTTGGACTAATGGCAAACGAGCAGCGATACGCCGCACGCAATCGTGCAATCGACAATCGGTAATCGGTAACCGGCAATCGGAAATGACTTAATGGCAAAGAACCTAGTCATAGTTGAGTCGCCTGCAAAGGCAAAAACGATCAATAAGTACCTGGGCAAGGACTATCTGGTCAAGGCGTCGATAGGCCATATTAAGGATCTGCCTTCGAAGTCACTCGGTGTCGATATTGAACACGACTTCGAACCGACCTACGAAGTTATTCCTGATTCGAAAAAGAGAAACAACAAGAGAATAGTCGCGGAGCTGAAGAAAGCAGCGAAGGAAGCCGAAGCTGTTTATCTCGCCGCCGACCCTGATCGCGAAGGCGAAGCTATCTGCCAGCATCTCGCCGAAGAGATCGTTCCCAAAAAGCCACCGAAGCCTGCGTATCGAGTGATGTTTAATGAAATCACGAAACGCGCTGTGAACGAAGCTTTCGAGCATCCGCGAAAGATCGATGCGAACCTCGTCGATGCCCAACAAGCGCGCCGCGTGCTCGACCGGCTGGTCGGTTATCAAGTGTCGCCGCTTCTTTGCCGCGCCATCGGCGGCCGTTTGAGCGCGGGTCGCGTGCAGTCCGTGGCGCTGCGCATGGTCGTCGAGCGCGAGCGCGAGATCGAACAATTCATCAAGACCGAGTACTGGACGATCACGGCGAATCTTGCTGCGACGCTGCCGCCCGCGTTCGATGCGCGTCTTTTCAGAGTCGGCGAACAGAATGTCAAGACGAGCGGCTTCGATCAGGACCTCAAGAAGAATGAGATCTTGATCGACAGCGAGGCCAAGGCTAATGAGATCGTTTCCGAGGCCCGGCAACAAGCGTTCGTAGTCAGCGACGTCACCACCAAAGAGCGCAAGCGCCATCCCGTTCCGTCATTCATCACTTCAAAGCTGCAGCAGGAGGCGGCGCGCAAGCTCGGCTTCGGCGTGAAGAAAACGATGATGCTGGCGCAACAACTTTACGAAGGCGTTGAGCTGGGAGCGGAGGGCTCGGTCGGATTGATCACTTACATGCGTACTGACTCGACGCGTGTGGGCGAGGCAGCGCTCGACGAGGTGCGGCAGTTTATTAACGGTCAATACGGCGCTGACTATCTTCCTGAGAAGGCAGTCCACTATCGTTCAAAGAAAGACGCGCAGGACGCGCACGAAGCGATTCGGCCTACCGACGTCGTCCGCACGCCGGACGCGATCGCCAAGTATCTCAACAAAGAACAGTTGAAATTGTATCGCTTGATCTGGCAGCGCTTCGTTGCTTCGCAAATGACGCCGGCGGTTTTTGATCAGACGACGATCGACATTCAAGCGGGCCGGTTCTTATTCCGCGCTACCGGTTCAGTGCAAAAGTTTGACGGCTTCCTGAAACTCTATCAGGAAGGGCGCGACGAAAAGGCCGAAGAAGATGACGAAGCCGAACGTTCGCTGCCTCGCGTCGAAAAAGGTGAGACGCTCGAACTGAAAAAGATCGCGCCTGAACAACACTTCACCGAACCGCCGCCGCGTTACACCGAAGCGACGCTGGTGAAAGCTCTCGAAGAAAAAGGCATCGGCCGGCCTTCGACCTACGCATCGATCATGTCGACGATTCAGGATCGCGAGTACGTCGAAAAGATCGAAGGGCGCTTTCATCCAACGACGCTCGGCAAGACGGTAAATGATCTATTGATCGAAGGCGGCTTTGACGATCTTTTTAATGTGACCTACACCGCGCGGATGGAAGAAGAACTCGACGAGATTGAAGAAGGAAAATTGAAGTGGACGAAAGCGCTGCACGATTTCTATGACAAGTTCGGAGCAGACCTCGACAAATTCAAGAAGCACATAAAAGAAATCAAGAACATCGACAAACCAACCGAAGAAGTCTGTTTGAAATGCAGCACGCCCGGAATGGTGGAGAAGTGGGGCCGTTTCGGGAAGTACCTCAAGTGTTTGAACTGCGGTGCTACGCGCGACGTTGAATCAGCCACCGGTGGGAATGGGGCCGCAGCTTCCTCGGACGCTGCACTCGGCAGCGAGGAAACTGAAGAGGCGGAAGCTTGCGAGCTATGCGGCAAGCAGATGCAATTGAAGCGCGGCCGGTTCGGACCGTTCTATGGTTGTTTGGGCTATCCCGACTGTCGCAACATCCGCCGTGTTTCCAAGAGTGGGCAGGTCTCGGCGCCGCCGGAGGTCCTGGACGAAAAGTGTCCGGTGGATAACGCCCAACTGGTGAAACGTCAGGGACGGTTTGGCGAATTCATCTCGTGCTCAAACTATCCGAAGTGCAAATACATCAAGCAGGAGACGACAGGCGTGAAGTGTTCGCGGCCCGGTTGCAAAGGCGACCTCGTCGTCAAGAAGTCGAAGCGCGGCAAAGTTTTTTATGGTTGCGCTTCATATCCTGATTGCGATCGCGTCTACTGGGACAAGCCCGTCGCCGCAGGCTGCCCGAAGTGCGGTGCGCCCTTTCTCCTCGAAAAGACTACGAAGAAGCAGGGTACGTTCCGTCACTGTGCCAACGAAGATTGCGGCTATCGTTCGAATGAAGTTTCCACCGCAATCAAAGGCGGGCAATCTCAAGAAAAACATCCCGCCGCCCGCTAAACTACCGCTCGGGCCTTGAAACCTTTCCTTCCAGGTTATATAAGAAGACTTCAATTCGCGGTTCAAGCCGGGGCTAGCCAGCTACTTCAAAACTCAATAGGAGAAATAATCATGATGCTACGACGCTACGCGGCAGTCGTGCTGCTTCTGCTCTCTTTGCTGACGCCGAGCGCGACGCTTTCCCAACAACCACAGCCACAGCCCGACCCAAACGATCCGGTGGCGCGCATAACTAAAGAGGAGAAGGAAAACTCGCAGGTTATGCAGACCCTGAGTTATCTGACCGACGTAATCGGAGCGCGCCTAACGGCTTCGCCGAATGCTAAGCGAGCGAACGAATGGACGCGCGACAAACTCGCCTCTTGGGGTTTGCAAAACGCGCATCTGGAAGCATGGGGTCCGTTTGGTCGCGGCTGGACGCTCAAGCATTTTTCGGCGCAGATTGTCGAGCCGCAGGACATCCCACTTATCGCTTATCCGAAAGCCTGGTCACCCGGAATCAAGGTGATGCCCGAAGTAATGCCGGTTGCTAATTCGAAGAGCATGAAGAAAATGGGGATGCCAGCGCCGCCGCCGCAACCAAGCAGCGTCGTCACGGCTGATGTGATTTATCTTGATGCGAAGAACGAAGCGGACCTGGATAAATACAAAGGACAGTTGAAAGGCAAGATCGTTTTGCTTTCTCCGGCGGTTGAAGTCAAACCGATCTTCGATCCACTGGCAGCGCGACGGGATGAAAAAAACCTGCTGGCCCTGGCGAACGCGAACCCACCGGGACCCGGCGGCGGTTTCGGCGGCGGCGGTGGAGGGCGCGGGCCCGGTGGCGGACAAATGACGCCCCAGGAACGAGCGCAACAGCAGTTTCAACAAGCTGTCTTTACGTCAAAACGCATGAACCTGCTGGTTGATGAAGGCGCTGCAGTCGTAGTTGATGCAAGTCCACGCGGCACTGGCGGAACGATATTTGTGCAACAGGCAACCGTGGCTCAGCCGGTCCCCAAGAGCATCGAAGAGATGCGCACGCTGACGCGTCTTTCTTATTACGATCCGAAAGCTGAAGCGAAGATGGTGCCGCAAATCACGGTTGCAGTCGAACACTACAACCGCATGATGCGAATGCTGCAGCTAGGCGAGAAGCTAAGGATGACCGTCGACTTGCAGGTTGAATATCAGGACCAGGACAACATGGGCTACAACACCGTGGCGGAAATTCCCGGCACGGATTTGAAAGACGAGATTGTCATGCTCGGCGGCCACATGGACTCGTGGCATTCAGGCACGGGAGCAACCGACAACGGCGCGGGCGTGGCGGTGGCCATGGAAGCAGTGCGCATCCTGCAAACGTTGGGACTGAAACCGCGACGCACGATCCGCATCGCGCTTTGGACCGGTGAAGAAGAAGGACTGCTTGGCTCTCGCGCTTACGTGGCGCAGCACTTCGGCCACCTTGAAGGCGGCGGAGGCTTCGGCGGCGGTGGAGGTGGCTTCGGTGGTGGCGGCGGTAACAATCCGCCACCCAAGTTAACAACTCTTCCTGACTACGAAAAGTTTTCCGGCTATTTCAATCTGGACAACGGCACCGGAAAAATTCGCGGCATTTATCTGCAGGGCAACAATCGCGTCCGCGATCTGTTCAGTCAGTGGTTGGTGCCTTTCCGCGACCTGGGCGCCAGCACGATTACGATTTCGAACACGGGCGGCACGGATCATCAATCGTTTGACGGCATCGGCTTGCCGGGTTTCCAGTTCATTCAGGACGAGATCGAATACGACACTCGCACGCACCATTCGAACCAGGACGTGTTCGATCGCATCCAGGCCGACGACATGAAGCAGGCGGCAACGATCATGGCGGCGTTTGTTTACCAAACGGCAATGCGTGATGAGAAACTGCCGCGGAAGCCAATGCCGGGCGCGCGCTAGTCAAACTTGTAGCGCAAGTTGGTAACTTGCGAGTTAACAACTTGCGCTATTTTCCGATCACAAACTCAAGCGTCGCGACGGATGGATTCAGCCTTAGGTTTATCTGCGACCAGCGCTTCTCTGATCTTGCGAATGAGCGCCGGTAGCAGAACCTCATGAGCGATGGCTGAGAGTTCATCGATAAGACGACCGCGCAGCGAGGTCAGCTCGCGACGCACATGATCAGATGCGACGCTCGCTTTGACATCATCAACCACGACCGGCTCGCGGTTTTGCTTCTCAACTTTTACGGGTACTGAGTGTTGCGCGTCGGCAGAGATATCATGTTCACCAATGATCGGTTGCGCCGCGTAAGCGTGAGGCACAGAGGGCACGTACCCACGCCGCCGGTCGCGACGACGCGCGCGTTTGATCGCGCCGGAAACTGCGCAGCCTGCCAGCAGTCCCACGCCCAGCGCGCCCAGACTCCACGCAGCAGGATGCTTCTTGACCTCGTCGCGCCAGTCACATTCAGCAACCGCGTCTTTGATCGATTCGTACTTTTCTGTTGCCGCTTCCCTTATCTCGCTCACGGCTTCGGCGACGGATTCGCGCGCAGCCTCAACTCGGCGGCGAATGTCGTCTTTCAATAATTCTTCGTCGCCTGATCGCGGTCCGCGCGCCTGTCCCCCTTTGATCACAACAGCATCTTGCTGGGCCATGGTCAAACCTCGGTCGGGATTTGCGAAAGTTCGTTTAGCGGCGACCGCCACGAAGCAGTAAACCCAGTAGCAGCCCGGCCGCTGCCGAGATCAGGATCGCCTGTCCGGGATTCTTGCGGGCAAACTGTTTCGCGCTCTCCGTCAGATCGCCGATGTCGGCGTTCTGCAGCTCCTTGAATTTCTCGCCAGCAACGGAAGCCTTGTCGGCAACATAATCTTTCGCCTGCGTGGCGGCTTCGGAAATCTTTCCGCCATAGTCCTGTGCGGTATGCGCCAGATTGGTTGCTTTGCCGGCCGCGGCCCCGGCAGTCGCGCCTACAGCCTTCGCAGCCGTGGTCAAACCCGCCGACTCCGCGCCACCGTTGTCGTCGCTCTTTTTCGTGGTTGTGTGCTCTGCCATGTTTCGATTCCTCCTTGGATCATTTTCCGATTGCCTAATGAGTTCAATAACGTGCTTTAGCTTCCCAGAGTTCCTGCACGCGCCACTCCGCCGCCACAGATTCATCGATGAACGCGAACAAACCGTTCGCAATCCATCTTGTTCCGGAAAGAGTACACGTCAAGATAGCGCAACGCCCCGGAAAGAGTACAGTCGCGAACAGTTTTTTCTTGCCCCGAAAAACTCTGCTTGACTTGGCCCTGGGAACGATGGTAAGTAAGTACTTACTTTGGCAATTTAGATTGTGGATTGAGTTGAACTATTGAGCAAACAACTGGCTTCTTCAAGCGAATCTTCGGCGCCCCAGATCACGGGCCGAATGGCGGGGGACGAGCGGCGTCTGCAGATTCTGCGGGTGGCAGTAAGTCTGTTTTCGCAAAGAGGATTTGGCGGCACCACAACGAAAGAAATCGCCCAGGCAGCGGGAGTCTCTGAGGCGATGGTCTTTCGCCACTTTGCCACCAAACAAGAACTCTACAGCGCCATTCTCGATCATAAGGCTTGCTCGGGCGGGCCGATAGATCCGGAACAGATGGTCGCTGACGCGCTCCAGCGAAAAGACGACCACGCAGTTTTTGAAGGGTTGGCGCTGGGCGCACTGCAGCATCACGAAATCGACCCGGAGTTTCAGCGCCTCTTGTTGCACTCCGCACTCGAGCGGCATGAGCTCGCACAAATGTTCTTCGAGACGTTTGTGCGCCGGGTTTACGAATTCCTGGGTGGCTACATTCGCGAGCGACAACGCGACGGCGCGATGATCAAAATCGATCCGGCCATTGTCGTGCGTGCATTCATCGGCATGGTCATGCACCACTCGCTCAATAACAACCTTTGGGATCCCAAGCGACTGCTGTTGAATATCTCGAACGAAACCGCAGCCAAACAGTTTACCGACATTCTATTGAAGGGAATCAGCACTGACCGGGCCGCAAAGCCGGTGAGGAAGAACGACCGCAAGATTTCGAATGGCAATGGTTCCACGAGGGGAAAGTAGAGACATGTTATCTCGACCGAGGTTCTTATCTCTGGCAGTTGTTCTCGTCAGTCTCGCGCTGTTTGCGCTCTCGTGCGGCGGATCGAAAGCGAATGTACGCAACGACAACGCTGCTGCTTCTTCGTCGCCTGTTGCGGTTGACGTGACGACGGCGCCGGCAATTCAGCGCCAACTCCCCCGTTATTTTGAAGCGACAGGAAGTCTGGCCGGCGATGCGCAAACAGATGTCGCGCCCCAAACGTCCGGCAAAGTCGTGACAGTCGGAGTCGATCTGGGCACTCACGTCAAACGCGGGCAGATGCTGGCCAGGCTCGACGACGCGGACTTCCGGATTCGCGTGGACCAGGCAGTGGCACAACTGGAGCAAACTAAAGCGGCGGTCGCGCAGGCGGAAGCAAAGATTGGATTGAAGCCGGGGCAAAAATTTGATCCGGAGCAAGTCGCCGACGTTGCTTCGGCGCGAGCTGCTTATCAACTGGCGGAAAAGAATCTGCAGCGTGCTGAGAAACTGATCGAAGCCGGCGATGTCTCGCGTTCGTATTATGACCAGCAGAGAACGCAGCGCGATCAACTCAAGGCGCAATACGAATCGGCAGTAGCCACCGCGCGACAGAACTATGCGGCCGTGCAAGTGGCGCGGACCAACGTTGCGGCAGCGCAAAGCGCGGTCAGTCTTGCGCGCAGCAGTTTGTCTTACACGGTGGTCACGTCGCCGATGGACGGATTTGTAGCTGAGCGCCAGGTCCAGGTTGGCCAATACGTCACTACCTCGTCCAAGGTAGCTACGATCGTGCGCATTAATCCCTTGCGCATGCGCATCGACATTCCCGAACAAGCGATTCCCGATATTCAGGTCGGACAAAGCATTTCGCTCGTGACCAGTGCCTGGCCCGATAGAAATTTCAGCGGCCGGGTCGCACGCATCTCGCCCAACGTCTCGGCAAGCTCGCGCACGCTGACCGTTGAAGCGGAAGTGGAGAACAGCAGCGGCGCGCTCAAGCCCGGGCAATTCGCTACCGTGCGAATCCTGCAAGCGAAAGCAGCGCCGGCCGTGTTGGTCCCGGCGCGCGCCGTGCGAACTGAATCAGGAGTGAGCCGCGTCTTCGTGATCAAAAACGGCCACGCGGAACAGCGACTCGTGCAACTGGGTCAGACGGAAGGCGATCTGGTCGAGATCAAACAAGGTGTGGCGGCTGACGAACAAGTGGCTACGAGCAATGTCCAACAGTTAAGCGATGGAGTGGTGGTAAAGCAATAATCAAAGATTTGAGATCTCAGATCTGAGATCCGAAATCCGAATCATGCAAAAGCTTGCTGAAATATGCGTCCGGCGTCCGGTGTTCGCGACGATGATCATCCTAAGCCTGACGGTCGTCGGTCTTTTCTCCTACAAGTCTCTCGGCGTCGATCTGTTTCCGAAAATCGATCTGCCGACGATCACGGTTACCGTAGTCAATCCGGGCTCCTCGCCGCAAGAGGTCGAGACTGAAATCACCGACAAGGTTGAGGGCGCAGTCAACACCATCAGCGGCATCGACGAGTTGCGCTCGACTTCGGTCGAAGGCGTCACGCAAGTCTTTATCACGTTTGTCCTTGAGAAAAACGTTGACGTGGCCGCGCAGGAAGTTCGCAACAAAATTGATTTGATTGTGAACGATCTGCCGGTGACGGCGGAGAAGCCGATCGTTCAGAAGCTGGATACAGATGCGTCGCCTGTTGTGCGCGTTGCTGTTTCCGCGCCGCAATCTTTGAGGGAAGTCACGGACATTGCCGACAAGCAGATCAAACAGCGCATCGAATCGATCAATGGCGTTGGCGATGTGCAGATCGTCGGCGGCCGCAAACGCGAGATCGAAGTCTGGGTCGATCCGGACAAGCTGCGTGCTTATAACGTCACGGTCGCTGAAGTCGCAAATGCAGTCCGCATGCAGAACATGGAAGTGCCCGGCGGCCGCGTTGACGAAGGCGCGCGCGAACTAACTGTGCGCACGATGGGTCGCATCGTCGAGCCCGCTGACTTTAACAATCTGGTGGTCGCCAATCGCGGCACGTATTCCGTCAAACTCAGCGACATTGGTCATGCCGAGGACAGCTTCGAAGAGCCGCGTACCGAGGCGCGACTCAACGGCCAGCCGGCAGTCACGCTGGTCGTTTCAAAACAGTCGGGCCAGAACACCGTGGCCGTTGCCGATGCCGTCAAGGAACGTTTGGCAGAGATCGCGCCGACGTTGCCGCCCGGATTTCGCACGCAAGTGGTCGGCGATCAGTCGATCTTCATCAAGGCTTCGATCGAAGCGATTCAAAAGCACCTGATCGAAGGCAGCATCCTGGCAGCGATTGTAGTCTTCATCTTCCTGTGGAGTTTTCGCTCGACAATCATTGCCGCCATCGCGATTCCAACTTCGTTAATCGCCACTTTCGGTCTGATGAACGCGATGGGCTTCACGCTGAATCAGATCACGATGCTGGCCTTAACGCTGATGGTCGGCATCGTGATCGACGACGCGATCGTGGTGCTGGAAAACATCTTTCGCTTCATCGAAGAGAAAGGCATACCGCCATTCCAGGCCGCCATCGACGCGACGCGCGAGATTGGTTTGGCGGTGATGGCGACGACGTTCTCGCTGTTGGCGGTGTTTCTGCCCGTAGGTTTCATGGGCGGCATTGTCGGCCGCTTCATGTCGTCATTCGGCTTTACGGCGTCGTTCGCCATCGCGGTTTCTTTGCTGGTGTCGTTCACGTTGACGCCAACGCTCGCGGCGCGGCTCATCAAGCGAAGTGACGATGCTGAAGAAGGAACATTCGAGCGCCACACCGAACCCGCGGACAAAGGCTCGAAACAGTCGCGCTTCTATCGTCCGATAGATCGCACCTACACTTTCCTGCTCAAGTGGTCGATGGCCCATCGCTGGTTCATCGTCCTGGCGTGCACGCTGGTAATTGTCAGCATCGTGCCGCTGTTCATGTTCGTGGGAAAAAACTTTTTGCCGGTGGATGACCAATCACAGTTTGAGATTAACGTGCGCGCTCCGGAAGGCTACACGCTCGCGGCAACGTCCGCGCTCTCTGAGCGCATCGCCGAGGACCTGCGCAAATTGCCGTCCGTGACAGATACGCTGACCACGATCGGCGGTGGACTACAGCAACAGGTCAACGTCGCCAGCATCTACGTCAAGATGACGCCGATTGAAGAACGAAAGGTCACGCAGCAGGAGCTGATGTTGCGCGCGCGTTCCGAGGTGCTTGGAAAATATCTGAAGGAGTACCCGGGTCAACTGCGCACGAGCGTCCAGCAGGTAGCGGCAATCTCCGGCGGCGGTTTTCGCAACGCCGACATTCAGTACGTTATTGGTGGCCCGGACCTCGACAAGCTGACGAAGTATTCCGAGGATTTGCTCAAAAACATGAAGACGATTCCGGACGTCGTCGATGCTGATTCAACTCTCATCGTCGGCAAACCTGAATTACGCGTCGTCATCGATCGCGCGCGCGCCGCCGACTTAGGTGTTCGTGTCGGCGACATCGCGCAGGCGCTCAACACGCTTGTAGCAGGCGAAAAAGTTTCGACCTTCAACGCCGGCAAGGATCAATACAACATTCGCGTGCGCGCCATCAGCGAGTACCGAGCGAGCGTAGAAGGGTTGAAGCGCATGATCGTTTCTTCTTCGAAGATTGGCTGGGTCACCCTCGACAATCTGGTGCGTGTAGATCCTGGCACGGGCCCGTCGGCCATCGATCGTTTGAATCGCCAGCGTCAGGTGATGTTGTTGGGAAACGTCAAACCGGGCGGCTCGCAGGCCGCGGTAATCGCGGAGATGAATCAGTTTGTGAAAGCTCTGAAACTCGATCCGGCGTATTCCACGGGTCTGGCCGGGCGTTCAAAAGAACTGGGCCGCTCCGCCTACTATTTCATGCTGGCGTTCATTCTTTCGTTTGTTTTCATGTACATGGTGCTGGCCGCCCAATTCGAATCGTTCATCCACCCAGTAACGATTCTCCTAACGCTGCCGCTGGCAATTCCGTTTGGCATTGTGTCCCTGCTGATCATGGGACAGACCGTAAATATCTTTTCCGGCCTGGGTCTCCTGTTGCTCTTCGGTGTCGTTAAGAAGAACGCGATTTTGCAGATCGATCATACGAACCAGTTACGCGCGCGCGGCATGGAACGCCTCGATGCAATCGTCCGCGCGAACCGCGATCGGCTGCGCCCGATTTTGATGACGACGATCGCGCTGGTCGCTGGCATGTTGCCGCTGACGATCTCGAGCGGACCAGGCTCAGGCACAAACCGATCGATTGGCGTGCTCGTCGTAGGCGGACAATCGCTCTGTCTGTTGCTGACGCTGTTGGCCGTGCCGGTGTTCTATTCACTGTTTGACGACCTGGCCAGGAGCCGCATCTGGAGTCACATCAACGGCCGAGTGACGGGGGCATTCGCATGGGCCCGACGAAAGACCGTGAGCGCGACGTCGTCGTTGTTCGGGTTGTTCTCGAAGCAATAGCGTGAAGAGTTTGAATCATGAGCACACAGAATAGTCATACCGAAATACTTCAAACGCAAAGGACGCAGAGTTCTTCGCAAGGGGCGCAAAGAAATGTCCTTGGCGATGCTTTGCGGAATCCTTTGCGACGTTTGCGTTTCAAGGTCTTACCTCTAATGCTGCTGCTTCTGGCCGCATCGTCCGCGCTCGCCCAACAGGCTTCGCCGTCGCCCACGCCAACACCCACGCCGGCCGATCAATCGTTGCCCGTGCCTCAGATCGCGCCGAACTACCGCGCCAACCGTCTGATGCAGCCGGAGCTGGGGCGCGTCGGCGTCGACATGGACCAGCAACTGCCGTTGTCCGTGCGCGAGGCGATGAAGCTGGCGCTGGAAAACAACAAAGACATCGAAGTCGCGCGCGAGAATGTGAAGATCGCGGAGTTTGATCTGCTGGGCTCGCGCGGCGTTTACGATCCGCGCTTGAGTTCACAGTCCTACTACGAACGAATCAAGACACCCAGCGCCAGTTTTCTGAGCGGCGGTGCGAATGGCTCTGTCACGCAGGACGATTACACGGGTACATTGCGTCTCGAAGGACTGGCGCCAAAAGGCGGCGGCACCTATCGCTTCGACTTTTCGTCAATTCGCGCGACGACAAATAACTCGTTTACCGCGCTCAATCCGCAATATCCGACAGCGCTGACATTTACTTTTACGCAACCGCTCGTGCGCGGCTTTCGCTTTGACAGTCCACGACGGCAAATAGAGATCGCCAAAAAGAATCTTTCATTAACTGACGCGCAGTTTCGCCAGCGCGCGATCGAAACGATCACGAGCGTGCAGCGCGCCTATTGGGATCTCGTGTTCGCCTTGCGCCATCTGCAAATCCAGCGCGAAGCGTTGCAAGACGCGCGTTCGCAACTCGACCACAACAAACGCCTCGTGAACGAAGGCGTGCTGGCGCCGATCGACGTAGTGTCCGTCGAAGCGCAGGTCGCGGCGCTGGACCAGAGCGTCTACAGCGCGTTGGAAGATGTTTCGCGTACGGAGAACAATCTCAAAAACCTGATCGCCGTCAATCGCGAAGCGCCGCTGTGGAATGTGGCCATCGTGCCGACGGATTCAGTTGATCTGGCGCCGCCGCAGATCTCCCTACCCGAAGCAATGAAAGTGGCGATGGAGAATCGTCCCGAACTGCAGCAGTCAAACGTCGCGCAGGAGATCAACCAGATCGATCAGCGGTTCTATCGCGACCAGACAAAGCCGGAGATTGATCTTACCGGCAGCTATGGCATGGTGGGTTTGGCAGGCGCGCTCAGTGGCGGAACAAATCCTTTGACTGCGTCGTCGGCGGAACTGCGCGATCGAGTCAACCAGCTCTTGGGTCTCGCGCAGTTGCCGCTGCTGACGCCTCAGCCTGCGCAAACGATCGCGCCGTTTCTTATTGGTGGCTATGGCCAATCCATCGACAATCTTCTATTGAATCGCTTCAACAACCTTCGTGTTGGCGTCGCCGTCAGCCTGCCCTTGCGCAATCGCACCGCTGAAGCGCAACTGGGACGCTCGCTAGTTGAAAGCCAACGCATCGTCACGCAGCGTCAGCAGTTGGAGCAAACGATCCAAGTGGACGTGCGCAACGCTCTGCAAGTCATGCGCAGTGCGGAAGCGCGTCTGCGCGCCGCGGCCGCCGAGCGCGCGGCCAGCGAACAGCAGTACCAAAGTGAGAAGCGAAAACTCGATGTCGGGCAGTCGACGGTTTTTCTCGTGCTGCAACGTCAGACGGAGTTGACGACCGCGCGAGGCAACGAATTACGCGCGCAAACGGATCTGAACAAAGCAATCGCGGATCTGCAACGGGCGACCGGCAATGCACTGACAGTTAACAGTATCGCAGTTAGAGTTCGATAATTTGGGATCGTGGTGCGTGTGCGCTTGATTCGCTTTCATGTTCGCACCGCACCGCGACGAGGGCAGTGAGTCTCGGGGGGGCGAGGCTCACTGCCTTCAATTCTTAGCAGTCCAATTGAGGGAAGGAAAAAGCTCGCATGGATGAGAGACAATTTCTCGAAACCTGGGACATACATAATCGGATCAATTTGTATTTGCTTGACGCGATTGAGGCGCCGGCGCTCGCGAGTTATTCCGCTTCGAAGGGTCGCAGCGTCGGCGAGCAGTTTGCGCACATTCACAATGTTCGTTTGATGTGGTTGAAAGCGGCCGCGCCCGATCTGTTGAAGGGTCTGGAGAAGATCGAGAAGGAACAGGCGCGTGACAAGAAGTTGCTGCGCAAAGCCCTGGTCGATTCCGGAAAAGCAATCTCCACGCTGCTGAGCAAAAGCATCGAGGCCGGCGGAAAAATTAAAGGATTCAAGCCGCACGCCGTTGCGTTTCTCGGCTATTTGATTTCGCACGAATCGCATCATCGCGGACAAATACTGCTGTCGCTAAAACAGGCGGGTCATCCGGTAGACAAGAAGACTCAATACGGGATTTGGGAATTGGGCGTACGGTAAAAGCGATCCACGAAGTCAGACGACCTCACCCGAAGATTATCGCCGGCTGGTGTGGTTTCGCAGTTCGGTGGCTAAGTGGGCCAGGGAAGCTTGCCCAGCAGAGCAAGACCACCAAAGCAAATCAGCAGCAACACAATAATCGTCAGGAAGTAAAAGCTGGGTTGCTGGCGCTTACACGCCGGACAGCGCCGCCGCACGAAATGCGTGGGCCTTGCACATCTGGGACAATTCATTCCAGCATCTCCCGCATCGATATCAGAAATGAGTGAACGGCGAATACTTTAGCACACTGATCAAGCCTTGATCTCCAACACGAGACCATCCGCGGCCGCGATGGTTTCGCCCGACCAGAGCGCTTTCGCTTCGGCGGCCAGATCAATTTCGTCCCATTCAGGATACAAATGAGTTAGCACAGCCTTCTTTGGTGCGGCTCGTCGGACAATGTCCATCGCTTCGGTCAGTTCGAGATGATTCTGAATTGGTTTGTTGCGCCGAAAGGAACATTCGATCAAGAGCAGGTCAGCACCCCGAGCGAATTCTGCGAGTCCTTCGGATGGCCCGGTGTCGGACGTGTACACAAGCGATACGTCGTCCCTATCAGTCAAACGAATCGCCAGACTCTCGCGCGTGTGCGGCGTCGCAAAAGTTTGCGCGGCGACGCCCGGCAGCAGGTCGAACTTTGAACCGCCTTCGATCTCGATCACTTCAATCACGAACGGTTGATTAAGAAGCCGGTAATTGTTCGCCTGATCGAATGTGTGCAAAAGATTTTCGATACCCGTTGGACCAAAAATCCGCAGCGGCTTGGTTCGTCCCTGAATTTGTGGCGCCCATTTTGTGCCGAACAGAAAAGGCGCCAGCCCACCGACATGATCAAGATGAAAGTGGCTGATCCAGATCGCATCGACATTGGCCCAATCGAGTTTTTCTTCGGCCATGCGATGCGCGGCGTCGGGGCTGATATCGAGCAGCAGCGAGCCACCGCTCGTTTCCAGCCAGTAAGCCGATGCCGCGCGTTGCGCATGTGGCACGGATGTGCCTGAACCAAGAACGATGAGTTTCATTGGTAGATCCTTTCGCGCGAGGCTACCGAAATACCGCGCAACGAGTCAAACGCAGGCAAATGATTGTTAGAGTGCAGCGAGTGTTCGCAGCTCCGTAGGAGCGTCATGTTTATAGCTTGGAATCCCGCCCCTATGTCTCTAGCTCTGTAAGAGCGAAATGTGCGTGAGCGGGAAGCTGCATTCCGCCCCGCTGGGGCTCAGGAATCATTTCCACGCGGGCCTGCTATAAACATTTCGTCCCTAGCGGGACTCTTGCCGCTAGCGAGCGGAGTCTTCAACTTGACCAAACTCACCGCTTCAGTTAAACCTCAGAGCAGTAGCTTGTAGCCAATAGCACAGACCAAAGATGAGCGACTTACCGACCGAACTTGACGTACTGGCGATCTTCTCGCATCCGGACGATGCGGAGTTGAGCGTCTCAGGCACACTGCTGAAACTGAAATCTCAGGGTTACCGCACCGGAGTATGCGATCTGACACGTGGTGAAATGGGCACGCGCGGCACGCCGGAGATTCGCGCTAAAGAGGCGCTCGACGCCGCTCACATTCTCAAGCTCGATATTCGTTTGAATCTCGAACAGCCGGACGGCCACGTCTGGCTCACTGAAGAATCACGCACCGCAGTCGTGCGTGTGATTCGTAATCACCGGCCGAAAGTGATTCTCACGACCTACTGGGACGATCCGCATCCGGATCATGCGGCCACGTGTCGCATCGTGCGCGAGTCAGCGCGCCTCGCAACGATGGCTCGTTACGATGCGGAGGCAGGGCAGCAAGCAGTAAAAATGCCGGCGATCGCGCATTCAGTTTTCTCACGGCTCGTCGTACCGTCGTTTATTGTTGACGTTTCGGATTTTGTCGAAGAAAAGATGAAAGCGATCCGGGCGCACGCCTCGCAGTTCTACCGTACTGAATCAAAGGAACCGACGACGCGGATCAGTGAGGAGAATTATCTGCAACAACTCGAGTGGCGCATGCGCTACTTTGGATCTTTGATTGGAGTGGCTGCGGGCGAACCGTTCTACGTGCGTGAAGCGCTGAACGTCGATGATCCGGTCGCTTTACTCACACAGTCGATGAATATTTATTCCTGATCAGTTTACAGTTCACGCGGGCTTGATCACTTCTTGTCCGCAACCTTCTTCGGTTTCTGCTCGAGCACAGAACGAGCGATGGCGATAGTTGCCACAGCTCTCGGCCCTTCGCCTTGAAAGCTGCGTGCCAACTCGACCGCCCGATCGTAATCAACGCCGGCGAGCTGGCCGAAGATTCCTGCCAGATCGAAATCGGCAACGCTGTTGCTCCCAATCGAACGGCTTCCCTTGCCCTCAAAGCGGAGCGTGATCCTACCGTCCTCGCCGGTGAAACCCTCTGCGGAGTTTGCTGCCTTGATCGCATCGAACGTGGCATCCCAGACGCGCGCCGCATCGGACACCAGCAGAGCGTTGGCCACCGCAAACAGCGCCCGTGCTCGATCCGGATCTGAGCCATCGATGCGCCGAGCTTCAGCAAGCGCATCATCGATCAGCGCGAGACTCTTGTCGCGATCACTCTTCGCCAGGAGTTTGGCGGCCTCGATCATGATCCACGATCTTTGTAGGTGTGTGAGGTCGCCGGTTCGCGCGAGTTCCAACGCCTGCTCCGGCTGTTTTTTCTCCATGGCTCGCATGGCCAGTGACGGGTCGATGTAGGCGTGCAACTTCTGACGCACTTCGCTGTCTTCGACCTTGTCGGCGAAGTCGCGCGCGCGGACGTCGCCCCGTCCACTAGCATAGAAAGCAAGCTGGATGTAAAGCGAGTCACGATCCGCGGAAGTCTTGGCGTGATCGATCTTGTCCAGCATTGACTGCTCCTGATCGGCCAGCGACTCCTCTGGTCTGATTCCCTTGCGCACCCACTGATCGTCACGCTGGCGCACGCCTTCGCGCAGGAGCGGACTCAATGCTTCCATTTGGGCGCGCATGTTCTCGGTCATTTCCTTTGGCGCATACTGCTCAAACAGTGGCAGCAGGCGCTTGATCATTAAGTACTTGCCATCAACGCCCGAAGTGCTCTGGTCCTGTTCCGGCGGCGCCAGCGGCCGCGACAAAACTTGAAACGCGGTGCGAAAGAACGCTGCCTGCAACTCAGGCGCGACGTTCACAGGGACAATGGTCGAAGTCATTTGTGAGCTCGAAGTCCCACCTCCACTAAAGGTCACGTATAAGCGCGGAGTAAAAATGTAAGATGAAAGCAGCGATACAGTGTTCGCGTCCGACTGGAAACTACCTTCCGCATTCGCCAGCATTGCTGCATAGCGCATGTCAGCGGCGTTAGCATCTTTTTCGCGAAGCTGCGCGAGGAAGTCCACAGTTGCCATGTTGACTACGCCGAGCGCCGGCTCTGCAAATTGAAGCGCACGTTCTACGTCGCCGATGTCGAGGAGTTGCTGGGCCAGGTTGAGCCTTTGACTCAAACCCTCGGGCAGCGCGCCGAAAGATGAAGTTGGCTTCGTGGCCTTCGCAGCATCGGCTTCTGACTGACGCTCCGCTTTCAGTTTCTCCAGGAATTCCTCGCCCAGCGCGCGATTGCGTCGTGCCGCCAGCCGGAGGACCTCGCCGCGGAGGTTGGGCGGAAGGTTGACTGCGTAGCCACCACCGGTCCTGGCTTTTTGTTGGCGAATCTCTTCGTCAAGTCGCAGCTTAGCTTCTCTGTCAGCGACTTCAGCAGCGTCCCAGGCCTTACGGAAGAGTTCGCGTCCGCGCTCAGCATCAACTTCCCACAACGCATCAGCGATCCGCGCTAAAGAGCGAGCACGTAGTTGTTGATCGCGGAAGGTGCGCGCATCGCTGGCCAGCGAGATCAAGAGCGATCGGGCCTGGGCGCGTCGCGCATTCAGCGCGATGGCGGCTTCGCTGTTTTCTGCTGGAGTTTTCTTTGCGGGAGTGACTTTCCTAACTTCGTCTGACTGAGCGTTGGCTGGGCAGCAAAAAATTAAGAAGAGCAGAGCGAGGGAACATAGACGGGCCAGGTATTTCATTTACAAACTCTCGAAGCGCGACTGAGTTAGTGTAACTGCTGCCGGTTCTCAGTTACAGTGCGCCGGCTACTTTCTTTTGTTTCGGTTCAAGGACTGCGCGAGCGATCGCAATCGTAGCGTTGGCGCGCGCGGTTTCGGAACTAAATGTCTTCGCCAGTTCAATCGATCGATACAGATCGTCATTCGCCAGCGAAGTAAAGACTCCCTGAAGATCGAAATCTTCGACTCCAGCGTTCGTAACTACACCCATCGTTTTCGTGAACAGTTTGGCGCTGAGCAGCGCGTCTTCGCCCGTAAACGCTTCCGCACCGTTAGCGGCTTTTATCGCTTCCGTGATTACTTCCCACGTACGCACGCGATCGTTTGCAGCGAAGCCATTGGCAACTGCCACAAGCCCGCGCGCGCGATCGGGATCAGCGGCATCAATGCGACGCGCCGCAGCGGCCGCTTCCTGCAAGTAATCACCTGCGCGCGCGAGATCTGCTTTCGTCATCAGCTTTGCTGCCTGCGTGTAACCCCAGGCGCGCTGGATGTGGGTCAGCTCGCCGGTCTTCGCAATCCGCAGCACTTCCGCGGTGTCCTTTCGTTGGATTGCTGATCGCAGAAGCTCGAAATCGACGTACGCAATCGCCGCCTTTCTGATTTCCGAATCTTCGATCTTATTTGCCAGTTCGCGCGCTTGCAGATCGCCATTATTGGCCAGCGACGCGGCCACATCAGCATAGATCCCGTCTCTCTGCGCGGAGGTCTTGGCATGATCGAGTCGATCCTGCATCGACTGTAGCGGATCGCTTTTCGGATTGTCGGGCACGATACCCCGATCGATGGCGCGATTACCTTCAGCGCGCGCGTCGTCGGGGACGTTGCTGGAGAGCACCGTCATTTCCGTGCGCAGCATTGCCGCCTGTTCGGGCGAATATTGTTCAAAGAGCGGCAGCAGTCGCTTGATCACCATATACTTGCCGGTTCTTCCGGACGTTGATTGATCCTGTTCGGGCGGCGGCAGAGGACGCATGAGAACGTCGGTCGCTACGCTGAAAAACGCTGCCCGTAACCGAGCAGGCAGATCCGGCGGAGTTGAAAGCGGACCTTCTTGCATTTGATATCCGCCACCGTCGGGACCAAAAGTTATATATAGAAAAGGTGTGAACGCGTAAGAAGAAAGTCCAGAGACAGTATTCGCGTCCGACACGGGATCACTCTCGGCGCGAGCGAGCAAAGAAGCAAACCATCCATCAGCGGCTTGGGCATTCTTTTGACGCAACGCGGAAAGAAAGTTCATCGTGTCCCGGTTGACTTGATCCATCACCGGACCGGCGATTTGCATCGCCTTCTCAACTTCACCATCCTGCAGCAGCGTTCTGGCAAGACTCAATCGTTTTGCCCGCGCGGCCGGCGCCGCCCACTGATCCGCGGCGCGTCGCAGGTTTGCATCCGTGGCCGTCTCTTTTGCTTCGCGTTCGGCGGCGTCTTCCAGTTTCTTGAGAAACTCGTCCGTGAGTTTGCGATCGCGTTTAGCAACGATGCGGAGCACTTCAGATCGCATGTCTCTTCCGCTGCGCCTCATCATCATTCCGCTTTGCTGTTGCTGTTTGCGTGCGTCCTCATTGGCTTGCCGTGCCGCTTCGGCATCTCCGGTCTCGGCGGCATCCCAGGCGCGACGAAAAAGTTCCTGAGACCTGTCAGGCTCGGTGGTCCAAAGCGCGTCGGCGGTACGCGCCAAAACCTTTGCGCGTAATTTCTGATCGCGAAACGCGCGCGCGTCCTCGGCCAGCGCAGTCAGCAACGAGACGGCCAGATTCCGTCTTTCCGCCGCCAGCGCGTCGGCCTCTTTAGTCTTCGCCGTCTTGGTTCTGTCGGAGGTTGGTTTGGACTGCTTATCCTGGGGACCTTGCGCGTAAATTACGATGCCTAGCGCACAAAGCAAGACGGCGCCTACGGATAGGCGAGTACGAAAATTCATAGTTCTCTCCTCTTCGAGCAGCGCAGGGTGAATGGAAAAACGTATATAGGTGACTGATCAAACGCTGTTGCTGGTATCTCGTTCCAAAGAGAATTCCGAAAAAATCTCCGAAAGGTTCCAAAAAGATGAAAAACTAAGCATTAGCCACAGAGACACAGAGAACGCTCAGAAGAACGTGGGTAAGAGTCTATGCATTGATTCTGATCGTGCTCTTCTCAGTGACTCTGTGCCTCTGTGGCGATTGATTTTCTTTTTGGCACCCAGCTAGACCGCGATGACTTCCAATTCCGGATCGACCTCTTGCTTGAGCATGCTTTCGATGGCCATCAGCGTGCCGGTGAGCGAGCTGGGACAGGTACCGCATGCTCCCTGATAGCGAATCGTGAGCGTGTGAGCGTTGAGGCCGAGAATCTCCAAATAGCCGCCATCGCTCACGAGGTAAGGCCGCACTTTCTCGTCCAACAGCTCGTTGACGCGAACCAACCGCGGATCATCACTGGTAACTGCGGCGATCGCGCCCCCGACTGCCGCCGCTGCGGCCGCACCTGTGGACGCCACGGACGCGGCTGCGCGAATCGGCACCGCGAGTGTGGGCAGCAATTCGTCCCAATCGCCTTCGCCATCTTTCTCGACGGTGATCATCTGGTCCATGTAAAAGACCGAGACGACGTGCCCAATGTCAAAAAGAGCTTTCGCCAGCGGATCATTTTCCGCCTGGGCTACGGAGCCAAATGATCGCGCGACGCCGTTGCTGACCGGCTCGCGCAAAACAAACTTCACGGCGTTGGGATTTGGTGTTTCTTCGATATCACTAATCTTCGGCATATCTATTTGTTCTCCAATCAGTCGAGACCGGCTCGACGCGTGATGCAGACGTTATCAATCAAAAATGGTTATCGCGACCATTATACTCCGTTTGTCCTGTTTGACGCAGCGCGGCGTCGGCGAAGCCTCGTGTGCGGTGCCGTCTCTTGAGAATTAATAAAGATCACAAGCGCAGTGTCCGCAGACCTTGAATGCACGGCACGCGGCGTGTATAAAGATGCCCTTGGAACCTGGTTCTAAGGTTTTTCCGCGCAATTCAAAACAAACTACAAGGTTACTTTTGTGATCCAAAGTAACTCAAGGAGGATAATTCATGAATAAGAAGCTTCGCAGACGTGTCGCCTGGCCGGCGATGTTTATGATGGCGGTAGGACTGCTAATCCAGCCGCTGTATGTGTCGGTCGCAAAAGCGCAGGGTTCGCCCGCGCGATGGACGACGGTTGGTTCGGGAGGGACGGTCGACGAGGACAGCGTGGGCATAGTCGACCTGAATAATTTTACGGTGGGACTCAAGGCTGGGCTAACCGGCACGGTCACCATACGCTATCCCATCACCGCCACAAGAGGTCTTACCTGCACTCCGGTGACCGACTATGTGGTTGTGCTGCGATATCGCGACAGCGACGGCTCGGGAACCACGGCACGGGTCTTCTTTACGATCAGAAGTACTGACTCAAGTATCGGCGGAAACCGTGTCGAGTTTACGTTTGATAGCAACATCTTTCCGGCTACGGGCTCAAGCTTCACGTCGATCGGTATCTCGGCGTTGATTACTCCGCTTGATTTTGCCAACAGGGTCTACTGGCTTGAGGCGCAGGTCTCGAGGATCGATGCAGCCGCGTTTGCTAATCTCGGGTCGGTCGCGTTCTTTGGCAGGAACGGCGGCACTCCCTGTGGGGCGTAAGGCGGTGCGGTCGGCGGATGATTTTGACCGCTGTTTAGGATTTGGAATGTTTGGTCGAGTAGGACTCTGCAAATAACCGAATCTCTAATAGCGGCGCCGCGAATTTAGCCCAGCCCTTCAAGGCTGGGATCAGCGCCACCTAACACAACCCTGCGTCGCGTAGCGACGGTTGATATTCAATCGTCGTTGACGCGGCGAGAGCGAAATCCTTCCGCGCCAAACCCGGCGTTGAAGAGGCGGTGTCAAGACTCGGATGGGAGCAATCAAAGCAATGAGATTGAAACGCAAAGGGCGCAAAGTTCTTCGCAAAGAACGCAAAGGTGTTGTTCTTTGCGCTCCTTTGCGGCTTCACTTTGCGTACTTTGCGATAAAGCTCGTCGATTCGTCGCCGCTCAAGTGAGTTTGACACAGACTCTGAAACGCCGGGGCCTCAGGTTATTAAGGTGAAGAAGTAAAGTTGATAGTGGTAATTCTTTTCAGGAGCTAAGCGCAGGATGCAAGCTTCATCACAGGGGCCCGGGCGCGTGAGATTGCCGGCCAGAGTTCGACCCCGGATGTCACTTCGAAAACAGAATCCAGGCGTGTCATTTCCAGCACTCGACTTACAAGTTTAGTTACATTCATGAGTTTGAAGCCGATACCTCTTGATTCAGTCTGCTCGCGCAACTTCAACATCAGTCCCAGTCCGCCGGCATCGATGGTGCTGACCCGCGTCAGGTCGAGCACGATTGCGCTGACCCTTGATTGCGAATGCACGGCTTTGCGCAGAGTCGCCGTTTCACCGTTTACGATTCGTCCCTGCAGACAAAGGACAGTGACAGTCCCCAAATTCCTTGCGTGTACTTTCAGCATAACCACACCCCCGATTCAACTAGTGACGCAACGCCGTGATTCTTTTTCCTTACCTGAAATAGTAAGTCCGCTGAGTCGTAATTCTGTGACAACTATTTTTGGAAACCTTTCTTCGCATCTTGCGCTCTTCAAACATTAAGACGGCTGAATTCCGATTCTGTTTCACTATTTTTGAAAAGAATTTTTCGCACCTCGCAAATTCTGCTTCACACCTCGCAAATTCTGCTTCACACCTCGCAAATTCTGCTTCTCATGTCACAACTTCTGCTTCGCACCTCAATCTACGGGGCAATTGAGCCTTGCTTCGATTAACCTGGCCGCTGAAAGAACCTACGAGAAAACTGTCCAAAAGGTTGCCCCGCCGCGACGGAATCATCCCCGGCGGCACTTGGGACCACGATGAGTGGTCGCGACGGCCCGCGTGTTATCATCAGCGTCGGCACGAGAGTTGAGGTTCACTAACAACAGCTTGAGAGGAACGAGCGACTCTGGCTATCATTGATGTCATCAGAAAGAAGGTGCGGGATGGCGAGTACGAGTTTGCAATTCCTCACTTCTTTGAAGAGATGGCGAACGACGATCTACTTTTCGCCGATATCGAAGGGGTAATTGCGACGGGCCGAATCCGTCGACGATTCACCCGCGACCCGCGAGGTGCGCGTTACGAGATAGTCGGCAGTTCCACTGACGAACGGCAGATTGGGGTTATTTGCCGCCTCAAAGAGACCGGCAGGCTGCTATTCATAACAACATATGCGTTCGAGTAAAGCTATGAACAAAAACAACAAGACCTATGATTACGGTAAATGCCATGTCTGTGGCGAGAGGATGCAAGAGAAGCGAATCAACCAGGACTTCTGGCTAAAGGGAAAGCTGTTAGTGATCGAGTCGGTTCCCGCCGGTGTCTGCCCTCAGTGTGGCGAGAAGATTGTTAAAGCCGAAGTTGGGCGACAACTCGCGACGCTGATTGGAAACCTCCGCCGTGTGCCCAAGCGAAGAACCATCAGCGTTCCCGTCATTCGATATGCGAAGGAAGTGCTCTGCGCCTCAAATCCGCAATCCGCTTCTGACCCCTGACCCCCGACCTCTGACATCTGATCTCTGACCTTGAGGGCCACGCGGAGATAATGAAGGGATTCAAGCGGTGAGCTACTCTGATCTCTGACCTCTGAAATCACTGCACCATCCATTTCTTAGCCGACCCGATCATTCTAGCGGCACCAAAGCCGAATCGCGCCCTCAGGACGAATGCCGGGCGAGGCACCATGTGTTATTCTTCGTCTCGCTCAATCTGTAAAGCTGATGCCAGTCAACTCCGACAAACCGCAAGGCTGGAAGAAAGACATCGCCAAGTCAGTCGATCTCTATAACGACTGGTTCATCAAGTTTGCTCCGCAAGCATATAGGACCGCCCGAGCCGAGGCGACCGTGGCCGTTGAGAACGCATTGAAATTAACGAAGAATCTCACCGACCTGAGTCCATCAATACTCCAACAGAATCCTTTGGTGCTCCCAATGCTTCGGATGTCAACCGCCCCGCCAATCGCTCGTGACCGACTAATCGGCTTAGCGGGCGTGCCTGCTGGCCTCGTGCTCAGCATGGAGATCAATAAGCGCGTCCCACGACGACCAAGCGAGATCGAATCAAATCTTAAGAAGATTAGCGACACGATTCTCAAACTCTGCGACCGAGACATATTCCCTTGGCTGGACAGCGGATTGAAGGCCAAGAGGGCAGAGATCCACCGGGCCGCAACGATTGTCGCGGATCGCCTCTGTGGTTCGGTTAGCGACCCTATAATCCGCAACGCCTAGGAGCGAAGACAGCTCGCAGCGATCAGGGAATGGTTAGAGTCTCGCGGCTATGTTTACGCAGGAACCGGCTCAACCTTCGATCACCTTAAGTCAGGCACGTTCTCATTTCGAATGAACATTCCCATCAAACTCGAAGATGGAATCAAACAGATCAACATACCGATCGACGCGATCGTAATGCCAAAGAAATCGCGCGCCGGAAATTTCCCGTTGCTAATCGAAGCAAAATCCGCCGGCGATTTCACAAATACCAATAAGAGGCGCAAAGAAGAAGCCGTCAAGATTTCGCAGTTGAGAAGAACGTATGGCCCACGAGTTCAGTTTATCCTGTTCCTTTGCGGTTACTTTGACAGCGGATATCTTGGCTACGAAGCGGCTGAAGGAATAGACTGGGTTTGGGAACACCGAATTGACGATCTCAAGAAACTCGGATTGTAGGAAATGCAGCACATCGAAGTCATCGAATCGTCACGGTTGGCGGTGCAGAAGCACCTCGACTCCTCTAAGACACAGGCGGAGCGGAATAAGCTAGGCCAGTTTGCAACTCCAGGCGCTTTAGCGACGGAGGTTCTTGAATACGCCCGGAAGATTCTTCCGTCAAACCTTCGCATTCGATTTCTCGATCCGGCATTCGGAACTGGATCGTTCTATTCCGCTCTCAGGAAAGTCTTTCCGCGTGCGCGAATCGCGACCGCGGCCGGATACGAAATCGACAAACACGTTGCAGCGAGCGCGGCTGAGCTTTGGAATGAAGACCTCTTGCAACTGGAAAATGCAGACTTTACGAACCAGACCGCTCCGTCCTCGGAAAATCAACGAGCCAATCTGCTGATTTGCAATCCGCCCTACGTCCGCCATCATCACCTGGCGAATGACGATAAAAATCGATTGAGAGTATTGGCGCGGCAATCTGCCGGAGCTAGCCTCAGTGGATTGTCAGGATTGTATTGCTACTTCATCTGCATCGCGCATTCGTGGTTGGCTGAAGACGGGTTGGCAGCCTGGCTAATCCCCAGCGAGTTTATGGACGTGAACTACGGACGTGCGATCAAAGAATACTTGCTCAATCAGGTCACACTCCTTCGCATTCACCGCTTTGACCCCGCCGATGTTCAGTTCGACGATGCACTGGTATCGTCGGCAGTCGTATGGTTCAAGAAGACAGCGCCACCTTCGGATCATCGCGTGGAGTTCACATTCGGTGGAAGCCTTTTGAATCCGTCAACCTGCATGAATGTTTCTTCGCATGTTCTGCGTCAAGCAGCAAAGTGGACGCAGTTTCCGAAGAACGCCAGTTACCGGGAGCAGGCTCAATATGAGATTAAGCTTTCGGATTTATTCACAATCAAAAGAGGCATCGCGACCGGCGCAAACAAGTTCTTCATTTTGACGCCGGATAGAATCGCCGAACTGCAACTCCCGAAGAAATTCCTGATCCCGATATTGCCGAGTCCCAGATATCTGTCTTCTGACGAAGTATTGGCGGATCACCACGGCGATCCATTGGTAGAACGAAGGCAATATTTGTTGTCATGCAAACTGCCGGAAGCGGAAGTGGAGGCTAAGTACCCTTCGCTCTGGAACTATTTTGAAAGCGGCAAGCGTGAGGACATTCACGAGAAGTATCTGTCGCAACACCGCTCACCGTGGTATTCACAAGAAGAGCGCCAGCCCCCGTTGTTCCTTTGCACCTACATCAACCGCAAGAGCGAGGTGAACGGCGAAACGTTTCGCTTTATCCTCAACCACTCAAGGGCGATCGCTGCGAATGTTTATTTGCTGCTTTACCTGAAGAAGCCGCTGGCAGATGCAATCAAAGCTAAGCCGGAGCTCATCGAATCCTTATGGCGGGCACTCAAATCAATTACATCCGAAGCTCTCACAAGCGAAGGCCGCGTCTACGGCGGCGGACTCTACAAAATGGAGCCGAGGGAACTTGGCAACGTCTCCGCCGAGAGCATTGTTTCAGCTTTGCCGAGCCTATCCTTGAGCGCAGGCACACAGGTATTGTTGTGGTAACCCCTGCTACTTCTCATGTTTGACCATCTCGATTGTTTCGTAGGGCATGATGATGCCGGCGTTGTCGCACGCTGCGCGCCCTCACCCCCAGCCCCTCTCCCAACGGTAGAAGGGCGCAGCTCTTCGCGCACGCAGATGTGTTTGATTCGCGCTACTGCCTCATAAATCTGCCGCTGATATTTTTCAGTAAAAGTTCCTGGAACCTTTCTTTTCGGGCAGTGTCTAATCATCAACACAAAATTTGAAACGCGGATGTGAGGAGGACTGATGCCCAAAGGCCTTTTATTCATGGCTCTGTTGATTGCGGCGGCGACACCAGCGCTGGCCCAAACGGCCACCAAAGCAACGGAACAGAACAATAGCGTCGAGCAAGCGGTCTTGAAGGTGACCCAGGAGTGGCTTGACGCCGATGAGCGGCATGACCGCGCGGCCCTGAATAGAATCATTGCCGACGATTTCCAGGGTACAGCGCCGGGGGGAAGTACTGTTTTCAAGACAGATATTATTCCCGAGGAAGGCAGTGAGGCAGACGCGCACGGGCTCGACATCAGCGGCCGGGACATCAAAGCGCGCGTGTTTGGCGACACCGCAATTGTCACCGGGCGCGGCGTACCAAAAACTCCGGAACGAAGCGAGCGAGGTGAACTAAGATTCACCGTCGTCTTCGTCAAACGCGCAGGCGGCTGGCAAATGGTCGGAGCGCATCTCTCTCCCATTCCACGGCAGTAGATTCCATTCCAACGCCTGACACGATCAAGAGTTAACTTTAACGCAAAGGGCGCGAAGAAATTCGCAAAGGATCGCCAGGAAGGCTCTTCCTCCGCCACCTTTGCGAAAGACTTTGCGACCTTTGCGGTTAAGCTAATTAATTCGGTGTTACTCACTCTGGTTTTGACGCGACCTCCTCATCGGTGGGATCAGATGTGAATACGAACATGCAGTCCGTGAAGCGGACGGCTGACCGTTACAGAACCCCGAGCGGTAGCGAAGGGATGCGACCACTCAAGTTGAGTTGGGTTGAACAAGAAAATCTGTTTCGCCCTTTCAGGGCGAGGAATCATTCTTGCCAACTGATCCAGGGGTGGCGCGCTGCGCGCTTTACCCTGGCTATTTTATTTCACGCTTTCAGCGTGAAAGCCGCGCCCTCCCTGACGGTCGGGCTACTGCCCCGTTTCACCCACAGACTCCGCAGGCTATTGCTTCAAATTAAGACAAACGCGAACGCCCAAAAACGTTGCCAGAACAGGAGCACGAGAATATACTGCACGGCCTCACTTGCCCCCCATCTTGAATGGTGAGACAAGCTGAGACTGAGGCAGGCGATTGCGAGGGTCGCCTGCCTCTCCTCGTTGTTGGATAGTTGTCAGTGGTCAGTTGTCAGCGGTCAGTTTATACTTCACCTGCAAGCGATGCTCTTCAACATGCACGATAACAAAAAACAATTAACCGCTTGCTACTGTCAACTGACTACTGACCACTGACTACTTCTCAATGAACATCGGCATCACAGTCTATCCAACCTACGGCGGCAGCGGGATTGTCGGCTCTGAGTTGGGAAAGGAGTTGGCGGCGCGCGGCCACACGGTCCACTTCATCGCTTCGGCTTTGCCCACGCGTCTGACCGAACTGAGCGAGCGCGTGCGCTTTCACGAAGTCGAGATGATGTCGTATCCGTTGTTCGAGCATCAACCTTACACGCTGGCGTTGGCGACAAAGATGTCGACGGTGGCGGAGCAGGAGAATCTCGATCTGCTGCACGTGCATTACGCGATTCCGCATTCGATCAGCGCGATCCTGGCGCGCGAGTCACTCAAGCCGCATCGCCGCTTGCCCGTGATCACAACGCTGCACGGCACGGACATCACGCTGGTGGGCGCGGATCGATCGTATCTGCCGATCACGCGCTACGGCATTGTGCAATCAGACGGCGTCACGGCGATCTCGCATTACTTGAAAGCTGCGACAAAAGAAAGTTTTCAGTTTGACGACATCACGGTTATCCCGAACTTCGTTTGCCCGACGGAATATCAAAGACATCCGGTCGAGTCGTTGCGCCGCACGCTGGCGCCGGAGAACGAGCCGTTACTGGTACACGTTTCCAACTTTCGTCCCGTGAAGCGGCCAGTCGACTGCGTCGAGATACTTGCGCGCGTGTTGAAAAAGAATATCAAGGCACGGCTCGTGATGGTTGGCGACGGCAGCGAGCGCGTAAATTGCGAGCATCGCGCGCGTTGTTTGGGCGTCGCCGACGCCTGCGTCTTTGTCGGTAAGCAGCCGAAGATTGTTGACTACTTGTCCGCTTCAGACGTCTTACTATTGCCGTCGGAACAGGAATCGTTTGGCTTGGCAGCGCTGGAGGCAATGGCTTGCGAGGTGCCGGTGGTTGCTTCACGCGTCGGTGGTGTTCCTGAAGTTGTTGACGACGGCGAGACGGGATTCCTGAGCGCCGTCGGAGACGTCGAAAAGATGGCTGACGACGCCGCGCGTCTATTGGCGGACGAACAGTTTCGCGGCGACATGGGTCGGCGCGCACGTGAATCGGCAATCTCGCGTTACCGAACTGACCTGGTGATTCCTCAATACATCGAGTTCTACGAGCGTGTCCTCGCCAAGGATAGGGAGCGGTCGTAGCAATCGGAGATTTTGAAATGAAAAAACAATTGTTACTGGCGCTGTTGCTCGTCTTGCAATTCTCCTTCTCGATTCGCGCGCAACAGCCCAGCGCCTCGCCGTCACCAAAGCCGACAGCAACGCCGCAACAACCCGCTGCGACACCGGGGAAACCAGCACCCGCCGGCGACGAAGACGTCGTGCGCATCAATACCAATCTTGTTCAGGTTGATGCGGTGATCACCGACAAGAACGGAAAGCTGGTGACGGATCTGCGTCCCGAAGACGTCGAAATCTCCGAAGACAACCGGAAACAAAAGATCACGCACTTTTCCTATATCGTCGTTGACTCTGCCCCCGCGTCTCCAGCGCGCAAACCCGCACCGGCCGTAGATAAAAACGCGCCGCCCGCTCCGCCAGTCACGCTAAAGCCTGAGGAGATTCGTCGTACCATCGCGATCGTCGTCGACGATCTGGGATTATCCTTTGAAAGCACTCACTTCGTGCGGCAGGCCTTAAAAAAGTTTGTCGATGAACAGATGCAGCCGGGTGATCTGGTCGCGATCATTCGCACTGGCGGCGGCATCGGCGCGCTGCAACAGTTCACTTCGGACAAACGAATGCTCTATGCCGCGATCGAGCGCGTACGATGGTACGCCTCGGGCCGCGGCAACATCGGCGCCTTCGCGGCGATGGAACCGCCGACGCCCGGCCGTGGCGGTCCCGAGATGGATGCGGCGAACGAAGACCTCAATCAGTTTCGCGAGGATGTATTTGCCGTCGGCACGCTGGGGGCAATTAATTACGTCGTCAAGGGTCTGCGCGAATTGCCGGGGCGCAAGTCGATTCTTCTGATCTCGGATGGCTTCAGGATCTACAACCGCGACGATCCCTCGCGCAGCTACCGGGCCTTGCTTGCCTTGCAGCGTTTAATCGATCAGGCCAGTCGCGCGTCCGTTGTGATCTACACGATGAACGCGACCGGGTTGCAGACGATGGGATTGACCGCCGCCGACAATACTGGTGGCATGACACCCGAACAGGTCGAGCAACAACTGTCGAGTCGTCGCACCACCGCCTTCGATTCGCAAGCGGGTCTTGACTATCTGGCCAGAGAGACGGGCGGCATAGCCATTCGCAACACCAACGATCTGAGCGGTGGCATCAAGCGCATACTGGAAGATCAAAAGAGCTATTACCTGATTGGCTATCGGCCCGACGAATCCACTTTTGATCCAAAGACGGGGCGTCGCACGTTTCATCATCTCAAACTAAAAGTGACGCGAACGGGCAAGTATAACGTGCGCATGCGCAACGGCTTTTTTGGAGTCTCTGATGAAGAGGTGAATCTCGCTGCGCGTACACCGCAGCGACGGATGATAGACGCCCTGATCTCGCCGTTCGGGTCCGCGGGCGTGCACCTGCGTCTGACTTCGCTCTTTGCAAACGACCTCAAGCTCGGTTCATTCATGCGTTCGCTGCTGCACATTAACGCCGGCGATCTCACGTTCACTGACGAGTCAGACGGATCGCACAAGGCGAAGATAGATTTTCTCGCGATTACGTTTGGCGACAATGGCACTCCGATTGAGCAGATCACCGGCCAGGCCACGCTCACCGTGCGCGCCGACCGCTACAAGCAGGTTCTGAAGGAAGGGCTTGTCTACTTTGTGACGGTTCCGATCAAGAAGGCAGGCGCTTACCAACTCCGCATCGCGGTGCGAGACCAGGCGTCGGAACGCATCGGTTCGGCCAGTCAGTTTGTCGACGTTCCGGACATTAAGAAGAACCGGCTCACTGTTTCAGGCGTCATCCTCACGGCAGTAGAACCCGCGGCGTTGAAAAAGCAACAGTCTGAAAATGCATCGAGCGCGGGAAGCCAGGCGCCTGCCGGTCAGAACACCGGACGCGACGAGACGATGAGCGCAACGAACAACGCCGCCGTGCGGCAGTTCAACCGCGGCCAGATAATGCAATACGGGGTCGTAATCTATAACGCGCGCGTCGATAAAAGTACCGCCCAACCGCAACTGCAGGTCCAGGTGCGGCTCTTTCGCGGTGGACAGAACGTCTTCACGGGGAAACAACAACCGTTCGTTCTGAATAATGCTCCTGACTTGAAGCGCCTCGCGGCCAACGGCGCGATCCAATTAGGCGCCGACATGGCTCTCGGCGAGTATGTTTTGCAAGTTGTCGTTACGGATCTGCTGGCAGACGAGAAGCATCGGATTGCGACGCAGTGGATCGATTTTGAAATAGTGAAGTAGGTGCCGATTCCTGACTTTTGGATCTGGATCTTTGCTTATGCGAACAATTCTTCTACGGGTAGTCTCCAGCCGGGGACAGCGGGTTCGGCATTCGCGATTTCGCCACGGCGGAATGTGTTCGGTGTTTCGGGGCTGTTAGCACTGTAAGACTTGACGACGTCAGGGCTTAGGAGATCGACGTCCCAAACCACGAGCGTTCCGGCAGTAAAATAATCCGCGCGCTTCGCAGCCATCGAGCGTTCCGCGCTGGGTCCGTAATCGTGCTCACTTCTAACCTCCACCGCGAAAACAGGCGCGCCCTCGAGAAACTTCATTCCAGTCGGCGGACCAATATGCCAAGCCGCGTCCGGACTGAACGAGCCGCGATTCGGCAGGCGCACTCGGAAGCCCACATTGTCGGGATAAGCCCGACCAGGAGTTTTGCCTTCATACAGCCGCAGGCTGATGAGAATAGAAGATCCGGCGCGCGATGGTATGTCTCCAGTTGGGGGCATGAGGACAATCTCTCCATTCACAATTTCAGCCTTGCCGTTGTCCGGCACCCTGTAGAGGTCTTCAATCGTTGCTTCAACCTTTGTGCTCATAATTACCCCTCACAAACAAATACTAACATAGCTCGGTCGTAAACCACTCTCGGCTAAAGGTAATTCCAGCGTTTCCCATTTTACGATTCTCGATTTACGATTGACCAACGATCATGCATTCAATCATCGTTGGCACAGCAGGTCACATCGATCATGGCAAGAGCGCGTTGGTGCGCGCGCTGACGGGCAAAGATCCCGATCGCCTACCGGAAGAGAAGAAACGCGGCATCACGATCGATCTGGGTTTCGCGGATCTCGATCTGGGTGACGTGCGCATCGGCTTCGTCGATGTTCCCGGACACGAACGCTTTGTCAAAAACATGCTGGCTGGCGCGCACGGCATCGATGTCGTAGCGCTCGTCATCGCGGCGGACGAAGGAGTGATGCCGCAAACGCGCGAACACTTTGACATCTGCCGCCTGCTCGGCGTGCGCAAAGGCCTAATCGTGATCACGAAAACGGATTTGGTTGAAGAAGAATTGTTGCCACTCGTGCGCGACGAAGCTGAAGAGCTGGTGGCCGGATCATTTCTCGACGGCGCGCCAGTTTTGAGCGTCAGCGCCCGCACGGGAAGCGGACTTGACGAATTGAGAGACGCATTGCGGCAAATCGCCGCTGAAGTGCCGGCGCGTTCGTCTGAGATGGTGACGCGCTTGCCGATCGATCGCGCGTTCACGATGAAAGGTTTTGGCGCAGTAGTGACAGGCACGCTGATTTCCGGGGAGATTGCCGAGGGTAACGAGCTGGAACTGTTGCCAGGAGCTGTGCGCGTGCGCGCGCGCGGCGTGCAGGTACACGGGGCCGCGGTTTCTCGCGCCGTGGCCGGACAAAGGACCGCGGTCAATCTCGGGGGAATCGACGTCGCATCTATCGCGCGCGGAATGGTGCTCGCGCCCGTCGAACGACTTCGCCCCGTTCAGATTATTGACGTGCACATCGACGTATTGCGCAACGCGCCTCGCGCCTTGCGTTCGCGTGCGCGCGTGCGAGTACACCTGGGCGCGGCGGAGACTCTTGCGAGGCTGCAACTGCTTGACGATGTTAACGCGATAGAACCCGGCGCAAGCGGCTTTGCGCAATTGCGACTCGAGTCGCCGGTCGTGGCACTGCCGCACGAGCGTTTCATCATTCGTTCTTATTCACCGTCGTTGACCATCGCGGGCGGACGAATTCTGGATCCTTTTGCGGCGAAGCATCGGGGAAAAGAATTTGCGCAGGCGCGCGAACGACTGCGGAGATTGATGGACGCAGATCGAGCGGAGCGATTTGCCATCTACGTCGAGACTGCTGGAGATCAGAGAGTTTCCGACATTGCGGCGCGAACGGGCTGGACTGATTCCGTAATATCGGCAGCCGCGATCGAGGCGAAGGAACACGGCGCCGTGGTAGAGGCCGACGGAGTCTTTATTGCCAGTGAAAATTTCGAACGACTTTGTCGCCTGGCGCTGGAAGCGATTGAAGCCCATCACAGGAGCGAACCACTCGCGCGCGGAATGGCGCGCGAGACGCTGCGCGAACGGCACTTTGCGCATGCCGCTGCGGAAATCTTTCGGGCCGTAATCGCGCGTTTGGAACGCGAAGGCAAACTCGTTTCAGAAAAAGATCTAGTGCGGGCGCGCGAGCACCGCCGCGAACTCTCCGGCGCGGACGCCCAGCTTCGCGATCGGCTGGCGCAGGTTTATGAACAGGCGGCGCTGGAGGCGCCCTCGCTGGACGAGGCAATGGAGCGGGCCGGAGTCTCCAGTACCCAACGGCCGCATGGACGAAAGATCCTGCAGGTGCTGATCGACAGCGGCGCGCTGGTTCGCGTTCAGGGCGATCTTTTCTTTTCGCGAAAATCGCTCGACCGTTTGCAGGAGCAACTCTACGAGTACGCGGCAAGCCACGAGCCGGAGCGGGCCATCGACGTTTCGGCATTCAAAAATCTGGCAGGGGTCTCGCGCAAGTATGCGATTCCGTTGCTGGAATACTTTGACCGCGAGCGCGTGACGATGCGACAGGGAGATCGGCGCGTGATCCTTGCGAGACGCGGAGACGCGGAGATGGGGTGATACGGCGATAGGGGGATCGCGTCCCCGTGTCCCCGCGTCGCCCCTTCCCCGTGTCGTATTTTTCTTGCTTATCCCGGGCGCAGGCGTTAACATGCAGGCCAGTAAATAGACCATAAGAATCGGCTTTTTCCTTAACCTTCATTACTTTGACGCATTGAGCGGAGGTTCAAAATGGGAAGCCTTAAAGACATACTGGCCGTGGTTTTGGGTCTGGGTTCGCTGGGGGCTGGAGTTTATTTCTTCTACCTCTTTGTGACAGCGAAGGGCTCAGACACCGCAGGCTCTCACTACATGTGGTACGCGATCGGGTGCGGCGTTGTGTTCTTCATTTGCGCGCTGATCTATTTTCTTGGTCACGTTAACAAGGAAGAGGAGATCCACATCACGCAGTAGCGCTGCCGCCGCGCCGCCTGGTGAGAATGTCGGCTGAAAGGCGGGGCCGCTGCGGCTGGCTGCGCCGAGGCGCGATTGCTGGTCTGCTTCATTTTCCGAAATGACCCACTGACGCCGTTTGTGCTGAGAGCTTAGGAATGCGCAAACGGCGCTTTGGTTTGTTATCAAGACTGAAAGACCTGACAGGAGAATTGCTTCATGTTTCTCGCTTCGATTTTAATGCAGGCGCAAGTTGAGACGACGTTCCATGAGCCCTGGTACTTCGCTCCGGTAATGCTGGGGATGTTAGTGGTTGGAGCGGTCGCGTGGTTAATCGCGGCGGTGCTCGGTTTTGCCCGGGCGCGAGCTTTTGGCGCATCGGCGAGATGGTTCTCGTTTGCCGCGGTTTGCTTGATTCTTTTTCACCTGCAATTCATCCTCCTCGGTTTTGGGTTTCTAACCAAGGATAACAGCCTCGTTTTTTCCACGCTGACTTTCTTCAATCTCTTCGTTCTGCTCGCCGGGATCTGCGCGATCATGGGATTCATTCGACTAACGAGTCCGCGGTAGGAAGTCCCAGCAATAATGCGGACGGATCGATCAACTCAAACGCAAAGTGCGCAAAGGGCAGACGCAGAGTAACGCGAAGGATAATTCTTTGCGTCCCTTTGCGAAAAAACTTTGCGACCTTTGCGTTTCAAATTTCTTCTTTTATTTAGTCCATCGAAAGTTTTCGGTTCGCCTCCGCACCTCGCGAGGTCTGCCGATCACCATTCACTTTGCGGTTACGGTCGATTCCGATTGGCTCTACGGCGTCAACATCTCCAACTGGCCCGCAGGCTAGGATTCACACGATGCGAAGCCGGTGGAGGTTGAGATTAGATAAAGACTGTAGCAAAGAACACCGCTAATCTGGCAAAATAGCAACGTCCTACAGACGTTCTGGCAACAAGAAGAAGAGAAGGATGCGTATTTCGCGACGAACGAGCGGCGGTAGAGGTGAGTACGAAATCAGCGGCTCACTCAATGGGATACGTACGAGCGACCTCATAGGACACACCCTAAGCCTACAGTTGCCGGGTCGATTGCTCATTCACACTCGCGTTTGGTTGATTAGACAAGGTGGCAAGCCACGACTCCGGATGAAAGGAGCTGACATTCAAATTCAAAAGCAGCTTGCTGCGGCATTTTTGATGCCGGATCCCGCTCGTCAGACAGCTGCATTGGGTGCAGGCGAGCCTGTGATGCAAGACGGGGCTTACGCGATAGAACACATAGAGATTGACGGCGTTCTACGTATCAGTTCTGATACAGCCGTTTTGCGCGTCAATAGGATTACCGTACTGAACCGATCACATCTTGGGGAAGAAGAAAACCTGAGGCAACGGGTCGGCTTATTACGAGAAGTCTGGAGCAGACGGGGCGAATTCCCAGACGACATAGCTGCCTCATTAGCGCAACACGAGCAAATGGTACGCAGTGGGTATATTAGTGAAGACACCCAAAAGCTCGTTGCCGCAATTCAAAGACTCGTTTCAACTAAGAGCGCTGATTTAGGGATTGTATACAGTGAGAGAGGCGACGTTTTACCAAAATTAGGCGATGCCCTTCACTATCAGGTTCCCGAACCTCTTTTGGATGTAGAGAGCGTGGATCCGGAGGACATAGAGTTAAAGAAGCGTGCCATAAAAGAATGGAAACGATGGGCCAACGCGAGGGGACCTGCAAGTGCGCGCTTTAAGCAAGATGTTAGAAGCGCTTATCGAGCTACATGCGTTGTTTGCGGTGCGCACTTTCCGCCGACTCCGTACAACAGTTCGCCCGGTGTCGATGCTGCCCACATACTGCCTTGGAGCGAGTACGAATTAGATCAGGTTTTCAATGGCCTATGCTTATGCAAGCTGCATCACTGGGCATTCGACGAAGCCATAATACGCTTACGCTTTGAGAACGAACGTTACACTTGTGAGATGCCGGAAGATGCGGAACACACAATCCACGAGTTTGATCCCGAATTTAGCTTAGATCGCTTGCGGGAGAATGTAGGAGTCATACCGGTCGAGCGGCTGCCGCAGCACTTGCCACACTGGCCACGTCCCGACTTGCTTCGTATGTTGGCCGACTCCTATTAGTCAACCCCTCAGAATTGGATTTTTCAAGATTCACGTAGCGCTGAATCCGTTCGGCAAGCCACTTTGCCACAGGGACAGTGACTGCGTTCCCAAGGGCTTGATAGCGGAGTGTGTCAACATCCTCTGGATCGTCATGCGTCTGGACGGGCCGGGTCCAACCCACAGGGAATCCCTGCAAGCCTTCACACTCTCGGGGAAGCAGACGTCTTACTCTGCCGTCTGGGTACGTTACATATGTACGGCTCCAGTCGGTTCCAGTGTGGCGAGCCGAGCACGCATATAGACAATAGGCTATTCGTTGGTAGACTGGCCCTTGGACAGGATCTCCAAGGCTTTCCTTAAAGGGGGAAAGAGAGGCCTTCCCATTCGATTTGCTCTTCTGAGCATCCCTTTCGCTGCATTCCGGCTCAAAAAGTATCTCGATGGGACCTCGCCGGTCTCGATCACATCCGACAATGTAGACTCTACTGCGTGACTGGGCGACTCCAAAGTCTTTGCTGTTAAGCACACGCCATCCGACACTGTACCCGATGTCGGCCAGCGTTCGTATAACGGTTCCGAAGTCTCGTCCCCTGTGGGAAGAGAGTAAGCCCGGAACGTTTTCGATAACAAAAATTCTGGGACGGCCCTCTCTAAGTAGTCGCGCAAATTCATGAAAGAGACCAGAGCGCGCCCCTTTAAGCCCTGCTCGCGGCCCCATTCGCGCCAGCGAGACATCTTGACAGGGGAATCCGCCAAACCAGATATCGGAAATAGGGATTGTTGCATTTGTCACCTCTTTAATATTCTTCGCGCGAGGAACATTAGGCCAATGCTTTTCTAGAATTTCATTACAGAATGGGTCAATCTCACATTGGAATGAGATCTGAAATCCAGCCTGCTCGAATCCTTCTAGGTCGAAACCGCCTATTCCGGAAAAGAATGAGGCTGTCCTCAGCGGTTTATCGTCGTTGCGAAAATTTGCCATCGGTCAGTCCCGAAATCAGCCGGTGACGAAGCGCGCCTGGATCCTTAAGCTCGCACTCCCAGACTACAATACGCTTCCATCCGCGCTCACGTAGAAGCCTAGCGTTCGCACGATCTCTCTCGCGGTTGCGTTCTATCTTGCGATTCCAATAATCAGTATTGCTCTTGGGCCTACGCCCTCGCCTACAGTTGTGATGACCATGCCACAAGCATCCATTCACCAAGACCACAATC
Organism: Pyrinomonadaceae bacterium; assembly: GCA_041492185.1. Taxonomy (GTDB): domain Bacteria; phylum Acidobacteriota; class Blastocatellia; order Pyrinomonadales; family Pyrinomonadaceae; genus JAOAPY01. Next base: position 54,297 of record JBGPWL010000002.1, on the reverse strand, counting down.
CTGTAGCGCGGCAAGACAATATCTGGCTTGCCTGGCAAATCTTTGCTATGCAGGCGGAAGCGGAAACCAGCTCCATGAAGCATCGACCGCACGGTTAACTCCGCTCGCGTATCCGTGGAGCAGATACGCCGCATGATCTCACTACGTCTTTTGCGGCTGAAAGTATCTGTCACAGGAACCTCGATGTCAATATCTAGTATAAGCCAGAGCTAACTACGCAATATAGACAAGATCATCTATTTAGATAAAGCTTGATCGCGTGATCACGCAGCACCATCCGCGCCAACTCCGACCCACGCTCGGGCTACGCAACTCCATTGAGCGCACCGACCCAGCCGTCAAACGGCTGGTCTAGTAACCCTTCGCGGGCAAGCCGCGTGAACGCGGCTAACAAACCACGGCAGACAGGATGTCTGCGTTCCCGGCGTGCGCGTCCCGGTTACGGCGCAGGTCACTTCTTCAAATGCCGATCGAAAAAGTTTGCGGAGGCTTTATAGGCGCGCACCCAGTCGGAAAAGTTTAGGAAGTCGTGAATCTCGTCCGGAAAGATCAACTGCTCAAACTCCACGCCTTGATTGCGCAGCGCTTCAACCAGATGAACCGTTTCGCTGAAGGGCACGTTGCGATCGTCGTCACCGTGAATCAATAGCACCGGCGAGCGCCAGGTTTTTATTGAAGACATCGGCGAAGATTCAAATGCCAGACGGCTAGCGTTCGGATTGGCGGCTGGATCGTAAGCGGGCACAAAGTTGCGGATGACGATGTTCCAGTCGTGCACGCCATGCATGTCGACGCCCGCCGCGAAAAGATCAGAAGCGCGCGACAAGCCCATTGCGGTCAAGTATCCGCCGTACGATCCACCCCACAATCCGATGCGCTGCGGATCGACGTCCGGCCGGCTGCGCATGTACAAGCCCGCGCCCATCACGTCGTTGAACTCGCTGCCGCCCGTCGCGCCGTAATTCAAAGCTTCGCGAAACTGCATGCCATAGCCGATGCCGCTGCGATAGTTGACCGACAAAACTATGTAACCGTGATTCGCGAGATACTGATTCATCGCGTAGGCGTTGCGGTAGTAGTACATGGAATGCCAGCCGAGCAGCATCTGGCGCCGCGATCCGCCGTGAAAGAAAATCGCCGCCGGGTGACGTTTGCCTGGATCGAGATTGCGCGGCAGAAAAAGTTGGCCATGAATCTTCATGCCGTCAGCGGCGTCGAAGATTACTTGTTGCGGCTCGACCAAAGAGTTTTCAGGAAACTCACTCGGAACAGTTTCCGGCGCCAGGTCCTGGGGACTGCCACCGCCTGTCATGATCGAAGCGCGATCGGGTCGGCGCGCGTCAGAGCGAAGAAACGCAATCGTCTTGCCGTCACTGGCAGCGACCGGCGACCACTCAAGTCCGTTGCCAGTCGTGATCGCGATCGCCGGTAGTCCGCCCGCGGTGGAGACGCGCCAGATGTGACGCCGATCGATGTCACCCTGATTCGACGAATAGATAATTTCTTTCGCGTCGGGCGAGAGGGAAACGTGCTCGACTTCGAATTCACCGGGAGTCAAAAGCGTGGCCTGGCCCGATTCAGACGAGGCAGGGATCGAGTAGAGATGCGTCCAGCCATCCTTCTCCCACGGAAAAACAATTCGATCATCCGCGGACCAGAGCAACTGATCGTCTGTGACAACGTTACGGAAGACGCTGCCGGGGCCGTCATCGGCGTGCCACACTTCGCGCCCTGACCCTGTTTCGACATCGGCGATGCGGATGGACCACGGCCGGCCTACGCGCCTTGGACCAAACGCGAATGCTTCGCGCGAAGTCGGGACACGAATGAAGGCGACCTGTTTTCCATCGCGCGACCAGATTGGTTCGTTATCGCGATCGACGCTGGGGTCAAGATAGCTAATGCTCTTTGATGCCAGATCGTAGACGCCGATAAAAGTGTGATCGCCGCGCGCGCTCGTAAACGCCAGCTTCGATCCGTCGGGCGACCAATGAAGTGATCCGCTTCGTCCTTTTGTTTGAAACAACGGCGCGGCCTTTTCACTGCCATCAAGCTTCACCCACGAAACGTCGCGCCTGGAAATGAAGGCAAGCCGATCTCCTTTGCGAGAGACGACGCCTGAATGACCCTCGGCGAGCAGACGCGGTTTTCCGTCGAGTGCAACAATCCAGATCTGTTGCTTGGGTTCTTCGGGCCGGCTGCGCGAATTTGGATTCTCGCCAAAACCCTCCAGGTCGCCGCCGCGCGTGTAGACGATCGACTGACCGTCGGGAGTCCAGACCAGTTCGCCAATCTCCATGCCATCGTCTTCACTGTAGGAAGTGAGTTGCCGTCCTTTATAGTTGGGCGGCTCAGCGACGAAAATGTTGCGCACGCCCCTGGCGTTCAGCACCCAGGCGAGCCTGCCGCCTGCGGGCGCCGCGGACAAATCTGAAGGGAAGGGCGCACTCATGACCTGCTCAAGAGTGAATTGTTTTTCCTGTGCTTGGACCGAACTGGAGTTAAATGCGAGCGCGAACGACAGCGACGCACACAAAGACACGGCGACAAGCAGTAGCTTTTTCAAGGCGAGACTCCTTTGCTTCTTGCAGATGAGCTGGAAACGAGCGGAGGGATTATACTGCGGAGTCACTCCCAGGGCCTCATTTAACGGGATCTTTTACAGGGGAAAACCGATGGCTTGAAAAACACCGAGGACCGCTTTCTGGAAACGTTTGGATTGTGGTATTGTCTCGGCATCGCGAAAAGGCGCGCGACGGATTATTTCGAATCAGAAAGGGTATTCCGAGAGCCTTCTGAGAGAAGTACACGTCGCAAACGTATCATGTTGTCAATAGTCTCTCCGATTTCAACCACCTCGCGCGTTTCCCGGAAGGGTTGAAGCTAAGAGCGGAGCCGAAGCATGTTGCCACATATCCCCGTGCACGATTTATGGTGGCTGGCGGCCGGAGGCGCCGGGGTTGCCGCTCGCTATGTTCGGCTTCGCGCTCGACCGCTACAGATCACTCACTTCGATATTGATCACACTGACGCCCTGCTGCGGCTGCAGGAGTCGTACGGCTACAATGCCCACTCGTTGGTCGGCATCGCCCCAGGCGCGCGGCTGTGGTCATGTCCGCAGATCGAAGGCGCAATAGCCTACAACGAATTCGGCAAAGTCTGGTTAGCGCCCGGGGACCCGCTGGCAAGTCCTGAGAAAACGACGGAACTGACGCGTCGCTTTATTAAGGCTGCTCGCGACCAGGGACGATTCGTCGCATTCATGCCGGCCACTGAGCGCTTTGCTCGGCAAGCCGAGCGCGTAGGGCTGCGCGCGTTAAAAGTGGGAGCGGCGCCTTACTTTGATCTCTCAACCTGGGGACCGCGTGGCGATCGCGCAAAGAAAGCCCGCGCGGGAGTGAATCAGGCGCGACGCGCGGGTGTGCGGGTAACGAAAGTGGATCGGATCGATCTGGCGCTGAAACAGGAAACAGCATTCCTCTGTCAAAGCTGGCTGAAAACTCGCCGCGGCGGTATGAAATTTGGCTGGCTGTTTGCGGTCGATCTTTTCCAGCATGCCGAGCGAAAAAAGTTTTTCACCGCGCGTGATGCAAATGGCAATCTGGTGGGTTTTCTTGCCGCCAGTCCGATCCCGATGCGCGATGGTTGGTATCTTGAAGATGTCCTGCGTTTGCCTGACGCTCCCAACGGAACTGCCGATATTCTCGTTGTCGAGGCACTCAACGCGCTGAAGCGTGACGGCGCCAGGATTGCGACGCTGGGAACGTCGCCCTTAGCCAGGGAAGGCGAAATCGACATTCGTGTAGGCAACAATGCGTTGGTTGTGAATGCCGTGCATGGTGTCGCCAGGTGTTTTGGTGGCTTGTATAACTTTGAGGGGCTGCGACGATTCAAAGCGAAGTTCGCGCCGAGCTGGTGGGAGAGCGAGTACATCCTGCTTCCACGCGATGCGCTGGCGCCGCCACACATCGTTCGGGCGTTCATCCAAGCGATTGCCCCTGAAGGAGCGTCTAAGTTGATCGCCCAGCGGATCGCTCGGGCGATTACGCAAGAGCCGGTCTCACCGCTCGATAGCCGGATCGTGACCAATAGTCCCGCAGAGAGTTGGTCGCCTGATCCAGCAAACTCGTCCCAAATGTTTCATTGACGTGACCTCGGGGTCAGTACCACCTGCGTCAGTGAGTGGGTTGTTGTGGGGGCCCGGTGCAGGTAAGAACCCGCCCGCTTACGCAGGCGGTACCGACTCGAAACTCACCTTACGACGTTTTTGACCGCCGCCAGTACCGGCTGATCCAGAATGTACACATCTGCAGCAGGAATCTCTCCCAGCGGAACATTGAACGCTGGTGTGCTTGTTTGACGCAGTTTCGAAAGCACCGCGTCGTTGCTCAGATAATGTCGCCCTCGTGCAGCGATGACAAAGTCGCCTTCGTTCAGTTTCCGCAACTCTGCAACATCAGACAGCGACACGCAAACCAAATCCGGGCGATTTGCGCGCGCCGCATAGAACGTGCAGACAGTTGGCGTCTCGCTGGCCACACCTGCTCCAGGCCTGGCACGCCGCGCGACTTCGATCATCACCTGACGCACCTGACCATCGTAGAACTCGTCTTGCGGAAAGTAAGCGCCTCCCCTGGTCGCACCCCCGCCGAGCGCGTTTGTATAGAAACGGTAATACGGCACAGCGTTCGCGGACGCCAGCGCCGCCAGGATCACAACACCGGAAACAATCAACGCTTTCAAGTAAACGCGCCAGCTATCGTTGCCGGCCATTTCCGCGCAGCGTCTGGCAATCCAGCGAGCCACGTAGTAAATGCCGATGGCGGCCGTGGTGTAAATTGCCGGCAGCACAAATGTCGTGTAGCGGGTGAACTTGCTGCCGGAGATCGTGAATTGGAGCCAGAAGAACATCCAAAACAGCAACAGGTAACGCCCATCACCGAGTTTGCGACGGAAAAGCAGCGGCAGCCCGACGATGAATCCGACGAGCGTAAGCAGCGGCAGCTTCACGGCAAGGAACATGAAATAGAAATACCAGGGTATGCCGCTGAACCATGACCTCACCTCATGCGGGTAAAGTCTACCCATGAACTCGTAGCTGTCGCGTCCAGCCACCTTGTGTTTGAAGTAGTTGAAGATCTCGTGCCACGTGCCAGGCAAGAGAATCGTGGGGCTGAACAAAGCGAACGTTAGACCCATGATGACAAGGAAAAGCAGAAAACGCGGACGACCCAAACGCCAGCGCGTCTCAGGAATGGCTTGAAACATCCAGTAGTAACTGACGCTGATTGCGACATACTGCGGGAGGTACTTTGAGGCGACCATGGCACCAAAGGCCGCGGCGGTGGCCCAGTAATAAGGTCTCGGGTTGCGATTGGGCTCGCTTTCAGCTACCCGCTGTCCGCGCAGCCAGAAGACGTTGGCGAGCAGAAAGAAAAAAAGCAGGAACGTGTCCTCTTTGGCGATTCGATTAAATCCAATCGCTACTGGATCAAACGCCCAAAGCGCCGCGGCAAAGAGCGCAATCTCGACACCAAACAACTCTGACATCACGAGGTAAATCAGGAGCGTAATTAGAGAGCCAACGATGACGTTTGGCAGCCGCATCGCCGTTTCGACGGGGACGAAAAACTCTGAGGTGGGAGCGGCGACGAAACGACTGTGGTTCCATTTCTCAGCCGCCACGACGCTGGCGGTGATCATCGCTTTCATCAGAAAGGGATGCTCGCCGTTGGCTGCGGTCAGCCCGTGCGTCCGGTAATCCTCTGCCGCCAGCAGTTTGTTCAGTTCATCGTCAGCAAGACCATCTGCGCTCAGGCTGCGCGCGCGAAAAGCCAAACCGCCGAGCAACAAGACCGCCAACGTCGCGATGATCAACGCGCGGCTGAGCGAGCGCTCTCCGCTCTCGGCGAATAATTCTGGTCTAAGGCCTGCGGTGACGATTGCTTCTGCCGGTGCGGACAATTTTCCAGGACTCCTTGCTCGGGGAATGATTCGACGTTAGCTGGTAACCCTGCGAGCCAAAAGATTCAAAATACTCGCGCTAATGCCTAATGCAGTCTCCGCAAAACGCCGAAGGTTACCGTGAAGGATAGGTTCTGTCAAAAGACGCTCGCTGCGGGCAACTCCTTCGTTTCCAATGGTGACCACATTCATTGCCTCGCCGTTTTGCGGCTCGTTGACCGGAGGAGCTTGCATTTCCTTCTGAAATAAGCCAATATTTGCGACGATTAGACCACAGGCTCTCCTCGCGTTCGGCCCTCGAGGTCGCGGTAGGAGATATTCTCGCAATAGTAGTAGAGTTGGGACCTTCAATCGGGGGTTAACCAGTATTCGTGATATTGAGTTCTCGTGATTGATCATTTAGGATCGATCGCGCACATCGCCTTATATTTCGAAGGAGAAGTAAACATTATGGCTGAGATTCAGCAGAACCTGCATAGTGGCACCGATGCGGCGCCTTTTCGGATTGATGCCAAGCTGCACCAGATTCTCTACAAGAAGGAACCGCATTCGAAGCTGATACCGAATCCGGAAAACGTTTTGCCGGAACCGGAATATCCGATGAAGCCGAATCCGATTGAGATGACGCAGCGCGAGTATCAGAAGATGAACGCCATCCGCACGTGGAAAACGTGGGGCGCGCCATATTTCAAATCGCGCTGGCACAACAAAGAAGTGCGGCCGATCATCCCGTATCTGTTCACTGAGTGGAAGTGTAATCTGGATTGTCACTACTGCTGGTCCTACAACAACGCTGTCAAAGGCATGACCGAAGATACAGCCAAGCGCTCGATCGATTGGCTGCATTCAATCGGCTCGCGCGTGCTGGCGCTGATGGGTGGCGAGCCGCTGCTGCGGCCGAAGTTCATCCACAAGATCGTTTACTACAGCGCGAAGAAAGACATCTTCGTTTATTTGCCGACGAACGGCCGGTTGATGAAGCCGGAAGTGATCGATCAACTGGGTGATGCAGGCATCGCGACGGTGAACCTGGCGGTGGATTCAGTCAAAGAGCGAAAGTCTTTGCCCAAGGCGTTCGAACCGATCAAGCCTTACTTCGACTACCTCGTGAAGCGGCAGCGTTACTACGGCTACACCGTGATGTTCAATATCAACATCTGCCATAACAACATGGACGATGTGAAGGAACTGACTGAGATTGCGCACGACAGCGGCATCGCGACGGACTACCACATCAACGAGACGCCGATGACCGAGCAGGATCACTTCAAACATCTTACCGAGAACCAGACGTATCTGACGCCGGAAGACTGGCCCAAGGTGGATGACTTGCTCGATTATCTAAACGACAAGCGCGTCAACCATGGCTACAAGATGGTGAACCCGATCCAGCACATGCAGGACATGAAGCTGTTGATGCGCGGGCAGGTGCCACCGTGGCAGTGTCGCGCCGGACAGAACTCGCTGATCATCCGCACGGACGGCACGCTGGCGCCCTGCTTCCCGATGTATTCGGCGACTCATGACTGGGGCGTGGTTGGCGATCACAAATTCGACGTCAAGCAGCTTGACGAGATGAAAGTTGAATGCACGAAGCATTGCCTCTCGACGTGCAACTACATTCTCGGCTACTGCTACGACACGATGCGCGTCATGACCTGGGCCGCGAAGCAGGCGATGCACGGATTCAAGGGAGCGACGGGAAGCTTCTAATTGAATCGATCAGTTAGCAAAGTAAAGGGCGCATCCGAAACGATGCGCCCTTTCTTTTTTGTCCGACAAACTTTGAAGTTTGTCGAACTACTCAAACCAGCCGGCCGCCTCGCAGCGCAATCAGGGCTACGAGGCCGTTTATCGCAAAGCCGATCGTCACGGCCGTCACATAGCGGGCGGTAGTCATTTGACCGAGCAAACGAAACAGCGTCACAAGTCCCAACGGAATCCAGATCAGCACGCACGAAACCACACCTGGACCATAACCGCCGTGGCGCATCGCCGTCACCGTGTGCGTGATGCCATTGGAGAGCACCAGCGCGCCGAGGATAACCAGCATGAATCGCGAAAACCTGAATTGCTGACTAAGTATGACGCCCACGACAATGAGGACAACTCCCAACGACTGAAGAACCAGGAAACGCGCGGGAGAGAGATGGACGCCCCTGAGCCGAAACAGGTAGGCAGAGTAGCCTTCACCACCCCAGTACTCTTCGGCGATGTGAATCAGATAAGTGATGGGAAACAGCCATAGCCACAAGGCCGAGACGGGCACATATTGAGATGGGTTTGCAGGGTCCATGGTGATCGAGAGTCAAAAATCAATTTGGACGATACTAAAACGATTGTCGCTATTTGGCATTAAGGCCATAGAGTTTGATGGCATTTTCGCGCAGCACCATTCGTGCCAACTCTGCGGCACGCTCGCGCGTGATCTCGCCGTCATTCATCATTCCCGTCAGGGCGAGCGCCAGCGCCTGACGCGCGGTCGTGTTTGAAAGCCACGCCACTTCGCCCCAATCAACCGCCGGACCAAACGAGAAGGCATCGGTCCCGAACAGAATTCTGTCGGGATAGGTTTCAAGCCAGTAACGCAGGTTTTCGCTTAACGCGCGCGGATAGAGAAAAAACGTTTGCGCCGAAAAGTCCGCATACACATTCGGCTTTCCCATCATCGACGCCGTCTGTTTCGTAAACGGAGCGCCACCGTGAACGATAACGAAGTTTGCTTTGCGCAAGGTGGGATCGTTGAAGGCGGATTCGAGCAGCAGCGGATTGCTCCCGCTGGGCTTGTAATAACTGCCGGCGCCATCGATAGCGTGAATGTGCACAGCCATGCCGAGCCGGCCCGCCTCACGCGCAAGATAACGAAAAAGAAAATCCTGGAGCGCTTTGTAATCAGCCACGGGCGGCTCGCCGCCTTTGACGAAGCGAGAATAAACCACGGCGGCCCAGTTTTCATTCGCTTCGTCAAAATCGAGCTTGCGCAGATACGCAGCTTCAAACTTGATGGCGATCGCGCCGTCCCGCTTCTGTTTTTCGAGCGTTGGAGTAACGACGAATTTCAAATAATCGTCAAGCGTTGCCGGTAGCGCTTTGATCTTCAAATCCGAAAGATACCTCTTCAGCAAACGCTCTTCGCCCGGATAGAAGCCGCGATAATCCGGGTTCGATCTTTTCGCCGCTTCGTTGCTCAGCGGAAACATCAACGCATCGTCAAACGCCACCCAGCGAAAACGCGGCGCGCTCAAACCGCGCCCCATCGCCACGCGGTTGGCAAACATCGTTTCAATGTTGAGCTGATCCAGAATCCACGGCGGGAAGTTTTCGCCACGTTCGCGCATTATCCGTTGCTTCTTCTCAAGCAGCTCGCGCATGTGTGCCTCACTCATATCGTTGTAAGCATAGGCGTACAGATCGCGCCAGGCGCCGATAAATTCCGGATTATCCAGTTGCAAACGCGATGGCAGCGGAAACGGCTCGATCGCACCCAGCGGCAGCGCGTCGAATTCGTCGTCGGGCTTCTCGCCTTCTGCGACATACTTCAGTGGGTGCGCGTGGTTGTCGATGGCTTTGATTTTGGAGATCTCAGCGAGGAGCGCAGGGTCGGCCGCAGTTTGAGCGCGCGATTGCACCGGAACCAGGAGAACAGCAACGAGAAGCAGTAAGGCAAAAAGTCGTTTCATAAACAATTGGATCTTGCTTGCGGGTTTGCCGCCGCCCAGTGCGGTAAGGCTTTGCCTTACCGATAGCTTGAAAATCTCTTGGAGGCTACGCCTCCTGCCCTAACGCAAGTATCTCAGAAATCCAAGAAAGCAGCCGCCTAGTCATAACGGCTGAGGCGTAGCCTCAAGGTCAAAATGCAACCCTCCGGTAAGGCAGAGCCTTACCGCACTGTGCGGCGGCGGAGCCGCGTAGGATTCCATCTTCATCGTTGACTCTTGAAATCATCGCGATTCCACTAACTCAGTGCCTTTACAGCTTCGCGCGCGTAATACGTGATGATGATGTCGGCGCCGGCGCGTTTGATGCTCGTCAATGTTTCCAGCATCACACGCTGCTCATCGATCCAACCTTTTTGAGCTGCGGCTTTGATCAACGCATATTCGCCTGAGACGTGGTAGGCAGCTAACGGCAAGTCGAACCGATCGCGCACCATCTTCAAGATGTCGAGAAAAACCGTTGCCGGTTTGACCATCAGAATATCCGCGCCTTCGGAATAATCCAACTCGGCTTCGCGCATCGCCTCGCGCGCGTTGGCGACATCCATTTGGTATGCGCGGCGATCGCCAAAAGCCGGCGCGCTGTCTGCGGCCTCGCGAAACGGACCATAGAAAGCTGAAGCGAATTTCACGGCATAGGACATGATCGGAATGTGTTCGAGATGCGAGCTGTCCAAAGCTTCCCGAATCGCGCCGACCTGTCCATCCATCATTGCGGACGGCGCCACCATGTCGGCGCCCGCCTGCGCCTGACTAACGGCGGTGCGCGCCAGCAATTCCAGTGATTCATCGTTGAGCACCTCGCCGTCGCGCACCACGCCGCAATGACCGTGCGAAGTATATTCGCAGAGGCAGGTGTCGGTAATGATTACTAAATCCGGCGCGGCGGCACGAATCGCGCGCACCGCCTGTTGCACGATTCCTTTCTCGTCATACGCGCCCGTCGCCGTTTCGTCTTTCGATTCAGGCAGACCGAAGATGATCACGCCGCGCACGCCCAGCTCGTATGCATTCGCAGCTTCGCGCGCGATTTCATCGACCGAGAGATTGTGCACGCCGGGCATCGACGGAATCTCGCGTCGCACCTTCTGGCCCGGACAGGCGAACAACGGCAGAATGAAATCCTCAGGCGTAAGACGCGTCTCGCGCACGAGCGCGCGCAAGGCGGCGCTTCTTCTTAGTCTTCGAAAACGATGGGTTAGAGACACTGCTTTACCTCTGGATGACTACGTTTTGCGTCTTTGCTTCTTTGCGGCTCTGCGAGGAATCGGTTTCACGCTAAGGCGCTAAGGGGCAAAGCCGCAAAGACTCACTTTATAACATCGACGCCGTTTTGTTGAAGCTCCGCGCGCAGTTGCGACGGATTCTGATAATGAATGGTAACCAGGCCCAGTGCGCGCGGGCATTCCAGATTCGCTTCGCGATCATCGATGAATAGACATTCTTCGGGAGCGCGTTGAGTGATGCGCAGCGCGGCGCGATAGATCGCTTCGTCGGGCTTGCGTAGTTGGAGAAAGCAGGAGCTGAAGAAGATCGAGAAATAGTTAGGCAAGCCGAAATTCCCCAGCCGATAAGTATTCAACTCAAGAATCTCGTTGTTGAGCGTGGCCATCTGATATCGCGTCGACTTGGCTAATTGCCTGATGACGCCAATCGTCTCTTCGTGAGGCTGCGATTGCGCGAACATGAAAGCCTTGAACTCTTCGCGAGTGAAGGTGCGCGGCTGGTAAAAGACCGTGCGATCGAGATAGTGCTCGAGCGTCATGCGATTTGTCTCGATTGCGTCACCGACATATTCGTGCCTCGTGCTGAAGTCTTCCCAGTCAAGTTGAAAATGTCCGGCTGCGAGTTGCCGCGATCTGAAACCCCAGCCGTCGGTCAGCAGCACACCGCCGATATCGCAGAATATGTTCTTAATGTTTGACATTGGGAAGATCGTTATTGCGCCTAGCTGAGAGCAGAGGTCAACTATCAGAGTGCCAGCGCCAGTCTCAAGCCTAGATCGATCTTTGCCATAGTGCCAGATGGCAACGTGCGAATGTAGTCCGTCAACAAGCTTTGATCCAACGTGACCAATTGTGAGACATTTACAACGGAATCGCGCGGTAGACCGCTGGCGAGTGCTGTCAACGCGATATTGCCAGGCGCATTGGCAAGCGCCGTGTTCCCGGTCAGGATTGCTACTATTACGGTGTTGATGCGACTTCGATTAAAGGTATTAGACTGAATGACAAGCACCGGACGCCGATAGCCTGGGGCTGACCCAACGGGTTGAGGAAGGTTAGCCCACCAGAGTTCGCCCCGCTCCATCACCAATGCTCCACGGGTAGCGAAAGAAACTGCATCTTTTCGATTACCGGGTCGAGCGCCGAGCTTTGGCACGCGTACACCTTATTTAAGCGCTCAGTCACCTCAACTTCGTCGTGCTCCGACACGAAGTTCGCCAATGCTGCCGTGTATAGTTCGCTTCGGGACAGCTCCAGCGACTTAGCCAACGCTTCAGCTTTGTGGAAAACTTTATCAGGGATTGAGACTGCCGTCTTCATGCCATGAGTATAACCAGGGTCATGCCGCGAAGGCAATTCTCCTCAAAAAGAAACCGGCTGCCCCTCTAGAGTTGACAGCCGGTGTTCGCGAACTATTCTTCTTGCGGGCCTTGCCCGGGTCTCGCGTATCAACGGGAAGTTTTGCAGCGCTCTTCGATTTGGTGAATCGAAACTAGCATACCAGGTGTTCCCGGAACACCCCCAACCGAAATAACCGTCTCCGTCCGTTCAGGGCAAGGTTCGTTTCTCGTGAAAAGCCACCTTGCAGTTGTGTCAATTGTCCAAGCACTAACCAGAATCAGCAGAGTTACTGCTGTCTTTATCACGACCCCTACCAGGACTTCTTTTTTTTCGTCCCAGTTATTCTTTCCCTTCCGGTCTTTAGGCACCGGTAACCTTTTTTGAGATAAATGTCATTTGCATCTACCTCCTTCAGAAACTCAGAACCGGTTCCTGTAGCTGCGATTAAATACTCTTTGAATTTCGTTGTCAAGGATTCTTGCTTGGCTATTGCTACTGGTGCTACTGGGAGAAGAACGAACGGCCTACCAACGATGATACGCGGGATGATCGGGCTTGACGGCGACAAAAGTGCCGCGACAAGTAGCGGTCACTTTGTCGTTCGCAATCAACTCGCCTTCGACGATCGCGCGATTCCCCTTCATCTCGATCACGCGCGCAACGAGCCGCAGCGAGCGATCCGTTGGTGTTGGGCGCAGCAACTTGATGGTGTAATCGGCCGTTACGGTGCAGGGCGGATGGTCCGCGCCGTCGCGCTTCATCAGGTGATAAGCAGCAGTCCAGTTGCAATGGCAATCCAACAACGTGCCGATGATGCCGCCACTCAACATTCCGGTGAACGCCTCTTGATAAGTTTGCGGCTGAAATTCCGCGATCACCTCTTCGCCCTGCGGAAAGCTGCGAATGTGCAGACCACGATCGTTTGCCGGGCCACAGCCAAAGCAGGCGTTGTTGGGCGCGTAAGTTTCCTGGAGACTCTTTTCTGTCATAGTTAAGAATCGGTTTCCCGCAAAGGCGCAAAGACGCAAAGAGAAATCGTCAAACCCGTTTTGAGGCCGACGCATTCACACTCGGCTAGCGGAAATAGTCCAGCCTTTTAAGTCTTCCCTTGCGTCTTTGCGCCTTTGCGCCATTGCGGGAAAATGTATTTCTAATCTGCCGCCGCGGTCGTCTTGCCTCTCAATTGCTCTCTCAATTTGAAGCGCTGCACTTTCCCCGTTGCCGTATACGGCAGTTCTGTAACGAACAAATATTTCCGCGGACGTTTGAAACGTGACAGCGTCGCATTTGCTAATTGTTTCAAGTTCTCTTCCAATTCAGCGACGTCCAAGTTTACATCTTCGCGCACAACGAACGCACACGCGCATGGCAATCCATCCTGATCAAAATCCTCAACCACTGCGGCGCGCGCCACGCCGGGGCAACGCAGCAGCACTCCTTCAACTTCCACCGGCGATACCCACTGCCCGCTCGACTTGAAACAATCATCGCTGCGGCCCATGTGGTACCAGTAACCATCCGCATCGCCGCGATAAAGATCGCCGGTGCGCACCCAGCCGTCGACGAACGTACGCGCCGTTACGTCCGGTCGCTGCCAATACCCGAGCGCCGCGCTCGCGCCCTTCACCCAGAGGTTTCCCTCCACACCCACCGGAGTTGCGTTGCCGTGCTCGTCCAACAAGCGCGCTTCATAGCCTTTCAGCAGCTTGCCGCTGCTGCCATAACGCACTTCGCCCTCATGATTTGACATCCACATGTGCAGCATCTCGGTGGACCCGACGCCGTCCAGCACCTCGACGCCGAAAGTCTTTTCCCACTCCTCGCCAAGCTGAGCGGGCAACGCCTCGCCTGCCGAAATGCAGAGCCGCAGGCTCGAGCAATCAAGAGCGTTCACTCTTCGATGATGATCCAACAGCAGCTTGTAAACAACCGGGACGCCAAAAAAGATTGTCGGCTTGTGCTCTTTCAAAATTCGGCCAATAACTTCGGGCGTCGGCTTCTCGCGACAGAGAATCGTTGTTGTGCCATTCAAGAGCGGAAACGAAAAGCTGTTTCCCAATCCGTAGGCGAAAGGCAGGCGCGATGAAGAAAACAATCGGTCACCGCGCTTGAGGTGCAGCACTTCTTTGCAAAAAGTTTCATTCGTGTAAAAGACGTCCGACTGACGATGCACCGCGCCCTTTGCGTCACCAGTGCTGCCCGACGTGTAGAGAATGAACGCGGGCGTCTCGTCTGTCGGCGGAGCCGGGAAAATCTCGTTGAGGGCACGTCTTGGCAGGTCAGCCAGCGATGAAGTGTTGACTCCATCGATTTTGGTGACGCGAAAACCCTGACCGCGGCCAACAGCCACCACGTTCCCCAAATGCCGCAGTCTCTCGCTTGCACCTGTCAGCAATGTGTTGCAGAGATCGGCTTCGACGATTGCTGTTCGGGCGGTGCAGTCGTTGAGAATCAATAACTGCTCCTCGGCGCGCAGCCCCATGTTTATGGGCACCGCAATCGCTCCAAGCGAACAGGTCGCAACAAACGAAGCGATGAATTCCGGCGAGTCGTTGAGCAGAATTGCAACGCGATCTCCGCGGCTGAGGCCCAGCGCGTGCAACACCTCCGCCGTGCGCACAGTTTCTTCGCGCAGCTCGCCACAAGTAATCTCGCGCTGCTCGTAGAGAACAGCGGTCTGCGAATCACGGGCTTCGGCAAAGATGGCGCTGAAAAGTGTTTCCGCAATCATGACGTCTGTGCTAATTCCCGGGGATTATAACGGTTTGGAGGGCGATTGCCAGAGCGCGATAAACTATTTCTCTTAACGAGGTAGAAACCCATGCGGCGGTCGGTCGGTGGGTGTATATTCCATCAGTCTCGTGGTTCAAAGTAGCCGTAACCTGACGGCCCGTGGTTTGCTCCTCCAGGCAGACCGTGCTCGTTGAAATCAAATGGTTGGGTAAGATCTGAAAGGTTGCAAGTTAACGTCGATGGATCTACTCGTCGCATTGAGTCTCCTCCTGGTCTTGTTTGCCATGATTACGCTGGTCGGTCATGGCATTTGGGTCACGATTCGCGCGATCATTCGGCAACTCGCCGGCAGCTCCAAACGTTCTGAGAAGCAAACGTCGGAAGGCCAGCGCTGTGAGAATTGCGGTTTTCGAATTGAGAGCGCGGCTGACTACTGCGGTCGCTGCGGTTGCGCTCGCCTGTCAGGGATTGTCGTTGAGCTGCTAAAGGATCTTAGAGCGACCGACCGGCAGCTTGAACGATTTCATCGCGCGGGCTCCCTCGGCGATGAGACTTATGAGAAGCTGAAAGAAAAGATTGAATCGGAAAGGGCGAGACTGACTTCTCGGAAGGCTCCGGGATTCGCTGTCTCTCCATCGGTCGCAAGTTGGCCTACTCCCTCTGCACCAACAACACCAACACCAACAGCTGACTCTGCTCTTGGCAAGATTGTTCCTCCTCCAGCGCCGCCGATCATTGTTGTTGCGCCATCAGCCACAGACGTCTCGGTCGTAGTCGAAAGCAAAACTCCCGCGGCAGCGACCATCGAAGAGCACATTCATCCGCCGCCGGCGCCGCCACGGCCGCGCAAGCCTTTCAGCGAAGTACTCGCCGCGTTCATGGAGCAGAGCAATATCCGCTGGGGCGAGATTGTCGGCGGACTACTGATCATCGGTTGCTCTACCGCGCTGGTGGTTAGTCTTTGGGCGCAGATTTCGCGCATTCCCGTTTTGAAGTTCTTGATCTTCACGACCGTAACGGCTGCGATGTTCGGTGTTGGGCTCTACACCGAGCATCGTTGGAAGCTGCCGACGACAAGTCGCGGCATATTGACGATTGCGACGCTGCTGGTCCCACTGAATTTTTTGGCGATTGCCGCAGTCTCAGGAAGCACGATGCCTGCGGGCACGCTGGTGATTGGCAGCGAGCTGATCGCGCCGGCGCTGTTTCTGTGTCTGGTCTATTTTGCCGGCCGCGTGTTGACGCCGGATTGGCCGCCGACGCTCGCCACAGGAGTACTAGGCTTGTCGGTGGGCCAGTTGCTCATTCGTCATTTCGCTTCGCCCCATAACTCTCCGACAGTGCTCTTATTGCTCGGGGCCTTTCCGATCCTTTGGTACGTTGCCGCAGCCGGTTGGATGTTGCGCCGCGCGCTCGTGGACAAGGTGATCGACGAGAGTGAAACGATTGCGATCTTTGTCACGCTCGGCGCGATCACGTTCGCCACCGCGCTTCCATTTGGCCTTTTGCTTTACAAAACCGGACCAGTTGGCATGACGATGATGTACCTCGCGCCATTGGTCACGCTGGCGGGCGTGCCGACGCTGGCAAGTGGTGCGTTGTTGCGGCAAAGAGTCATTGATAAGAAGCTGGTGGCGTCGCGCACCGCCGGTACAAGCATCGCGATCATCGGAACATTGGTCGTGTTGTCGGGCATGATCCTGGCGTGGCCAAATCCAGCGAGCATCGTGCCCGCAGCTTTATTCAATTTTGCGGTCTTCACCGCCATCGCCCTCCTGCTTGAAATACCAATGGCGCATTTGGTAGCCACCGGATGTTTGGTGCTTGCCTACCTCGTTTCATTTCACGTCGTTGCGGGTCACATCTATTGGCAGAATCTTCGGGTCACGTCTTTACTCGACGTGATGATCGCGGTCAGCAGTGGGCAAGCGCTCGCGCCGCTCTTTATCGGCTTCCTTGGCACAAGTGAATGGCTCGCACACAAACGACGATCAGCCGATAGCAGATTTTATTTGATAGCCGCGTGCGCTGTCGCCGCGTTGAGCATTCTTTTCGTTACTGTCTACGGTTTCGGGTTGCCTGGCGATCCGCATGCGGTCTGGTTGGTTTACGCGCTCTATGCAGTTGGTGCTTTCTGGATCGCCCGGCGACGAGGCGTGATCGAATTTGCCTGGCTCGCTTCGGCGATCTTGCTGGTCGCGCTGTTTCAATTGCTCGGCCCGCGCTTGAGCGTACGCGTTCCGTGGCAGGCGGCAGTGCTCCTGCATGCGAGCGTCTGCGCAATTGCTGCGATCGTTTTCTCGCGCATCGACAAAGCCGCAAAAGAAACGCTCATCAAGCCGCTTAATCAATCGGCATTGATCACGTCGTTTTTCGGAGTCTTATTACTGCTGCAAGCCGGTTATTGGGAGACGACGGCGCTCCAATCGCAACGAGTGTTATGGTTGGCAGCCATCTGGTTTGTATCGCTGTGGCTGAATCGAGATCGAAGACTCTTCACGTCGTTTCAAATTGCGCTCACCGCGGGAATCGTGCTGGCAATAAAGGCAACGTTGCAACAATACGATTGGTACGCGTATCTGCCGCACGCGTTTTTGCATCCGACGGCTTTGCAGATCCAGGGGACGGCGCTGTTGTTGTTGAGTTTGGCGTGGGTTGGCGTGCGGTTTGTGATCAAGCGACAGTCCGACAAACTTCAGTTTGTCGAAACTCAAGACGTCCACTCACCAAAGGAAGAAAGAGGCGGACAGGATGTCCGCGCTCCCAGCGAGCACTGGTCTCAAGCTGGATGGTGGCTGCTTGATCAGCGGCTCGCCTTTGATCGATTAGTCTCGTGGGTTGTGCTTGGCGGATTTGTGTTGCTAGCGATTTATGGTGCTCTGCCGGGCGTCAGGCAGGAGCTGACCGCGCGCGGAAGCGAGGCGCCCATTTGGAACATCGCCGGGTTTCCGCACCAGTACGCGTACGGGCTCGGCTCGTGGATTGTGCTGGGCCTGCTGGTAATCGCGATGCTGATGAGTTTGTGGGAACGACGGCGCGCCGTTTATCTTCTTGGAGCGATCGTCGCGCTGGCAACAATCTGCCCGCTGCTTGCCGGCAGATGGGAGGCGCAGATTGCAACTGCATCAGCATGGCGTTGGCTTGCCGCGCTGTTCTTAGTTGCCGCCTCATTGCCCTTATGGTTTCGCGAGCGCCTAAGTCCGACAAACTTCAGTTTGTCGTGGGCCGACGAAGGAGACAGCGGCGGAAATGAACGACAAACTGAAGTTTGGCGGACACTAACGCGCCAATCGCGCGTGTTGCTGCTGGCGACGACGCTGCCGCCCTTGCTCGCGTTGACCGCGTATCCGGCGCTGCGGGCCATCTACTATCTGCCGGTGCACGGTCCATCAACCGGCATCTTCTACTTTCTCGACGAAGACTTCTCCTACAGTGTCCCGCTTGTGATCGCCGCGCTGGCTTTGATTGGCTACGCCGTACGCGAGCGGCTCGCGACTTACGCGTTCTCAGCCGGTCTGATCTTCAACGCGACCGCGACGATGGTTTATCTGCTGTCAGTGGCGGCAATTCACGGAGAGATGGATCGCGCCGTGCTGGCGCACACGATTCAACTGAATGCGATGACTTCGGCTTTGTATGCTCTTGTGTGGTTGGGGACTCGCAAGCGATGGCTCCGACGGTTGACTGAAATCGACGCGGCAACAGTCGAGCGTTTGTTCAAGATTCAGATCACGATTGCGATCGTCCTTAACGCAATGCCGATCGGGTGGGTCACGTTGCGTTTGATCGCCCGGCCCGATTTGGCGGGCTTGGGGACAATCGAGACGGGCAGTCTTCGCGGCTGGTTGGCATTTGTTCTCGCTGCCGGCGCTGTGGTTTGGTTTGGAAAGATATACGGCAAACGACTGCGGCCCGGCGATTTGTGCTCGTTGTTATTGATGACCGGCGGTCTGCTTTCGTTCACCGTCGCGCGCTGGAGTCCTGCGCCCTGGGCGGGCTTCCACGCGCTGATGATTGCTTCGGCGGCAACGGCATGGTTGATTTGTTTGGCAAGATCATTACCGGCGCTGGTTGAGCGTCGCGCGCTGGGGCCTGTCTCCGATTTGTTAGAACGAATTGGCAAACCGCAGTTCGCTGCAGACTGGTCCCGGGACACGGCGCTGTTTGCAAGCATCACGGGTGCGTTTACTGTCTTGCTGGCGTTGCGCGCCTGGCCAAGTGATCCGGTTAGTTCCTGGTGGTGCATTGGCGCGCTGCTGGCCATGAGTGCGCTCGCCGCCGCGTTGAATTGGCAGACACTCAATCGGACCTATCTTTATGCCGCGGGAATCTTGTTCAATGTCGCAACGCTGATTTGGTGGGACCAGTACATGAGCGCCCGCTTTCGCTCAAACGTTTCGTTCCTCGAAATCAATGTGATCGCATTGAGTCTCTCAAGCATTCTTTGGTTAGTGTTGGAGCTGCGTTGTCGTCGTCTTCGACCCTCGGAAACGAGTTCTGGTTCCGCTTTATCATTCCACAATCTCGCCGCGCTCGGATCGTTGCTGATCGTGGGCAGCATCGCCTGGAC
The DNA here is from genome assembly GCA_041492185.1 of Pyrinomonadaceae bacterium. Taxonomy (GTDB): domain Bacteria; phylum Acidobacteriota; class Blastocatellia; order Pyrinomonadales; family Pyrinomonadaceae; genus JAOAPY01. The sequence continues at coordinate 34,747 of JBGPWL010000002.1, read as the reverse complement.
GCGTCTTGCCGCAGATGCGTCAGGCGTGCCGGGAGCGTCTCAATCGTTGTTGCAGGGTTGGCTCGCGCTCATATCGCTCCTCCTGTTGATGACTTCATGTTTGTGGGACCAGCGCGCGAAGTACGCCGTGGCCGGTCTTTATCTGGTGGGCCTAATCGCTGCAGCGATGGCGCTGGATCAGATCAACTTGCTTCCGCGACATCTCGGCTGGGCAGGAATGATGGTGATGGCGATCTACACAATCGTGGCCGGTTTGCTCTGGCGCCGGCGTGAGACACTGATCACCTGGGCGACGCAATTAAAAATTCCCTCGCGCATGGATTCAACCGCAAACGAATTGGTGTGGCTGGTCGTCTTCAACTCTTTCCTGATCGCCGTGGTTGTAGTCCTCGCTTATTGGATTGATCTCCGCTTCGCTGAATGGACCTTGCGCGTCACGGCTGCGGTGGCAGTCGCGGCCCAGTCGTTGAGCTGTGGCCTGATGGCCGAAGGAAGAAGACGTGCTAATTGGCAAAAGGCTGCGTTCGCGATGTTCGTACTCGGCGCAGTCTTCTTTGGCTGGTCGTGGCTGGTTCCGGGTCTCAGCGGCACGTGGCTGAATCGCGCCGTGATCGTGATGGTGGAAATGTTCGGCGTAGTCGCGCTCTTTGGTCTTGAGTTGGATAAAGCCCTGGAGCGCGAGCCCGATTGGACTCGCAGCGTGCGCGATTGTATTCCGTGGCTGACGGGAACGGGTATCGTGGCGCTGGCCTTCATCCTTACCACCGAAGTTGTCCATCAGATCGAGTTTGGCGCCGTACGCATTGGTTGGTTATCGCTCGTTACGGTTGCGTTGACTCTTGCCGGCGCGACGGTCGTTTGCATTTTGTTTGCGCTCTCGCCGGCGCACGATCCTTTGAATCTGTCTGAAAGCAGACGAAAGAATTACGTCTACGTCGCCGAAATGATGTTGGCGCTGTTGTTCATGCACATTCGTCTGACGATGCCATGGCTCTTCACGGGTTTCTTCGAACGTTATTGGCCGCTCGTTGTCGTTGCCATTGCCTATCTCGGTATCGTGACCAGCGAGCTGCTGCGCCGGCGAAACGTGCTCGTGCTTGCTGATCCAATCGAACGCACGGGAGCTTTCCTCCCACTGTTGCCGGTGATTGGCTTCTGGCTGACGCAATCGCAGGTTGATTATTCGGTGCTGTTGTTCATCGTGGGTGGACTTTATGGCGTGCTCTCAATTCTGCGGCGTTCATTTGTTTTTGGAATTATGGCGGCGCTTGCGGGCAACGGCGGACTTTGGTACCTGTGGCACCGCACGGACGATTACGGCTTCCTGCAACACCCGCAACTGTGGCTGATTCCCGCTGCCTGCTCGGTGCTCGTGGCCGCCTATCTGAATCGCGAAGACTTTTCCGAAGACCAGATGATCGGCATTCGCTATCTCACGCTGGTAACGATCTACGCGTCGTCAACCGCGGACATCTTCATCAACGGCGTGGCGCGATCGCCGTGGCTACCGCTGATCCTTGCCGCCTTGTCCGTCGCTGGAGTGTTATGCGGAATCATGCTTCGTATCCGCGCGTTGCTGTACCTCGGTTCGGTCTTCCTGCTGCTGGCAGTCACCACGATGATCTATTACGCGTCGGAGAATTACGGCTGGACGTGGTTGTGGTACGTCGCCGGCATTGTCACGGGCGCGATGATCATCTTCACGTTTGCGCTGTTCGAGAAAAAGCGCGATGACATGTTGCGCGTCGTCGAGGGCCTAAAAGAGTGGCAGCGATGATAAGATAGGCCGAACAGCGAAACAGATTCTTTTGCACTCAGGAGGAAAAATGTCACAGCAGGACGCTGATACGATTCGGGCTTTGTACGAGGCATTTGGGCGCGGCGATATTCCCTTTGTTATTGGCGCGCTGGACAGCGAGGTTGAATGGCGGGAAGCGGACAATTTCATCTATGCGGACAAGAATCCATATCTCGGTCCCACCGCCGTCCTGGAAGGCGTATTCGCACGCATCGGAGGAGAGTGGGAATGGTTTAAGGTTTCGCCCGACGAGGTGCTCGACGCGGGTGAGACAATTGTTGGGCGCGGCTATTACAGCGGCGTTTACAAGAAGAATGGAAATGAGGTGCGCGCGCAGTTCGCTCACTGCTTTACTTTCCGCGCCGGAAAGGTGATCAAGTTTCAGCAGTACACCGATACGGCCCAGTTCTTGAAGGCGACTAGCGGCTAGCAATGCTGTTTGCAATTTTACCAACGTCGCAATCGAGGAGACCGCTATGCTCAAATATCTGGTCAGCGCCGCGCTCGTTGCCATGAATATAGTCGCCGCGCAGGCAATGGCCCCTGACACCCGCACGGTCATCTATGACGGCGTGGCGACGGAGGTCACTGCTGCGCCCGAACCATCGAGCGACCTGTGGATTACAACTGACGATCTCACGCGCGCGACGAGGTTCGTCATCAAGCCGCAGGGCGTCTGTCGCGACCAACTCTGCTTCCCACTTCCGAAGAACCGCAAGAGTGAATTCATAATCAAGAAAGGCGCGACGACGTGGTTCAACTTGAGCGAGTTTGCGCGACTAATCAAGCAGCCTTTCGCTGCGGATGAAAAGAACGGAGTCTGGTATTTCGGCGCGCGGACCGACGAACAGAACGGCTATCTCGTTTCACTCGAAGCGCCGAATTTCACACTGCCGGACTTGAATGGGCGCGCGCATTCGCTCGCAGACTTTCGCGGGAAGAAGGTGTTGCTCGTCACGTGGGCCTCATGGTGAGGCTGCCGTTTTGATCTGCCAGGCTGGCAGGCGCTCTACAAGGAACTGAAGGAAAAGAATTTTGAAATCATCTCTGTTGCCGAAGACACCGGCGGCGCGAAAGATGCCGGTCCATGGATCACCGCCGCAAAACCTGAGTACGCCGCGCTCGTCGACGATCAGCAAATCGTCACGCAGAAGTACGGCATGGTCAACGTGCCTACCGCAGTGTGGATAGACGAACGAGGCCGCATCGTGCGTCCCAACGAAGTTGCCTTCATCGACGATCGCTTCAAACCATTTACCAACATGGACTCGGCGCCTTACATCGACGCCATCCGTGACTGGGCGGCGAAAGGCGCAAAGAGCGTTTACGCGCTGAGCGAAACTGAACTGAAAGCGCGATTGAAACCCCATAGCGACGACCGCGCGAAGGCCGACGCTGAGTTTGCTTTGGCTCAGTACCTCTATCACCATGGCAAAAGCGCCGACGCGATTCCTCATTTCAAAGAAGCGCAGCGACTTGATCCTGACAACTGGAACTACAAACGCCAAGCCTGGGCGCTGTCCGACGCCGAGCGCGATTACGGCACGAGCTTTCAGAAGGAAGTAAAGAAGCTCAACGGCAAGCCCTACTACGAACCGCGCAAGCTGCCGGAACCGAAGAAGCCGTAGGAGAGGCAAGTGCCATTTTCAGCGCGACGAGTTGACGCAGGATTGCTTGTGTCTTGCTACATCAAGAAAGCATATTCATCACAGAGGTGGCTGGGTCATGGTTACAAGGGAAGACGTGGTTGCTGAAATCCAGAAGGTGCCAGACGAGCACCTGGATGAGCTCTACCGGGTCATCAAGAACTACGAAGACAACGGCGAACAGCCTGATGCGGGTGAAAGCGTTATGGCAAGGTTGCGTCAGATGAGGATTTCAGCCTCACCGGATTTCTCAACCAACGCGAACCTCTATTAGCCCTAGTAGATTTCCCAGCAAGCGGCGGTGTCGTCCTGCTCGAAGGCCGTGATCGCTTCCGCATAATCGCGCAGCCGCTTTTCAATCGCACCAGTAGGTTGATTGCCACAACGCAGCCAGATGACTTTCGGCGGCGGACCGTAGAGCGTCGCCATTTCCGCAAAGTCTGCATCCTGCGAAACGAGGACGAAGCCGTTGGCCTTAGCGTGTTCCCAGATGTCACGGTCATCGGCCTCAGCCATACCGAGCAAGCGCACTTGGCTTGAGTCCGGAAAAACGTCAGCCAACTGTCGGCAGAGTTTGAAACTCAGATTCTGGTCAAACAGCAGCCTCATGTGGTGGCGGTCACGAGGCGGCGCTCACGGTCGGCAGCATACGCAAGACAGGCGCGAATGTCTTCTTCGGTGAGTTCAGGATAGTCGCTGAGGATTTCTTCATGCGTCATGCCAGCGGCAAGCCAGCCCAGTACGTCCGCGACCGCAATCCGCATCCCGCGAATGCACGGGCGTCCGCCGCGCTTACCTGGTTCGATAGTGATGATGTCTTGGTAGTTCATCTGTGAGTGTACTTTATCACAGCCCACTGCGCATAGAAATACGGGTAGGCGTCTACCCAATTAGGCAATAACATACTTGACCCACACAAGAGTCGGGCATCTACTTTTTCTCGGTTATGCGAGGCGCTGCTGCCGAAGTCTTATCGCGAGGGATTGGTTTTAATGCTACGTGCCTTTTTGGATGGGAGTGGCTCACACGGCAGTTCTAATCACTATGTCGTGGCCGGACATATGGCCACGGTTGATGAGTGGGATCAATTTAGTTCTGAGTGGTCTAAAATACTGGAGAGCCACGGCCTCACTGAATTTCACACAAAGGAATTCTATTCTCGATTCAAGGACCCGGAGAGTAAGTATCGTCATATTGAAAGGGCGGAGGGAGAAGTCCTTCTCGATGAATTAGCTGAAGCTATTAGGAGTCGAGTAATGTTAGCTATTGGAGGCATTCTTCCAATGGGCGCATATAATCAGCAGGTTCGCGGGAGGCATGAAGCAATCATAGGTCAGCCATATACAGTAGCAACAAACATTATGCTCATGGCCGTAAAACGCTGGGCAAACGAGATTGACTACAAGAGCAAGTATCGTGACCCGATTGTTTTCTTTTTTGAGTTAGGTGACCCGCACGCCGCAGAAATGTTCAATGCCTTTCAGGAAGCAATGAATCTACCAGAATTTAAGGATGAAGGGTGGCTTGGCGCAATATCATTTCAACCAAAGGGCACTCCTACAGCTCGTGGGTTAGAGTCTGCCGACATATTAGCGCACACGCTATATGCGGAGAAGCGAGGGCAATTAGCCGGAGCAGATGTATTTGAGAATATGGCGAGATTCGGTGATGCCGTGCCGAGAAGAATCCTCGAAATTGATGATGATGGATTACAGCAATGGATTGCTAAGCGGCAAATGATTGCCTAAACTTTTCGCCACGGAGAATTACTTCTATGAAAACTAAAGCCTTTCTCTCAATACTGCTACTGCTCTTTTCTAGTGCTCTTGGGCCCCTGGTTGCACAAGATAAGGAATCGCGAAAAGAGACTGTCCGCAAGAATCGAGAAGCCGAAGAAAACCTCAATGAGACTCTGAAGCAACGTCATCCACGTGACAAGGCCAGAGAAAAGACACGTGGGCGCGTTACAGTCGAATATGACAGATTTGGCGACGTCACCGTAGTCTCAGCCTCAGACATGCAACTAGCACAGGTGCGCGGGAGCGGTAGTCTCACGCTGACTGTTAGCTTTTCATACAAGGGCAAAACCAAGATACCTGCTAGCTCAGGTACTTTGTTTTTTCACGCAATGAGCGATTTGCGGACTAGCTGGCGCTTTCTGCGTTACCGAGATCTCATAGTATTGGCCGATGGCGAGCGGATGAATTTTGGTGAAGGAGATCACGAAGGAAGGATCTATGCATCATTCGTCGCTGGGACCATTGCGTTCACTGCGCTCATTGAGAAACTGGAGCGCATCGGCAAATCGCAGACTGTTCAATTGCAGTTAGGCGCAGAGGAATACGTACTCCGCCCAGGGCAGATTGATACCATCGCGGATATAGCTGCTCTCATGAAAACATCGATGCCTTCCTGAAAAAACTCTAACTCGCAAGGCTCGTCTGTCAAGTATATTAGTGCCCAGGCCACTACCGAATCTTTTCAACCCCTTCAGGTTTGCAACATCATTGTGGGGTTTTGATCCCAGGGTGTCGTGCTACGCACTTTACCCTGGGCTGATTTATTTCACGCCGTTGGCGTGATGATGCGCCCTCCCTGACGCTACCACCCCAGCGACGCTGCGTCGCCGGGGACCCCGGGTCGGGCTTCTGCACCGCTACTTCTCGTCCAGTTTCCTTCCAGCATTCAAATTATCGAAATTCAGAATCGCGTTGAAGACGAGGAAGTAGCTGCCTTTCGTTTGTCCGCGCCAGAAGGGATTGGTTGAGAAGAGGACGACGTGGCCGTTGCCCAAGGGGGCGTCGATCACGGCGGCGTGTTGCGCGATCTCGTCGCCGCCATCGAGCAGACCTGAAACAAAAAGATCGCGCGTGTCGGCGTAGCGCAGGACGACGCGCGGACGTTGAGTGGGCGGAATGATGCCGCCGTTGTTGCGTCGCTGTTCGTCAGTCAAAGGCAGCGCTTCCCAGGCTTCAGCCTTCGGTAATTCGGGTGCTTCCATGGGCACGCGACCTTGCGGCGTATCCGGATCGTCAGGCGTGCCGCGGCCGGTAGTCCGCTGCTCGCGCGGTCCACCAGTGCGTCGCCCGCCGCCGCCACCGAAGATGGTGTTGCTGACATTGAAAATCGGTCCCTGAAAAGCATACATCGCGAGCGAGTCGCCATAGCCGTAAGCGATCGGACTGGTTGAATCAACCGTCTTCATTCGCAGAATGTCGCCGATAGCGCGCAGACGTTGCGCGCGACCCATCGACACGCCCTGGGTGAAGTTGTAAGAAACAGCAAAATCGGAAGTGTCCATTGCAGTGATCAGAACGCCGCCGCTCTGCACAAACTTTTGGAGATTCATCAGTCCCGACCAACCCAAACCCGGACGCATGTCGTCAGTCTCATCAGTCTTGCCGAGGTTAGGCGTTAGCGGAGTCGTCTTCCACGGCAGCGGATTCGCATACATCGGCAAGCCATTGATGATCGCCGCCGCGCCGCGTCCCACGGGCGCAAAGATGATCACGTCGTACTTGCTTCTAAGGTCTGCATCCTTCGACGCGTCCTGCGTGCTGATATACGCGTATGGCACCTGCAACTGATCGAGTGCGAGACGCCACCAGCCTTCATCCTGCGTACTCAGCCACGTATGCATGACCGCGATGCGCGCCGCTTTGACCGAATGAGTTTTGACTGATGGCGCGTCGGCTACGGCGTAGACCTGTATGCCGAGATCGCTTGCGGCGCGTTGCAAGTCGTCTGCAGACGCATTACGAATGATGAATGAACCGCGGTTGAACTTGTGGCCCCCGGCTTCGAACGGTTCTTCCGCCGCATCCATCGCGACGTCCTTCAGACGATAGCGCAGAGTCGCGAGCGCGTTGTCGGCGTTGTGATTGATCAAGTAGACGGCGCCGCTGCTGTTTACGCTACCAGGCGCGCGCACTTCGCCGCTGACGTGTTCCATCGTCGCGTCGAGCACCTTCGTATCGGTCACGCGGACGACTTCGACGTTGCCCAGCTCGCCCATGGTCCAGGCGGTGTCGTCGTAGATGGACGTTTGCGGATCGCTGGGCGACCAATACTGATAATCGAGCAACGCGTCGGCGATGCGGCTGTAAGGTTGATCCATGCGCACGATGTACGTGCCGGCAGGGAACGTGCGGTCTTCGGTCTTTGCATCCTTCTTTTGCGCGTCTGTGGTTGGTGAAGGGGACGCGGTGGCCGCTACTTCCGACGATGGAGCCCTCCCTGACGGTCGGGCTACTGCACCATCAGGCCGGGTTTTCTTTTTTACCGACACTGTGAAGGGCGCCGTCGCGCGGCTGATCTCAACACCCTGTGCCTGAAGCGTGCGCAGCAATTCGGCTTGATTGCCGGGACGCGGATCGTCGCCCGGGAGAACGTAGGCTGCCGGCCCTTCGTTCTTCGGTTTCAATACGGAACGCTTGCTCTTCAAATAAAAGTTTTTGAGAAAAAGCTGCCGGTTGTTGCTGAAGTAGTCGAGCGAAATCAACAGCGCCGTCTCTTCGTAATTATTATTATTGCGCTGCGACCATCTGGTCTTCGGCAGGGGCGGATTCTGTTTGTACCAGGTGCGCTGATACTCGCTCGGCGAGAGCGTGCGATCGAGCGTGTCGGCGCCGCCATTCCCAAAAGTTTCGTAAAGCCGGCTGATGCCGTTGTGAGTCGCGGCGATGAACATCAGATAGCCGGGCGACCACGTGTCAAAGTTTCCGTGGGTAAAGACACCGGGCATGCCGAACTTCGTCATCTCGGAAACGTTATGCCAGCCGATCATCTGCCACTCGTCGGTCAGAATCGGATCGACCCAGGCGTTATATGGCTCGTCGCCAATCGTGTTGTCGTAAAGATAAGCAACGGATTCATGGAGGTCATGGAGCACCTGCGGCTTCCAGGAGAGATAGGTATTCAACACATTGCGCGTCAGTTTGAGTGACAGGCCGATTGCATCGCGATTGTTGTCGTGCGCTACGTAATGGCCCCAGTAAACCATTCCCGGCCAATTCTGATTCGGATGCGCGAGGTGCCAGTTGTAAATGTCGCACACGCGATTGCGGCCGTCGACTTCGACTACGGGCGTGATCAGCGTGACCATGTTGTCGCGAATGTTGCGGATGTACGCACTGTCGTCGACCACCAGTCGATAGGCAAGTTCCATCAGCGCGGTCGGCGCGCCGGTTTCAGGCGAGTGAATGGTGCCCGTGATGTAATAGATCGGAAACGATTGCGCCACGAGCTTGTCCGCTTCGGCATCGTCCATATTGATCGTCCGCGGATCGGCGAGCTTCGTGAGCCGCGCGCGATTCTCATCCAGCTTTGCCAACAGTTTTTCCGACGCGACGGCCACCGCGATCATCTCGCGGCCTTCTTCAGTTGTGCCAATCGAATAGACCTTCACGCGCGGGCTGGCCTTCTCCAACATGCGCATGTACCGGTAAACATCTTCCGCGTAAGGCAATTTGCCTGGCGCGCCCGAAACGTCGCCCAGTACCGCTTTCGGCGTCGGCACATTCGGCGACGCGGGCAGATAGTCGGTCAACGGCGAGTTGAAGAAAGGTTCGGTTGTGTATTCGCGAATCTTCTTTGTGTACTCTTCGTCAATTGGTTGATTCGGATCGCGGGCCAGTTTGGTCTGCGCGTTGACAAAAACGCCGGTCGCGATCAAAACAATCAGTGAGCAAAGCACGGAGCGAAGGCAAAGGTGTCGAGTCATTTTATTGTCCTCAGATTGGAAAAGATTACTGCCGCCGACGAGTATGCGCATCGGATCTTCAAAGGGTTTCAGGCTGCTTTCAGAATCTCAAAAGAAAGGATAAGAAGCTTTTTAGCCAAAGGCAGGGCTGAAGTCAAATATTTTGCGAAGAAATTCGTCTTTTGGAATAGAATCAGTGGTGAAAGGAACAAAGATGCAGGGCAGAATCTTTCAACTCAACTGTTCGCCGGGCGGTGTGCCCAAGCTTGCTGTCCGTGAAGCAATGGTCACAGAACTTGGCCTTGTGGGTGACGACCACAAGTTCCCCGATATTCATGGCGGTCCGGAACGCGCGCTATGTTTGTTCTCGCTCGAACGCATTCTCGAACTGCAGGCTGAAGGTCATCCGATCTTTCCCGGCGCAGCCGGCGAGAATGTAACCATCTCCGGGCTCGAATGGGAAAAGCTGGTACCAGGTGTTCGCCTCGCACTCGGAGATGAAGTCGTGATCGAGATAACGAAATACACGTCGCCTTGCAATTCGATGGAAGAGTCATTCTCGGATGGCAACTACGCGCGCATCTCACAGAAGTCCAGTCCTGGTTACTCGCGGGTCTACGCGCGCGTGTTGCGAACGGGCCGACTCGTTGTTGGACTGACCGTCCGCGTGTTAGATGAACCATCATCTTGAATCGTCGGTAACAAAATGGCAGACCAGGGAAAACCTACGGCGCAGCCTAGCGCTCAGCCTCCCGAAGAATCGACTCCGGTTCAGATCACGCCCGTAAGCAAAGTTGCCGGCGGCGTGCCTGCAATTATCGAGGCCACAAAGAGGGCGTGGGGCGAGATGGGTGTTGTCCGAGGTACGCGCACGCTTTTGAAACTGAATCAGATGGGTGGTTTTGATTGTCCCGGTTGCGCGTGGCCTGAGCCTGATGACGAACGCTCGCACGCGGAGTTTTGCGAGAATGGCGCAAAGCACGTCGCCGACGAAGCGACCACAAAACGTGTCACGCCCGAGTTCTTCAAACAATGGAGCGTCGCCGATCTTTCTCATCAGTCAGATCATTGGTTGGGAAGACAAGGACGCATTACACAGCCGATGGTGTTGCGTAGCGGCAGCACTCATTACGAGCCGATCGATTGGCATGATGCATTCGCGCTAATCGCCGCGGAATTGAATTCGCTTGCTTCTCCCGACGAGGCGATCTTTTACACCTCAGGTCGCACCAGCAACGAAGCCGCGTTTCTTTACCAACTGTTCGTCCGCCAGTTTGGCACCAACAATCTTCCCGACTGCTCCAACATGTGCCACGAATCAAGCGGCACGGCGCTCAGCGAAACGATCGGTGTGGGGAAAGGGACCGTGATGCTCGAGGACTTTGAGGTCGCACAAGCGATCTTTGTCATCGGTCAGAATCCGGGCACGAATCATCCGCGCATGCTTACGTCTTTGCAGATGGCCAAGCGCAATGGCTGCAAGATTGTGCACATCAATCCGCTGCCTGAAACCGGCATGACGCGCTTCAAACATCCGCAGGAAGTTTCAGGCTGGCTCGGCAAAGGCACGCCGCTCGCCGATCTCTTCCTGCAGGTGCGCATCAACGGCGACGTCGCGTTGTTGAAGGGCATCATGAAAGACGTCCTTGCCGCAGAAGAAAAGAATCCGGGCCGCGTATTGGGTCGCGAGTTTATCGACAACTGCACGACCGGCTTTGAAGAGTTTGCGGCGACGCTACGCAACGCGCATTGGGGCGACATCCTCGATCAATGTGGTGTTCCCAAAAGCAGAATCGAAGATGCAGCAAAGATCTTTATTCAATCAGAGCGCACGATCTTCTGCTGGGCAATGGGACTAACGCAGCACAAAAATGCGGTCGCCAACATTCAGGAGATTGTGAATCTGATGCTGTTGCGCGGACAGATCGGAAAGCCCGGCGCGGGCCTTTGTCCCGTGCGCGGGCACAGCAACGTGCAGGGCGACCGCACGATGGGAATCTGGGAACGACCGACTGATGCGTTTCTAGACAAACTTGCCACGGAATTCAATTTCGGGCCGCCGCGCACGCATGGCTTCGACACGGTCAAAGCAATTCAGGCGATGCACGGCGGCAAAGCGAAAGTCTTTTTTGCGTTGGGTGGTAATTTTCTTTCCGCGACGCCGGACACGGAGTACACTGCCGACGCGCTGCGTCGCTGCCGCCTGACCGTGCAGGTTTCGACCAAGCTCAATCGCGGACATTTAATCACTGGCGAGCAGGCGCTGATTCTTCCTTGCTTGGGGCGTACCGAAATTGACGAACAAGCTGGCGGCGCGCAATTTGTCACGACCGAAAATTCGATGGCCGTAGTGCAGGCTTCGCGCGGGTTTCTGCCGCCCGCCTCGAAGCATTTGCTCAGCGAACCGGCGATTGTTGCCAGACTCGCGCGCGCGACTCTCGGGGATCGAACCACCGTTTCCTGGGAAGATTTGATCTTCGATTACGATCGCATACGCGATCACATTGCGCGCGTCGTTCCCGGATTTGACGATTACAACCAACGTGTTAGACAGCCCGGCGGTTTTCATCTGCCGAATCCTGCGCGCGAACGCGTATTCAATACCGCGACCGGCCGCGCTGCGTTTACGATTCACGATTTGCCCGCGCACGATCTGAAACCCGGGCAACTCCTGATGATGACCATTCGCAGTCACGATCAGTTCAATACTACGATCTACGGCTTGAACGATCGTTATCGCGGCATTCATAACGGCCGGCGCGTCGTGTTGATGAATAAAGACGACATCCGAATCGCCGGAGTAAAGGAAGGACAGCTCGTCGATCTCATCAGTCACTTCGAAGGCGAAGAGCGAATCGCGCGACACTTTGTGGTCGTCCCTTACGATATTCCGCGCCGTTCAGCCGCAACCTATTTTCCAGAGGCAAACGTGCTGGTGCCGGTGCGCAGCGTGGCGGACAAGAGCAATACACCGGCGTCGAAATCCGTTATTATATCCATCCGACCAGCGGACAACGTCACGGGCAGCGTTTCACAGGAGGCTTAAGAAATGTCAACTCAGCCTAAGCAGCGCTTCACCCTGGAGGAATACTTCGAGTTGGAGCGAACGTCTGAAGAACGATGGGAATACTTTAACGGCGAAGTATTCTGCATGAGCGGCGTGAGCCCGAATCATGCCCGAATCCAAGTCAACGCAACTACTGCGCTTGATACTAAGATGGGTAGTCGAGGTTGCTCCATTTTCCCCGCCGACATGCGCATCAAGGTTCCCGCCGCAGCACCATACCGCTATGGGGACGTCTCCGTCCTTTGCGACGAACCAATCTTTGAAAAGATAGGCGGCGTTGAATCGCTGACCAATCCAGTTGTCATAATCGAAATCCTGTCACCCTCAACCGAAGCCTACGATCGCGGCGACAAGTTCACGTACTACAAGTCGATTCCCAGCTTGCGAGAATACTTATTGGTGGCGCAACACAGGCCTCACATCACGCATTATGTGAAAGAAGTCGGCGAGACTTGGAAGTATGAGGAGTTGAACGACATGACTTCCGAGCTGGCGTTGCCAAGCATTGATTGTGCCCTCTCTTTAAGCGACATCTATCGCAATGTGACCTTCGAACCCTTGACGCTTCCTTCGCCTGAGGACGAGCCGAGATGAACATGGCTTCTCTTTCAGGCGCAGAATTTCGAACCAATCCGGCCGCGCTATATGATCACCTCGCACCGAAGTTGCGCAGTCTGCTCGAAGGCGAGCGTGACTTTATCGCCAACGCGGCGAATCTCTCATCGCTTCTTTTCCATTCGCTTCCCGATCTCAACTGGGTGGGCTTTTACCTCTACAAAGATGGCGAGCTGGTACTTGGTCCGTTTCAGGGCCAGCCTGCTTGCGTGCGCATCGCGATTGGCAAGGGTGTTTGCGGCACTGCCGCCGCGCGAAGAGAAACCATGGCGGTTGATAACGTGCACGAGTTTCCCGGCCACATCGCATGCGACAGCGCATCGAATTCTGAAATTGTTGTTCCGGTCGTCAAAGGGAAACGTTTGCTCGGCGTGCTGGATCTCGACAGTCCTTCCTTTGCGCGATTCAATGTAGACGACGAGCGCGGCTTGAACGAACTTGTGGCCATCTTCGTCGAGTCAACCGAGTCTCTGGATCGATGACGGTTAGCGAGGAGCTAATGATCACGATTCGCAAATCACAAGACCGCGGCCACTTTGATTTTGGCTGGCTGGACACGTATCACACTTTTTCGTTTGGCGACTACTACGATCCGGAGTTCATGGGTTTTCGGAGTCTCCGCGTAATCAATGAAGATCGCGTGGCCCCGCGCACCGGCTTCCCCACGCACGGACACCGCGACATGGAGATCATTACGTACATTCTCGAAGGCGCGCTCGAACACCGCGACAGCATGGGCAACGGCTCGGTGATTCGTCCGGGCGAAGTGCAACGCATGACTGCCGGCACCGGCGTGACTCACAGCGAAGCTAATTCATCCGACGACCCGGTCCACTTGTTGCAGATTTGGATTCTGCCCAACGCTCGCGGACTAACGCCGGGATACGAGCAAAAGACTTTCACGGATGACGAGAAGCGCAACCGGCTGCGTTTGATTGCTTCGGCAGACGGCCGCGATGGTTCGGTCACTATCAATCAGGACGCGAGCGTTTATGCATCGGTGCTTGATTCCGGGCACGAGGTTACGCATCAATTGGCGCCAAGCCGAAGCGCGTGGTTGCAGGTTGCGCGCGGGAAGATCGCGATCAATGGAAACGATCTGAATCAAGGTGACGGGGCGGCGATTAACGACGAATCCGCGATCACGATCAAAGGTCTTGAGCCGGCGGAAATATTATTGTTTGATCTCGCTTAAGGATCAGAATCAAGCACAGAGGTGCAGCCAGCACAGCCACAGCCAAACCCAGGTCGGGCGGTTTAAGCTCCGTAGGAGTGGGATATTTATAGTTGTCGGGCAGTAACACCGATTACCAGCTCCGTAGGAGCGACATGTTACCGCTCGCGAGTCCTGGCCCGTCTGCTGAATATGTCGCTCCTACGGAGCTGGCGGAATAACTGCAAAGCTTCTATCTATAAATATTCCGTCCCTAACGGGACTGGTTGTGCGACGGCGAATTTTGGTCAAAGACAAGGAGCTACGGCCTTTGTCGCAAGGAGAACAGGGAGAAAAACCGCGAGAGAGGGAATCCTGATGTTCTACATTCCAATCATTCTGGGCAGCACGCGCCGCGGCCGGCAGAGTCCAAAGGTCGCGCGCTTCATTGCGGATCGCATGAAGAGAACCGAGCGGATCGAAACGGAGATACTCGATTTGCTCGAATACAACTTTCCGATGATGGAGGAGCGTTTACGATTGCGCGACGATCCGCCGCCACGTCTACGCGAGTTTGCCGAGAAGATCGCTCGCGCTGACTCGATCATGATCGTCACGCCTGAATATAACAACGGTTATCCGGGCGCGCTGAAGAACGCGCTCGATTATCTCTTGCCCGAGTACAAGCGCAAGCCCGTGGCGATCGTCACCGTCTCTGGCGGCAACTTTGGTGGGATCCACTGTCTTTCGCAATTGCGCCTGGTGTGTTTTGGCCTGGGCGCGTTTCCCATTCCCGCCAGCTTGCCGGTGTCGCGCGTGCAGGATACGTTCGAGGAAGACGGCACGCCGAAAGATCCCGCTTACGACAAACGAGCGGAGGCCTTCATCGCGGAAGTACTTTGGTTCACCGAAGCGATCGCCAACCAGAAAGCGAAAGAGGCGACCTAGATCGAGAATTCCGTGAACAATCAAGCCAGCGACATAGCGCGGCTATGGCAAGGTTCAGCGCCCTACTGGGAAAAGCATCGTGCGTTGATCGAGCAGATGTTTGCACCGCTGACCAGCGCGCTCATCAAAGAAGCTCACATCGCTTTGGGCCAAGAGATTCTTGATGTCGCGGGTGGCACTGGCGAACCTTCGCTCACCATTGCCAAAGTCGTGGGCCCGAGCGGCTCCGTAACGTACACCGACCTCGTGCCCGGCATGGTGGAATCCGCCAGGACCGAAGGTGCAAAGCGAGGGTTAACCAATATTCAGTTTCATCAGTGCCCCGCCGACGCGCTACCATTTCCTGACAATTCATTCGACGCTGCGGTTAGCCGGCTCGGGGTAATGTTCTTTCCCGATCCGGTTGCCGGCGTGCGCGAGATGTTACGCGTGATCGTGCCTCGCGGTTATGTATCATTCGTTGTCTGGGCTCCCAACGAAGTCAACCCATTCTTTCACGTCGTTACGCGAGTCATGGAGCGGTACGTGGAATCACCGCCGGAAGATCCGGACGCTCCCGGCGCGTTCAGATTTGCGCTGCCGGGAAAACTCAGCGCGATCCTGGCGCGAGCCGGCGCGTCCGAAATAACGGAGCGGGCAGTCGAATTCAAAATTGAAGCCGCAGTCCCTTTGGAAAAGTTTTGGACGCTGCGAGTCGAGCTGTCCGACTCACTCCGAGATAAGGTGGCCAAGCTCGCGCCTGAGCAAGTTCCGCTTGTCAAAAACGAAGTCGAAACGTGCGCCCGCACGTTCTTCGACAGTGGTAGAATGAGCTTTCCCGCTCGTGCACTAATTGTTTCGGGAAGGAAGCCCGCTTGACCGGGCCCTCTCGCGCATCCTCCGCGACGACTGGCCGAAGACTGCTGCAGAGTTCGGATAAACGCCCTGAGCACTAGAGTTGAATGGCCTGGTGCGAAGAGGATCCCAACTGCGATTTCAGCACGTCGGTGACCTCATCGGTTACCGTTTCGCGCTCCCGCCGTTCATTTACTACAGAACAATCGCTTTCCTGCAACATAACTCAAGAGCGATTGCGGGATAATTCAAAGTTCGCCGCTCTTTTGTGCTGCAACGGTTAGCTCAGTCTTCCAAATGGCGTGCGAACAAATCTGGAATGCCTTCGGGCACTCCTATCTAAATCTATTAAGGAGCCGATTATGGGCAATTGCCAACTTAAAGTATTTCGATCTCTTACCGTTCTTTGCTGCTTGTTTCTGGCGGGTACGTCGCTGGTCTTTGGACAAGCCTCAAACACCAGGGTCACGCCGGACCGAACAGCAAACACACGCTCAGTTCCGAGTGGCGCCAAGATGAAATTCCAAGGTGTGGTCATCGACCGCAACGCCGACACTTTTACCATACGCGACCGGACCCGCGCCGACTATCAAGTCCTGATTACCGACAACACGAGCATCAAGACCCACGGGGGATTTCTTCGCGGTGGCAAGAAATATCCGGTCACCGATATCTTGCGAGGTCTGATCGTCGAAGTAGAAGGGCGTGGTGACGCGCAAGGTCAAATCGTCGCGGACAAGATCAGATTCAACGAATCCGACATGAGATCCGCCATCACTTCTGATACACGGGTGACGCCGGTCGAAGAAAACCAGCGGCGCATCGCGGGGCAGATGGATGAGCTGTATGCGATCGCGCAGGAGGCTCGACAGGAAGTCACAGCCGTGAATGATCGTGTTTCTTCTTTGGATGATTACGATGTGCAGGAAACAGTCGCGGTTAACTTCAGAGTAAACAGCGCGGTGCTCTCGCCTGAAGCCAAGCGACAACTCGACGACTTCGCCGCCAAAGCCACGAGTGCCAAAGGTTTCATGATCGAAGTCTCCGGCCACACGGATGCTACCGGGGGCGAGGCGAAGAATATCCGTCTGAGCAGGGAACGCGCTGAGTCAGTAGTTGAGTACCTGACGATCACTCACAAGATTCCCGCGCGGCGATTCATCACGCCCATGGGTTATGGCAAGACCGAAGCGGTAGCGGATAATTCGACCGCGGCTGGACGCGCGCAAAATCGCCGTGTGGAAGTGAAGATTCTCGCCAATCGGGGCCTGAGCGGAAACGCGAAGACATCGACCGCCCCAAAACCGTAATCACCGCTTAGCGAAGAAATCAGAATGGGCAATTACACGTGGTTGTAGCTGTGCAAAAAGCCCCTCGCCTATCTCTCACAATGGCTGAGTCTGCGTCGTGCGCACAAGGCGCGCGAGATCAAAAGTTGATTCCTTATCTCGTCCATCTGGGACTTACGCCCCAGGCCTTAGGCTGACGCGCGCTCCCCGCTGCTTGTTTTCCTTGACTCTATTCGAAAGAACCTCTATCTAATCTCCGCACGGAACGCTCTGACTGGAGGAGATCATGTACCGCAACCGCAGAACATTGACACTATCAACCAGACTCATAATCGCTTTACTTGCCCTCATTCTTTGCACATCGATCCATGCTCAGGACAGAAACGCGCCAACAATCGATGTGACGCAGAGGCTCGCCGGATTTGACGCGTTCATGGAGAAGACGCTCAAAGACTGGAACGCGCCCGGCATCGGCGTGGGCATTGTCGTCGGCGACAAGCTCGTGTTCGCGAAGGGCTACGGCTTTCGCGACTATGAGAAGAAGTTGCCCATCACGGCGAACACTCTGTTTGCCATCGCGTCGAACACGAAGCTCTTTACTGCTGTCGCGGCGGGGTTCTTAGTAGAAGAAGGCAAGCTGACCTGGGACCGGCCCATTCGCGAGTCCGTGCCGACGATCGAGTTTTATGACAGCTTCCTGAATAACACCGTCACGCTGCGCGACATGCTGGCGCATCGCACCGGCATCACGCGGCACGATTCGATCTGGTACAAGTCGGACTACTCGACCAAAGAACTTTTCGAGCGCCTGAAGTATCTCGAGCCGAAAGAACAGCCGCGACAATTGTTTCTCTACAACAACATGATGTACGCGGCCGCGGGTTACTCAGTTGAGTTGAAGTCGGGTAAGCCATGGAAAGATTTCGTGCGCGAAAAGATCCTGCAGCCGCTCGAGATGAATCACACGGTCTACTCGATCGCTGACATGCTGAAAGCCACTGACTACGGCGTGCCGTTTACTGAGCGACGCGACTCGATGGAGCTATACAAAATCCCTTACTACGAAGACACGGACGGACTGGCCGCGGCGGGCGCGATCATTTCCAACATCGATGACATGTCGCACTGGCTGATCGCTTTGATGAACAACGGCCAATACGCAGGCAAGCAGGTGCTGCCGCCGAAAGTTCTGCAAGCGACGCTCGAACCGGCGATCGCTTTGCCGAACGCCGCCGGTCAAACGCGCGGCTGGTGGGAAGTGCTCAATCAGGCTTACGGCATGGGCCGCTGGACCGCTTCATACCGCGGGCGCTTGATCGCGTTTCACGGCGGCGACCTGCCGGGCTTTCACTCTCAAATCTCTTTCATGCCGAATGAGCACATCGGTGTGATCGTGTTCGTGATCGGCAATCACACCGCTCCTCTCTACAACCCGATCAGCTACAACGTGTACGAGCGCCTGCTGGGAATGGACTTGACTCCGTGGACTGATCGCCTCCTCGAGATCAGATTGAAGAACAAGAAGGCCGGCACGGAAGCGAGGACCAAAGAAGGTTTTGGCCGCGTGGCTGATACGAAGCCTTCGCATGCGCTTGCGGATTATGCTGGCGAGTACGAGCATCCGGCGTATGGCACTTTGAAAATCGGAACGAAGGACAATCAGCTTCAATTTGATTTTCACAAGATCCGTCTGCCACTCGCGCATTTCCATTACGATCGCTTCGATACGCCCAACGACGAGCAGGACGGCAAGTGGTCAGTGAGTTTCTCGACGAATCCTCAAGGCGACATCGACAAAGCCACGATGTCGCTCGATGAGGGCGAAGTGACGTTCGTGCGCCGGCCGGCAAGACTGGATGAAGCGACAGCACAGCGCATCGCCGGAAATTACGAGACCGTAAGCGGGGCCAAGTTTCAGGTAGTGATGAAACCGGGCAGAGGACTCTACGTCGTCAGGGTAGGCGCGCCGGATCAAAGACTTGTTCCGTACAAAGGACTCAAGTTTCGCATTCCGGAGTTCGCTGACGTGATCATTGAGTTCGTCGAAGAGAACGGACAAATCACCGCGATGAAACAGATCGATCCGTCTGGGGAGTATGTTTCGAAGAAGAAGTGATCCGCAGATTGCGCAGACTACGCAGCGGGCGACGGAGTTGGCTCGGACCCAAAGCCGGATCAACCAATCGGCGAATGGCTCGACATGCGCGGGCCGTCGTTGGATCAGAGCAGCCGAAGGCGGATGGACGCAAGTACCGTGAGCGAATGACTGGCGGTGCACGTGCGAAATAATCGAAGACAGTTTCTGATTAGTGCCGCAAGCTTTGCGGTTTCGTCCTCGCTGCTAAGAGCGATGGGCCGAGGGCCAGGTGAAAAACGGACGCGCATCATTCTCCTTGGCACGAAAGGCGGGCCCAGCCTGGGCAAAATAGGACGCAGCAATCCTTCGACGCTGATCTTGATCAACGACGTTCCTTACATCGTCGATTGCGGCTATGGCGTCTCGCGTCAACTCGTCACGGCGGGCGTATCGCTCGACCGGCTGCGCTACATCTTCATCACACATCATCATTCCGATCACGATCTCGAATACGGCACGTTGTTCTATAACGCCTGGATTACCGGCCAGCCGATTCGCGTCGACGCGTATGGACCGGTCGGCTTACGAAAAATGACCCGGGATTTTTTCAGCTACTCGAAGTTTGATATCGAAACGCGCATCGTTGACGAGGGCAGGCCTGATCCGCGCAAGATGCTTTTCGTTCACGAGTTCGACAAACCCGGTGTCGTGATGCAGAACGATGATGTGAAAGTCAGCAGTTGTCGAGTGCGCCATCCACCAATCACGCAATCATACGCGTACAGGTTCGACGCGAAGGATCGCTCAGTTGTGATTTCCGGCGACACGGCTTATGCGCCGGAGCTGGCCGAGTTCGCCAAAGGCGCGGACGTGCTGGTGCACGAAGTGATGTATCTGCCGGGTATCGAGAAGTTAATTAAGCAATTGCCGAATGCCAAGCGGCTCCGCGAACACTTGATGGCCGCGCACACTTTGCCGGAGGATGTTGGCCGTGTCGCAGCGCAGGCTGGAGTCAACACGCTGGTGCTTTCTCACTTTGTTCCCGGAGACGACGCGTCCATCACGGATGAACAATGGGCGGAAGGCGCGCGCAAGAACTTCAAAGGCCGAATCTTAGTGGGCAAAGATTTGATGGAGATCTGAAGTTTTCCTATCCGCTTTGGACTTGTGCCTTAGGTCAACCGCTGGTGCGTTCAGGCTACAGCCTTGAACGGTCGTACCTCCTGAGCAACCTGTTTGCCTATCTGATCCTCGGTCACGTCCATGTCGTATCGCGCTTGCAGGTTTAGCCAAAAGCGCGGACTCTGTCTGAAGTAACGGCCTAGCCGCAATGCCAACTCCGCCGTAACGGGCCGTTGGCCACGAATCACATGGCTAATGCGCATGGTGGCGACGCCGATATCGCGAGCTAAGCGATACTGCGAGAGTTCAAGTTCTTCAAGCAACTCCTTGAGATATTCGCCTGGATGCACTGGCGCAATCTGTTTTCTAGCCATGGGACCTCCTTAATGGTAATCGACAATTTCAACTTGTTCTGCGTGTCCGCCGCGCCAGACAAAACAAATGCGCCATCGGTTTTTCATGAAGCTTAACACAATCGATGCCGCTACGAAGCTGGACGATCTTCGCTTGCCCGGTCTATCTCCCGCCGCCCAACCATGAGGGATTGCGCGGTTCTGAGGTTTACACCGAACCATGATTCTGCGATAAATGAGCAGACGAGGTTTCAGTTTGAAATCTCAGAAACAGAGAAGAGCAACCATGGCGCAAGTATTTAATGCAATTTTCGAAGATGGTAGCTTCAAACCGGAGGATAACGGTTCTCTGCCTTTCTCAGAGGGACAACGAGTGAGACTCACCGTCGAAGTGCCACCCGAAACCCAAGACGATTTGATCGAATTGGCAGGACAAGTCTATGAAGGCCTCTCAGACAAAGACGTTGACGAGGTCGAACACATTGCCCTGGACCGCAGCAGTTTCTTCCACGACCGACCAGCCTCATGAGTTCTCCGCAATTCATTCTCGACACCGACATCCTTTCATTGCTGATGCGAAAGAACGCTGCCGTGGTAGCGAAGGCGAGCGCGTATCTTTCGGAACACCGTCAGTTCACGATTTCGATAGTTACTCGCTACGAAATCCTGCGAGGTCTGAAAGCAAAGGGCGCACATCAGCAGGCGTCACGCTTTGAAGAATTCTGCGCCGGAAATCGAGTACTTAGTATCACCGACGATGTTGTCTTGCGAGCGGCTGACATTTATGCGGATCTGTACAAACGTGGCGAACTGATTGGTGACGCAGATATTCTGATTGCCGCTACTGCCTTGGCGAACGGGTGTGGAATTGTTACTAACAATGAGGAGCACTTTCGCCGAGTTACCGGCCTTCCGGTTGATAACTGGCTTCGGTGAGCAAGCTGCGAACTGAATTCGCATCATCAGCGCTTCGCGACTCCTGCTACCAGCCTGCTGTGAACGATCGGATTGGAATCCACACCTCATCAAGGCAATAGCAATCGTGTCGTATGAGCCAGAAAAGCGTAAAATAGGTGGTCCGGTTTCTCAGAAAATGAGATTCAGAGTGCGAGCGTCGGGTCGCTCCTGCTAGTTGAAGCGGCGACAATCCACTGGACCAATACACGATTCTATGTCTGAGTCTTCAAAAGCTTCTATGCATGAGTTCACTTACGCCTGCGAAAGCGTAAAGCAAAGCGCATGCGCTGCCGAAGGTTTCTATAAAGAAATCGAAGGTAGACAATACTGCGTTTTGCACTACCCCAGTACAGACAAGATCGAAGACTTCAACGAGGCAATAAGTCGAAAGCTCAGTGCGGGGGATTTCAACTTTCGCGGAGTTTGGTTTCCCGCGCCAATATTCTTTTCAAGCCCCTTTAGTGCTTTTGGGTTCTGATCTCAATCTGGCTACTCCTTGCCGTCATTTACTGGTCAGCCGACGCCACGTGGTGGGAGCCGAAACAGATCGACAAGGTCACGGGCGTCAGCGAGAATAGAGAGAAGCAATCATCTCCTACCGCGAAGCGAATGTCTCAGCTAGAAAGCGGAATTTACAGTGCTTACGTAATCGCGTTGCAGAAACCTCAGCCTCTCCCTGTCAACAAACGCGCGAAAGTTCTTGTTCTGCTTGAGACAATTCTCGGTCCTCTCCAAGCAGCGCTCCTGGCTTTAGCTATTCGACGCAAGTTTATGCGTTAGAATTGATGGCGACACGCAGGCTGACTTGTCCGTGCATGGTGGCGCCAGCAGGGCAGTGTGTGCTTATCCTGTTGAGCGCGTCGCGCCCTCCTTTTTGTTCATCGGACTTCTCATCCGTTTCGGCTTCTTCTGGTGGTGAAGTTTTTTCGCCGAGCACGATCCGAACAGTGTGCGTCCGGCCGTCGTCGGTCAATGAGATTTCGTCTTTACTTATTTGCGCACCATCCAGCTCAATCGTCGCCACTCCGCGGCAGACGGCAGTTGGATTCTCAACCTTGATGCGGTAGGTCGTGTGCCGCCGCACACGGGACGCGGAGGTTGGACCTGGTACACCGGTTCGGCCGCATGGATGTATCGCGCCGGGTTGAATCAAAGAATATTGTTGGCTGTCCTATTTACTCGAACCTGATGTTCCGGAGTCCTATCTTATATTGTTCGTTCAATGCGCTTCGGCCGCCGGAATCTGCGATGACGATTCTCCGAAGTGGTATTTTAGTCACGTCGAAGTCGCCGGAAACGTATTTACTTAGCTCCACCTCCGAGTCTTGCCAGCCCCGGCCTTTCAGACTATCGATAGGCAAGAAATAGGGGAAAGTGCGATTGTAACTTTCCAACTTAAACGCTTCCAGATGAGGATCCGCGCGGGGTTTGTCTGGTATGTTCAACTGAAACTTTAGTAGTTTGAAATTCTGTATATCCAGCGCCTCGCGTTTAGTTTCAAAAAACAGGCCAGCGAAACTACTCTGCTCCTCGAATTTATAAGTCAGCCAGCATTCCCAAACGCCATCGTCATTTTGATGCACCTCGACCTCGACCGTGGCGCTTTGTGAGAAGGGAATGGCTCGGCAGGGCGCCAGCTGTTTGACAATCTTGGATGGGCCAATCGAGGGCGGTACCTGCTGCGCTAATGCATCCATGAACGAGTCAAATCCCCATTCATAATAGGAGGACTTAAACGCATCCCTAAACCACCGTCCCTCTATTCTCGCTCTAGTCGGGTTTGGCTGGTGAGTTACAAACAGAATCGGCTTTCTATATTTCCCTAGTCGCTGCGTAAGGTCATAAATCATACTGAGAACGTGAGAATCGCGAAGCGAGTAGCCAATATAAATGACCGGGCCTTCAAAATGCAGCATTTCAATGTAGGAGAACAGCAGCCGGCGTTCCTGCCTCGCTCTCTGGATATCCTCAGCGCTCAAGCACATCTCCTCGGGCCGCGATATACAGCCATGAGGTTTCAACAACGTCAATGAGTCTGCGTCTGATCTGCCCAGCCTGGGGAGGTCTGCTTCGTTGAGTATTTTGAAGAGTGTCTGAACCCTGGTTGGATCTTCGTAAGCGTCCTCTATCAGCCGATCATAGTTCGTGGTCACGATGGCCCGCCAGGTAAACCAGGGGAGTTTGTTGTGTGCCGCAGAGGGCTGAACTTCTAAAAACAAGTTCTTAATGTATTCCTCTAACCGACCTCGATTGGCCTGCCCCGCAGACACCGCAAGCGAGGCAGCATTCTCAAGGCTGAGCGACCAGGAGGCATCCTTGAGGAACTTCTTGACGATGAGTTTGCTTAAGTCATCGCCGGACGGCAATCTCCCGCCCGCCGGGTTTACTGCGCTTTGAGATGCGCCGGCTCCCAGGAAGAGTGTGCACTTCCCTTGTTCGATCCCATCAAGTTCTTCGAGGATTTCTGGTTTAATAGGGTGTTCGATCATAGCTTTACCTCCGGCTCTGAGAAAGAAGGAACCCTGAACAAACATCGGCTATCCTGAATAGGATCCCAAGAGGAACAGGATGGGTGGGCGGCAGGTTGCGGTGGAGGATTCCACGCCGCGCGGTTGTCGCGCCACGCCAATTTAGTTGAGCCGCGGGCATTAAATCACCGGGAAGATGCCGCGTCAACGAGCATCTACGAACCAGTGCTCGCCGACCCCTGGTGTTCCATCTGGCGTTTCGCAGGCTCCGGCTCACCAGGGGCGGGCTTTTCGCCAAGCACCACGCCAACAATGTGAGTTTGCCCGTCATCGGTTAACGAAATTTCGTCGGCGGATTGTATCGTGCCGTCCACTGCTACACTGGCAACGCCGCGGCTGAATCCGTGCGGGTTCTCAACTCGAATATGATAGGTGGTGCGACCGCGACGGTAAGTAATCTCAAAGTCGCGCCACCAGCGCGGTACGCACGGATCGATCTGCAAACGCTCGCCGCGCAACTTGAAGCCAAGAATCGATTCGAGTCCCGCGCGATACATCCAACCAGCAGAACCTGTGTACCACGTCCAACCACCACGGCCCGTATGCGGCGGCACGGCATAAACGTCGCCGACGGCCACGTACGGTTCAACTTTGTATTTGTGCAGCCCGGCGCGCGTCGAAGAGTGGTTCACCGGATTCAACAGCGAGAAGAGTTCGCCGGCGCGCTCGCCGTCGCCGAGCATGGCAAAGGCGATCAAGGTCCACAGCGCCGCGTGAGTATATTGTCCGCCATTCTCGCGCACGCCCGGCACGTAGCCTTTGATGTAGCCAACGTCCAACTTGCCCTTGTCGAATGGCGGTGTAAAAAGAATCACCAGCCCATCGCCGCGTTGAATCAAATACTCTTCAACTGCAGCCATCGCGCGCTGTGCTCGGTAGCTTTCAGCCGCGCCGGAAATAACAGACCACGACTGGACAATCGAGTCGATGCGACACTCATCGTTTTGCACCGAGCCGAGCGGTGTGCCGTCGTCGAAGTAAGCACGTCGATACCAGTCGCCGTCCCAACCTTTTTCCGCCAACGCCTTCTGCAGTTTCTCGAGATGCTTACGATAGCGGTCGCCGCGCGTCTGCTCCTTACGTTCGTCGCACACGGGGGCAAACGCTGCCAGCGTGGTATAGAGAAACCAGCCAACCCAAACGCTCTCGCCTTTGCCCAGATGGCCCACGCGATTCATGCCGTCGTTCCAGTCGCCACCGCCCATCAGGGGTAGCCCGTGTTCGCCGACTGCTAAGCTGCGATCGAGCGCCCGAATGCAGTGTTCAAAAACTGAGGCCGACTCCGCCGAGACTGAGGGCTGCATGTAGGCTTCCTGCTCGTCGGGTTTCAGCAGCGGCTGTTCGAGAAACGGAACCACCTCGTCGAACACCGAAGAGTCGCCGGTAACGCTTGCGTAGAACGTAGCGACAAACGGTAGCCACAGCAGATCATCGGAAAAACGCGTGCGCACGCCGCGTCCACTTGGCGGATGCCACCAATGTTGCACATCGCCTTCCTTGAACTGACGGCTGGCGGCCAGAAGAGTCTGTTGGCGAGCGATGGCCGGGCTGCTGTACACGAGCGCCATCACGTCCTGCAACTGATCGCGAAATCCAAACGCCCCGCCGGACTGATAGAAAGCCGAGCGCGCCCAGATGCGACACGCCAGCGTTTGATAGAGCAACCAACGATTGAGCATCGTGTCCATTGCCAGGTCAGGTGTCTTGACCTCCACCGTACCCAGCAGTGTGTCCCAATGCGTTAGCACATCCTCAAACGCGCCGTTCACATTCCCGGGATGCTTGAATTTTTCAGCCAACGCCTGCGCTTCTTCTTTCGAAGCAGCTTCTCCAAGTAAAAAGATGACTTCCTTTCCTTCATGCGGCGCCAGCTCAATTGTTGTTTGCAATGCGGCACAGGGATCGAGTCCGGCGCCGTCGCGTCCGGCCAAGTTCATTCGGCGCAAAGCCGCCGGACCAGTCAGCGTGCCATTGCGGCCAATGAATTCTTTGCGGTCACAAGTGGCGCTGGAAACTCTTTCACTCGTTGCCGCAAAAGCGACGCGGCCCGCGAATTCGTTGTTGAAAGGATTGCGCGCAAAGATCGTGTCGGCGGGTCGATCGATCTCGGTGATGACGTAGGGCGCGGAGGTCGTGCGGGCAGCGCCGAGCACCAGTTCGTTATAAAGCGTCACTGTTAGCCTTCGTTTCCGGTCGGTGCGATTGCGTAATCGCAAGAGCGAGATCTTCACCGCGGCTTCCAAAGGAGCAAACAGAAGAAGTTCCTGCGAGATTCCGTGACTCGTGTGTTCAAAGACCGTGTACCCCTGCCCATGCCTGACGATGTAGGGCTCTTTTTCGCGAATCGGCAGTGGCGTGGCTGACCAGACGGTCCCGGTGTCTTCATCGCGCAGGTAAACAATTTCGCCTGGCGGATCGCTGACAGCATCGTTGGACCAGGGGGTCAAACGATTCTCGCTGCTATTAACCGACCATGTGAAGCCGCCGCCTGTCTCCGAAACCTGGAAGCCAAAGTCGTTTCGGTTTGCGATCACGTTGGCCCACGGCGCCGGCGTCCATTGTCCCGCACCCAGGACGATCACGTATTCGCGTCCGCGTTCACTGAAACCGCCCAACCCATTGAAGAAGGTAAGCTCGGGCATCGGCGCCGCAGCCTCGGGATAAGTGTGCGACGGCATACGCGGCACGAAAGCCGGCGGCAACGCTTCCTCGATTGGGCGCCTCACGAGTTGATCCGCAAGTGGCCCGCGCTCGGTGACGATCACTACGCGCGCAACGGAATGCAGCAGAATGCGATCTTCTTCGGGCATGATATCGGCGCGCGTCAAAAACACCCCGCCCGGTTTGTTCTGCAAACTTTGCAAGCCGCTGGTGCGGACTAACGCCTGCAGCTCGTCATGAAGCCACTGGCTATAGCTGGTCGGATGATCGTTCATGATAACGAGATCGATCTTCAGTCCCTTGTAGTGAAGATACTCGTGTCCACGCAAAACTTTGCGCACCATGTCGAGATCTTCTTCGCGACTTATTCGCACCAGCACAATGGGCAGGTCGCCACTGATGCCGTGGGCCCAAAGGGCCGATTGCGCACGCGTGTTGAGCGCCAGAACGTGAGGTCGCGGGCGCAGCGATGGATCTGAATAGAGCACACGTCCGGCGAGACGTTGGAACAGGTGCGCCTCTTCGGCATCGAGGTTGAGATGGCTCATCTCGACCTGCGCTTTGGTCCAGGCCAGTCTTGCTTGCCGCCCGAACACGTTTGCGTCGTGATACTTGTCGGCGAGCATCATCGCTTCCTCTCGCGAATGCGCGATCGCGGTAGCGAACAATACGCGCACCGTTTGTCTCGGCTGGACACGAACGCGTCGCCGCAAACTGAACACCGGATCAAGCACCGCGCCCACCGTGTTCGACAGCGGACGATCCTCGACCACGGCAACCGGATCGGCCGGCGTGTGACCGCGTCCCAGAAAGCGTCCGCGATCAGTTTCATATTGGACGCCGCCAACCGTGTCAGTCTCCGCAACTATTACATGAATGCCGTAAATCTCCTGGTCCTCTGAAGCGCGCGGGCGCCGGCGGGCGAGCAACGCGTTGTCCGCCGCGATGAATTCGGTCTCGATGAAGAGATTGCTGAAAGCCGGATGCGCGGCATCGGCTTGCGGGCGCGCGAGGACGACTTCGGCATAACTGGTCAGCTCGATGTCGCGCGTTCGGGTCGAGTTGTTGGTTATCGACAGGCGTCGAACTTCGGCGTTGTCTTCCGCCGACACGACCACCTCCATGTGCGTGATAACGCCGGCATCACTGCGCCAGAAATCAGCTTTATCTTCCGAAAAGGCCACCTCGTATGATTGTGCCGGACGTTGAATGGGTTGATGTCCCGCCGACCAAACCGTTCCACTGCGAACATCGCGCAGGTAAATGAACGTACCCCAGTTGTCCCGCGTGACGTCTTCGCGCCAACGAGTGACCGCGGCGTCTCCACACGTGGAATAACCCGAGCCCGCAGTCGTGACCATGACGTTGTAAGTGCCGTTTGAGAGCAACTGCACGCGCGGGGTCGGCAGATCGGCAGCGTCGTAAACTCGTGTCACCAATCCCGATAGCGAGCCCGCCACTCGGCCGGTCAATACTTCTTCGCCGCGCGGATGAGCCGCGCGCACACCCCTGGGAATGCGCTCCTGCAAAAGCAATTCGGTGGCCTGCACGAGCGGCTCGGCGTGAAAGCGTTTCACCATACGAGCATCGTTCAGAACGTTGTCGAGCGCGACCAGGCTCATGCCCTGATGATGGGTCATGAACGTCCGGATCAGCACGTGCTTCTGTTCTTTCGGCAGTCTCTCGGGCGTGAAGTCGATCGCTTCGTAAAAGCCGAAACCGCCCAGCGCTCCTTCCCGCTTA
Organism: Pyrinomonadaceae bacterium; assembly: GCA_041492185.1. Taxonomy (GTDB): domain Bacteria; phylum Acidobacteriota; class Blastocatellia; order Pyrinomonadales; family Pyrinomonadaceae; genus JAOAPY01. The sequence continues at coordinate 6,255 of JBGPWL010000002.1, read as the reverse complement.
AGCGAGCGAAGATTTTCGATTGCTGCCTGCGGAGCGAAGCCGGCCGCCAGGATCGTGGCGTAGGGAGCAACGACGAGGTCCTCGATAAGCCCGCGCTTCAGACCGAGACCAGGCACGCCGAAGGGGCCGTACTGGTAGTTCAATTGGAGATCGCGCACGTGATACGCCGATTCGGAGATGCCCCATGGCACTCCTCGTTCCTGCCCGTATTCTATTTGCCGCGCCACTACAGTGCGGTAGGTTTGATTCAACAGCGTGTTTTCGTAATTGCGCATCACCAACAGCGGCATCAGGTATTCGAACATCGTGCCGGTCCACGAAATCAGCGCTCGGCCGCCATCAACCGACGTAAGCGAACGGCCCATGCGGAACCAGTGTTCCTGCGGCACGTCCCCCTTGGCAATCGCGACAAAACTCGCGAGTCGCGCCTCGGAGGCCAGCAAATCGTAGTAAGAATTATCGTCGCGTTGTTCTGTAACGTTGTAACCGATGGTAAAAACTTTGCGGTCCTTGTCGAGCAGAAAGCGAAAATCCATTTGCGCGACGATTTGGTCGCAAGTCTGCGCTACACGGCTCAACCGCGACATGAAATCTTTCACGGCTGCAGCGGAACGCTCAATTGCGCCGGTCAGGAGCTTGAGGCCGTTGAGCGCTGCCGCGTGCTGCGACTCGGAAGACTGATCAAGCTGCCCCTGCAAACCCGCGAGTTGCAACAGCGCTGTATCGCAGATTTCTGGAATCTCCGAAGCTACGGGGACACTGCTCAACAAACCGGCAGTCGATTGCCAGTGCGTTCTCGCTTCGGCGCCACAGGCTGCGATTATCGGTTCAAGATGCTCAGTCAGTGCTGCGCCCCAGGGCACGAGAGTGTCGAAGTCACGTCGAGAGGAACGAAGTTGATAACGCAAGGCAGCAATCCACCAACGCAAATCGGTGAAGCCTTCCTGACCATGCTCGTGCGCGAGGGCGTCGACAATGTCGGCGACGATCGCGGCGCGTCGATCCAGTGAAGCGAACAACTCGTGCCACGCGCCAAGCGTCTGCGGTGGAGCTGTTGATACCAGGCGTTGGCACGTTTCAATTCCTTCGCGCAGTTCTTTGACCGTGACCACGTCCGTGCGCTGGCGCACGGTGCTCAACTTTCTCGCTTCTTCGCCGATGCAATCTACAGTATCCGCAAATCCATTGATGAGCCGCGAGTCAAACAGCTCGGAATCGGGCAGTTCGATGCACGCCTGCTTCAACGCAATGAGATGACCGGCAAGATTGCCGCTGTCCACGGTGGAAATGTACTGCGGCGTGAGTGGTTCGAGCGTACGCGTGTCGTACCAGTTAAAGAAGTGACCCTGAAATTTTTGCAGCTTTGCGAGTGTCGCAAACGTCAGTTCCTGGCGTTCGATGAATTCGAGCGAACCGACGTAGCCAAAATCGTGAGCGGCGGCCGTCGATAGCAAAAGCAAGCCGATGTTGGTCGGCGACGTGCGATGCGCAACGACGTGCAGTGGATCCTCCTGGAAATTATCGGGCGGCAGCCAGTGGTCGTCGGCGCCAACAAAGCTTTCAAAAAAGCGCCACGTGCGACGGGCCACGTTTCTGGCGAAACGCAGGTCGTCGGGTGCCAATTGCTGTTGCCGCTCGATCTGTCGCCGGCTGAAAAAATGGGCGACGAATGGCGACAGAATCCACAACAGCAAAAACGGCGCGGCCACCTTTAGAGCTGCGGGTCGGAAAAGGAAAGTGAGAAATCCAACGACCATGACCAGAGCCTCAGCGACCCACATGAATTTCAGGAAGGCAGCGAGATCGTGCCGGCTCGAGCGCTCGGTCTGCGACGCCGTGGTCCATTCAAGCAGATGTTTGTGTGAGATCAGTTTGCGGTAAAGCGTGCGCGCCGCAGCGTCGATCATCAGATACGCCTGATGCGGAAGAAAAGTGAGCGAAAGCAAAACCTGCGTGGTGTTGGTGCGGATGTCTCCCCAGACACTCCAGAAGTGGCTGGTCCAGGGAATGCCGCGCGGATGCAACAGCAAGCTCGTAGTGACGTGTAGATATACCGGGAACGAAATTATCAGAACGACAAAAATGGTCCACAGCGCGGCTGAACCCGGAAAGAAGATCCAGGCCACGAGCAGCCAGAGCAGCAGCGATGGAGCCACCAGACTGCGACGCAGGTTGTCCAGAATTTTCCAGCGCGAGACCAGCGGCAGACTGTTGCGCGCGCGGCCGCGTTTCGCGTCAGGCACTTTGGGGAAGAGCCAGCGGAGAATTTGCCAGTCGCCGCGCGTCCAGCGATGTTGTCGCTGGGCATAAGTGTCGTAATGCGCGGGATAGTCGTCCAGCAGTTCGATGTCGGTCACGAGCGCTGCCCGCGCGAACAGCGATTCAAACAAGTCGTGGCTGAGCAAATAGTTTTCCGGCACACGATCGGCAAGCGCGGCCTCGAATGCGTCGACGTCGTAGAGACCCTTGCCGGTGTAATTGCCTTCGCCAAAAAGATCCTGGTACACGTCCGAGACGGCGGTAGTGTAAGGATCGATTCCGGTATTGCCGGAAAAGATGCGCGCGAATCTGGATCTGGACGCGCTTTCGAGCGAGACACTGACGCGTGGCTGCAGAATTCCGTAGCCGCTGGTTACGCGCTTGAGAGATGGATCAAATCGCGCGCGGTTCAAGGGATGGATGGCAGTGCCTACCAACCGGCGCGCCGCATCGCGCGGCAACTGTGTGTCGGAATCAAGCGTGATGACGTAGCGAATTTGCGAGAGAAACTTCTCATCGGCTGTTTGAACAGCGAAGCTCGTATCGCGCGCTCCGCGCAAAAGTCGATTGAATTCGCGCAGCTTGCCGCGCTTGCGTTCCCATCCGATCCATTTTCCTTCGCTCGTATTCCACTGTCGCCGCCGATGAAACAGATGGAAGCGCGCGGGCGCATTATCACCATAACGCTGGTTCAATTGCTCGATGCCTTCAAGCGCTACCTCGATCAGTGTCGAGTCTTCCGGCATTTCCTCCGCGGCGGCATCGGCAAAGTCTCCGAGCAAGGCGAAGTGCAGGCGCTGATCGTTATTCGCAAGGCAATGGACCTCGAGTTTTTCGAGCAGCTCGCGAACGGTTTGCTCGCTCGAGAAGATCGTTGGCACCACAACCATCGTGCGAGCGTCCTCGGGAAGGCCTTCGGCGGTACTCATGCGCGGCAATAACCGCGGACCAAACAGTCGCGTCAAATCCCAGTTGAGCACACCGAGCGCAAGATCGCTGGCCGGGATTAGCCCAAGCAGAACTGTCGCGATCACCAGATACAGACCAGCGCCTAAATGCGCCATCGCCGCGACCAACCCTACAATCACGAGCGTAGTCAGAACCGTAAGAGTGCCGAGGTAGTTAAACGCCGGATGGCGCAACACCCAACGACGCAAGACTTCGGCGGCGGGTGCATGACAGGACCAGGCAGACTCCAACTGATCCAGACCGGCGCCCACCAGGTAGTAACCAACGTGTGATCGCGCGCCGGCATTGACGTCTTTGCCGGTTGGCGCAGCCGCCATCTTGACGGCAGTCTCAGCCACCTCCAGCTCGCTCGCTTGCGTTTGTTTGCTGATTCGCTCAACGACGTGGCGGTAGCGATCGCGACTGGCAAATTCCATCTTCAAATAAGCGTCCGCGGGATCTCGACCCAACACCGGATCGACCAGGCTGACGCTTTCGAAAAAGTCGCGCCAGTCAAGCGTCGACAACAGCCGCATGCTGGTGATGATGTTGCCGACTGTAACCTGGCCGGCGGCCTGTCTCTGATGTTCGTCATGAATGACTTGCTCGACGCTCGTACCCTGGCCGGCCAGCCGCTTTTCCAACCAGTCATAAACCTGCATCACCGCCGGATCTTGTTCGCGCAAGCGCTGCATCAACTGCACGATGAGCGCTTGCGGCGTCTCTTGGTGACGGCCGAGCCTGTCTGAAACCAATTGCACCAGCTCTGCCTCAGTCGATTGACGCGCGGCAAGCTCCAACAATTTATCCGCAAGTTCATCGGCCAGCTCACGCTCGTCGCGCGACTTCACGATCACCGTGGCAAGTCGTCGCAGATTCTCGACCAGGGCCAGGCGCAAACTGATCGCCACCGCCCACAGCTCTCCGATAGTGAGCGGCGCTACCGTTTGATAGGCGGTGATGAATCGGCGCATCGTGTTGACGTCGAGGCGACTGTCCGTATGCGCGATGAGGGCCAGCGCGACCGCGTAGATGCGCGGCAGATCTTTCAGTTCGCCGGCGGCGAGTTTTGGCAACTCGTAGTAGTAACTTCGCGGGAGGTCTTCGCGAATCTCGCGCAGTTGCTCTTCGACGATGTGAAAGTTATCGACCAGCCACTCCGCCGCGGGAGAGATGGCGCGTCCACTGCGCAGCGCTTCGACGATGGTGCGGTAAGCAAGAATGAGTTTGCGGCCATTGTCTTCGAGCCGTGGCAACAGTTGGGCCCGGCCCTTCTTCCTGACAGTCTTGTGATCGGCCGCGAGCGATTGAGCGAACTGCTCCAACCTTTCGACGCTGAACAATTCCTCGCGAATCGGATGTTCATCGCCAGGAGCAGGCGTTTGCCTGAGCTTTCCAAGTAGTGACACGAAGAACTCACTCATAACATTCGAAGACTAAGTTTTCCGGGGGATGTGGGTTCGCGTTCAGAATACCACGGAATGAAGTTTGGCGGCAGACACTGGTAGCGAAGTGATCTGAATTCAGTTTCAAGTAACGCGACTTCTCATTCACACCTGGCTTCAGCCAGGTGGAAACGGGGAAGACAAATACTCGGAGAACCGTTTTAACGGTTTTCGTATTAAGCCGTTGAAACGGCTACTCGAGCAGACATTCTCGCTTCCACCTCGCTGAAGCGAGGTGTGAATGAGAGTTCAAGAGACTCGTACTCGTTGTTTGGTTAGACGCTCGCGATCTGCAGCGTCGTTTTCTGTTAGTATGCGTGATTTACGGGACTTATGATTGCGTGAACCTGCGGCGCTCACGATTGATGACGGCGAACCGAAGCGAACTGCAAAGACAAGAAACCAACGGCGCGGCGACCGAGCGCTGGCGTGCGCTGGCGTTGTTGTCGATCGCTGAATTGTTGGGAATGTCGCTGTGGTTTAGTGCTTCAGCGGTCGTTCCGTCTTTGCGCGCTGATTGGCATCTCTCTGAGTCGAGCGCCAGTTGGCTGACCATTGCCGTTCAGCTCGGATTTGTGTTTGGCACGTTGCTGAGCGCGTTGCTCAACTTGCCGGACGTCATCAACGTGCGAACTCTGTTTGCGATCTCAGCTTGCGCGGGCGCTTTGACAAACGCGACGTTCGGTTTTTACGCGCAGGGTCCGCGCCTTGGTATTGCGTTGCGATTCTTCACCGGCATGTTTCTCGCGGGAGTCTATCCGCCGGGCATGAAGATCATGGCCACGTGGTTTCGCGAGCGGCGGGGCATGGCGCTCGGTGTTTTGGTCGGCGCGTTGACGCTCGGAAAGGCGTCACCTTACCTCGTGAACGGTTTGGGCAGCGCACATTGGCGCAACAATGTCCTGTTTGTCTCGTTGCTCGCAGTTATTGGCGGCATCGTAGTTTTCTTTTTCGTTGATGATGGACCGTTCGCTTTGCCCGCCGCGAAATTCGATTGGCAACAAGTGATCAAAGTTTTCAGCAACCGCGGCGTGCGGCTGGCAAACTTTGGTTACTTCGGCCACATGTGGGAGCTGTATGCGATGTGGACGTGGACGCCGGCGATGATCAGAGCGAGTCTGGCGCTGCACGGAGATAAACCGGCGCTCGCGGAAGTCGCGTCGTTTCTCGTCATTGGGTGCGGCGCGGTTGGTTGTGTCGTCGCCGGATTAGTCGCCGATCGAGTTGGCCGCACGGTCGTTACTTCCTGGGCGATGGCCATTAGCGGCAGTTGTTGTTTGACTGTTGGATTTCTCTTCGGAGCAAATCCGTTGTTCCTGATCTTGATCGCAGCCATCTGGGGCGCCAGCGTCGTCGCGGATTCTGCGCAGTTCTCCACCTGCGTCACCGAGCTTGGCGATCCACAATACATCGGCACCGCGTTGACGATTCAAACGTGTCTCGGATTTCTTTTGACGACGATCTCGATCGAACTGATCCCGCAGTTTGTGAATTTTGTTGGGTGGCGCTACGCGTTCATGATTCTCGCGCCCGGGCCGCTATTCGGAGTGATTGCAATGCTGCGGTTGCGCGCGCTGCCGGAAGCCTTGAAGATCGCGCAGGG